>JAFTUK010000046.1 GCA_017466325.1 Bacteroidaceae bacterium | reverse complement strand
AACGTTAATCATTTATTCCACTTTCTCTAATCTCTCTACCATCCTTACTCTCTATCCTCTCTCTACTTTCCTTACTATAGATGTAATTACCTTCAACACGATAACACTGATTCAAACGGAAGGATTAGAGATTAATGAGATTGGTTATCTTTGGAATAAAGCAAACTCGTTTGTTTTCTTACAAATAGAACCAATCAAGGACATAGTCCCAAGTGCAAAGCACTATAATCTCTAATACTGAAAATTCTGTCTAAGGTCTGTTCAATCTCGTTGATTTGAAAAAAAGCAGATTCGTCAGATTCGCGTGATTCGCGGTCTATTCTTTATTCCTATCCGTATCAGAGATTCCTGCGAAGACCTTGTCTGTGATGATAATTATGAGAAATTATCAAATCTATTTGAATAATTTATTATAAGAATCAGCACAAGAATCTCTGATTATCTGTGCTTTCTGTGGATTATTCGCCTTCGCTCATCAAGCTAAAGCAGTAAACGTTAAACGTTAATCGTTCTCCACCACCCAGCGGTCGATGTTTCGTGTTGCACTGGTGATGTTGGCACCTATCATTATAAAAACGTTGAACGATGAACGTTGAAGGTTGAACGATTAAAATCAGGCATGCCCCTCTATTATTGAACGCCTTAGACCAGAAAGCATTTGGGAAATTAATTTATAATAATCCTCAACTAATAACAAATTCTCTTGACTAATTATTCCCAATTCATTAGCAATCTCTATTTGGCACATTACTTCATTCAAAGAACCAAAAGAAATTTCAAGAAAATGCACTTGCTCTTTATGAGATGCCCTACTAATACCTTCTGCTATATTAGAGGGAATAGAGATAACCGCACGTCTTAATTGGTCACAAAGTGCATAATTTTCTTCTTTTGGAAAATACTTTAGTAAATCATAAATAACAAGTACAAGTTTCTTACTTTGCTGATATACTCGCAACTTCCGATAAGTAAACTCCTCCATTATATGATTTGAATATTTCGTTAAACCTTCAACGTTAAACTTTCAACGAGCATTAACATATCTCGTTAAATGCTTAAACCCTTCTTCAACCTCCTTGTTAGGAAAATCCAAGGAATATAGCTGTACCTCCTTGTCATATCCTTTAATGGTAAGATAACCGCTCTGATACAGCACTGCTATGGGATTGTCCACACTGATCTGTATGCTATCCAGTTCGCTGGCGCTTGCCTCGTAGCCAGACAGAGCCGAGGGATTCAGGTCTGCCTCCTTCATCAGCTGTACCAAATATGTTGGTGTACCCGTGCTGAACCAGTAACTGCCGTACTGACGCTCGCTCAATGTCAGCAGAACACTGAACGGGTTATACAGTCCTGAAGAATTGGGGCAGAAATGATAACCGTCGTAACGCTGGCGCAATGTTTCGTATGCCTCCTCTTTGGTTTGCTCATTGACAACTGCCAGTTTGCAAACTTCCTCGTCAAAGACTGCATGAAGTTCTGCTTCCGTAATACCGCATATATCATGGAAGTGCGGACTCATAGATATGTCCTTCAGGTTGTTCAGGTCGCTGAACACACTCACCTTGCTGAACTTGGTCACACCCGTCAGCATGGCAAAACGCAAGTCACCGTCGGCACTCTTCAATACACCATAAAAGGCCTTCAGAGCATTGCGGAACTCCGTCTGCAACTCCTCGTTGCCTATGGCCTGAAGCATGGGCTTGTCGTATTCGTCAACAAGAACAACTACATTGCGACCGGTCTTCTGCTTGGCAGCACGTATCAGCTGGCGCAGGCGACCTTCGGGACTTTTGTCCACAGCCGCGCTGTCATACATCTTCTCGTAAATGGTAAGCTGGTCGTTAAGCAAGTCATATAAATCCTCTATTTTTTGGAATGGCTTGGCATTCAGGTCTATATGCAGCACGGCATGCTCTGCCCATTCCGTTTCCAGCTGTTCTATGGCAAGTCCACGGAACAGATGCTTCTTTCCCTGGAAATAGGCTTCCAGTGTAGACAACAGCATGCTCTTACCGAAACGGCGGGGACGGCTTAGGAAATAGCATGTGCCTCCCTGAACCAAATTGTAGATTTGCATAGTCTTGTCTACATAAACCCAATCCTCTTCACGCAATTTCTCAAACTGTTGTATGCCTATAGGGTACTTCATAACCTTGTTTACGTTATATATTCAACTACAATATTATGCCTTTTTTAGCCGAATCAGTCATTGACGTTATGGTGATAATAACCTTTATTTTTGAACCTCCTTACTTTCTCTCCTCTCCTTACTCTCTATCCTCTCTCTACTTTCCTTACCATCCTTACTTTCTCTCCTCTCCTTACCCTCCTTACTTTCAATGCTAATCGTTCGATTCCTTACGCCAGACCATTTTATTTACAATACCTGTATACGACTGGATGATTTTGACAACTTTAGTGGATACGTTTTCTTCTATGTAATCTGGAACAGGTATTCCGTTGTCTCCGTTTTTAACCATTTCAACGGCTGTATCTACAGCCTGCAGGAGGTCGTGCTCGTTGATACCTGCAATAATGAAACATCCTTTGTCCAAGGCTTCGGGACGCTCTGTGCTGGTGCGTATGCATACTGCCGGGAATGGATGACCTACGGAGGTAAAGAAAGAACTCTCCTCGGGCAAGGTTCCACTGTCGCTGACTACTGCAAAGGCATTCATCTGAAGACAATTGTAGTCGTGAAATCCCATAGGTTCCTGACGCATAACCCGTCTGTCGAGGATAAAGCCTGTGGATTCAAGACGCTTACGGCTACGGGGATGACAACTGTAGAGGATGGGCATATCATATTTCTCTGCCATGGCATTGATGGCACTGAATAGCGACCGGAAGTTCTTCTCGGTGTCTATGTTTTCCTCACGGTGGGCACTGAGAAGGATGTATTTGCCTTTTTCGAGTCCCAGACGTTGGTGGATGTCGCTGCTTTCAATCTCTGGCAAGTTCTGATGCAGCACTTCTGCCATTGGAGAGCCTGTTACGTAGGTGCGTTCCTTAGGCAAACCACAATCGGCAAGGTAACGACGTGCATGCTCGCTATAGGCAAGGTTCACATCGGATATGATGTCCACTATGCGTCGGTTTGTTTCTTCCGGCAAACACTCGTCCTTGCAACGATTACCAGCCTCCATGTGAAAAATGGGTATATGCAGGCGTTTTGCCCCTATTACACTAAGACAGGAATTGGTGTCGCCAAGAACCAAGACGGCATCGGGATTGGTTTCAACCATCACCTTATAACTTTTGGCAATGATGTTGCCCATTGTTTCTCCCAAGTCCTCTCCTACTGCATCCATATAAATGTCTGGTGCATCGAGTTTAAGGTCATGGAAGAAGACGCCATTGAGATTATAATCATAGTTCTGGCCTGTATGTGCCAAAAGTGTGTCAAAGTATTTACGACACTTGTTGATGACTGCTGCCAGACGGATGATTTCCGGTCTGGTGCCAACGATGATGAGCAATTTCAAACGGCCGTTATTCTGAAATTGTGCCTTTGAATAGTCTGTTCTAATTTCCATGGATTATTTTTAATGCTGATGAACGGGGAACGAAGAGAGGGTGAGAGGATGAGAGGTGAGCGGTGAGCGGTGAGCGGATGAGCGGGATGGAAAGGGATGGATTGGATTCTTACGGATGTTTTGGTCTCACACAGACTGCTTTAGCTTGATGAGCGAACGCGAATAAAGCGTAGTGTCAACTGTTGGCAGTGAGGTTTTTACGTTATCACCCACATTCGGTAGATTCGGTAGATTCGCGGTCTATATAACAACACCACTAATGATTTTTCTTGAACGCGAATCACACGAATCGAACGAATCCTTTTTATCGTTTTATCTACACGATGACACGGATGCAAACGGAAGGATTTTTATCGCACACAGAAAGCACAGAAAACACAGAAGTTGTTGATGGTTTAATACTTCAACAAGATGACACGGAAGATTTAGAGATTACCTGATTGATTATCTTTGGAATAAAGCAAACTCGTTTGTTTTCTTACAAATAGAATCTATCAAGGACATAGTCCCAAGTGCAAAGCACTATAATCTCTAAAACGGACATATCTGTCTAAGGTCTGTTTAATCTGGTTGATTTATATTTCGCTAAACGTTAAATGTTAAATGTTAATCGTTTACTCTTCTTTCTCTACTTTCCTTATTCTCTCTACCCTCCTCACACCTCTTCGAAGTACGTGTCTGGACGAGAGGGGTCAAAACATTCATTTGCCCACATGACGGTTACAAGATCCTCTGTATCCGATAGGTTTATAATGTTATGGGTGTACCCTGGTATCATCTCTACAACCTGGATATTATCCCCACACACCTCAAACTCTATAATTTCATCGGTACCAAGTTTGCGTAGCTGAATAAGACCATGACCATGAACTACAATGAACTTCTCGTTCTTGGTGTGATGCCAATGCTGCCCCTTTGTGATACCTGGTTTGGAGATATTGACGGCAAACTGTCCATTATGTGCTGAACGGATAAGTTCTGTATATGAACCTCTTGAGTCTATGTTCATTTTTACTGGATAAATGAACTTTTCCTTGGGAAAATAACTTAAGAAGGTACTATAAAGTGCCTTTTCAAATGCGTTGCTTAATGTGGGAACACCCAATGACTGGGGCATTTCCTTGAATTTATACAACAATTCTGCGATTTCACCCAACTTTACCTCATGAACCACAGGAACAAAGCAGAAGTTTCCTGCTCTGTGCTCGGTTCCCGTTAATGCAGAAATCATTTCGTCAACAACATCGTCAATATAACAGAGGCGCAATGTGACATTGGGATCATTGACTTGAATGGGCAAACCATTGGCAATGTTGTTACAAAACGTTGCTACAGCACTGTTGTAGTTGGGGCGACACCATTTGCCAAATAGATTTGGAAAACGATATACAAGAACTTTTGCCCCTGTATCCTTTGCATATTCAAACATCAACTGCTCACCGGCCCGCTTGCTCTCACCATAAGGATTGTCCAGTTCTGCCTGTATGGATGAGCTAATCATGACAGGACATGTGTTGCCTGACTTTTTCAAAAATTCAAGCAACTGAGAAGCAAAGCCGAAATTGCCCAGCATGAATTCTTCGGGATTCTGCGGTCTGTTTACTCCTGCAAGGTTGAAGACGAAATCACAGTCAGCACACCATTGCTCCAAATCGGTTGTGCCATTGTCCAAATCATACTCATAAACCGCATCTATATTGAATGGCAAGTTGTAGACACGACATTTCCCTTCACGAATGTTATTCAGTTGAGCACAAAGATTTTTACCTACAAATCCCTTTGCTCCTGTCACAAGGATCTTCATGTTTTTCCTAAAACTATTTGATACCAGACTTTAACTGTGAGGACAATTCTTGCTGAATGTATTCCAAAGAAACAATCCTGGCAATTGTCTGCTCCAAATCGAGACGTACAGTGTTGTCTGAATTAAATTCAGTAAGCGTGACCCGATTCAAATCTCCCTCTGTGAAATATTTGTCGTAGTTTAGGGTTCGGTTGTCAGCTGGCACTCTATAGAAATTACCCATATCCTCAGCCTTTGCACATTCTTCGTTAGTCAAGAGAGTCTCATACATTTTCTCTCCATGGCGAATACCAATAACTTTGATGTCATCTGCATTAGCACCAAAGATTCTACATACAGCCTCTGCCTGAGTCTGTATGGTACAAGCAGGTGCTTTTTGTACAAGAATATCTCCGTTTTTTCCATGTTCGAAAGCAAACAACACCAAATCTACCGCTTCATCCAGAGACATTATAAAACGAGTCATACTGGGCTCTGTTATTGTAATGGGGTTGCCTTTTCGGATTTGTTCTATCCACAATGGAATGACACTGCCACGAGAGCACATCACGTTACCATAACGGGTGCAACAAATTCTTGTATTACGGGAATTTCTACTTTTAGCTACAGCCACTTTCTCCTCCAACGCTTTGGAGATACCCATGGCATTAATGGGATAAGCGGCCTTATCCGTAGAAAGACATATAACGGACTCTACATTGTTTTCTATTGCTGCAGTCAGGACATTGTCTGTACCGATAACATTGGTCTTTACTGCCTCCATAGGGAAAAACTCACAAGAGGGAACCTGTTTCAATGCAGCAGCATGAAAAACATAATCTACACCAGACATTACTGAACGGCATGATTCCAAAGAACGGACATCACCAATGAAAAACTTAACCTTAGCCGCAACTTCCGGATAACGCAATTGATATTCATGACGCATGTCATCCTGTTTCTTCTCGTCACGAGAAAAAATACGTATCTCAGCAATATCGGTGTTGAGAAAACGGTTTAATACTGCATTACCGAATGAACCGGTTCCTCCTGTTATAAGCAGGGTTTTACCATTAAAGACAGACATTTTATGCTAAATTATAATGTAACACAAGAAATCTTCCCCAACGAACAACTAATTCATTGAGTTACTGATGATTATCTAAAGCAAGCAGCCAAACTTGGGAAAAACTGCCACGATAATATGTATATATCGCGACAAAGATACCAAAAAAAAACCACATTAGAGGAACGTTGCAAAAAAAAGTGTAAAAATATAATAAACACAAATCGCTTCATTAGACCGTTACGCGCTAATGAGACCGTCATCCCTCTTGTGACGTATGGGTGACGTATGGGAGGGCAATTCTTTGTTGCCCCGACAACACTGTTCTGTTGTTGCGTCAACACTCGCGTGTTGTCGTATCAACACTTTGGGGATACTTGGGATGTGCCCAGAAAAAGTCAGCAGAACCTATAATCCCAAATCGGTCATTAGCGTTATGGTGATAATGGTCTTTATTTTTGAACCTTTTCGTTAAGCCAATGGAGCGGACTCTAACTCGTTAGAAGTCAGCCTTGGCGAGAAAAGGTCGGATATAATTCAACAGGTGTTCTGGCACTTTGAGGGCGCAATGGGGGACCATTGTAACCGAGAAGCGACGAAACAAATGACAAAAAGAAGGCTTCGTTAGCACATAACAGTCTAATGAGCGATTTGGGATTATGCAAGTAAAGGTGTATAATATGCGAAAAAGGCCGATTCCTGTGGAACCAGCCTTATATAAATGTCGAAGAGTAAAACTACAAATTCTCCACTTCTTCCATGCTAAGTCCAGTGAACTTGACTATAGATACCAAATCCACCCCACTCTCTTTCATCTTTCGAGCTATCTCTGCACAGCTTTCTGCACGACCCTCTGCACGACCTTCTGCACGACCCTCTGCACGACCCTCTGCACGCTCTGTGTTGATGTTGTCGCGAAGTATCACGACATTGTCCAAATGTCTATAGTACGCATTCAAGTCTGCTCTTGAAAGGGATGTCAGCTGAAGGCGTTCACGAGCCTCGCTAAGTCCTGGAGCGTCGGCTTCATCGGGAATTTCACCGGTATTAAGAAAATAAATCCATTGTTCCAATGGAACACGTGACCACTTATTGAAATCGTTGACACGCAATATGTAATATTCCGGATATAACTGACTCACTGTATCTACCTTGAAGGTTTCGCGTTGGAAGGGAGACAACTGAAGAATGTCGTTATCATGAATACCCCGGAACTCGGTGGTTCCATGATAGACAATATCCTTTCCTGCCCCCAAAGCAAAGTAAACGATATTGATACTGTAAATCTTGCGTATGTTCTCGTAACCCTGGCCACGACGAATATATTCGGTGACCAGTTTTGAAACACCAAAGAGCATACGCTGGAAATAGGCATACTCGTTGTTGTTCTGAATTTCGAAAAGGAGCAGACGTCCTTGGGAATCTTCGGCAAGGATATCCACACGATTATACTTGTCAAACTCGTCCTCCTGGTTGCTCTCGCTTTCAAGCAACTTCCGGATGGTTATCTTCTCGTTCAATAGCGTAGTGAGCAATCCTTCAAGAACCGAGAAATTGGCCTTGTCGCGCAAAAGACGCTTCATTGCCCAGTCAAAACGTATATATGTTGCCATCTTACCTCCTTTTTACCAGTTATGCAATTTTCTCTTTACCTTTATCGCGACAAATGTAGCAAAAATAATTGTATTACAGAAATTTTAGATAAGTTATTTAACCAACCTTATTACTTCCCTAAAGAATATAATTTGGTAAAATGATGATTATTGCGTATATTTGCAATGTAAAGGCATCATCTATATGACGGGAACACCGATAAAATGGTTTGTACTGAAGACGTCAACCAGCATAAGCAGAATACGGGAGATAATGACGAGAGAAGGGTTAGAATTCTTCTTTCCGACATTCCAATCAACAGCTTCCGTCAAAGAAAAGAAGGTAAGCAGGGAGAAGGCATTGGTTCTGGATTTACTATTCGTTCACTGCCATGAGATAGAAATGGTGCGGGTATGTGAATGCAATAAGGGAGTGCGACCGATATACCAGAGAAGACCTGTTTTAAACAAGGACTCCATGGACCTATCCATTGAACATAGCCACTATCTGGTAGTTCCAGACAAACAAATGGGCTATTTCATGAGGACTGTAAGCATGTACCAGAACAATGTTCCCTTTCTCAGTCCCAAAGAAGTGGATATGACAAAAGGAGATGTGGTAAGAGTAATTGACGGTCCATTTCGTGGCATAGAAGGTACCTTGATTTCCGAACAGGGGAAAGACGGAGGGCGAGTCTTGGTACAGATCAGCGACATTGTTGCCATTCCCACCATGAGCATAGCCCCGGAATTCCTGGAAATATTACATTTCGCTCCTACGGGAAAGCATGCTTACAAAAAATTCGATGCCTTCCAAAAAAGACTGGATACTGCAATCGCCAACAAGAAAACAGATTTGGGACTGACAGACACAGACATAAAAGCCTTACGGACATTCATTGCGAGGTACAGCAACCTGATACCGGACACAAATAACTATAAAGCAAAGCTATTGACATATCTGATAATGGCTCATCGATTGTTAGAACACCCAAAAGAAGAATATGAACATGTGGAAATAGCGATTGAACAGCTGCTATCAAATCTGAAAAGCAACAATACAATTGATTTTGTAAAGAAGTACCTATCCATACAATCATAAGCATACAATGTACCAACTCTGCAACATCGACGATTTCAACCGATTCTTCTCGGCACAGACATTGCATCCACAAGTAGCTGTGGCAGAATTGTTTCGTGCAGATCTTACTCTTTTTGACACCAAAGTATACGATATGTATGCACTGATAATGATTGAGGAAGATTTCGGAAAACTGATAAGAGACGGCAAAGCACTTCCCTACCAAAAAGGATCTTTGGTGACGATAAGACCGGGGCAAAGCATCGGAATGAAGATGAATTACACCACAAAACCGCAGGGATGGATGCTGGCCTTTAAACCAGAACTGCTGGAGAAAACTGGATTGGGACGCGATTTCTATATGTTTTCATATTTCAACTCGGACTACACCGAGGCCATCAGCCTTACAGACATGGAACATGGGGTAATCAAAAACTGCTTTGCAAACCTTTATGCAGAACTGAACACTCCCAAAGACCACCTGTCGGGACAAATGATACGCTTGGGCATAGGAACTTTGCTGAGCTACGTGAAGAGGTATTTCGAGAAGCAACACACCATCAGCGTGCGTAAAGGCGAGACCCTGGTTGGCAAACTGGATACATTACTTGACAGGTATCTGGGAAGCGGACTACCTGCACAAAACGGACAACCCACGGTGACCTGGTGTGCAGCCCAATTCGACCTTAGCCCTAATTACTTCGGTGATATAATAAAGAAGGAAGTGCACATTACTGCACAGGAATATATACGAGGGAAGATTGTTTCCCATGCCCAGGTTCTGCTGAGGCAGACCAACATGACTATCAATGAAATAGCCGAGGAACTGGGATTTGCATATCCCAACCACTTCACAAGGATGTTCCACAAAGCGACGGGATATACACCATTGAAATACCGCAAAGGGAACTAACTAAAACAGGGTATACACCAAAGTCAGAGCCATTACTGTTAGCAGGATATGCATATCATCACGCAGGAAACCGGAGCGCGTATAGGCAGTGCTATAATACTGTTGAGTAGAGGGCATTAATCTGATTGTTGCAAAACGCAACAAAATATATACAAGATAACCGACCACAATACCAAGCATGCCTCCGCAAAAGACATCCAGAGGAAAATGCACACCAAGGTATATACGGCTATATCCAACCACAAAAGCCCATGCAAACAAGCATAATGTAGTCAGACGATGCCGGAATACGAGAGACATAAATGTGGCAACGGCAAATGTATTAGCAGCATGGGAACTGACAAATCCATACTGCCCTGCCCTACCGGCAATATGCCTGATTTCAAACATCAAATCCGGATCGTGCGTGGGACGAAAACGTGCGACCCATGGCTTTATGAGTGAGGAACTTATCTGATCTGCAACCAAAACGCACAAGGCTATTCCTAGTATTATCAGAAGAGCTTCCTTCAGAGGTCTGTTACGCAATACCACGAATACAACTACCAGCAACAAGAGAGACCATGTCCAAGTATCACTGAACTTGAGCATGACCGTGTCCATCAATACATTATTGCACTGATTGATATATAATAACAGTTCTGTATCAAAGGATGGAAAATTCATAATAACTTCTATATTGCCTCGTACGTACTCTTTTCGATCCACCCTACCTTGCCATCCGCAATCTGGATTTCAGCCCAATCACGCATACTGTTGTCCTTTATCTCCACTCGCGTGCCTTCGTGGACCACAAACAGATCGGTACCCGATTTTGTAGGGGTACTTCTCACCGTTACTGCAGGCTCCATTATGATTCCGGCCGTGTGTGTATTATTATAATTGCGAAGACTGGAGGCCAGTATGTTGAACAGGACACACATAAGAACAGCAATGATTGCGCCAAAGAACCCAACCTTACGCAAATACACGGCAGAACAATAGATGTACAAGGCCACAAGCAACAAGAACATGACAAAAGCGCCTATGGCCCAATATGCCCATTCCGTTACCGACTGGCTGTGCATAAGTGTCTTCCATGCCGAAACGAAGAACATTTCATGACGAGGAATAATACGGTCTATGGTTTTTCCGCGTGCCATGGCAAGATTAAAACGAATGTCATCATCCGAAGGGTCTAACTGTGCCGCACGTTCAAACCACAACACGGCCTTGGCAATATTATCCTGACGATAATATGTACATCCTAGATTATAGCATATTACCGCACTCTCACCTTGTTCTGCCAATTGGAGGTAGATTCGTTCCGCATTCTCAAAATCCTCATTGGCATAGGCCGAGTCTGCCTGCATCTTCAGCAAGTCCACAGAATCCTTGGACATGTCCATTGCCATAGACGGCATACAGGCAAAACATAAGAGGATGAATATTTTATACAGATGCTTCATGTGCAAAACTATAGATTCTTGTTCAAGTTGTTAATAGCCTGAGTGGCGGACTCATATATCTTGTCCATCGTTGCCATTGGATCGCCTGGCGCAAAACGTGCAAACTCGCACGACTCAAGGACATCCATATACTGACGTATCAGTGCCTCGTCCACGCCTCGTGCCGCCAATGCCTCACGGACATTTTCCTTGGCCAGATGAGTCATGGGGATATTCAGTTTATCACCGACATAACCCAACAAAGCCCTTAACGTCTCTTCATAGAAAGGACCTGCCTCATGATTCTTGAGCAACTTACGGGCTACCTTCAGACGCTTTGTCGCCTCCTTACCGGCACGTTTGCCACGCTTGCGGGCAATGTCGGCATTGGCTTTGGCCTGACGATAGAAGATGGCCAGCAGCAACAGAAAGAGTGTTAAAGCTCCTATGTATATTAACACATATACGGTTGTTCCGAAGAAACCATCAACGCTTTTGCGAATATTTGCCTTGCGGGTATTGATGTAATGAATGTCTGAAGAAAGGACACGCAGGTCTTCTTTCTCGCGTACTGACGTTCCGCCTGCTACCGGTTGTCCCTTGGCAACAGCAAGATGGAATGAATCGGTGCGTAAAGTAACGTATTTCTCTGCATCGGGATTGAAATACACAAATTCAACAGGAGGGATGGAATACCGGCCGCCATGGCGTGGAACTATAACATAATCAAAGATGACATTTCCCTTTGCGCCACCGGCTGTACTGGTTGTCTTGTCCGTTTCCTTCGGTGTGTACACTTCAAAGTCCTTGGGCATATCTACAGAAGGAGATTTCATGAGCTTCATGTTGCCCTGACCTGAAACAACAATCCTCATGGATGCCGCATCGTTGGCATCCAATTGCTCGGGAGTCAGGGTACCTGTCATCGAGAACTTGCCCACTGCACCAGAAAAGTTTGAGGGCACAGGAGACGGCAGAGGTTTGACATCTATCTCTACCTCCGGTGTCCTAATGGTCTTACGGAACATTTGGGTAAGTGACCCTCCGCCGAAAAAGATATCAAACGGGTCTGCAGTGTGATTTGTGACCTCCACTTCTGCATCAAAGGAAACACTGGGGATTGTCATCTTACCGCTTTTCTGTGGGAAGAGCACGTATTGACGCCAAATGGCCGTACCGTAGTTACGTCCATTGTAACGCTCGTATTTCAAAGAAAGCTGGGCCTTACTGTTGAGTTCCTGACAATGAAATCCGTCCAATTCTGGCATCTCACCTGCAAGCTGCCGGAGATTCACCAATGTATAAAGCTTATAGGTCAAGACCACGGCTTCCTGCTCGAATATCCTGCTCTTACTTGCTGTAGCAGTAATGAACAAATCCCTGTCGCTGACAGTACCGTCGGAATGATGGGAACCCTGAGACGAAGAACCGTGTGCAGAAGACATTCCTTGAGAAGAGTTGGAGGAAGGCAACACCTGGATAGTGGCAGTTCCGCTACGTATTGTCTTTCCATTTACCTTGACACTTGCAGCAGGTAAGGTGTAGTCACCTTCCTTTTCAGCCAATAACACATAGGTAAAGGTTATTGTGCTGGAATGTGTAGTCTTTCCATTTATCATCTGGAAAGAACTTTGACTGCTGGTGGATGGACCATAAAGCATTTCAAAGCCAGGAAACTCACCAACCTGGATATCTTCCACGTCCTGAGTGTCTACCACATAACTTACATTTATACGGCGCCCCACTTCACAAACATCTGGCGCCTGTATGCGTACCGTCTGCGCAAATGTGGAAAGTACAGCCATCAAAAGTAAGAATAATGTATAACTTATCCTATTCACAACTGTCCTGTATTTATTCCTTTTATAATATGTAATTACTACTTATAACGCAATGAACTACGGCTACCACTGCTTCTGCAAACGTCTGCGAGGTGATTCCTGCTGCTGACGTTGTATTTTCTCCTGGGTTTCCTTTTCGTTTCTCATTGCTGCCTGAAGAAGGCGTTCCGCATTCTCCTTTGACATTTCCGACTTGTCCTGCTGCTGAGATTGTGACTGTTGAGGTTGCGGCTGCTCTTGTTTCTGCTGACCCTCTTCTTTATTCTTCTCTTCCTGCTTTTGCTGTTCTTGCTTATCCTCTTTGTTGTCTTCTCCGTCCTGACTGTCATCCTGCTGATTTTTCAGATGCCATTTTGCCAAGACATAGTTGTAACGGGTTTCATCATTAGAGGGGTCATTACGAAGAGATTCCTTATAACACTCCACTGCCTCGTTATATTTTTTTGACGCCTGCAACAAAACACCCATATTATGATATATGTCCGAGAGACGCTGCTTATCCTTTTCGTACTTTGCTGCAGTAAGGTACTCGGCCATGGCATCCTGAGGTTTTCCCTGTCTTATCAAAGCGTTACCCAAATTATATCTGGGGATACTGAAAGTAGAGTCCTTCTCCAAAGCCTTCTTGTATTGCACTATAGCCTTCTCGGAAAAGTCACTTCCTCCCAGAGTATCCAGCATAAGGCGGTTGCCTCTACGCACATAATCACGCAATGTCTGGGCTTCCAAAGTTCCAAGACATGCCATGGATATGAAGAGAAGTATCAAGTATCGTTTCATAACACAAAACTTCTATAGTTTCTCTATTTCTTTGTAAAGAATGTAAATCTTTGCAGAATATGGTTCTTACGCTCCAGCAACAGGACATCCAGTAACAAAAAGAACATTGACATGAGGAGAAAACTTTGGAACTGCTCGTCATCTTCGGAGAAAATAGAAGACTCCATCTCCACCCTTCCAAGATTCTCTACATACTTGTCCAATTTCTTCTGTGCAGAACTGCTGTTATCAACGTATATGTAATTTCCATTACCGGCATTTGCTATCTCACGGCACATGTCTTCATTAAGACGCGAAATAACGGTATTGCCCTCATTGTCTATGATATACTGACCAGTACCAGGAATGGGGATGGGAGCACCTGCGGGTTCTCCAACGCCTAACATATAAACATGGATTCCCTTTTGTGCCGCGGCTTTGGCAGCCTCAACTGCCCCACCCTCGTTGTCTTCACCATCTGTTATGACGAATATGGCACGCGCCACCCCTTCCTGAGCGGTAAAACTATTGGAGGCCAATGAGATTGCAGCAGCAATGTCTGTACCCTGCATCTCTATCATTGAGGGAGAGATAGTTTCCAGGAACATTTTTGCCGAAACATAATCACTGGTAATTGGCAACTGGACAAAAGCCTGACCGGCATAGACTATCAGGCCTATCTTGTCGTCTGTCATATTATCGACAAGATTGGACACCATCATCTTAGCTTTTTCCAATCTATTGGGACGAACATCCTCTGCCAACATGCTGTTGCTGACATCCATTGCAATAATAGCCTCTATACCACTGCGCTTACGCGTATCAACACGTGTACCATACTGCGGACGTGCAAGAGCTATGATAAGGAAGAGCAGGGATAATTGCAAGAACCAGAACTTCAGCTCTGTTCTAAGGCGGGATACATCCCGCATAAAGGCGCTCAGCAAAACCGGATCACCATATCGTCTGAGATTGCGTTTCTTCCTATATACCCACAAATAGTGTGCGACAGCCAAAACTGGCAGCAACAAGAGCAAATACAGATATTCTGGAGTTTCAAATCTAAACATACTTCACAGTTTTAAGGGAGTCTCTTCAAGATTGTCACCTTCAACATAAGAGCCAAAGCAAGAGATAAGAACGATATTAACGCAAAAGTCTGAAATGACTCGTAACGTTTAGAATACTTGCGAACATTCATCTTTGTCCGTTCCAACTGATCTATCTCTTCGTAGACCTCAAAAAGTTTCTCCGTATTTGTTGCCCTGTACGTCTTTGCATCTGTCTTCTCCGCTATCATAGACAAGGTCTTGGTATCAATCTCCACAGGGACATTGACATATTCCTTATGCCCATTGACATACATGGGATAAGGTGCCGTTCCATTTGTTCCCACCGCAACAGTGTAGACACGAATGCCGAAACTCTTGGCTATATCGGCAGCCATACCAGGCGAAATGTCTCCACGATTATTCGTACCGTCGGTAAGAAGAATGACTACCTTGCTCTTGGCCTTGGATTCCTTAAGTCGGGACACAGCATTGGCAATACCCATACCGATTGCAGTACCATCCTCCAACATTCCACGCATGGCCATATTACAGTCCATACCGCTCAGCAGATTCAACAATGCAGTATGGTCCATCGTCATGGGACACTGGGTATAGGCCTCACCGGCAAAGACTGTCAGGCCGATATTGTCATTCTTTCTGCCATTGATAAACTCTATAGCAACATTGCGTGCTGCTTGTACTCGGTTCGGTTTCAAGTCCTCAGCCAGCATACTGGTAGAAACATCCATGCACAGCATTATGTCAATACCCTCAACGCTGGTATTGCTCCATGAGTTTGCCGTTTGCGGACGAGCCAAGGCGCAAACCATTGCCGTATATCCTACTATGGTCAGAAGAAACGGAACATGCGTGAACCATATTCTCCATGTAGACTTGGTACGCAGGAAACTCGCCGTAGAACTTATCCTTATTGAAGGTGTGGCCTTCCTGTGATTTAGCACATACCATATTATATAAGGTATAAGTAGAAGAAGCAATAGGAAATAGAAGGGATTATTGAATTCCATAATTACTATCAATATATTCTTGCATTTAATACCAATGCCTGCTTAAGCAAACATATCGTACAGACGCCATACCACAGTTCCAAGGATGAAGGCTATGACTATTGCGGATATTACAATTATGACACGCATGACAATGACCTGCAACTGGCGTTGCTTGTCCGTTTCCTTCACAACCTCAGGTTCAGTTTTGGCATTCGCGTCTTCCTCCACTTTCGTCTCATTTACATATTGCAGTGCCGCCACAAGGTTTGCATCGTTTTCGTTAATCTGGGTACTCCATTTTGCGAATTTAACCAAGTCTGCAGTACGGAAAATCTCTCTCAGCTCATCAAGACTCTTTTGGTCCCCGTCCTGTGTGAGACGCTCTATGATTTCTGAACTGGTCATCTCCATTGCAGAGAATGAATACCTTTCCTGAATGTAGGTTCTCAGGGCATCAGTAAGCAGGGTATAATACTCCTTGCTATCCTCCTGAGCCCATGTGCGTTGCGCCTTTATGCGCTCTATCTCGCTTATGGCAACCTGATGTGCAGGAATCTTCTTCTTGCGTCGGATTATACGGAATATGGGTTTGCCCTTCTTGATCAACATGCTCATGGCAACTATCAGGGCCACCAATGGAAGTATTGCCAAAAGACTGTAGGCAATCTGTTTCCAATCATCCCAACTGAAAGGCAGTTCCTGAATATTGCGAGGAGGGAAAAACACCTCCGCATTAAGAGTATCAACATCAAGGGTATAGACCTTCAATGCCAAAGGTTTACTTTCATACACCGTAGAATCCACCATCACTTGCATTGGGGGCAGATAATAGAAAGATGAATCCCAAGCCGTGATGACATAGCGCTGTGTTACCTGCAGTTGCTTTCCGTCGTTCATACGCACAGTATCGGGAGCACCAACATCTACTATCTCCACATCAGGAACTATCTCCATACCCTTCTTCAGTGCAGGCAACTGCAAGTTCTTGCCTGCCGGCATAGAAACCTCCAGTTCCAATCCATCCTGCTGTCCTACGAACATCTGCAGACTGTCCAGACGCGCAGTTACCGTTACCTGTGCATGAAGTGGCAAAACAAGCAACAAAGCAACTGCCAGTACTGCAACCACTCTGCCGACCATTCTCATGCCATTACTGGTATTATTCTGTTTTACACAAAACATCTTAAAGTCCTATTTTCAATTTCCAATCATTCATCAGCCAGAGCGATGTCAAGACCTTTGCTTGAACAGTCCCATAAGGGCCGTAACGTAATCATGATCGGTACGTACGCTTACATTGTCCACTCCGCTACGCGTAAAGGTTTCCCTCAAACGATTCTGCTGTCCCCTCCACCATGCGGCATGTTGGTTGCGTACTTTCTTGCTGCTGGTATCAACGAGCATCTCCTCTCCTGTCTCTGCATCGCGAATCTGCATCAGACCGACATCTGGCAATTCAGCAATACGGCGGTCATACACCTGCACTGCCACTACATCGTGCTTGCGGTTGGCTATGGTCAGAGGCTGACGGAAGTCTTTGTCGTCCAAGAAGTCACTAAGCAGGAAAGCTGTGCACCTGCGCTTGATGACGGAGGTCAGATACTCCACGGCACAACCCACATCCGTACGGTTGCTCTCGGGTTTGAACTCCAACAGTTCGCGTATGATATAAAGAATGTGCTTACGTCCCTTCTTGGGAGGAATGAACTTCTCTATACGGTCCGAGAAGAATATCACACCTATCTTGTCGTTATTCTGAATGGCAGAAAAAGCCAGGGTTGCGGATATCTCCGTAAGCATCCTGCGTTTCGTCTGGACATGCGAGCCAAACTCCAGACTGCCGCTGACATCTATACAAAGCATTACCGTAAGTTCACGTTCCTCCTCAAAAACCTTGACAAATGGTTTGTTGAATCTGGCAGTGACATTCCATTCTATATCTCGGATGTCATCGCCATACTGGTATTCGCGAACCTCGGCAAAGGCCATACCCCTACCCTTAAAGGCAGAATGGTATTCACCGGCAAAGATATTGTTGGACAAGCCCTTCGTCTTGATTTCTATCTGCCTGACGCGCTTTAGCAATTCACTTGTTTCCATGCTTTTTTACCTGCACGATATTCCAAACGACAGATCAAGGCACCTCTATCTTGTTGATTATCTTGCTTACGATTTCCTCGGGAGTAATATTATTGGCCTCGGCCTCATAAGACAAACCGATACGATGGCGCAAGACATCATGGGCCACAGCACGGACATCTTCAGGAATGACATACCCGCGACGCTTGATGAAGGCATACGCCCTTGCCGCCAACGCAAGGTTGATACTTGCACGGGGGCTGGCACCGAATTCTATGTAATCCTTCATGTCCTTGAGGTTATACTTCTCTGGATAACGTGTAGCAAAAACAATATCGGCAATGTACTGTTCTATCTTTTCATCCAAATAAACCTGGCGAACCACAGCACGGGCCTCCATAATCTCCTGTGTACTCATCAGCGGAGTTATGGCAGGAGCATCGCCCTTGATATTCTGACGCACAATCAGTTTCTCCTCCTCCAGCTTGGGGTAATCAATAATTACCTTGAGCATGAAACGGTCCACTTGTGCTTCAGGCAGAGGATATGTACCCTCTTGTTCAATGGGGTTCTGTGTAGCTAACACAAGGAAAGGCTTGGGCAGCTGGAAGGTTTCTTTGCCGATAGTAACCTGGCGCTCCTGCATGGCCTCCAGCAATGCGCTCTGCACCTTGGCCGGAGCACGGTTGATCTCATCTGCCAGAACGAAATTGGCAAACACGGGACCTTTCTCTACCTGGAAACCTTCCTCCTTCTGCGAATAGATCATTGTACCAATAACGTCGGCAGGCAACAGGTCGGGGGTGAACTGGATTCGGCTGAACTGCGCATCCACCAGTGAAGCCAACGTCTTGATGGCCTGTGTCTTTGCCAGACCAGGAACACCCTCAAGCAGTACATGACCATCGCTAAGAAGACCTATCAGCAGTGACTCCACCAAATGCTTCTGGCCTACAATAACCTGAGCCATTCCCGTCTGCAGGTTGGTAACGAATGCGCTTTGACGCTCTATCTGCTCATTCAGAGCACGGATATCAAAAGAGTTCATTGTGTCTTAAAAGTACTTTTTATTGTTTTGGATGCAAAGATAGAAAGATTATGCCATATAGGCAACGCTAAATGTTTAAAAAGTCCTATACATTATATAAAGCGTGTTAAAAACACAACAATACATGTTTACGAATTAAGGACCAATTGGTTCACAATGGTCCTTAATGCAGAGATTTAAGAAATCTCTAAACTACTCTTCTCCGCCCTCGACTTCGGTAACCTTAGGCAGTGCCTTCTTAACCAGTTTTGGAATTCTAATGGGATCACCTGTATGAATTATATTCGGATCCTCAAATTTGTTGAAAACTATTAAATAACGAACCAAATTCTGATCACCTAATTCCTTTCTTGCAATCCTATAAAGAGTTTCACCAACCTCCATATAATGCACCCTGCCAGAATTGCCAACTATCCAATATTCTCCACCTGGAACCTGAGGATAGTATTTGGCAATCTCTTCTGGAGACTCTTCAGGAACCTGATTTTCCTGTGTACCTACAGAATCATTGTGTAATGTATCTGATACAGCATCTGATACAACAGGCTCAGTAGAGTTAGCTGTTGGTTCTGATACATTACCGGATTGTGTAACGTTGGAAACATTATCCTTAAGTTCATTTTCAGAATACAGATTCACATCTATCATCCCCAAAACTTTATAGTGCCCGCAGACATAAGATAGTGACATCAATACTAAAGTTAAAAGCACATACCAATATATACGGGATGATTTAGAAGAACCTGTGGACAAAACAGGCTCTGACGACATGGGATAATGCGAGTTCTCTGCATTTGACGTATTCTGGATTATCCTATGCTGATTATGTCCGGCCAAATCAGCATGCACTGTCTCACTTTCTTCCACAACAGCGTCCTCTCTTGGCAATACTTCCTCTGTAGCCTCAACCATACTGCTTTCCTCTACAACAAGAACAAGATTGTCAGGGTCTGAGGATGTTTCATTTAAATCAATATCCGTCTTTTCTTGCTTATCAGTATTGTAGTTAGCATCTTCCGAAACAACCTCTACTGATTCATTAGTGTTTTCTATCACATTTCCTACTGCACTGTCTTCATCATTATCAACAAACTGATTAATCGCATCTGTATCATTTAGAGGACTTGATTCTTCTTGTACATCGCACTCTTCAACAAATACGATTGCAGGCTGTACCTCACACTCGATGCTCTCAATTGGAAGATTGTTTTGGGATGCCTCCTCTACAGAAGGAATATGCTCCATTGCCTCAAGCGAAGTAGAGTCGCTCAAGGGAGTAGTTTCAAAATCAGAAAAAGGACGATTAACCGCATCCCTTAAAGCTGCATCTGGCGTAAAAGTGAGTTTGCTGTGACTGGCAATAACTATACGTTCACCAGTGTTTACATTTATACTCTCACGATCTGAGACACTTATCAATTTAAATGTGCCGAATCCTTTTATCTTTACCAGTTTGTCTTTGGATACGTATTCCTCTACAATTTCAAATACCGTCTTTACAAAAACCATGGATGACTTGGTATCGTATCCATAACGTTCCGCAAAAGCCAATGCCAATTCCTGGATTCCCAATTTATTGTCCATATCACCAACGTCTATGATTACTGGATTTTATTTTTCAACACCCCACTTTGCTTGAAGCCGACAACCATCTTAGGTGGCACAAGCATACGCTGGCCAGTTGTAGGAGACACAAGCACACGTTCCAAACGTTTCTTAGTTTCAAACACACCGAAATTGGATATTGAAATTGAATCCTCCTCACACAAACGCTCAGTAATCTCCTGCACAAGAACATTCATTTTCTGCTGTGTCTCTTTTGCATTGGAGTTCGTTCTGCGTGCCAGTTCCGCTATAAATTCTTTGTTGTTCATGGTTAGTTTGGAATACGCTTATTATATGTAAGTTGACATTCTTTATAACACAGGAAATACAAACTATTGAAATCCCTCACCATATAGGTCAAAATCTTCTGCCTTTGTGATGCGTACCTGACAGAACATGCCTGGGGCAAAGGAATCCGCTGATGAGGGGATTAGAACTTCAGGATCCACCTCTGGCGAATCGTATTCCGTGCGTCCCACATACCACTCTCCTTCCTCACGATCAATGATTACGCGCATTTGCTTGCCGACCTTTTCTTCCTGAATCTCTGCGGAAATCCTCTGCTGAAGGCGCATAAGTCGGGATAGGCGCTCCTGCTTCAAGTCCTCGGGAATATTATCTTCGTACAATCTGGCACTGGGAGTACCCTGCTCCTCACTATAAGCAAAGGCTCCCATGCGCTCGAAGCGTGCCCAGCGGACAAAGTCGCAAAGTTCCTTAAAGTCTTCGTCTGTCTCTCCGGGGAAACCAACCATCAGCGTGGTACGAAGATGTATGCCAGGCACCCGCTTGCGGATGTTCTCTATCAGTAAATACGTCTCTTCCTTAGTTATGTGTCTGTGCATAGCATCAAGCACATTGTCAGAAATATGTTGCAAGGCGATATCCAGATACTTGCAGACATTGTCGTTCTCACGCATAACATCAAGCAATTCCATCGGGAAATCCGTAGGATAGGCATAGTGCAGACGTATCCACTCAACCCCGGGAATATCTGCCATTGCCTGCACCAGTTGGGCAATGCGTCGTTCCTTGTAGAGGTCCATGCCATAGAATGTAAGTTCCTGTGCTATAACCTGGAACTCCTTTACCCCCTGAGACACCAGATAGCGTACCTCGGCAAGTATCTCATCCATAGGGCGGGAGCGGTGTACACCGGTGATTATGGGGATAGCACAATATGCACAACGACGGTTGCATCCCTCGGATATTTTCAGGTAGGCATAGTGGGAAGGCGTGGTAAGATGACGCTCATTGCTGATGCTTTCATCGTATTCATGCCCCAAGTCGGCAAGCAGACGTGTCCAGTCGAACTTGCCGTAATACCTATCCACCTCCGGTATCTCTGTACCTAATTCATCCATGAATCTCTCGCTAAGGCATCCCATCACATAGAGCTTCTTCAGGTCGCCTTCCGTCTTGCGTTGGGCAAGTTCAAGAATCATGTTTATGCTTTCCTCTTGGGCATCGGCAATAAAACCGCAGGTATTCACAATGGCTATCTCGCCGGTGAGTTCTTCGGCATCATGTGTAACCTCGTAACCAACGGATTCCAACTGGCGCATGAGCCTTTCGCTATCCACCAGGTTCTTACTGCATCCAAGAGTAATAATGTCTATCTTCATCGCAAGCAGGACTTTGGGGGATTATTTGAACAGAGAGTCAACAAACTCCACACGGTTGAAGGGTTGCAGGTCTTCCATGCCTTCACCCAAACCGATATAGCGCACAGGTATCTTGAACTGGTCGGATATACCGATAACCACACCGCCCTTTGCCGTGCCGTCCAACTTGGTAACAGCCATACTTGTCACCTCGGTAGCAGCAGTAAACTGCTTTGCCTGTTCGTAGGCATTTTGTCCGGTGCTTCCGTCCAAAACAAGCATTACGTCGTTCGGAGCCTCGGGCATAAGTTTCTGCATCACGCGCTTTATCTTGGAAAGTTCATCCATCAACCCCTTCTTGTTATGAAGACGACCTGCAGTATCTATTATCACAACATCAGCCCCCTGCGACATGGCACTTTGCAAGGTATCGAAAGCCACTGACGCTGGGTCACTGCCCATCTGTTGCTTTACCACGGGCACTCCTACCCTCTCTCCCCAAATGACTATCTGCTCCACGGCGGCCGCACGGAAGGTGTCGGCGGCTCCAAGGACAACCTTCAGGCCTGCTTGCTTGAACTGGTATGCTAATTTACCAATTGTGGTGGTCTTGCCCACACCGTTCACACCAACGACCATTATGACATAAGGACGCTTGCCTTCGGGAAGTGTAAAACCCTCAGTATCTTCGGTGTTATTCTCAGTCAGAAGCTGGGCAATCTCATCACGAAGTATGCGATTCAATTCGCCTGTACCGACATACTTGTCGCGGGCAACGCGTTGCTCTATTCTCTCAATTATACGAAGTGTGGTGTCTACACCAACATCGCTTGTTACCAACACCTCTTCCAGATTGTCCAACACCTCGTCGTCAACCTTATCACGGCCCGCTACGGCTCTCGCTATCTTGTCAAAGAATCCTGTCTTTGTCTTTTCTAATCCTTTGTCCAGAGTCTCCTTCTTTTCTCTGCTGAAAAATGAAAACAATCCCATTATCTGTGCTATATACTTTAAATTCTGGGCAAAGATAGCATTTTTTTTTCATTCTTACATATTTAATATAGTGTTAAGCAGCCTATTTAAAATAAAATAACTATAACTTTGGTTAATTAGCGGTTTATTCGTAACTTTGCCCGCGTTTTGTGTGAAATTTAAACAAAAACTTATGGATAAGAACACTATTACGGGCTTTGTGCTCATTGCCTTGGTGATGATTGGTTTCTGGCAGTACAGCAAACCATCCGAGGAGGAAATCGCCCAGATGAGGGAGATTGCACGCCAGGACAGCATCGTGCAGGCAAAGCAGGCATTGGAAGCCCAAAAGGCAGAGGAGCAGAAGACTCTGGAACTGGCCATGAAGGACCAGGACAGTACCTCACTTTTCTTCGAGGCACGCAACGTGCAGGGCGAGGAGGTCAGTCTGAACAACGGTCTTGTGAACCTTACGCTGAACACACGTGGCGGTAGCATACAGAGTGCAAGCCTCACACAGTACAAGAACCAGCAGAAGGAGGATATAATGCTTCTGCGCAAGGGACTTAACAGCCTCAGTTACACGCTGACAGGCAAGGAAGACAACATCGACACTCGTGACTACACCTTCCAGGCCATCAACAAGACGGACAGCACCGTTACCATGCGTCTGGGCAACGAGGCCTCACATCTGGACATCAACTACCACCTGGTGGCAAACAGTTATCTGGTGAAGATAAGCATGCAGGCAACAGGCATGGGCAGTGTCCTGCACCCAGGCACCCAGAGCATGAGCATCAACTGGCAGGATGTGGCCGCCCAGCAGGAGAAGGGCTTTGACTTTGAGCAGCAGTACTCTTCCCTGACCTACAAGGAGAAGAACGGCGACACCGACAAACTGTCTGAGACTGGCGAGGAGAACGAAACCATGGAAATGCCCCTTGAATGGATTGCCTTCAAGAACCAGTTCTTCAGTTGCGTGCTCATTGCCCCCGACCAGTTCGACGGTGCTGTGCTGAAGAGTTCTCCATGCCAGGAGAAGTCCGGCGACCTGAAGAACTATTCCGCACACATGAATTGCGCCTTTGACCCCAGCGGCGTGCAGAGTACCAACCTGAACCTCTACCTGGGTCCCAACGACTTCCACCTGCTGAAGGAACACGACGACATCGTTGCATCTGGCAAGGACCTTGAACTGGAGAACCTCGTATACCTTGGCTGGCCTCTGTTCCGCATCATCAACCGTTGGATCATTCTGCCCCTGTTCGACTTCCTTTCCGGTTTCGGCATGAACATGGGTATCGTACTGCTCCTGCTTACCATCATCGTGAAGATATTCGTCTACCCCACCACCAAGAAGAGTTATCTGAGCAGTGCCCGCATGCGAGTCCTCAAGCCCAAGGTGGATGCTCTGAATGCCAAGTATCCCAAACCCGAGGACGCCATGAAGAAGCAGGCCGAAATGATGCAAATCTATAGCGAATACGGTGTAAGTCCCATGGGAGGATGCTTGCCCATGCTTATACAGATGCCCATCTGGATTGCCTTGTTCAACTTCGTGCCCAATGCCATTGCCCTGCGCGGCGAGAAGTTCCTCTGGGCCGACGACCTTTCTGCTTACGACGAACTCCTCAGTTGGGATGCCGACCTGTGGCTCATCGGCGACCACCTGAGCATCTTCTGCCTGCTCTTCTGCGCCACCAACATCATCAACACATGGATATCCATGCGCCAGCAGAAAGACCAGATGTCTGCCGAGCAGGCACAGCAGATGAAGATGATGCAGTACATGATGTACATCATGCCACTGATGTTCTTCTTCATGTTCAACAACTATTCCAGCGGTCTTTGCTACTACTATTTCCTCTCCGGTCTTACCAGCATCCTCATCATGTGGTACCTGCGCAAGACCACCGACGACAAGAAACTTCTTGCCAAGTTGGAAGAGTACCGTGCCAAGCACAAGAACGACCCCAAGAAGACCGGTGGCATGGCAGCCCGTCTGGAGGCTCTGCAGAAGCAGATGGAGGAACAGCAGAAGAACAGGAAGTAAGTCTTTGCCCCCAATAGGTCATTAGACCGTTACGCGCCAATGACCTGTTCGGGGTCTAATATAAATTATGGTATAGGACTATCGTCCGAACCGACCATACACACTTAGAAATTGGGAATTAGAGTATCAAGCCTTCGGACTTCAGCCTCTGGTTCCTGATTTCTGCTTATCAAAAGCGCCTAACCACACACAATCAAACAATATGAACAAACTATTAACCTCAACCCTTATGTCGCTCTCACTTGTGGCATGCACACCATCGGCAGAGAACACTTCGGATACTGCCGGCATTGGCAGAACCACCGAGTTTGCCGACTCTTCACACCAGTTCACCCCCGAGGTAATGTGGCAGATGGGCCGCATCGGTGGCTATCACCTTTCTCCCGAGGCCCGGAAGTCCGTCTACGGAGTAACATACTACAGCGTGGAGAAGAACCGCAGCCGTTCAGTCATCTATGCCTCCACACCCTCGGCAGATAGCGAACCGGCATTGCTGACATCATCTTCTGCTTCCGAGTATGCCCCCTCCTTCCTTCCCGGCACCGACAAGATTGTATTCCTTGCCCCCGAGGAAAACGGTTCCGGCGCAATGCAGTTATGGAGCATGAATGCCGACGGTACCGGCCGCAAGCAGGTTTCCTTCGAAGCCGAAGGTGTGGACGACTATCTGTTCTCGCCCTGCGGCAACAAGGTCATCCTCGTCAAGAGTGTGGCTCACGAAGCAAGCATCCAGAAGAACGACGAGGACCTTGCCCTGTCCACAGGCATCGTTGCCAACGACCTGATGTACAAGCATTGGGACCACTACACCAAGTCTGCCCCCCACCCCTTCGTGGCCGATTTAGACGGCAACAAGGTAAGTGGTGCCAAGGACCTTCTGGAGGGAGAACCATACGAAAGCCCCATGCTCCCCTTCGGTGGCACCGAACAACTGGCATGGAGCCCCGACGGCAAGCAGATTGCCTACACATGCCGCAAACTCTCGGGCATAGGCTATGCCATCAGCACCGATAGCGACATTTTCCTCTACGACATAGAGAGCGGAGAGACAAAGAACCTCTGCAAGCCTGAGGGATACGTGCGCCCTGTATGCGACCCCACACGCTCGCTCAAGAACCAGGCCGTAAACCAGTTCCAGGAGGACGTAAACGCCGGCTACGACCAGAATCCCCAGTTCTCTCCCAACGGCAAATACATTGCATGGAGCAGCATGGAGCGCGACGGATACGAGAGCGACCGCACACGCCTTTGCATCTACGAGTTTGCCACAGGCAAGAAGACATACGTAACCGAGAGTTTTGAGAGCGGTGTCAACGAGTTTGCATGGGCAAGCGACAACAACACCCTGTACTTCTCTGGTGTTTGGCATGGCAAGACCAACCTCTATGCCACCAACCTTTCAGGCGAGGTAAGGCAGATTACCGACGAAGTGGCCGACTATGTCCTGCTTGGCGTTCATCCCCAGGGAGACAAACTCCTGGCCAAGCGTCACTCCATGAGCCGGGCCGACGAGGTGTTCTTCGTAAACATTGCGGACGGCAAGACCGAGCAGATTACCAGGGAGAACGAACCCTTCTATGCCCACTTCCAGTTCGGCGAGGTTCGCGAGCGCTGGATAAAGACCACCGACAACAAGGACATGCTGGCATGGGTAATACTGCCCCCCAACTTCGACGAGACAAAGAAATACCCCACCCTGCTCTTCTGCGAGGGCGGCCCCCAGTCGCCCGTTAGCCAGTTCTGGAGTTTCCGCTGGAACTTCCAGGTGATGGCATCTCAGGGCTATGTGGTCATCGCCCCCAACCGCCGAGGCCTGCCCGGCTTTGGCATGGAGTGGCTTGAGCAAATCTCCGGCGACTACTCCGGCCAGTGCATGAAGGACTACCTTTCTGCCATAGACGACATTGCCAAGGAACCCTGGGTGGATGCCGACAGACTTGGTGCCGTGGGTGCAAGTTTCGGAGGATACAGCGTTTACTGGCTTGCCGGCAACCACGAGAAGCGTTTCAAGGCATTCATCGCCCACGACGGTATCTTCAACACCCAGCAGCAGTATGTGGAAACGGAGGAAATGTGGTTCCCCAACTGGGACATGGGCCAGGCTCCCTGGTACAAGGACGCACAGGGCAAGCGTGCCAAGGTGTTCGAGACCTCTCCCCATCTCTACGTCGACCGCTGGGACACCCCCATCCTCTGCATCCACGGACAGAAGGACTTCCGCATAGAGTACACCCAGGCAGAAAGTGCCTTCACCGCCGCACGCACACGTGGCATACCTGCCCAGCTGCTCCTCTTCCCCGACGAGAACCACTGGGTACTCAAGCCCCAGAACGGCATCCTCTGGCAGCGCACCTTCTTCCGCTGGTTAGACAAGTGGCTGAAATAATCCCCTCCTTAAAGACCTTAAAGACCTTAAAGACTTCAAATACTAAATTCTCAAATAAATGACTACAGCAATCAAGCAAACTTTACGCGATTCTTGGGCAGCCCGTTGGACGGCACTCATAATCGTAAGCTTCACCATGATGTGGGGCTACTTCCTGACCGATGCCATGTCTCCACTGATGGACATGCTCGGCATTTCCATTGAACAAGGCGGCATGGGTTGGAGTGCCAGCGACTTTGGCAACTTCAACTGGGCCTACATGTGGTTCAACGTATTCTTCTTTGCCCTCCTCTTCGGCGGCATCATCCTGGACAAGATAGGCGTACGCCTTACGGGTATAGCCTCCTGTCTGTTCATGGTGGCAGGTGCCTGCATCAAGTACTATGCCGTAGAGTTCATCGAACCCGGCGGCGAGGCCATCTTCCTCGGCCTTAACAAGCAGGTGCTGACCGCATGTGTTGGCTATGCCATCTTTGCCGTGGGTACCGAGAACTGCGGCATCACCGTAACCAAGGTAATCGCACGCTGGTTCCGTGGCTACGAAACAGCCCTGGCAATGGGCATCCAGGTTGCCGTGGCACGTTTGGGAACGGCCCTGGCCTTGGCGGTAGGTCCCATCCTTGCCAAGAACTTCCAGGTATCCACTCCCCTGTTGCTGGCACTGGTACTTCTGGTCGTAGGCCTCTTGGCATACCTCGTGTTCTGCGTAATGGACAGCCGTCTGGACAAGCAGGAAGGCGAGGCCGTAAGTTCCGAAGGCGACGACGAGACCTTCAAGTTGGGCGACCTCACCATCATCCTCAAGAGCAAGGGATTCTGGCTCATTGCCCTACTTTGCCTCTGCTTCTATTCTGCGGTATTCCCCTTCCTGAAGTATGCCACCTCGCTGATGATAAACAAGTACAATGTGGACCCCACCCTGGCTGGTTTCCTGCCCTCCATACTTCCCTTCGGCAACCTGCTCATGACACCCATTTTCGGCGGTATCTATGACAAGTATGGCAAGGGTGCCACCATCATGGTAATAGGTTCCGTTCTCCTTATCCTTGTGCATCTGCTCTTTGCCATGCCTCTGCTCAACTACTGGTGGTTTGCCGCCATCATTATGGTGTTGCTTGGCGTAGCCTTCTCGCTGGTGCCCAGTGCCATGTGGCCCTCTGTGCCCAAGATTATCCCCTTGCGCCTTCTGGGTTCTGCCTATGCCCTGATTTTCTGGGTACAGAACATCGGTCTTGGCAGCGTGCCCCTGCTCATCGGCAATGTGCTGAGCGAGTACTGCATCGTTGGTACCGTGGTTCGCGACGGCAACGAGGTTATCCAGTACGACTACACCCTGCCCATGCTCATCTTTGCCATGTTCGGTGTCATTGCCCTGGGTCTTGCCCTGTGGCTCAAGTACGAAGACGGCAAGAAGGGCTACGGCCTGGAGAAGGCTAACATCGTAAAGTAAAACCTATATTATATAAATCATGAATAAGTTATATTTCATAATCGCTTTAATGACCTCCCTTGTGTTGGCATCATGTGAAGAAAAAGCAGATGGAGATTGGCCTCCAATCAAAGTAAACAAGGAAAAATTGTATTTCCCTAAAGAAGGTGGAGAAGAAACTATTTCCAGTCTAAACTACAAGAGCTGGTGGATTAGCGATCGCTATAACCCAGAGTTCACGACTTTCAAAGGTGAAGATGGCCACACATACGAAAAACTTGATGGAGGATGGTATACGGTAACTATACGTCGAAAGCCATATAGTAATAGCGCTGTTATTCAAGTGCAGAAGAACGACACGGAAACTCCGCGCCAGGCAATATTTGATATGACTGTAGGTGATTCGTTCAAGTCAATTTGGATTAACCAGGAATAAAAGCATCCTTTCATAGGAAAGGACCGGACTTTGAATGCAAGTCTGGTCCTTTTCTTTTTTATACAAGGAAAGAGGATATATACACTCAAAAATGCCCTCACGAGGACAAGGGCGCGACAATACTATCGTCAAAGGCGCGACAATACTATTGTCAAGGGTGCGACAATACTAAGGACAAATCTGTGCCCTATGGGAGGCATTGTTCCAGCACTTGGGCAAGTCCGTCGTCGGCATGGGAGGGGGCAACGACATCTGCCACCTGACGCACATCGGGATGTGCATTGCCCATTGCTATGCCGAGGGCGGCCAGACGAATCATCCCCATGTCGTTATGTCCGTCACCTGCCGCAATGAGGTTTCCGTGCGACAATCCAAGATGTTCCAACAAGCGTACAAGCGCATCTGCCTTGTCTGTACCACGAGGCACCACCTCCAGGAAATAGGCCTCGCTCAGGTAAGCGTCTGCCATGCCGTAAAGACGGGCGGTTACCTCCCGTTGCAATGCCGGCATCTCGCATGGATCGCTGGTGATGATGCACTTGGGCAAAGTTTCCGCAGAAAGGTCAGTGAGAATGTCGGCAACCTCTCTTACCGGCATGCCATTGCGCTGGTGCGAAATATGCACGTAGGGGTCTGTTGCATCTTCTGTGCATATTTCATCATCCACGTATGTCAACACCGTATGTCCCGGACGACGCGAGCACTCTGCAATTACAGGCAACGCCTCCGATGGCAAGGTGGCTGTATAAAGCACCTGACCCGTTGCATAGTCCATCAGCACACCACCGTTGAAACCTATGATATAGCCTCCGAACTCGCCCATCCCCAGAAGTTCCGCCACGGGGCGTATGCCTAAGGGAGGGCGCCCCGAGGCTATGCACAGTACCGCCCCTGAGCGCTGGAGTTCCTTTATCACATTCACCGTGCGCAGGGATATTGTTCCGTCAGGCCTGGTAAGGGTGCCGTCCACATCAAGGGCCAGCAGAAACGGAAAAGTGAAAGGTGAAAACGGAATACTGTTCTTCATAATTAAAGGTTTTCGGAGTATTCGGAGTAGTCAGAATATTCGGAGTACTCAGAGTAATCAGAGTAATCAGAGAACCCAGAGTACTCAACATTCATCCTCTCTTTCTCAGTTCCCAAAACGCCACGCTTGCTGCGGCCGCCACATTCAGCGAATCCACACCGTGGGCCATGGGAATCTTCACCACGTAATCGGCGGCCTTTATGGTCTCGTCTGGCAAACCTTCCCCCTCCGTACCCATAATGATGGCCAGACGCTCCTGGGCGTGCAGGATGGGGTCGTCTATTCCTATGCTCCTGTCTTCCAGAGCCATGGCACAGGTGGCAAAGCCCAGTTCGCGCAGTTGCGAGTAGTCCTCCAGCCATGTCCAGGGTACAAGGAACACACTGCCCATGGAAACACGTATGGCACGCCGGTTCCAGGGATCGCAACTGGAACGCGTCACCAGCACGGCATCCATGCCCAGGGCCGCAGCACTACGGAAGATGGCACCTATGTTGGTGGCATCCACCACACCGTCTATAACCACCACACGATGCGCCTTGTCAAGCACCTGTTCCAGCGGAGATTCCGCAGGGCGGCGCATGGCACACAGGACACCTCGGGTAAGGATGTAGCCGGTCAGGCTTGCCAGAAGTTCACGGCTACCGGTATATATCTCCGCCCCCTGTTCCTGCAAGCGTGCCACGATGTCACTGGCATCGCCATGGATGTGCTTTTCTTCGCATAGCAACGACAAAGGCATGTAGCCTGCATCCAGTGCCACACGTATCACCTTGGGACTTTCGGCAATGAACACTCCGCGCGAAGGGTCGAGGCGGTTGCGCAACTGTGCCTCCGTGAGGCGGCTGAACACCTGTACCCTTGGGTCATCCATATCTGTTATCCTTGTTATCATAGCAAGTTGTTTTATCCGTTGAAACGATCTGCCACGGCACGCGCCACGGCGTCTGCCATTGTCCATGCCGCCTGAAGGTTGAAACCGCCTGTAACGCCGTCCACATCCAGCACCTCGCCGGCAAAGTACAGTCCCGGCCGGCTCTTGCACTCCAGGGTGTTGGAGTCGACACTGCGCAGACTTACCCCTCCGGCCGTAACGAACTCCTCCTTGTGAGGCACACGGCCAGTAATCTGATACCTGTCGGAAGTGAGCACACTGGCCAGGCGGTTCATCTGCTTGCGCCCCACCCCACTCCATCTGACCTCACGGCCTATTCCTGCACGGGATACAAGAAACTCCCAATGGCGGGATGTAAGTTGCTGGGGGTGCGTGTTGCATACAAGTTTCTGTGCGTTCTCCTTGGCCATGGTGTGCAGAAGGTCCAGAGCCTCGTCCTCGGTGGTATCGCCCAACCAGTTCATCACCAGGGGTGCCTGATAGGATTGTTCCGACAGATGACGCGCGGCATAGGAGGAAAGACGAAGGATGCACGGGCCCGAAACGCCGTTGTGCGTGATGAGGGTTATGCCCTGGGCACGCAACTTTGTACCGGCAATAGCGGCCACACTGTCCTCCACCAAGGCTCCGCTCAACTGCTCCAGTCCGCTGGGTTCCAGACGCAGGGGGAAGAGCGAGGGTACAGGGGGCACAATCTCGACACCAGCGGACTCCAGCCACGAGAAATTGCGTGAACCTCCCGTGGTGACCACTATGGCATCATAGCCCTGCAGGTCGTCCAGCCCTACCCTGTGACTGCAACGGATGTCAAGCCCATGGCGCAGCACTCCAACAATCTCCATGGCCCTTTGGCTTTGGGGAAAGACACATTCGTCCTCCTGGGTGACGAGGCGCACGCCCCGTTCCTCAAACCACGACATGGTATCCCACTGGTTCCACGAGTGCATGAGGCGCTTCATCAACTGATGGCCTCTGGGGTACACCTCGCGCAAGTCTGTTACCTGCTGGAACGAGTTGGTAAGGTTGCAACGGCCTCCGCCAGTTATGGCAACCTTCCTCAGCGGGCGGTCCTGGGCCTCGAAAAGCACCACCGCCACATCGGGGCACAATTCCTGTATCCTTTGCGCGGCAAAACATCCCGCTGCACCGGCTCCTACTATGGCAATCCTACTCTTCTGCATAATGCAAAGGTAGCAAAAAAATGCACGACACAAGGCAAAAGTCCCGTTTTCCGTCATTAGAAAGGGCTTTTTCTTGCTTTTATCCTTATAAATGCGTCACTTTGAAACTGCGTTTCTAAGTTACTTTCACTCGGAAATTCAAAATTAAAGGGACTTTATTTTGTATTTCGCTCGCTTATTCGTAACTCTGATACTATGTTTCTAAGTTACTTTCGCTCGGAAATCCAAAATAAAACAGACTTTATTTTGTACTTCGCTCGCTTATTCGTAACTCTGAAACTATGTTTCTAAGTTACTTTCGCTCGGAAAGCCAAAATAAAACAAGCTTTATTTTGTACTTCGCTCGCTTATTCCTAACTCTGAAACTATGTTTCTAAGTTACTTTCGCTCGGAAATCCAAAATAAAACAAGCTTTATTTTGTATTTCGCTCGCTTATTCGTAACTTTGCCCTCAACTATGAGAATAGACATCATTACCGTATGCCCCGAACTGGTGCTTCCCTTCACCGAGGAAAGCATCGTGGGGCGTGGCCAGAAGAAAGGACTGGTGGAAATCCATGTCCACAATCTGCGCGACTACTCCACCAACCGCTGGCGCCGTGTGGACGACTACCCTTTCGGCGGTTCGGCAGGCATGGTCATCCAGTGCGAACCAGTGGACCTGTGCATCTCCAAACTGATGAGCGAGCGCCACTACGACGAAATAATCTTCACGGCACCCGACGGAGAACAGTTTGACCAACCCATGGCCAACGAACTCTCCCTGAAGGAGAACATCATCATCCTGTGCGGACACTACAAGGGCATCGACTACCGCATACGCGAGCGGCTCATCACCCGCGAGGTGTCCATCGGCGACTATGTGCTGACGGGCGGAGAACTGGCGGCAGCCGTAATGACCGATGCCATAGTGCGCATAATCCCCGGAGTCATAGGCGACGAGCAGTCGGCCCTGTCCGACTCGTTCCAGGACAACCTGCTGGAAGCACCCGTCTACACGCGACCGCGCGAGTACAAGGACTGGGGGGCTGTGCCCGACATCCTGCTTTCCGGCCACGAAGCCAAGATAAAGGAATGGGAACTGGAACAATCCCTCAAGCGAACCAAAGAACGCCGCCCCGACCTGTTGGGAATAACCGGGAAGGCAAATACCAAACAAAAGCAACAAACCAAACAACCAAAATCAAATACATAACGAACGGGAAAACGGAAAACTGCGAGTAAGCGAGAGCAGAAGCAAAGTTTACTTTGATTATGCCGAGCGTGAGCAGATTCAAGACGATACAGTCGGCTTAAAACTGCGAGTAAGCGAGAGCATTGTAGGGACACGGCATGCCGTGTCCGAAAAACAGAGAACAAGCGGAAGCTGATCAAAGACGGCGAGCCAAAGGTCGACGTTAAGTCAAGTCGGATAAAAACGGAAATCTAACCGCTCCACGTTCACCGCTCACCACTCACCGCTCACCACTCACCGTTAAACATTACTCCCCCCGTTCTAAACCACCCCACCTATGAAAAACCTCTACATCATCGCCGGTTGCAACGGAGCCGGCAAAACCACGGCCAGTTACACCGTCCTGCCTGAAATGCTGGGATGCCGCGAATTTGTCAATGCCGACGAAATAGCACGCGGCCTTTCACCCTTCAACCCCGAAGGCGCCGCCATACAGGCCGGACGACTCATGATCGAGCGCGTGCTGCAACTGATGAAGGACGGACAGGACTTCGCCTTCGAGACCACTTTGGCCACACGCTCCTACATCAAACTCATCAAGAAAGCACAAAGCGTAGGGTACTTCGTTACCCTGCTCTTCTTCTCCCTGCCCACACCCGACCAGGCCGTAAAGCGTGTGGCACGACGCGTGAGCCAGGGAGGACACAACATACCTCTGGACGTCATCTACCGCAGATACGAAGCCGGTCTGAAGAACTTCTTCCAACTCTATATGCCCGTGGTGGACTTCTGGTCGCTCTACGACAACAACACATGCCCCACCCAGCGCATAGCCAGCGGATGGCGCAAGGGCGAACGTCTGGAAGTTACCGAAGCCCTACGATTTGAGGAATTGAAGAAAATGTATGGAGCGCCCGCAGACGCAGAGGAGAAAAAGGAGAAGACAAATGAATAAGAATATTATACAGGAAATTCGCGAACTCGTGTCCCCCACGGAACGCGAAAAGGCACGCATGGCATTTGAAGGATATCCCAACGAGGATGAAATCCGACGCCTGCGCATGACAATAGAAAGCGGCATCATCCTGGCCCAGCAACGTCTTGTCAGCAGAGCCAAGAAGGAAGGTTTCACGCTGATTGCATGCCCACACGGAGAAGTTGTGGAAGTAAACCCCAATACCATAGTATTTTAATACAGATTCCCCCGAAAACGTACCTCGAAAGGATGCACTGGATTATCCTGATTTTAGCAGGCATTTTCGAATGTAGTTTCACCTTCTGCCTGGGCAAGGCGAACATTGCCGCAGGCAAAGCGCAGATGCTGTGGTATGCTGCCTTTGTGTTGTTCTACATTCTCAGCATGGTATTTCTGGCCAAAGCCATCAAGGCCATTCCCATAGGCACGGCCTACCCCATCTGGACAGGCATCGGGGCAGTAGACACAGTGCTCATAGGCATACTGGTATTCAAGGAACCCGTCACCCTGTGGCGCATGATTTTCATCTTCACCCTCATCGCCTCGGTGGTAGGCCTGAAGATGGTGCATTGAGTTTAACAATTAACCCAAATCGCGGTCATTAGCGTTATGATCTTGATTAGCGCATAACAATATATTGGCAGATTTGTGTCAACAATACGGTAGCCTCTGAGAGTTCTCCACGACGGCAAATTTCACCGCCACCGAAGACCGAAGAACAGGTCTTATTGCTCAGAGCAAAAGGGATGGAATTTGAAGATTTAGGTGAAGCAAAAGCTTTGCTTGCTCGAATCAGTTATTTCCGGTTGAAGTATTTTTGGACAGACCTGATTGATGACTCTACAGATGGTGATTTCTTGCCTGATACATCTTTTGATATGGTCATGAAACGCTATAATTTCGACCATAACCTACGATTGGTGTTGTTTGATACAATAGAAATGATCGAAGTGGCTTTTCGTGCTAAAATCATCAATCATATGTCAAAAGCAGCAGGCAATGGACTTTGGTATCTTGATGCATCATTGTTTGAGGATGCCAACAGACATCAAGAGTTTGTACTTAACTTGAAATATGAGTTTGAAAGAAGTACTGAACCGTTTGCTAAGAAGTACATTGAGAACCATCCCAATTGGCAAGGGGATAGTTTTGAGGGTGATAACCCTGATGCTTGGATGATAATTGAGGTGGCTACTTTCGGTACACTGTCGAAGATGTATAAGAACTTGAAGAATCAATTGCCTCAAAAGTCTGCCATTGCAAATGATTTTGGACTTTACTCATCGAGAGAGTTTTCCAACTGGATAGAGATAATCTCGTTAATGCGAAATATCATAGCACACCATTCTCGTCTATGGAACAGAGCACTCAGCAAGAAAATCTCGAATATCAAGGGACATAGAGACCTTTGGTTGAATAACGAATTCTCAGAAATGCAAAAGAAAAAACCTTATGCTGTAGCTTGTGCCTTGGTTTATCTCTGTAGAGCCGTAAGTGGTAGCAAATCTATCCAAGAAAAAGTAAAGGCGTTATTTGAAGCAAGTTCCCAAATCATACCTATTCATAAAATCGGTATTCCGACAAATTGGATGAATGAACCACTTTGGAGGTAAACAGCGAGTTTGTCAGGAATGAGCCTATAAATGACCTTGTAAATGACCCTATAAAAAGAACTTTCAAAGTACCGAAACTTAGAATCATAACAGAACCCGTCAGCATCCCGTAAGAACTGCTGGCGGGTCGCGTTTATTATTTTACAGGTTCAGCCTTGATGTAGTATTGCGTAATATCTTCTTCGGAATCATACCAATGAATAAGTGCAATGCATGAGCGGTCTGTT
>JAFTUK010000011.1 GCA_017466325.1 Bacteroidaceae bacterium | reverse complement strand
TCACCTCTCTCCTTTGGTTAACTTTTTGCAAAGATAGCACTTTTTGCTTACCTTTCTTTTTCTTCGCAAATCTAAAGGATGACACAGATTTGACAGATTTACACGGAGGATGCACAACATCTCTCACAATCTCGTTGGGGGCTGCGGAGGTAATTCGGGGGGCAAAGCATATTCTTCGTTTTATTTCACTCCAAGTCACCATAAGTCACCATAAGTCACTACAAGTCACTATAAGTCACCATAAGTCGCATTCCGCCATTTTTGTGCCGTATCTTTGCACTACCGAACGAAAAACGGAACCGACACAGGAAGCGGGAGCAGAAGCATGGTAGGGACACGGCATGCCGTGTCCGATAACAAGAGCAAAGCGGACTCGGCATGCCGAGTCCCTACATCCCCGAGCGGGAGCAGATTCAAGACCGCAAGGGAGGGGGAGATTACAGCCGAGCAAGTGGCCACATCGGCAGTACATCACACTCCGTCCGCCATACCCGACAACAGATAAAAACAGTGTTACATAAAACTCCATAAAAAAGTCCGAATTATGCAAGTACCAGGCAACATATTGAAAACCAGCCGATTTTAAGAACAGAAAATTTATACATACCTTTGCACCGCCAGAATCGGTTCCGGCAAACAGAAAGTTTTTCCCATTATCTTAATCAAAAAAAATCTATCCATTATGAGTAAACTTACAACTTACTTCAAAGAGAGTGTGTCCGTACTGAAGAAAGGTTTCGCCTATGCGAGGGTCGTTCCCGTCCTGCTCGTGGCCCTGCTTAAAAGACTGACAGGCGATGGCTTTTACGAGGTGTCGTTTACCAAGACAGGTAGGAAGTGGTATTGCAACGTGCCGGGGTTCCCGAAGGAGTTGTTCGAGCACACGCTCATGGTGGGCGGCGCCGCCAAGTTCCTGGAGTACTACTCACGAGGCGAAAGCGAAATAAAGGCCATAATCAAGATAGCCAACGAGAAGGAAGACCGGAACTATTGCGGCATGAGGCTGTACAAGACGCAATCCACACTGACCGGCGGTGCATTCTACAAAGACCCCAGCGAGTTCTTCACCGAGGAGATATGGCTTTGCCCCGTCACCCTCTTCCTCCTGGGCCGCTATCCCGAGCGCATCCTCATCTACAAAATCAACAAGAACCATCTGCACTGCCCCATATTCATCGAGTGAGAAGCGCGTACTACACGCTCAGGGGCCGCATCGCGCAATGTGCGACACAGCCGCTGGTGTTGTTTGTATATGTCAGGAGAAATCCTTTCCCTTACTCCTCGCGGCGCTTCACCACACGGCGGCGGCGTGGCTTGTCCTCCAGGTTCTTGGCTTCCACCTTTACACCTGCCAGTTCGGGGTCAACGAGGATACGGCCGCAGTACTCGCACACGATGATCTTCTTGCGGGTGCGGATGTCCAACTGGCGCTGGGGCGGAACCTTGTTGAAGCAGCCGCCGCAGGAGTCGCGCTGGACGTAAACCACGGCCAGGCCGTTGCGTGAGTTCTTGCGGATGCGCTTGAAGGCGCTCAGCAGGCGGGGTTCGATGGTGGCCTCCACGTTGTGGGCCTTCTCCTTGAGTTTCTCCTCCTCGGCCTTTGTCTCGCTGACGATCTCCTCCAGTTCGGTACGCTTGATGTCCAGGTCGGTACGGCGGTCGGCGATTACCTGGTTGGACTTTACCAACTCCTCGCCGCGTGTCTCCAGCGAGTCCTTTGCCTCGCCGATGCGCTTCTGGTTCAGTTCGTTGTCCAGGCGCAGGTATTCGATCTGCTTGGAGAAGTTCTCGTACTCGCGGTTGTTGCGCACGTTCTTCATCTGGTTCTCAAAGCGCTCTATGTCCATCTTGTTCTTCTCGATGACGCCCTGGCGCTCGTTGATTTCCTTCTTGGCAGAGGCTATGTCCTCGTTTATCTTCTCGATACGGGTTTCCAAACCTGCGATTTCGTCCTCCAGGTCCTTCACCTCCAGGGGGAGTTCGCCACGGAGGGTCTTGATCTGGTCAATCTCGGTCATGAGAGATTGCAACTGGTAGAGGTTCTTCAGTTTGTCCTCTACATTCAGTTCTGCTGGGTCTTTTACTTTTGCCATTTAATATAAATAATGTATTGGGTTAGTATTTACTTCTGTCTTGTACAGGGGCAGGTGGGGGAACTGTTCGGAGAGCAGGCGCTCCAGGAGTTCCACGGTGTACTGCTCGCTCTCGTAGTGCCCCAGCACGCATATCTGTATCTCCTGCTCATGTCCCATGTACAGGTGGTAGCGCATCTCTCCCGTCAGGAAGGCATCGGCCTCCTGTGCTATGGCCTCGTCCAGGAGGAAGTCTCCTCCGCCTCCGCAGATGGCCACGCTCTGTATGGGGCGCGAGAGCACCTCGTTGTGCATCAGGCACTGGCAATGGAAGACGTCCTTCACCCTGTCCAGGAAGAAGCGTGCGTCCATGGGGGCGGACAGGTATCCCACCACTCCGCAATCGCCCGCGGGCACCACGTCTATGAGCCCCAGGCGCTCGGCCATCTGGTAGTTCACTCCGTCCTCGGCCTTGTCCAGATTGGTGTGCGCACTGTATATGGCTATGTCGTTCTGTATGGCCAGGCGCACCACGCGCTGCACCTGTGTGGCATCGCTCACCTGCTTCAATCCGCGGAAGAGCACGGGATGGTGGCTGACGATGAGGTTGCACCCCAGGTCCACGGCCTCTCTGACCACCTCCTCGGTGACGTCCAGACACAATAATGCCCCTGAAACCTCCGCCTCTGTCAATCCTACCTGCAGGCCGGCATTGTCATAGCTCTCCTGAAGGGGCAGAGGCGCGAAACGTTCAAGGGCGTCGATTACTTCCTTAACCTTCACGCTCATTGTGATATGTGTGTAGTGTGTGTGGATAATATTCCGCGCACAAAGGTACGAAAAATATCCGCATCCACACCACCTTAATGCGCCTTTTTGCCACTATTGGCCGGTTTTTTAGCACCTTAGTGCCAAAATGACTCCCTTTTTTGCTATCTTTGAACCGAAACAAACCAACTACGAAGCAACATGAACAGATACCTACCTGCCGAATGGCACCCCCAGGAGGCCATACAACTGACATGGCCGCATAGCGGAACCGACTGGGCGGAGACGCTGGAGGAGGTGACACGCTGCTACATCGGCATGGCACGCGAGATAGCCCTCAGGCAGAAACTATGGATAGTGACCCCGCAACCCCAGCGCGTCCGCGCCCTGCTCGAGGGGGAACTGCCCGGCAAGGCACTGGCCAACATAGAATACTTCCGCATACCCAGCAACGACACCTGGGCACGCGACCATGCCTTCATCACACTGCTCCGCGAGGACGGGGCACGCGAACTGCTCGACTTCCGCTTCAATGCCTGGGGAGGCAAGTTCGAGGCATCGCTGGACAATGCCATCAACCGCGAGTTCTACAACCAGAACTTCGCACACGACCCGGAGCACAACCTCTACGTGTCCCAACTGGACTTCGAACTGGAGGGCGGTTCCATAGAGAGCGACGGCGAGGGCACCATACTGACCACCGCCCAGTGCAACCTGAACGATAACCGCCGCACGTCTACTGAGGCCTCATCAGCCGAAGAGGCCATAGGCGGGGAACTCTGCCGCCGCCTCTCTGCCAAGCGCATCCTGTGGCTCCACCACGGAGGCCTGGAGCGCGACGACACGGATGCCCACATAGACACCCTGGCACGCTTCGCCCCCAACGACACCATCGTCTACGGCGAGGGATGCCCCGAGATGCTGGAGGAACTCCGCTCCTTCCGCACCATGCAGGGCAAGCCCTACCGGCTCATTGCCGTACCCCCCTACTATGCCAACTTCCTCATCATGAACACCGCCGTACTGCTCCCCTTCTACGAGGACGAGGCGGAGAACCTCCGTGCCAAGGAGGCCCTGCAAACGGCCTTCCCCGACCGCGAGATAATAGGCATAGATTGCCGCATCCTGCTCACCCAGAACGGAAGCTTGCATTGCTGCACGATGCAGTACCCAAGGAGAACGGAAAGGTGAAAACGGAAAACGGAAAACTAAAAATAAATCCTAAGGAGTCCTATTGAGTCCTATAACATCCTAGCCCCTCCTATCCCCCTCAAAAAACTATGAAAATCGCCATCATCCAACAATCCTGCTCAGCCGACATAGAGGCCAACAAGCAGAAACTTGCACACAACATACGCACCGCCGCACAGAAAGGCGCAGAACTCGTGGTACTTCAGGAACTGCACAACTCCCTCTACTTCTGCCAGACGGAGAACGTGGACCTCTGCTCCCTGGCAGAACCCATCCCCGGCCCCAGCACCGAGTTCTACGGAACCCTGGCCAAGGAACTGGGCGTGGTCATCGTCACCAGCCTCTTCGAGCGCCGTGCTCCCGGTCTCTACCACAACACCGCCGTGGTGATGGAGAAGGACGGCACCATAGCCGGCAAGTACCGCAAGATGCACATACCCGACGACCCTGCCTACTACGAGAAGTTCTACTTCACCCCAGGCGACCTCGGCTTCCACCCCATAGACACCAGCGTGGGACGCCTGGGCGTGCAGGTATGCTGGGACCAATGGTATCCCGAGGGAGCACGCCTCATGGCTCTGCAGGGCGCCCAACTACTCATCTACCCCACCGCCATAGGATATGAAAGCAGCGACCTGCCCGAAGAGCAGGAACGCCAGCGCGAAGCATGGACAACCGTACAGCGCGGCCATGCCGTGGCCAACGGACTTCCCGTCATTGCCGTGAACCGCACCGGCCACGAACCCGACCCCTCCGGACAGACAAACGGCATACAGTTCTGGGGCAGCAGTTTCGTATGCGGTCCCCAAGGCGAGTTCCTCTACCGTGCCCCCAAGGACGAGGAAGTAGTGGAAGTCATCGACGTGGACATGCAACGGTGCGAGAACGTCCGCCGCTGGTGGCCCTTCCTCCGCGACCGCCGCATAGAGGAGTTCTCCCCCCTGACACGCAGGTTTATTGATTAAGATGCAATAGATGCTATAGATAGTATATAAGATATAGAAACTATAGGGGCTATGGCACATAATATTTTAACACTCAGTATGGATAAAATCAGATTACATTATTACACTGGAGGTATTTTTTTTCATTTCTACATGACATGGATTTTTACACCTCTATCGTTTTCTGTAGGTATGTGGTTCTATATGGACTTAGTATCATTCATTCTAAGTGGAGTGCCTGGATACAGAATACTTTTATTGGAGTTTCTTTCTTGCGCAATACTATGTGCCATAACATATGCTATACGATACACCATATATCGTCTAAAGATTACTAGCAAAAATTATTTGGAAATAACTCCAGAAACAATAATTTACAGTTCGCATACTAAAAGGCTAATAATTAATGTTGACGAAATAAGTGATATTGTCTTTAACACTAACAACACGATTACTTTTACAAACAAAAAGAAAAGAAATAAACAGAACATACCATTTCCTGACATTTGTAATTATTGTGATGAAAATTGTTCTGATATCACTTCATCACCAAAAGAACAAAATAAACGAGATATAAATACCCAAAGCTGGATTGTATTAAATATCATTAATAATATATGTGGAACAAAATTTTGTTTTAGAAGTCCAAAAACCATCTTACCAAGAACATTCACTTTCTCAATGATACTTGGCATTTTGACATTTATCCCACATCTAATTTGGTTCGAACCATTTGAAGAGAGTAATTATCAAAGACAAATTTCCCAAAACGATAATTATGAAGTAATATATCAGGATAGCACCAGGGGAAGTATCAATGGTTACAAATTTGTGGATTTGGGACTATCGGTAATGTGGGCAACTTCTAATTTAGGAGCAGAAGAACCTTGTGATTCTGGAAAATACTATTTTTGGGGAAATATATATGATATAACACATCCACAAGGTGCAAAGGAAAACAAAGAGATAAAGAATAAAAGAAAAAACTTTTATAGCAACTTTGAAAGAATATATGGTGATAGCAGATGGGATGCAGCCACAGCACATATGGGCTACCCATGGCGTATGCCACAAGAATATGAACTCAACGAATTGAAAAATAAATGTAATTGGGAACTGACATACGTAAATGGTCAATACTGTTATAAAGTAACAGGACCTAATGGTAATCACATACTCCTACCACTATGTGGTCTATATATCTCTACAACAAACAAAAAATCAACACCAGAGCCCTATAAAAAGATTCTTGAAAATAAATATGCACGATATCTCAGCGGAACATATGTCCGAGAAAGATTCCATACAGGAGTTTATTGTCTAGACATCATAAATAAAGAGCTTTACACAAAGACTCCATGGGATATATATAGATGCAGATTCTCAAATGTCAATGATTTTTGCATTAGCCCCATTCATCCTGACCCTAATTTGTTTGTAGCATCTATTAGAGCTGTTGCAGATATAAATACTGGTAAATAATAAGAGGGGATAGATGCTAGGGTGCCCTATAATATACAAGGCCCTTGCGGACACGTTCGCGTTGTTCGAAGAGTTCGAGGATACTCCAGAAGCAGGAGAAGGCAGTAACGCCAAGGATGGTGGAGATGACAATATCCTGAACCATGCACGAGGCAGGTTTATGAATACACAAATTTAAATACCATAAAGACAACGAACCTTCCCAATCCCCCCAAAAGGGACGTTTGGGAAGGTTCTTTGTTATTCTCTACCTGACAATCCTTGGTTTCACGAACTTGTCCTTCGTGGAGGTGAAGGAAAGGCCAGGAAGCGTATGGCTGGGTGTCTGGTAGGACATGGAATCGATAAGGGTGTAATCCTGAGCAGAGATGGCATAGTAGCACTCGCTAGTGCCACGATTCACCTTTACCGTCCAGTCAAACATGTTGCCTATAATGAGCATGGACTGCTCCTCGGGGATGAAAGGAGGGATTTCCGTGCGTCTGACGGCATAGGACTCCCTTTCCACTACCCATAGATGTCCCTCTGTATCAGTAAGGAAACACAACCACTTGCGCGAGGGAAATTCGGTGATGAAAAGATGCTCGGGAGTCATGCCCTCGGGGAGCGATATGGCACGCACATAGGGGCGGCCCACCGTCTGCTTCACATGGAAAAGTTTTCCCGCGGCATCCAGCATCACATAACCCTCGTCGTACTCCTTGCGGTCGGTGGGGTTGCCAGAGATGTTGGCGGCAGGGAACAGGAATCCCTTCTGCTTCATCATCTGTGTGAAGCGTGCGCTCTTCTCATGGTCAATGGCATTTGTCTCCATCTTTACGAATTCCATACCCTCGGGAGTGATACGGAAGACATCATCGGGGAGTTCCAGGTCTACACGTCCCGACATGCTTTCAAGCATCTGCTGAATGCCCAATCGGGGCTTGTTCAGGTCCAATGGCGAAATGCGCATATTGAAATTGGACAACTGTATGCCGCGCGGCGTAACGGCACGTCCGCAGATGGTGTCGGGGAAACGGCCGTCCGTAATCAACTGGCGGTAGTAGAAGGTGGGCAGTATGGAGTCGAACTGCTCCTCGGTGTACTCCCTGCCCGAGGCATCCCTGTATTGCATCTTCTTGTCCTCGTCTACCTGCAGGGTGGCAAATTCTCCTGCTATGCTACTATACAGGGTGAATGGAGTGTCCACGGACTTTGCCATAAAGAAGTTGTAGCACGCCGGCACCTGCCACACGAGCACAAAGAGTACCAAGAAACAAAAGAATATTTTGCTTGTCTTGAACATAGTTTTCTTTTTTATATTGTATGAGAGTGTATGAATGATTTGCTCTAATCCTGTCTGCCATCGCGGAAGCGTGTCAGAGACAATACGGACAATATGCTATAGCACAGGGTGATGATGGCAAGAAGGGGCAGGAAGTCGTTATACGCCTCTGGCGACGGTGCCAGGAAATATATCCTGAGCAACAGGACTCCGAGCACCAGGTTGAGCACCCTTCTGCCCCATGTGGGTTCCAACGCCACCCACGCCGTGAGCAGATATGCCGCCATACCCGCCAGATACCAAGGCATGGCACTGAGCAGAATGTGCCAATAGAGTTCGGGGGCAAGCACGCTTTGCAGGTATACCCACATGAGCAGCAATGCTGGCACACACACAAGAACCATCATGGACATGCCAAACGAAAGCATGGATGCCAAGGCACTGGTGGCACGCATGGGCAGATGCAGGGTCAGTTTGAACGAACGGTGGTGCATCTCGGGAACGAATTGCACTATGGCGAAAACAAGTCCCAGGATGAGGGGCACGTATTGCAAGAGTTCCACGAATATGGCATCGCGCTGCATCATCACCACCCACAGATGCTCGGCACCCTTGAGCGAGCACACACGTGAAATGCGCAACATGGCATAGGCAGAGAAACCCAGGGATACGAGCAAGGCAAGCAACAGGTACCACTTTGTCTTTATCCATTCCTTGTAAAATATTGCTTTTATCATAATTCTTTTCCTATCGTGTGATTATGTATTAGTATTTGCCTGTCAATCCTATGAAGGCATCCTCCAAACCAACCTTCTCCACCTGCACATCGGCAACACCCTGAAGGGAGAGGCGCGCTCTCACCTCGGCTTCCGGAAGCATGGAGAAGAGTTCCAACGTCTGCCGTATGACCGAGGGGGTGTATATGCCATCTGTATCCTGCATACGGAAACCCTCGCTCACCTGGGCCGTGTAGCGGCGGAACTTGCCCAGGAGTTCCTCCACGGGCATCTGCACCAGTATCTTTCCATAATCCATCACTATACAGTCGTCCACCAGGCGCTCCATGTCCTGGATGATGTGCGAGGTAAGGAACACGGTCTTGTCCTCGGCCTTGGCATACTCACGCATGTAATCTACAAACAGGCGTCGGTATCCAGGATCAAGACCCAACGAGAAGTCGTCAAGCACCAGCACCTCTGGATCCTGTGCCAGGATCAGGCCGAGCGCCACCTGCGAACGCTGGCCGCATGACATGCGGTTGATGCGCTGATGGGGTGCCACCTTCAGGCGGCTCATGAGTTCATAGTATGCCTCACGCTTCCAGTTGGGATAGAACGAGGCATAGAAGCGCTCTATCTGCTCAATGTTCATAAACTGGTACTGGACATGCCCCTCGATGAGCAAACCTATCTTGCGGCGCGTCAGAGGATTCATATTGCCAATCTTCTCGCCCAGGATATAGCACTCGCCGCTACGGGGCTGGAGAAAACCGCTCAGTATGTTGATGGTTGTTGTCTTGCCAGTACCGTTCTTGCCCAAAAGTCCCAGGATGCGCCCCCGGGGTACGCCAAACGAAAGATTGTCGTATATCAGTCGCTTGCCATAATAGTGCGTCAGGTTACGGCACTCAATTATATTTTCCATTGTTATACAAACCTTTTATTTGATGAATAAGATAAGCAGCACCGGTATGAGCATCCCCGCCAGCAACTCTATGCCTCCCCTACCCCAAAGCCCCTTCTTGCCCTTCAGCATAAAGATGCCGGTTAGGGTAATTATCACCAGGGAGAGGGCAAAGGCATCGCCAAACCACGTCCACCACTTGCCGGGATTGTAGTGCAGGGTGGTCATGGTGCTTATCAGGGGACGGCGTGCAAGGGATTCGTACACCACATGCCCCGTGACAATGTTTGCCTGAAGCGAAGAACCGCCTTTCAGGAACACCTTCAGGTGCCCTGGCTTGGGGAAATAGTGCTTGGTATATGCCTCTGAAACACCTGCCTTGTGCATCAGTTCCTCCACCTTGGCGCGATTGAATTCTGCTTGCGAAGGGAGGTTGTCCATCTGCATCTCAGTGAGCGATACCGAGTAATGCGGATTTATGGCATCGCGATGGTTCATCACCAAGCCTGAGATAGCATAGATGAGCACCATGCCCGAGAAGAAGAACGAGAGGTCGCGGTGTATGGTGCGGCACCAGATGCGCAACTGGCTACTCGACAATTTCATAAGCCAATGCCTCCACGAAGTAGAAGGAGAGATAGTCCTTGCCAGTAGCCTCCTTGCGTGCGGCAATCTTCTGGCGGAAGTCGGCAATGCGCTCCTCCACGGTGTTGCCCGTCTCGCCACGTGCAGCCTTCTCTGTGTCGCATCCTGCCTCGCCGTCGCCATGCTGCTCGGCCGTGGAGGCGGCCACCGATGTCTCCCAGCGCTGGAGATATGCCTCGTCCACACGCTCCTCGCGAAGGATACCCTTCACACGCACGATGTTGTTGATGCACTTCTGGTCGAAGGAACCAAGGCCGGCTGCCTCCACGCGGATGGTCTTCGTGTCGTCGCTACCCATCATGAAGATTTTTGTTGCACCATGCTTGCAGGTGTGGGTGCAGATGCCCTCCATGGTGATTTCCTGGTTGGCAAGGCTGTCGGCAGATGCCAGCACCTGGTCAATATCCAGGGCGGCTGGTGCCTCCTGTGCCTGCCCTGCATTGTTTGTACCTGTGTTGTTGTTGCCACATGAAGTGAACACAAAGGCCATGGCGGCCATGATGATCATGAATCTTGTTTTCATCTTGTCTGTAATGTTTTATTTGTTAGTATTCGTTTTTGTTTTCATTAGAAGTTGCATCCTATCCTTAGCGACACGGTATGTCGCATTGTGCCATCGAGATGCCTGGTGCCAAAAGCCTTGCACATGTCATAGGCAAGCCCCGCATTTCCGCGCACCTTGCCCTTCCACATGGCACGCGAGTAGGTAAAGCCTATGCCTGCCCCTATCTGCGAGGCGGCAAGGTATTCCCACTCCTGCATGAGCAGGTCGTTGCGGGTGCGTGTCAGGGCCTCGCCCGATGTGTCCGACCCGTACCGTCCGTCGGCGCACGGTTCTCCCGAACCTCCCCCATACAGGGCGGAAACGGAGAGCGAATAGCAGTTCCTGCCCGAGAGGAAGTTGCGCGTGCCCATGGCCTTCAGCCGCCACCAGGATATGTTCTGCCTTCTGTAGTCGGGATAATTGGATGCCCTCGTGTTGCGGTTGTCAAGGGATGCGTCCGCCCAGGCCTCCCATCGTGCAAGGCCGTGCCTTATGCCGAAGCGTCCCGTGTAGCCCAAGGCAAGCGACCTTTGGGTACGCTCGCCCACCTCGCGCTCGCCAAGGTATTCTATGTAGTCGCGCCCCGTTTCCTCGTTCTTGTAGGAATATATGTTCTCGGTATTCGCAACGTGTTCCTGTCCGTACCGCAACCCGAAGCGATGGGCATCGTTCCCCGAGGCGAAGGTCAGCAGGCCCTGATAGAAGAAACCGTTCCCCCGGTGGGTGGAATAAACCACCGTGGAGTACGAGGGGTCGCCATAATATCCGCTACGCGTATGGAAACCCGCCTCGTTGAACCACTCGGCATTGCCTATGCGCCACGCCACCTGCAGGGTTGCACCGTGACGGGCATCGAAGAGGGGTTTGTTCTCGTTCTCCTTCGTGTAACCTATCTCGCCGAAGGTTTCCTGCTTGCCGAAGAACGCACCGTAGTTCAGGAGCGACACGAAGGTCTTGTCCTGTGTGCCGTACGTGCTCAGGAGCAGGGTTTCGTTCCTGCGGCGGTACACATAGTTCAGACCTATGTCCACACGCTCGCCAGCATGAAACACGCCTCCCCAAACGAGGTCCATGTCCATAAGCGAATTGACATGGCGCAGGTCCTTCCGCTTGGAGTAGTTGGCGGCCTTGTAATCCAACGAAGCGCCCAACGACACCCATCGGGCCAGGTTCACTCCCACCCCGCCCTGCAGGGAGAACTCCTCCAGGGTCTTGTCTCCGGCATTGGCGTCAGTAAACTCCACCAGGTCGAAGGGTGTCTGCGTGGGGTCGATGAAGTAGGAACCGGCAATGTCCTTGGCCGACACGTTGCGGTATCCCACCTGACCGCCCACCACCACACGCCGGGAGAGTCTTGCCATGGAAGAGGCCTCCACCCCGAAGGCCGTTTCGCTCTTGGAAAGGAAGTAGTCCTTCAGTCCTCCATATCCCCCCTTGCCATAAAGCACGATTTCCGATTCCGTGCCCTGCCCGAAGGCATGAAGGCCGGCAGGGTTCTCGCTATTGAGCCAGTTCCTGTCCAGGCGCACATCGCGCAGGGTATTCCAGTTGAAGGTGTTATCCGTTTGCGCCATCAAGGCGGTGTGGAAAACACCGCCCGTCAGGACTAAAGACACCAGATATGGCAAGAGGACGTTTCTTCTCATTCGTACTATCGGGGTGGATTATCTTTTCAGGCTTGCCACCTTACGCTGGTGGAAGTCGTTCATGGAGTTGTTGGTGTCCATATATATAATATGTGCACCGTTGGCAATGGACGCCTCGGCATCTATGCCGCTGAGGTCGGTGGAAATGCCGCCATTGATGGTAGTTGTGCCCAGGCCATAGTTGTAAACCAGTTTGCCCTCGTTCTCCGGCAAAGCCTCCGTGGCCTCCTTGTCGACATTGCGGTAGATGGAATAGCCCAATTTGTTGGTCATGCAAACATGACCTCCTTCTATGCTGGCAGAGTAGCGGGGCAATGATTCACTCTCATTCTCCTCTGTCCAAATGTCCACGGCATCGAATATCCACTGATTTGGTATCTTGGCGCAGGCATTAGTGGGTTTTTCATTATTGCCCATGTAGTAGCTGTTGGCCTTATCCTGAGTGTAGGCCAAGGGTTCGTTGTCGCCGGTTGAGAAGATGAATATGCCGGGGCACAACACGCTCCATGCGGCGGCATTGCCCAGTCCCAACTTTGAAGCGGGCATATAGTTCTCCGCATCAATCTTCTCGGAGGGAGCGGGGTGATAGTTGGGGTTGTCAAAATCCTCGGGGTCGTAGCATACATAGTCTGCCTCGCTCAGGTCAACGGATTGGGAGTATGTGCCAGTGTGGTCGATAGCGCCACACAGGGCAATGGTGGCAGATGTGTAGGGTTCCAGCACCAGGTCCTTTGTCATGTAGAACACGAAGGAATAGGCAGGAGTGTAGTCTTCCTCGGCATAGAAGAGTTTGCCGTCCACGTAGTTCTGGTTATTGCCGTGTGCGTTATAGGGGCCTACGTGTGAAATACAGAAGTTGGGTATTGTGGCCACCTGGTCGGAGTTGTTGTAGATGACCACATACTTGTCGTACTGATAAAAGCCGGAACCGTCGTCCTTGGGGCATCCGCCAACGTACAGTTCCTTCAGGATTACCTGCTTGCTGCCCTGGCTCACTACAGGCTCCATCTCCAGGCTCATTGTGTTGGCGTTTACAAAGTCGGCACTTGCTATTGACTTCTGCAACACATAGTTCACTACGTACACCACACCATCGGCATTGAACTTGTGAGAAGCTGAAAAATTGTAAATGTCCTCGGGCAGTGCAAATGTTGCTACACCTGCTTCGTCTGTCTGTGCGGCAAGTGCCACACCGCTTACACCACGTGCCGTAACGGTAACACCCTCCAGAGGTGCGTCGGCCACATCGGGTGTCAGCAACTGCACCGCCACGCTATAGGTGCGGTAATCGTCGTCCTCCTCGGTACATGCCGTGAAGGCAAAAAGCATGGCCACGGCGGCCATCATTGAAAGAAACTTTTTCATAATGATTGTTTGTTTGGTATTATTATTTAACATTAAAGTTTTATTCTCACGGACATGCCATAGTAGAACTTGGGGATGTAACCGCTATCGAACAGGGACGACTCCAGGCCCGTCTGCGAGGATTTCACCTTGCCCATCTGATAGAAGAAGTTGCGTGCATACAGGGTGACGGAGGCCCATTTGCCCAGTTCCTTGGTCACGTTGAAGTTGGCGGCATAGTAGGCCGTTATGCGGTTCTCGTTGAAGAAGTACGTGGTGTTGGATTTCACCACCAGTTTGCAGAGGTCCTGATACAGTTCCCTGTCGTTCTCCCTTGCCCACACGAACTTGTCCAGGAAGGGTATTTTCTCTTCGGGATTGCCCCATGCGGTGTAGTATTCGGGATATACGGCCACATAGGAGTCCTTGTTGTATATGCCCCCCTGCTGAGTGCCGTGATGGTCCCCTGCCGCCTCCAGGAGGTAGCCTCTCAACCTCCCGTCGGCGTACTCGGAGAGGTTCTGCCCGTAAGTGTAGAGCGAGGATTCTATGCGCAGGGAGAATATCATGCGTATCTTGGGGATATGCGTGGATATGGTCAGGTTGGCATTTATCTGGCTTGAAAGCGAACCGTTGGCGGCCGTGCTCGAACCGGCATAATACCCCACGTACTTGTATGGCGTGCCGTCCATGGATGACGATGCCTGCCCCATGGAGGCAACGAGGGTTTCGTTCAGGCCCTTGTACCAGTAATAGTTGCCATCCAGACGGATGCTGGTGCGAATGGGGCGTATCTGCGCAAAGTCCACTATCAGGTCCAAACCGCGTCTTTCCACGGGCGAACCGTTGGTGTACTCCGCCTGGCTCACGTAGGTGTTCCTTTCCTTGTACCCCAGCACCTGGTCGGCAATGACTCCGGTACGGTCCTGCACCGTTACGATGCCCGTGTGGCGGTCAATCATGTAGTGGCGGTTCTCTGTGGGTATGGTGCACCCTGCCTCTATATCGGCTTGCGTGGTCAGTTTGTATGTATAAGGGGTATAGACGCTTCGGCTCATGTAGGGGTTGAAGGTCTTGTTGCGGAAGGCGGAAAGCGATACGCGCGTGCCCCACAACTTCGCCTCCACTCCCAGTTCGTTCTGTATGGTGTATTGCCATTTCAGGTCGGGGTTGTACTTGGGTGTGGTAGGTTGTGTATAGTAGGCATAGAAGGTCCTGCCGTCGGCGGTGGTGCCTGGTGCGAAGGCCAGTTTGTCGCTATACGTGGTGGCTGGATACAGGACGGTAAAGGAGGGTTGCTTGACCGACTTTCCCCAACCTCCGAAGACCGACAGGTCGCTGACTCCCTTCCCCCGGTTCTCCCAGAAGACGTACTTGGCATTGATGCGCGGAGACACGTTTGCCACGGTGCCGTATTCCGAACCCTTTATCATGGTGATGTCCGAGCGGAGTCCTGCCCTCAGATGCAGGGAGGAGCGTCTGCCCACGGGCATGGAGAACTTGTCTTCCAGAAAGAGTGCCACGTTGTTCATGAAGGGCAATCCGTCATAGCGGAACTCCCTCCATGTGGGTGCCACGCTCATGTCTTCGTAATAGAGGCCTCGTCCCAGGTTTCCGCTACCGGCAAGTTCCGCTCCCAACAGGACGGTGTTCATTGTCTTGCCCCAACGCCTTGTCCAGTCGGCCTTTGCCTTTACGGAATATGCCAGAGGTTTGGAGTCGGTAAAGGAGCGCACATACCAGTAACCCGTAGGTCCGAGGATGATGTCGGCATCGGGATTCTCCACGTAGAGTTCACCTATGTGATACCCTGCCTCGGTGGCATGGATGTATGGTTGTGTAGAAGCGGAACTCTTGTTGGAGTTCGTCTCGTTCATCTTGTCGCTATACGACACGGAGGCCTGCAGGGTGAGGTTAGATATCCATGGCTTGTCCAGGAGCCAGTGGAGTTTCACGTTGCCACGGAGCATGTAGTCGCGCGTCTTTGTGTATGTATCCTTAAACTCGTCGGGGTCGGCCTCCGAGTTGTATCCGCCTATGTTCCCTCCCAAGGATGCGGTAAGGCTGAGGGGATGCCCCATGTGGTCCTTGAAGGCGTTGGAATAGGTCAGGTTCACGTTGTTGCGCATGTATGCCGTATGTGGCGAGGCCAGGTTGGAAATAGAGCGTGTATGCTCGGCATTGACATTCAGCGTTCCTGCCCTACGGCCAAGATAGAAACCCTTGCTCAGGGCTATGGACTTGGTCTTGGGTTCCACCATCAGTTCCACCACGAAGGGAGTGCGTCCCTTGCGGGTGTTTATCTTCACCATACCGTTGGACAGGTCGCCGTACTCCACTGAAGGGATACCGGCCACCACCTCCACGGATTCTATGTTCGACGACCCTATATTGCGAAGGTCTACACCACGTATTTCGCCAAGCGACGCATTGGTTTCCAACCGTTGCCCGTCCAGGTCTATGGCCGTGCCGAACGAGGCATTTCCCAATTCGCTTGCACCGCCGGCATGCAGGGCTACCGGCTTTGCTCCGGATGCAAGGTTCTGGTCGCCTACGGTCTTTCCGCCAGGCAGGAGCGTGGTGACATAGTTCAGGTTCATTATCTGTGCATGATCCAGCGTATTGCGGTCAATGACATAGGAACTGCTCAGGCTTTCCGTGCGTCTCTGTGCCGTAACCACCACCTCGTCCAGCGACAGGTTCATTTCGTGCAGGGCCACGTTACGTGTGTTCTTGCCTTCACCAAGTTTCACGGGGACACTCTGCTTCTGATATCCGAGCAGGTAAAACGTAACTACCGCCGTGGGGAAGTCCAGATTGGCGATGGTGTAATATCCGTCTTCGTCGCTTATTGCCCAAAGTCCTTTCTGGTCAGTGGTCACCATCACCCCTGGCAAGGGTTCTTTTGTTCGCGAATCCGTTACCCGTCCGGCAAGTGTGGCATGAATCTGCGCAAAACATTCTCCGCATGCAATCAGCATTATGCCAACCACAAGCAAAACCTTGGAGATTGATGCAGATACACGTCTGTTCATTTGCCTTTTCCTCTGTATTTGTTACATACCCTTCCTGCTTCCTGTCATGAATAAAGGCGGAAAGCACCTGTCTGTTTTTCGGGGTGCAAAAATATGTCATTTAGGGTTTTAGAACAAACAAAATCAAGGAAAAAAGACCCCTCAAAAAGCAAAATACAAAAATGTGATTAGGGCATTACGCGGGATTTATCCCCTACGAAAAGGAATAATGCCACAAACACCGCACACACATGCAAACGATACCAAAATTTAGTTAGCAGAGCGTATAAAAGCCCACAAAAAAACAATGCCCATCAGCGGCACTGAGGGAGGTTAGAACCACGACATAACTGAAGTACTAACCACGATAAAACAGAGCATAAATCATCCACCCGCGCCCCCCTAAGGACCTTAATGCCCCCAAGTCTTCATTTCTCCTTCCGTGGGAACCAACCCTTGCGGACACGCTCGCGTTGTTCAAAGAGTTCCAGGATGCTCCAGAAGCAGGAGAAGGCTGTAACGCCAAGGATGGTGGAAATGACAATATCGTGCACCAAGCAGGAGGCAATGGCAAAGGCGATGCCCACAAGCAGGAACACCCACCAGCAACGTACGCCGAAGTGATACTCCGACTTGATGACGATGGGGTGGAAAAGGCCTATAATGAGGAATGTGGCAAGGCCCACGAGCAATCCGCTGAGATTCATAATATCTTTTTTATTTAATGACACTAAAGACTTTAATGACCTTAAAGACCCTAAAACTTTACCCCCCAACCTTCGCCCTCAGGAAGTCCCACAGGTGCCCAATGGCCAGGATGGGGTCGTGCAGGAGCATGCGGGGAGCGGAATAGCGCATCACCTGCCTTATCTGCTCGCGCATGGCTGGCTTATAGCAATGCACGGGGCATCTGGTGCAACTGGGCTTATCCTCGCCAAAGCGGCAATGCTCCAAGCGCTGGAGGGCATAATCCAACAATGCCTGGCACTGGGGGCAGAGAGGGGGAACGGGGAAAACGGAAAGGTGAAAACGGAAAACGGAAAGGTGAGCGGATGAGCGGTGAGCGGCTCCGTTTTCCGTTTCCCCATGCCTCTTCCCCTTGCAATAAAGGCGTATCATAGCCTCCACCGTCTGCTTTTCTCTCTCTATATTGCCCATAATGCAGTTTCCGTTTTCACATTTAATCACGTCCCTACCATGCTCGCAGTTTTCCGTTTTCCGTTTTCACCTTTAAGCCGACTTTGTCGTCTTGAATCTGCTTCCGCTCGGCAATTCAAACAAGTTTGATTGCTCTCACTTACTCGCAGATTTCCGTTCCCAAAGTCTGTCCACATCCACGCTGATGCCTGCCATGAGGTTGATGCCCAAGGTGACGGGAGAGTTGAAGTAATACACCTCAGGGGAGTAGTTGAAGACATTGTCCACGGCTATGTTGAACCTTACGCCCTTGCCCAGACGGTTCTGCAACTGTACCTTCCAGATGGTGTAGGCAGGATTGTGCACCTGACGGGGAGTGAAGGGATAATCCATCTGTATCGTCTCGTAATCCACGGCCGAGAGCACACGGCCAAGGACGGAAAGGGTGGTTCCGTAGAAAGAGGTCCATTGCTTGTCCCAATCCATGCGCAGGTTGAGCGAATGGGGACGGGCAGGGCAATATGGTGTGGCACCGCCCTGGCTTACCCACTCGCGGGTGTAGACATAGTTTGCCCTGGCCTTGAGTTTGTGCCCTCCTTGCAAGGTCCATTGTCCCAGTGCAAGGAGTTCCACACCGAGGACACGGGCACGCGGCAGGTTGATGTACTGGACATAGTACTCGCCCATAGTACCCTGCTGGGGTGCGGAGGAAGTGATGCGGTTGGCTATGGTGTTGTAGGATGCGGAGGCAGAGAAGTTGTAGTTCTGCCACGAGTATTCGGCCGACAGGTTGAAGTTGTGCGAACGTTCTGCCTCCAGAGCCTCGTTGCCCTTCACGTAGATGTCGCCCACCATATTGAAGTAGGAATACTTCTCCTTCAGTGTGGGTGCACGGAATCCGCCGGCATAGCCTGCTCTTAGGATAAAGGAATCGAAGGTGTAGCGTGCCGCCAGTTTGCCCGTCAGTTGGGAAGCGCCCTTGGCATCCGAGAAGTAATCCCATCTTCCGGCACCTATCAGTTCCCATCGCTTGCCCAGGAAGCAATCGTACTGGGCAAAGAGGTCGCCCGTGTATTGCACGCGTTCCTTGCCGTCCGAAAACTGGTATGTGTGCAGGTAGTCGCGCATGTAGTCGCCTCCCACGGTGAGGATGTCCTTCTGCCGGAACGTGCGGTTGTACATTGTGCGCACGGACATCTGCTGGTTGCGATAATCCATCACGTCGCGCTCCCAAAGGCGCAGGAGGTCGGATTTGTCGTACTGGTCGTAGGACAGGGAGACCTCCAGATGGTCCTTGCCCGTAATGTCCCACTCCGCACGGAGTCCGCCCGAGAAGTCGCGGAAACGCTCATACACGTCCGCATCGGTGGTGAGTTCCTTGAAGTAGTACCCTGCACGTGCCGTCAGGCGCAGCGCATCGGTGGGGCGGTATGTGAACTTGTCCTTCACGTTCCAGGTGCGTCCGCCGTAGACATTGCGGAACTGGCACTCGTCGGCATAATCCATGCACACCGTATAGTTGTCCACCGAGGTGTACTGGACATCCAGCATGTTCCCTACCCTGCCCTTGCTGAGTCCCAGCACACCGCCATAGCGTTGCTCGCGATGGTCGGCAAGACGTCCGTTCAGGTTCAGCGACCACGGGCGCGAGGCACCTCGTGTGATGATGTTTATCACACCACCCACGGCACCGGCGCCATAGAGGGCGGATTGTGCACCGCGCACTATCTCTATGCGCTCCACGTTGTTCATGTCTATGCGGCTGAAGTCCACATTCTCCATGGTCTCTCCTGCCAGGCGTTCGCCATCCACCAGAATCAGCACGCTCTGCCCGGCAAAGCCCGACATGTTCATGTTCAGTTTCTGGTTCATGGAATAGGTGAACTCCACACCGGGCAGTTCCTGTTGGAGCAGGTCGCGCAGGTCGGTGGCATCGGCCATCTCTATGTCCTTGCGGTTCACCACTCGAGTCAGTATGGGGGTGTCCTTCAGGAGTTTGCGCGTCCTGGTGGCCGTCACCACCACTTCCCCCATACTATGGTCGGAAGCCACGGAATCCGCCTCTGAGGTCTCTGCACGGCACACGCCGGGGGAAAGACTCCCAAGGAGCAGGAGTAGAGAAAAGGTTGGTAGGAAGCGCTTCATCTGCATTGCATTGTATTATGTCCGATGGTAGGGGACTCTTAATATGGATATTTCACGTCGATGGTCAGTATGCCCTTTGTGCCAGCCTCGCTCATGTAACTCTTCATGTGCAGGGCCGCCACGGTGCCGTCCTGCATGCGCAGGAGGTAGACACGGCGCGAGGCCTCGTACTTGGGCGGAGGTGTGGAGAAATCCATCCTTACCCAATCCGAGAGCACCAGATTGACGGGCGAGGCCTGATACCAGATGTTGTAGTCGAACATGCCCGAGAAGTCCACGATGCACTGGTGGCTCGTCCATTCGTCGGGGCGGAAGTCTTCGGAGGCAAAGGATGCGGAACTCTCGGGCAGGTCATCCACCGACGTGTATCCCGTTTGCAGGACTTGGCCGCCGTTGGTGCGCACGTCGAAATGGTGTATGGCCAAGTCCCATTCCTCGGGTTCGGGTTGTGTGTCCACTTGCCGTTCCTCCAGAAGGGTATAGCGGGAGCCTTGCACGTTATACCTTACCCACACGCTCTTGCCGTCCCACTCTCCCGTCAGGGCGGTGGGTATGTCGTACTTCTCCAGCGTGAGGCGGTGCAGGTCCATGTATATCCACTCGTCATAGTTGCGTGCATCCATAACGAGGGTGTACCTGCCCTCTTCTGCCGTGGGGTTGAAACCCAGTTGCAAGGCCTCATCGCGCACAGGCTCGTCATAGATGCCGTCAAATATGCCATTGCACCCTGCCAGAAGGCACGAGGCCAGACAGAGTGCAAGAAAACGGTTATATTGGTATTTGGAAATTAGCACCTTTATCAATTGTCGTAATCCAAATCTTTCCAGCGGTTAATAAATGTCTGCTTAATAGGAAAAGGCATCTTGCCGTACTTATACTCTAAGACTACCTCAACCTCACCATCCTCTTCAAACTCACCGACAATGGTACCTTCGACATTCTTTTCACCCTCTATCATAAATGGATGCTTTAGGATTTCCGCTCCATTTTCAAGGTCGTCAACAACAGGAACTGCAGAGATGGTAAACTCGGGGATAATCATTTCCTGACCATTTAGGTCATAACTTGTGGTAGGAATTACTATCTTTACGAAATAATCTGCCTCTGCCTTGACTACCAATTTTATATCTGAGTTAGTTGAACTGGCCATTACTGAAGGCGTAGTAACGGTAGTATGACGCTTTACAGTATAAGTGCCCTCGGCTCTTTTGGCAACGCTATCATCAGAAGAACAAGCAGAGAACACAAGAACTGACAATAGAGCTATGCTCAATTGAAATAACTTTTTCATACCTTTTATATTTTGTTTGTGTTTAGCGATTAAGAGAAATTCTACCCATCTATTTAATAGGTTACTCCAAATATCACATTATAATCAAGAGTCTGTAGGGTCTGTTCAATGACAAAAGGCATCTTGCCATATTTATAGATTACGGTAAACTTCAACTCGCCATTTGTCCGCACATGACCTTCTATGAAATCATCTTTCTTACCATCCTCATTTATATCAAACTTGAATTCAAAAATCCAAAGCTCATTATTGGAGGTTGTCATAACAGGAACATTGTTGATTGTAAACTCTGGTATTGTCATCTCTACGCCATTATAGTTATAGGTGGTAGCAGGCAGAGTAATGTCAATTAATTCATCTGTCACGACATCGAGTTTCAAAGTCACAGACTCTGTCAAAGGTTGAAATGTAACATTAGCAGGCAGACCAACCATATTGGTCACGCGCCTAACAGAGTGCTCTCCCTGGATTTCTGGTTTCTTAGTCACTATTTCATCTTGAGAACAAGCCGAGAATACAAGAACTGACAAAAGAGCAATGCTCACAAAAAATAACTTTTTCATACCTTTTATATTTTTGTTTGTTTATTGTTTATTTTTCCATTACGAAGCCCTTATCGAGACGATACGACGTCAAGGCCTAGACGATACGATGAATGAGGTCAGACAATACGACGAATGAGGTGAGACAATACGATGTCTTTTTTCTGCCCTACTGACGGAACTCTGTCACTATCTCAAAGGGCATTGTGCCTGGATAGTATTTCATCACGAAGGAGAGGGTTCCTTCCTTGCTGATTGTGCCTTCGAGCGAACCACGGGTGCGGTAATTTCCTGCCTGGATGTCGAAGTCCTTCTTCATCAGATAGCCTCCTCCAGAGGGAAAGGCGGCATACTCTACCTGCTCTATTACCATGTCGCCTATCTCAATGGGCATGCCCAGAATACCCACCACAAAGGGGTCGTCCACGGCAAAGCCTTTAGTAAGCACACGAATATGTCCCGAATGCTCAATGTGGAAGTTCTCTATGCGAACCTTGGTAGGCACAACCACAGGACCTTGCAGATACTCCTGCACCACGGGCACGGTGGTGTGGAACTCGCCACTGAAGTCCTGCGCATAGGTTTCCCAAGTCCCAGCGGATGTTTCCATATCTGACATATGCACATTGTCCTGAGTGCACGACACGAGCATAATGCCCATGCACAAGGCGCAAAACAGGCGGTATATGGTACGAATGCTATACATTATATATTATTATTGATGCGAGGCATCTGGTGAGCTCCATTTTTTTCAATTGCAAATATACGTCTAAAATCCTTCATGCACAAGGCAGGAACTTGCACTCGCACGCAATTTCATTACAAATGAGGATAGGCGCCTGTTCTGTTCTTCCGTTTATCTTTACTTTTTGCGAGGCAAATATCGTTTTTTCTTGCAAAAGAACGTGGTTATGGGTAAAAAAACTTACCTTTGCATGGATAATACCATCAAAAGAAAACTATGAGCGCATATCTCTCTATCTACCAAACTATCCTGAGTGCAATGGCCATCATGGGCCTGTTCGTTTTCGTGGCACTCTACTTTGTGGATGCCGGTTATGGCAAGTTCCGTAGCAAGAAATGGGGCTACAGTGTCAGCAACAAGTTGGGCTGGGTGCTGATGGAATGCCCTGCCCTCATACCCATATCCTACACCCTGGTGGCTCTGTCGCCAAGCAATCTGGCCATCCTCTTCATCAGCCTCTATGCCTTGCACTATGTCTACCGCAGTTTCGTCTTCCCCGCCCTGCTGAAGGGCAAGAGCAAGATGCCTCTGGCCATCATTGCCATGGGGGCAGGGTTCAATACCATGAACAGTTCCCTGCTTTGCGCAAGCATAGTGCTCTTCCCCAAGGACACCTACACCGACCTCTGCCACTATGCCCAGCACTGGTACTTCTGGGTGGGCATCGTGCTCTTCTTCCTGGGAATGTACACCCACATGAAGGCTGACCACACCATACGCAACCTGCGCAAGCCTGGCGACACCAACCACTATCTGCCCAAGGGAGGCATGTTCGACTATGTGACCAGTGCCAACTATCTGGGCGAACTGCTCGAGTGGACGGGCTTTGCCATCCTCCTGTGCAACCCTGCCGCATGGATGTTCGTGTGGTGGACGGCGGCAAACCTCGTGCCCCGTGCCCATGCCATAAACCTGAAATACCGTGCCGAATTCGGCAACGAGCAAGTAGGCAAGCGCAAGCGCATAATACCATTTATTTATTGAAACGGAAAACGGAAAGATGAAAACGGAAAACTCTCTCTAACACCCTAGGCTTTCCTAGGACATCCTAGGTCCTCCTAGAACTTCCTAGCCCCCCCCTAAAACCCCTCAACTATGCAAAACAAAATCTTCGAACAAGCACAGATAGGCCCTCTCACCCTCAGGAACCGCACCATCCGTAGTGCGGCCTTCGAGAGCATGTGCCCAGGGCACGAACCCAGCCAGCAACTCTACGACTACCACACCAGCGTGGCGCGTGGCGGTGTGGGAATGACCACCGTGGCATACGCCGCCGTTACTGAGAGCGGACTTAGTTTCGACCGCCAGTTGGTCATGCGCCCCGAGATTATCCCCGGACTTCGCCGACTGACCGACGGCATACATAGCGAAGGTGCCGCCGCCGGCATCCAACTGGGCCATTGCGGCAACATGAGCCACAAGGACATCTGCGGATGCATCCCCGTGGGTGCATGCACGGGTTTCAACCTCTACTCCCCCACTCTGGTGCGAGGCCTCCGCAAGGAGGAACTCCCTGTGCTGGCCAGACAGTTCGGCAACGCCGTAAACCTGGCTCGCGAAGCCGGTTTCGATAGCGTGGAGATACATTGCGGACATGGCTACCTCATCGACCAGTTCCTGAACACCTACTTCAATCACCGCAAGGACGAGTACGGCGGTTCGTTGGAAAACCGCATGCGCTTCATGACCATGTGCATAGAGGAGGTGATGAAGGCTGCCAAGGACGACATGGCCGTGATAGTGAAAATGAACATGCGCGACGGTCTCAAGCATCCCGGCACCACCCTGGACGAGAGTCTGCAGATAGCCAAGCGTCTGCAGGAACTGGGCGTGCATGCCATAGTGCTGAGCGGAGGACTGGTAAGCGCCACCCCCATGTACGTGATGCGTGGCGAAATGCCCATTAAGACAATGACACACTACATGGACAAGTGGTGGCTGAAATACGGCGTGCGTGCCTGTGGCAAGATGATGGTGCCCACCGTACCCTACGAGGAGGCTTTCTTCCTGGAGGACGCACTGAAGTTCCGCCAGGCCCTGCCCGACATGAAGTTCATCTACGTTGGCGGTCTGGTGGCCGGCGACAAGATAAACGAGGTGCTCTCCCATGGTTTCGAGGCCGTGCAAATGGCCAGAAGTCTGCTTAACGAACCTGACTTCGTGAACCGTCTGAAGGACGATCCCCATCACCGTTGCGGATGCGGACACAGCAACTATTGCATTGGCCGTATGTACACCCTGGACATGGCTTGCCACAAGCATCTGGAGGAACCTCTGCCCATGTCCCTGCAAAAGGAAATAGAAAGAATAGAGAGAGAACAGAATAAATAGACCCAAACCAACAGACCCACCAAAACAGCAGACCCCACCCCATACAATAAACCTATGAAGATAGCAATCATTACCGGTGCCGACGGAGATATGGGCATGGAGGAAACCCGTGCCATGGCACAGGCCGGATACCATACCATCATGGCATGCTACTGCCCGAAGAAGGCACAGGAGAAGTGCGAAAAACTGAAGAAGGAAACGGGCAATGGCAACATAGAGGTCATGGGCATCGACCTGGCCAACCTGCAAACCGTGCGCAACTTTGCCGACACCATAAAGGAGCGCTTCGGGCGCGTTGACCGCCTGATGAATAATGCCGGCACACTGGAAACAGGACAGCACTTCACCGTGGACGGACTGGAACGTACCATCAGCGTGAACTACGTTGGCCCTTTCCTGCTGACCCGCCTGCTCCTCCCACTTATGCCGGAAGGGGCACGCATCGTCAACATGGCTTCGTGCGTGCATCCCTTGGGACGGCTCAACTTCCCCCACTTCTTCGAGAAGGGGTGCAAAGGGTGCTTCATGCGCATATGGCCTTATAGCAACAGCAAACTGGCCATAACACTTTTCACGTTTGAACTTGCCAAGCGTATCAAGAAACTGGGCATCACCGTGAATGCCGTAGACCCTGGCATAGTGGACACCGGCATCATACGCATGCAGATGTTCTTCGACCCCATCACCGACCTCATCTTCCGTCCCGTCATCCGCACTCCCCTGCAGGGTGCCGACACGGCCATCAACCTGCTCCTGTCCGAGGACGTGGAGGGCCAGACAGGCACGTTCAACCGTACACGCCGTATCGTCAGCCTGGGCAAGAAGTACACCGAACACCCCCAGATGCTGGAACTATGGCAACGTACGGAACAAATCGTCATGCCCTACCTTACCGACGAGGCCAAATCACTGACATAAAGTCCTCTTTACCGACATTTTGACTGATTTACAAGGTCTTGCATAATCCTTGCCGATTCATCGGTGAACTTTAATACTTACAATTATGCAGAACAACATGAACAATCAGCAAAACCAGGAGAAAGCCCTCGACCGCTTCGCCCGCAACCTGGTAGAGGATGCCAAGAACGGCAAACTCGATCCCGTGATTGGTCGAGACGAGGAAATACGTCGTGTGCTGCAGATACTCAGCCGCCGCACAAAGAACAACCCCATACTCATCGGCGAACCCGGTACGGGTAAGACGGCCATAGTGGAGGGACTTGCACACCGTATCCTCAGAGGTGACGTGCCCGAAAACCTCAAGGGCAAACAGATATATTCTCTGGACATGGGCGCTCTCATTGCAGGTGCCAAGTATCAGGGCGAGTTCGAGGAGCGCCTGAAGGGTGTCATCTCCGAGGTGACACAGAGCCAGGGCGAGATAATCCTCTTCATAGACGAGATACATACCCTCGTGGGTGCCGGACAGACACAGGGCGCCATGGATGCCGCCAACATACTGAAGCCGGCCCTGGCACGTGGCGAACTGCGCAGCATCGGTGCCACCACCCTGGACGAGTACCAGAAGTATTTCGAGAAGGACAAGGCTCTGGAGCGCCGTTTCCAGACGGTCAGCGTGGACGAACCGGACGTGCCTTCAAGCATAAGTATCCTGCGTGGCTTGAAGGAGCGCTACGAGCAACACCACCGTGTGCGCATCCAGGACGATGCCATCATAGCCGCCGTAAGCCTTTCTCACCGCTACATCACCGAGCGTTTCCTGCCCGACAAGGCCATAGACCTGATGGACGAGGCAGCCGCACGTCTGCGCATGGAGCGCGACTCCGTGCCCGAGCAACTGGACGAACTCTCACGCCGCCTTGGCCAGTTGGAGATTGAGCGCGAGGCTATCAAGCGCGAGAAGGACAAGCCCAAAATGGAAGAACTCACCCGCGAGATTGACTCCCTGAAGAAGGAGGAAACCGCCATGCGCCAGCAATGGCAGGAGGAGAAGAGCCAGGCAGAGCGCATACAGACTATCAAGGACAAGCAACAGGCCCTGAAACAGGAGGCGGAACAACGCGAACGCGAGGGCGACTATGCCCGTGTGGCGGAGATACGCTATAGTCAGTTGCCCGAACTTGACAGACAGTTGAAGGAGAGCACCGCCTCACTTGGCGCATCCAAACTGCTCCGCGAGGAGGTTACGGCCGACGACATCGCCGATGTGGTAAGCCGTTGGACAGGCATCCCCGTGAACCGCATGAAGACCAGCGAGCGCGACAAACTCCTGAACCTCGAGGACGAACTCCACCAGCGTGTCATCGGTCAGGATGCCGCCATACAGGCCGTCAGCGATGCCGTGCGCCGCAGCCGTGCAGGTCTTCAGGACCCCAAGCGCCCCATAGGTTCGTTCATCTTCCTCGGCACTACGGGCGTGGGTAAGACGGAACTGGCTCGTGCCCTGGCGGAATATCTCTTCGACGACGAGCAGATGATGACACGCATAGACATGTCCGAATATCAGGAGAAGTTCTCCGTAACTCGCCTCATAGGTGCTCCTCCGGGATATGTGGGCTATGACGAGGGCGGACAACTCACCGAGGCAGTACGCCGCAAGCCTTATAGTGTGGTGCTCTTCGACGAGATAGAGAAGGCTCATCCCGATGTGTTCAACACCCTCCTGCAGGTTCTGGACGACGGCCGTCTGACGGACAGCAAGGGACGTACCGTAAACTTCAAGAACACCATCATCATCATGACCTCCAACTACACCCACGAGCAACTCTTCCGCACCGTGCGTCCCGAGTTCCTCAACCGTGTAGACGAGATAATCACCTTCACCCCTCTCAACGAGGAACAGATCAAGAGTATCGTGTGCCTGCAACTGGACATCATCAAGAAGCGCCTTGCCGACACGGACATCACACTGGACATCCGTCCCGATGCCATCGGCCTCCTCTCCCAGGAAGGCTACGACCCCGACTTCGGTGCCCGTCCCGTAAAGCGTGCCATCCAGCGCCTCCTGCTCAACGACCTGAGCAAAACCCTCCTCTCCGGCACACTGAACCGCTCCCTCCCCATCGTGGTCACCGCCAACGACGGCAAACTGGAGTTCAAGAACTGAAAACAGAAAAGCGGACGAACGTCCTTAAAGACCCTAAGAATCTTAAAGGGTCTAAAGAAACCTCAATCCCCTGCCTGCCCACCGCAAGCAGGGGATTGTTGCTTTAACCCAAATCGGTCATTAGCGTTATGATGATAATGACCTTTATTTTTGAACAGGTGTTTTGCCACTTTGAGGACGCAATGGGGTTCCATTGTAACCGAGAAGTGACGAAACAGATGACAAAAAGACGGTTGCATTAGCGCATAACAGTCAATGACCGATTTGGGTTTAACAAAGGATCATTGTAGCAAACGCCCTACATAGCAACCGAAAACGCTATACTATAATTATAGGCGTAAGACTATTATACTTACAGGCATAAGACTACTATACTTAAGGGCGCAAGACTATTATATATCCCGTAATTGTCCGCTTTTTTGCTCCAAGAGGAACAGAAAACTAACACTGTCCCTACAATTAAACACTCTTTTTTACTATCTTTGTCCTTGCTAAACGGCAAAAACATCATCAGGGAAACTACCTGTAACAACTAAACAAAGCGAAGATATGAAAAACCGCATCCTCTCTACCCTATTCATGCTGCTCCTTGTGCTTACCGCCATGGGAGCCAAGAAACCCAAGTACATCTTCTACTTCATTGGCGACGGCATGGGCATGAGCCCCGTACTGTGTGCCGAGACATACAACCGCACCGTACTGGGCAACACACAACCCCTGCTGATGCTTCAGTTCCCCGTGGCGTCCATGTCCACAACCTATTCGGCCAGCAATACCATAACCGACTCGGCAGCAGCCGGCACGGCCCTGGCAACCGGGCACAAGACCAACAACGGCATGCTGGGCGTCACTCCCGACACCAAACCTGTGCAGAGCATTGCATACGAACTGAAACAACAGGGCTATGGCATAGGCATAGCAACCTCCGTGGCTCCTGATGACGCCACACCGGGAGCCTTCTATGCACATGTCAACCACCGCGGACAGTTCTACGACATTGCCAAGGATATGGCAGAGAGCGACTACGAGATATTTGCCGGTGGCAAGTTGCGCGGACATGCCCCCCAGGGACAGCCCGACGTGCGCACCGTGTTGGCCAATGCAGGCTACTCCGTAGTGGACGGTCCTGCCAAGTGGAACGAGAAGAAGCATGGCGACAAAGTGGTTCTGCTCAATGCTCCCTATCATCTGGACCACATCGGATACACAATAGACAGCATCCAGGGCAACCTCACCCTACCCTTCATCACCAAGGCCTGCATAGAGCACCTTGAGAAGGTCTCTCCCAAGCGTTTCTTCCTGATGGTGGAAGGCGGACTCATCGACCACGCCCTGCACCCCAACGACGGAGGTACTGCCGTGAAGGAAGTGCTGAACTTCGACGAATCCCTGCGTCTGGCCTACGAGTTCTACCTGCGTCACAAGGACGAAACCCTCATCATAGTCACCGCCGACCACAACACGGGCGGTATGGCTGCCGGTGTGAACGGCGGTTCGTACACCCTGGGGATGAAGAACTTCGACTACCAGCGCATCTCCATGCAAGCCATGCAACTCGAATGTCAGCGCATGATAAAGAGTGGCGACAACATCACCTGGGACTTCATGAAGCAATACCTTCAGGACAAATTGGGTCTCTACTCAGCCATCCCCGTCAATGAGAAGTACGACCGTGCCCTGCAAGAGGCTTTCCATGCCACATTCGTGGACAAGAACACTCAGGAGAAAAAGACTCTCTACCTCTCCCTGAACCAGTTTGTGGCACGCACATTCCAGATCCTTGACGTCATCACAGGCATAGGATGGACCACAGGTTCCCACACCGCCGACCTCGTTCCCGTATGCGCCATCGGCGTAGGCAGCGAACTCTTCCAAGGTTTCCAGGACAACACCGAAATCCCCAACAAAATCCGTCGCCTCTGCGGCATAAAGGAGCACCAGAGCAAGTAACGCGCCCACATCTCGCACCAAGAGACAAACATAAAAGCGGCAGGAGTAAACAGAAACAAACCCTCCTGCCGCTTCTTTTTATCCCCAATCGTTCATTAGCGTTATGATATGATAATAGCCTTTATTTTTGAACATATGTTTTACCCTTTGAGGGATTCAATTAGCACGTAGCAGTCTATTGGCAGAGAACACAAAGAGAGAGGCCATTAAGAAGTCTTTCTCTGGCGCAAAGGCAAGTCTGAAACTGAATAAGATCCTAAAACTTCAGGCAGAGAAGTTTGACGCCACTATTACCAAATAAGAAAGGATTAATTGTTTGAAAGAATACTGAAACTATAGTCGTTTAACCTATTTTTAGGGAAACAGTAATTATCTACGGAGGTTTCTCACATTTGGGATTCCTCCGTAACTTTTGCTTTATCCCAAATCGGTCAATGGCCATATTGCGAGCAAATGCATTTGCACCGGGAAGAGTAATCTCAATCTTACCGTTCATACCGGCGAGATAGCCAGACTCACCCATAAAGATAACACCCTGATAGTTTGAACCATTGCTTTGCCTCCAAACGGATTGCATTTTCTTTTCTTACAAAATACATATCAAGATGCCAATATTTTTTAATAATATGTAACGTTTTACTCTATATGCGTTTTACTCTGTACTTACAAAGAGTCAGGATTAGTACTCACTGGGAAGAAGACGAAGCGCCCTCGGCGGCAAAAATCATCGCCCTCGGCGGTAAATCTCATCGCCACTGGCGATAAAAATCGTCGCCACTGGCGGTTAATTTTACCGCCACCGAGGACGGGGGGAGGGTGCTACTAAGGACAGAGGGAGGGTGCTACATGGTATGCTCCCAAAGTATCTTGCAACCGATGGCTATGAGGACGAGGCCTCCCACAAGTTCTGCCTTGGATTTGAAACGCTCGCCGACTTTCTTGCCCAAGAGTACACCGGCGATGGAAAACATCATTGTGGTCAGACCTATAATAATTATGGGCATCCATATAGACATTTCAAGGAAGGCAAAGGAAACACCCACGGCCAAAGCATCTATGCTGGTGGCAACGGCAAGAGTGAGCATATGCCAGAATCCCCATCCGCCGGACACGTCATCATCCTTGGAAAAGGATTCCTTGACCATATTGGCACCAATGAGGGTCAGCAACAACCATGCCACCCAATGGTCCCACTGACCTATGAATGTGGCAAAGCCAAGACCGAGGAAATAGCCGATACATGGCATCAATGCCTGAAAACCGCCAAACCACGAGCCTGCCAACAGGGCATGCCTCCACCCTACCCTATGGGCAGATATTCCCTTGGCCACGGACACGGCAAAGGCATCCATGGAAACGCCTATGGCTATCAACAATACTTCTACTATTCCCATTGCGTTTGCAAAGATAGGCTTTTTTCGTTGCATTACCACAGGGCAGGGCAAAGTATTCTCTGATTTGCCGGCCGAAAGATGCTTTTACACCTCATCTTGTTTTGACTGCCGTTGGGGGCGACAAGCGTTAACTACTAAGAATTCACGGCTTATTACTAATAACGAACGTTAAAAAACGGTATCGTCCACGGGTTCTTTTCTTCTTTTTCTCGCACGGAAGACGTGAAGTGCCTAAATTTGCGGTGTCAAAACCAACGAAGGATATGAAGAAGAGAAATGACCTGCGCCCTCTGACAAAAGCCGAAATGGAGGTTATGAACGTGCTATGGGATGCCACGGAGGCGCTTACGATACACGAGATAATAGAGCGATATCCAGAACCCCGTCCTGCATACACCACCATTGCCACCTTCCTGAAAATCATAGAGGCAAAGGGATATGTGGAGCACTTCAAAAAGGAGGGTAGCAAACGATGCTTCGTCTTTTCACCCATATTCACACGCGAGAAATATATCGCCAATGTAATGGACGACGTCAAGGACTCGCTCTTCGGCAATTCCACCAAGAAACTCTTCTCCTTCCTCATCCGCACAGAGGACATCACGGACGAGGAACTGATGGAAATCATGCAAATGGTGAGGATGTCCCCTATGGAGGGCATGGACACACTTTCCGATGGCCTGTAATATATATTCCGATGGCTTATGGTATACTTCCTGCTGAAATCCGCCATACTGTTGTCCGTGCTATACGGATGCTTCTTCGTACTCCTGAGCCGCGAGACCTTCCATAGGTTCAACCGTGGAGTACTGCTTGCCATACTCGTTTCCTCACTGGTGCTGCCTGCTTGGCAAATCACGCTGGACAGGTCGCGCTTTGTGCCCGAATGGGTGCTTCTTCCCGGCGAGATACGTATCACGGAAACCGAGAACAACATAGCCGAGGTACAGGCACGGACGTATGGAAGCACAGAGGAAAGGCATCGTCCCTACATGGCACCAGACAACAGAGAACACATCGGACATGTCCCCGCTCCCTCCACCCCATTCCCGTGGCATACCGTCCTTTATATTCTGTACTTTCTGGGGATAGCATGTCACCTTTTCTCCGTTCTCAGACAGATACTGGCTTTCCGCCACGACGTTCGGCACGGTATAAAGACAAGGGACAAATACGGCAACAGCATAATCATACGCGGAGGCAACTTCGCACCATATAGTTTCTTCCGCCACATTGTGATGAGCGCCAAGGATTACGAGGACTCCCGCCATCCCATCCTCACGCACGAACAGGCACACATCCGCCTGGGACATTCTTGGGACATACTTCTGCTGGAGACCGTATGCACCATACAATGGTTCAACCCACTCGTATGGATGCTGGCACGCGACCTCAGAGCCGTACACGAGTATGAGGCAGACAAGGCGGCACTGGATTTAGGCATCGATGCAACGAGATACCAACAATTATTGGTGATAAAGGCATTTGGCACACGTTTGCAGAGTGTGACAAACAGCCTGAGTCACGGTTCGCTAAAAGACAGAATCATTATGATGAAGAAGACTAAATCATCAGGCCTGCTCATGCTCAAAGGCCTGTTCCTACCGCTATTCATGGGCATAGCCGTTGTTGCATTCGCCAAGCCAAAAACGGAAGAGGCAAACCTGCCGGGCATGCCGGTCGGGGACAATGCCGGGCAAGGTGCTCCCGCCATGCCAAGCATGGCAGACGAGGAGAAAAGCAAAGAACAGAAAATGGTTACCGCATGGTTTCTATCCGATGAACAGAAGAAACACCCCATCATGTCTAAACGAGGAGACTTCTTCCTCATCTCCTGGACAAAAGGGGCGTGGATAGAGGCTTGGGGGAAATCATTTGTAGAAGACAGACAAAATGCACAATACCCCTTTGCCATTCCTGCCAAGAGGACAAAGATGCTTCTTGACGGAGTGGAGTTCAACCTTCACAATGTACCCGACCTCCCTGCACCTGCCCTTAAGAAGATAGAGCAAAGCAAGGAGGGAGAGATGGATGTGATTAACCTCATCACGAAACCAGTTGAGATACCTGCGGACATTCAGGGAAGTGTGAACCCTCAGTTGACCATACTCCTAACCGGCACACCTCCCAAAGACGCCTCGTTCCGCGTCAGCATCTTCCAAAGCCAAGGCCTGAAAGAGAGTTTCTCCCACAAGGAATACGAGTATATTTCATGGACACAAAAACTTTCTAACATCAAGGACGTGCTGAAGGACGTGTCCTACAGAAAGGACCACCAGATACGCATCAACGTTTGCCATGGTGTCCCCCAGGAGCACATAAATCGCCTAACCGCCATGCTCAAGGAATGTGGTCTCACCAACTATGATTTTGTGCACGAGAAGTAAGGCGCTCACTATGCTGACATAGAAACTCTCGTGCGTTCCCAGTAGCGATTGCTTTTTGTTGTCGTATCAACAAAGCCCTGTTGTCGTATCAACAAAGTTCTGTTGATACGACAACAAAAGGTTACAGATACTATGGCCATCTTATATTAACCTCAGCAGAAACCTCTATGCCCCATTATCTGGAAGGCTATGATGACAAAGGTGATTATAAAGAATTCAATTGTCTTATTCCTGTAAGAGAATTGGCAATGATTAGCCCCCAGATGTTTAATTACAGTACCAACTCAAAGTCAATATACTGACACTGGAGTTTCAGTGCATTGGTACTGGAGTTTCAATATACTAAAACTACGATGAAACTGAGGTGTTCTGAAATTAGAGGTTCTTCTTCAACTAAATTGAGTAATAACTTTGATTAGTCTTTCAAAGCTTTCCTTATCTCATTCTTATAATCTTGGACAACATGTTCACCAAACCCCATGCTACGATAAACACAAATTCCATTCCTGTCATATATAAAACTCTGCGGTATACCACTATGCTCCTCTATAGAAGACAATCTGTCCCAATACTCCTTGTCCATTCGCAGATGATATCCCTTCATGCCTGATATTTTCTTTTTCCACAACTCTTCAGGGCTGGTTGTGTTGGTAAGATATACAAATACCACGTCTTCATCCTTAAGTTCCTCCTTGACAGGTCCCATCGCATTGATTAGCTGTACACATGGGCCACACCATGTTGCCCATAGGTCAATAAAGACAACCTTGCCAGGGAACCTCTCTACAATACTTTCAAAGAGCTTGTCCGGTGTCACATTTGGCATAGGAATAACACTTGCCTTGTTTTCTACAACCGCAGATTTGATAAGGCTTATGTCCTGAATGTCGTTGGAGAAATCAAACGATGTTGCCGTTTCAGGCAACGGTTCAAAGCAGAGTACCAAGGAATCCACCTGACTGGTACGCATATATATCTTTCCGTCTACAAAAGGCTCCTCCATTGGAACTAACCATTCTTCCGTACCATTTTGTGTCTGAACAGGCAGTTTCCTGTCTTCCGTGTAAATGATTCCATCACCATCAGTACTTATACGCCTACCGCACCTAAACGCATATTGTTTACCTTCAGACCTAAGCCACACCTTGGCTAATCCCCAAGGTTGATAAGAGCTGATGATACGCAAATGTACCACTGTTGCCGTGTCAGTCAAATCCACCCTGGTCACTTCAAACTGAGAATATTCATCCTTTTGGGGGTAATCAGGATTCAAGATTGTACGATTCTCTTTGGGAGCACATGCCACAAGGATAAGCAAGGGCAAGAAACAAAAAATAATTAGAATACGTTTCATGTTTTTCCTTATAAGTTTTTATTAATAACGAAAGCCTATTAAAGGACGCTTGGTTTCATGGCGCAAAAATACTGACTTTTAACATGGCCGACTAAAAAGTATCCTTGCAATGTTCTTGCAATCAACTCATGGCATGCTTGCAATAACCTTGCAATAGCTCTAAATCGTTATTATACATGAAATAAGGATTACCTCCACCCATGAAAGCAATCCTTACTACATATTACTAATTTTAAAGAGACAGAACGAACTCATCCCATTCCTTGGCTCCACCATCCGACCCCAGGACCTTCTTATGCAAACGGCTACGTATGGAAGAGACACTATCCGGAGCACGGTTTACCACCATTGCAATGTCCCGATTAGAAATACGCAGCTTTATGAGCATACAGACTTGAAACTCCACTTCCGAAAAACGATGAAGCGAACGTAATTTACGAGAGAAACCTGTGTAGACGGCATTCAACTGACTTTCCATTTCACTCCAATCCTCTGCACTCAGGTTATCCCCTGCCTCTAAACGCTGACGTATGGCATTATAATAGTCAGACATGAAAAAGTTATCCGACACATGTTTCATCGCATCGGTCACAGGTGCAGGACGAGATTCCAATTCTTCCAAGATAGCAGAGAGACTCTGCTCAACCAAACGCTTGCGGTATGCTATATTCAAGGCTATAGCAATAATGAGCAGAACTACAAGGACCAATATTATAAAAACGTAGTGGTATGTGCTTATAATATCCTTCAGCTTACGCTCTCCCGTAGATAGTACAAAATGCTTTACCGGAGTATCGCCGTCATTCGGATATTTTCTGACAAGTTCGCGTATCTCTTCCTTGCGCTCCTCCGTCATTGTATTGGAACGCACCATGGTTTCTTTGTACCCCTGAAATTCGAGAATATAGGTGGAGTCGTTAATCACTTGAAACGGCATCACACGTCCGTTCTCTATGTATACCGAATCATCCAGATGATACCGTCCCATCTCATGCGCAATAATCATCATATCTTCACCAACTGCATGAAGCTGCACCGAGTAATATGTACTATCGGCATCATATATTTTGCATCTGGTATATTGGGCATATATGGACTCACGCCCTTCAGGGTCAAGTTCGCTTTTCAGCATCCATACACCCACAATGGAGAAGTCCTCGCTTTCATTTGAGGCATAGGAAGAAAAATGGTTCAAACCAAGAAGAAGTATTGCTATAAGTCTGCCTAGCATCATCATATTATCTCACATGAGGTATCAAAGTTCATACGCAAATCTGCTTCCATCCTTACCCTTCCAACAACTCCTTCATGAACTGCGCCACGCCCTGGGATGCGCCCATCTGCAGGTGGCGGAAAGTGCTGGAGGAGTTCCATTGCACGGGTTTGGGGTCGATGAGCCAGATGGGCGTGCCGTGGGGCACACAACGGGTAAGGCCGGCGGCAGGATAGACATTGAGGCTTGTGCCGATGACCACCAGCACATCGGCCTGCATGCAGAGTTCTGCCGCCACCTCTATGTTGGGCACCTCCTCGCCGAACCATACGATGTAGGGGCGCAGAGGACTGCCGTCGGGAGCCTCATCGCCATACTGCACATCGGCATTATCGGGAGTGAGGGTGATGATTTGCGAGGGAGCGTTGGGCGCCTTGCTACTGGTCACCTTCATCAGCTCGCCATGCAGGTGGATCACATTGGTGCTACCAGCACGCTCGTGCAGGTCGTCCACATTCTGTGTGATAATCTGCACATCGTGGAAACGTTCCAACTCTGCAAGCAACTTATGCCCCAGGCAGGGTTGAGCATCGAGCATCTGCTGACGGCGCAGGTTGTAGAACTCGGTGACAAGTTCGGGATCCCTTGCCCACCCCTCGGGAGTGGCGACATCCTCCACATTGTACTGTTCCCAAAGACCTCCGCTATCACGGAAGGTGCTGATACCGCTCTCGGCACTCATGCCGGCACCGGTGAGGACGATGATGCGGACCCTCCCCCTTGCCCCTCCACAAGGGAGGGGAGTAGAATGTACCGAGGAGGCATCTGTATTGGTTATTTTATCCATATCTGTTGTAACCACTCCCCTCCATAAAGGGCGAACAAGGTCTTTAGAGGATTGACTGAATGTCAATCAGTACCTTGTGAGGGGAGCAATCCCCATTGCGACGCGCGGACAGGTTGGGGGAGGGTCCTCTTTCTTTTACTTCTTCGCTATAGGATCCTTATACATCTTCTGCATCTGCTCAAGTTTCTTGTGCATCTGCTTGCGAACCTTGGCATAGGCAGGGTCGTCATAGACGTTCTTCATCTCTGTGGGGTCTTCCTGAAGGTCGTAGAGTTCCCATGCATCGATGTCGTTGTAGAAGTGAATCAACTTGTAGCGTTCGGTGCGGACGCCATAGTGACGCTTCACGGCATGCTCTGCGGGATACTCGTGGAAGTGGTAGTAGATGGCATCGCGCCACTTGCCGATGGTCTTCTCGCCCTTCAGCAGGGGAACGAGGCTCTTGCCCTGAATGTCGGAGGGAACCTTAACGCCTGCCATTTCCAGGAAGGTGGGGGCATAGTCGATGTTCTGCACCATGTCGGTAATCTCACCACGACGCTTGTAACCGTCGGGCAGACGCATGAGCAGAGGGGTAGACAGGCTCTCCTCGTACATGAAGCGCTTGTCGAACCAACCGTGTTCGCCCATATAGAAACCCTGGTCGGAGGTGTAGACCACGAGGGTGTTCTCCAGCATACCGTTCTCGCGCAGATAGTCCATCAGTCGGCCCACGTTATCGTCCAGAGTGCGGGTCACCTTGGCATAGTCGCGCATATAGCGCTGGTACTTCCACTCCACCAGGTCCTTGCCTGTGAGGTTCTGACGCTTGAAGTCGCATGAAATACTGTCGTAGAAGGTCCAGTACTGCTTCTTCAGTTCGGGTTCCAGACGCTCCACGTAGTTGATATAGGCCTGGGACAGACGTGTCTGGTCACCGGGCAGATAAGCCTTGGTATCGTAGGCAAGGTCCATGTCGTGGTTGGAGGCGATGGCCATTTCCTGTTGCTGTGCGGCAATACGTCCCTCGTAGTTGTCCCAAAAGTTGGCAGGTTTCTCGAAGGTCTGGTCCTCATACTCGCGCAGGTACTTCAACTCGGGCAACCAGTTGCGGTGGCATGCCTTGTGGTGTACGAACAGGATGAAGGGACGGTCCTTGTCGCGCTGCTCCATCCAGTTGATGGCCTTGTCGGTGATGACGTTGGTGCAATAACCCTTTTCGATGGACTTGCTGCCGTCCTGGTGGTGGAAAAGAGGGTTGTAGTACTCGCCCTGACCTATGAGGATGTCCCAGTGGTCAAAGCCTGTGGGTTCGCTCACCAGGTGCCACTTGCCTATGAGTGCCGTCTGGTAGCCGGCAGCCTGCAGGAGTTTGGGCATTGTCTGCTGTGAACCGTCGAAGATACCGTGCTCGTTGTTGGTAAAGCCATTGATGTGGCTGTGCTTGCCGGTGAGCATGCACGCACGGCTGGGACCAGAGAGGCTGTTGGCAACGAAACTGTTGCGGAACAGGACGCCCTCCTCGGCAATGCGGTCGAGGTTGGGGGTCTGCAAGTGACTGTTGCCGTATGCACTGAGTGCCTGGGCAGTGTGGTCGTCCGTCATGATGTAGACGATGTTCGGGCGCTGGCTCTGAGCCTGTGCCGACAGGGCCGCCATAGCAGCCATGGAGAGAACTGAGAGTTGTTTCATTGTTTTATATATTATATATAGATAATGTATTCGGTTAGAGGTTAGAGGTTAGAGGGCAGGGCATTACTTCTTCACCACCACCTTGCCCTCGGTGATGCTTACACCCTTCTGCACACGGGGCATGCGCTGACCCGCCATATTGTAGACTGGAGAGTTGGTTGCTCTGGCATCAGGCTCCACGTTATGGATGCCCGTCTCGCCACCCTGGATGGTGAGGATGTACACCTTTGTCTGATACGGTTCCAGAGTTCCGGCCTTGATGGTACCGGTTACAACCTCCGTGGTACCAGCCCAAACGTTCTTGGCGGTATAGGTGGCATTGGCATCCATGTAGAGGTCGGCAAGGTTCAGGTCTGGAACACTCATGGAAGAAGAGGAGCGGTTGAACACGGCCACGGCCATGCGTCCGCCAGAGAGGTCCTTCACGTACACGTCATAGCCAGAAGCCACATTGTCCGTGGTGCCTGTGGAAAGAGCCTCCATGAACTCGGCCTGTTGGCCCAAGGAATCCTGGTTTATGGCAATGATATCGGGGTTTGTCATCGTATTGAGGTCGGTTTCGGTAATCAGTGGCTCGGGCAAAGTGCCGGCACTGGTATTGCCATCGGCAACAGGGGTATCGCGGAAGTCGCATGTCAGTGCCAAGGGACTTGACAACATACACCAGAGACTCATCTGAGAACGGTACTGCTCGTCGGTGAGGCTGGGGATGATGCCACCGTTGGCGTTGTGCGTGGGAGTCATGTTGCTGGGATTGCCCCGACCATGCAGACCGATAACCATCATGTCCATGTCGTTGAATCGGTTCACGCCACCATACATCCACAATTCGCGGACCTGGTCAAGACCGGTGAGTACACCGGGCAGAAGACCCTCGCCTACCCAACATTCGCGCTGGTCATAGGTGGCACGCCAACTGCTGCCTCCTGCCTCGGCACCCCAAAGCCAGGGTTGGTTGGTACCCCATTCGCAGATGTTGAAGACAAAGGGGCGGCGTCCGTCTGCCTTACGGCGGGCATTGACTTCCCGTATCACCTTGCCCATCATCTTGTAACTGGCATAGGCAGCATCCTCGCTATTGCAGAAGTCGTACTTGAGCATATCCACGCCCCAACTGTCCCACATCTCCATGTGGGGGCGCTCATATCCGTAGGAACCGGGCTGGATGCGGGCACAAGTCATAGTGCCGGCATCGGAGTAGATGCCAACTATCATGCGCTCGTCCAGAGCCTTCACATCCTGGATGAAACCGGTAATGCCTTCAGGGAACTTCTCGGGATTGTATGTCAACTTGGCCTTGTCCATCTGGGTGGTTGCCCATCCGTCGTCGATGACGATAGTGTTGTAACCGGCATCTATCAGGCCTTTGGATTTCATGCCTCTCAGCACGCCCATCAGTTTGTCGTGGGAGATGTTGCAGTCAAACCAGTTCCAAGTAAGCCACGACATCATTGGGGTGGGAGTCTGCAAGTGTGTGCTTACGGTAAGACTTACCTTTGTCTCAGTGATGTCTCCCTCGGCATCCATTACCTTCACCGAATAGGTATACTCTCCCTCATCCACAGGTGCACGGCCATAGACATACCTGTAGGCATTGCCCTTGAAGATGCGGTCCTCCTTCAAGTCCAGAGTGGTGATAGGACCAAAGTCAACACCAACGATGGTCTCGCCTGCACTGGGCACGAGTTTGTGCATATACTCTGCGCCGGGCAAGGCAAACAAGGTGGTGGCACATGCCATAGTACCCACAGAGGGGTCGATGATGTTCCATACGCTGTTCACATCGCTTGCCGTCCAGAGGTTCAGCACACAGTTTTCTTCTATACCGCCAGTAAAATTCCATGCAGGAGAACTTCCGTCGGGACGCTCCACACTACCCGGCACTATGGTAACGCTCTCGCCATCATTGCCAAGAACCACTTTCCATGTATTGGCGCCGGACTTGTCTGCCGTGAACCGGACATTACTCTGGGAAGTCTGCTTCACCACGGCTCCGTTGGCGGCACTGGTGTAGTAGACATAACTCTGGGATGCCTTGCTGTAAATGTAGTATTGACCTACGTTCTCTGTATCCTCAAGGAACAGGAAGCGGTCGGCTTCGGACTTCTTCTTGGTGTGAACCATATTGCTGCCAGTGGTCTTCACATAGGCCTTGGGCATCTTCATGAGGTATTCCTTGGCCTCTGCCTCGTCTATGGCAAAGGCAGGAAGAAACATTTGGCGGAAGTCCACGTTGATCTGCATGTTCACATTGTCCACAGACATTTCATAACCCATACCTCCGCCCACGGTTACCGTGATGTCGGCATCCGTGAGTTTGCGCGACACTTCAACCTCAACATTGCCCTGGGCATTCACTCCATTGTAGTCCTTTCCGTCTATGGTGATGGTCGCTCCGTCGGGCATGCCGGCAGAGAACAGGATATACTTGTAGACAATCACCTGTGGTTCCACTACCTCGAAATAGAAATTCTCGCATCCGTCGGCCTTCCAACCGTCCAGACGATAGTGGCCGTCCGAACCGGGGCTGTCACAGAAAAGATAGTTGGCCTGACCGTCGCCGGTACGGAAGGTATATGCGTCCTTGCCGGAAACCTGGGTGATGGCAAACTTTCCGGCAGATGACAGTTCCACGTTCAGTGACACATTGTTTCCGCCACCGAAGACATTGCCCATGTACCTGCCTGTCTCGTGGCTCCTGATGTAATACTTGAAATCCCCCGTTGCGTTCTCTGCAAGGACGAATTGCCATACCTGACTATTATCCTCTGATGCCGACGGGGCGGAATAGGCATACGTGGACGATGCCGTCCAATACAATTTCTCGCCCTGCTTGCGTACTGTATTGTACAATCGGTAATACTTCCCTTCTTCGGGGAACTCTGCCTGCGCCATTACAGGAAGCAGCATTGTCAATGACAGGAAAACAGAAACAAGTCTTTTCATATTTAGTAATGTTGCTGTTCGGTTAGAGTTACTTTAGGTTGGTATGGAACACTGATGGCACAGATGCAACAGATTTACACGGTTTCCCGCTCATCCGCTCACCGTTACCCGTTCATTTCAGCATTTCCTTCAGGTAGGGTGCCGTGTAGCCGATGCCGGCCTTTACCATCTCCTCGGGTGTGCCGGAGAAGAGTATCTGTCCGCCACGGCGGCCTCCTTCGGGACCCATCTCTATGATGTGGTCGGCAGCCTTGATGATGTCCAGGTTGTGCTCCACGATGACCACGGTGTTGCCCTTGTCCACAAGGCGGTTCAGCACGGAGAGGAGCACGCGGATGTCCTCGAAGTGCAGACCCGTGGTAGGTTCGTCCAATATGTATAAGGTACGGCCCGTGTCGCGCTTGGCCAGTTCGGTGGCCAGTTTCACGCGCTGGCTCTCGCCTCCCGACAGGGTGGTGCTCGGCTGACCGAGTTTCACGTAGCCAAGGCCCACGTCCTGAAGCACCTTTATCTTCTGCAGGATGTTCGGTTGGTTCTCGAAGAACTCCACGGCCTGGTTTATGGTCATGTCCAGTATGTCGGCAATGCTCTTGCCACGGAAGCGCACCTCCAGTGTCTCGCGGTTGTAGCGCTTGCCACGACACTCCTCGCAGGGGACCATCACGTCGGGCAGGAAGTTCATCTCTATGCTCTTGTATCCGTTGCCCGAACAGGTCTCGCACCGTCCGCCCTTCACGTTGAAGGAGAAGCGTCCTGGCTTGTAACCCCTTATCTTTGCCTCGGGGAGGTCCACGAAGAGGTTGCGTATGTCGTTGAACACGTTGGTGTACGTGGCAGGGTTGCTCCTCGGGGTGCGTCCCAAGGGAGTCTGGTCAACGTCCACCACCTTGTCCACGTTCTCCAGTCCCTCCACCGAGTCGTATGGCAAGGGGTCGGTAAGCGAGCGGTAGAAGTGCTGCGAGAGGATGGGATGCAGGGTATCGTTGATGAGCGTGCTCTTGCCCGAACCGCTCACGCCTGTGATGCAGATGAGTTTGCCCAGGGGGAAGGTGGCGGTAACGTCCTTCAGGTTGTTGCCACGAGCCCCGTGTATGGTGATGCTCTTTCCGTTGCCCTCGCGGCGCACGGCAGGAACCTCTATGCGGAGTCTGCCGGAGAGGTAGCCGCTGGTCAGGGTGTCTGCCTTGAGCATATCGGGATAAGTGCCCTGATACACCACATGTCCGCCGGCACGTCCGGCACGCGGACCTATGTCCACTATCCAGTCGGCATTCTCCATCATCTCCTGGTCGTGCTCCACCACGATGACCGAGTTGCCGATGTCGCGCAGGGACTTCAGCGAGGCAATCAGGCGGCTGTTGTCCTTCTGATGAAGGCCTATGGAGGGTTCGTCCAGAATGTATAGCACGTTCACCAGTTGCGAACCTATCTGTGTGGCCAGACGTATGCGCTGGCTCTCTCCACCGCTGAGCGAGACGCTCGAACGGGAAAGCGACAGGTATTCCAGACCTATGTCCAGAAGGAAGCGCAGGCGTGTGCAGAGTTCCTTCAGTACCTCGGGCGCTATCTTGCGCTGGTGGTCGTTGAGGTGCTTGTCCAGCGACATGAGCCATTCGTAAAGTTCGCCCAGGTCCATCTCTGCCAGTTGGGCAATGTTCTTGCCGGCAATGAAGAAATGCAGGGATTCCTTTCTGAGGCGCTGTCCGTGACATTCGGGACATTGTGCTGTACGGTTGAACTGGTCGGCCCACTTCTGTGCCGATGCGCTCATGTCAGAGTCCAGCATCTGTCGGATATACTTCACGAGGCCGTCGTAGTCGGTGAAATAGTCGCTCGAGGTGCGTGCCACGGAGGCCGGAATACGGAGACGCTCGGGACTGCCGTTCAGTATCTCGTCCACGGCCTCGCGCGGCAACTGCCCTATGGGGGTGTCCAGCGTGGCGTCGTATCTTTCCAGCACAGCCTGAATCTGCCAGAATATCATGGCCTGGCGTGCCTTGCCCAGAGGGGCTATGCCTCCCTGGCGGACGCTCAGTTTCGGGTCGGGGAATACCTTTTCCTCGTCAATGAGGGACACCATGCCAAGACCCTTGCATCGGGGGCAGGCACCCTGGGGGGAGTTGAACGAAAAGTCGTGCGGAGCAGGGTCGCGGTATGCTATGCCGCTGGTGGGACACATGAGGCGGCGGCTATAATGGCGCACCTCGCCCGTTTCCATGTCGAAGACCATGATGAGCCCCCCACCCTGCTGCATGGCGGTGGACACGCTTTGGCGCAGACGGTCGCCGTCCTTTTCGGCAACACGCAGGCGGTCCACCACCACCTCTATGTCGTGGTTCTTGTAGCGGTCCAGTTGCATGTCGGGCAGGAGTTCCTCCATCTCCCCGTCAATGCGGGCATAGAGGTAGCCTTTCTTGCGCACGCTCTCCAGAAGTTCGCGGTAGTGTCCCTTGCGGTTCTGCACCACAGGGGCAAGGATGTAGACACGCCGTCCCTCGTACCTCTCCAGCAGAAGGGCCACAATCTGTTCCTCGGTGTAGCGTACCATCTTCTCTCCGCTAACATAGGAGTAGGCCTCGCCCACACGGGCATAGAGCAGACGGAGGAAGTCGTAAATCTCGGTGGTGGTGCCCACGGTGGAGCGTGGATTGCGGTTGGTGGTCTTCTGCTCTATGCTGATGACGGGCGAGAGACCGCTGACCTTGTCCACATCGGGGCGCGACATGCCTCCGAGGAAATTGCGTGCGTAAGCCGAGAAGGTCTCTATGTACCTACGCTGACCCTCGGCGTATATGGTATCGAAGGCAAGGCTGGACTTACCCGACCCGCTCAGTCCCGTTATCACGGTGAGCGAGCCGCGGGGTATCTCCACGTCCACGTTCTTCAGGTTGTGTTCCCTGGCGCCTTCAACTATGATTTTGGTGTTTGACATAAGTAAGCCCCCTCACTCCTCCACAAAGTCCTGGTTCTTGTGCGTGAACACATTTATGGTCTTCTTCAGGCGGTACTTGGTGCCGTCGGCTCCCTTGGCATTGACCACAAGGTAATAGGCGCCGTTGCGCACATAGTTGCCTCCTACACGTCCGTCCCAGCCTTCGGCTACATCGTCCCACTGGTAGAGGCGCTGGCCCCAACGGTTGAACACGGCGGCATGGAACTCCACTATGCTCTGGTACTCCTTGGCCTTGAGCACATCGTTCTGCCCGTCGCCGTTGGGAGTGAACGTGTTGGGGAACTCGAGTTTGCTGCCGCTTATCTGCAGGGTGAAGATGATGGAATCCATGTCCTCCGAGGGATATTCCCACGTCATTTCACCATTGGTGAAGGTGGCCTTCAGGCGCACCTTGTAGGTTCCCTTGTGTATGAAGTCATAGTCGAGATTTTCTTCAAAGCGGTGCACCAGTTCAAAGAAGTTGTTGCCCATGGAACCGGTAACGGTATCCACCATCACCACCCAGTCGTACGTTACGTCCCAACCGTCCATATCCTGGGGATTGGCCAGGAAGATGCCGTTGAGCGGAGCGTTCTGTATCTCCGTCAGTTGCAGGTCATCGGGGTAACTGCCCGTCAGCACCTCACCCTCGGGATTGGTGTACGTCACCTCAGGCCTCAGCGATGGCATCGTCTGCGCCATGCCCATCATGGACACGAGCATCAGAATCAAAAGGTGTATATATCGCATGTGTAATATATTATATAAGGTGTATTTTGGGTGCGGAGATAAACCGGCGAAATGGTTTATTGTATCTCCTGCCTCAATAGTTCATATAGATAGGATGGGCTTTGCGTGTAAAGTTCGCCCTCGTTATCCTGCAGCAATCTGTACACTTTGGAGTCGTAAACAGTTTTCAGTGCTGAGGTCAAGTCAGAACCATTGTCCTTTATGACAGATTCCGTGAGTTGGTCAACGGCATGGTTTACCAGGAAGTTTCTCTGAGCAGTGGTTATCATCTTAGTGTTCCTCCGTTATTGGCACAACATACAATTAGGTCGTCTACGGCATCGTCTATGGATTGCAAGTGTTCTATCTCGTAAAACTCGACAAGGAAGTCAATTCCCTTGAATGCATACAGGTAATCAAACGCCACCTTGACAGAGAGGTTGAAGCGCTTGGCAAATGCCCTGATGCATGCGTTGGTATAAGGTATCTGATACTTGTCTCCCATGCTATTATCGCTATTTATTTGCCTATAATTCCATGCAAAGATAACGTAATGAAATGAAAAAAGCAACATTTCCTATCGGAAACTGACTTATTCCAAGGAAAGTTGCTTGTATGGGGAGGGTGTTTTCCATTCTCTGTTTTATCCACCCCCTCCCCCCTGCGGGGTACTCTCTCCGAGCCCGACGTTAAACTGGGGAGTTTAACCCTCATAAGGCACAAAATGACATTGAGTCATTTTTCTAAAGGCCTTATTCGCCCTGTCTCAGGGGGAGAGTCAGTTACTACAGAAGATCACCGCGCCAGCCGATTGTCCCCCTGAGACAGGTGGGCGAAGAGGATCTTTAGAAGAATGACTTGAT
>JAFTUK010000045.1 GCA_017466325.1 Bacteroidaceae bacterium | reverse complement strand
GTCGTAACGAAGTTTGCGACCCCTCCAGCGCCAGCGTTAAACACGAAGGGAATAAAAACTCGGCGCTCTCTGCGCTCTTTGCGTGCAAAACAAACGCTCTTATCTTTACTCTCGTTGACCTTCGGTCTTAGAAACTCAAACTCGGCATAAAAAGTAAACTTTTTCTGCTCTCACTTAATCGTTTCTTTGTACTTCACTCGCTTAATCGTACTCTGACCTGGCGGTCTTAGGTACTCACGCTCGGAAAAATCAAAAAACTTTTGCTTTTTCGCTCGCTTAATCGTACCTTTGCAGTGATGAAAGTACGTATCGCATACATATTATTACTATCTATGATGCCACTCATGGCCTCGGCACAGGTGGGCAAATACCGTTCCGATCTGGCAATAGGCGTGAACGGAGGCATCGCTATAAACAGGGTGACATTCAACCCTAAGATCCAACAGAGCATGATTATAGGACCGGAACTGGGAATAACGGTACGCTATACCTGCGAGAAGTATTTTGCCATGGTATGTGCCCTGCAAGCCGAAGTGAACTTTTCCCGACAGGGTTGGAAGGAAGTGCCGGAAAAGGGCAACTACACCTACCAGAGGAACATGGATTATATCCACATTCCCTTCATGGCACGCCTGGGGTTTGGACGTGAGCGAAAGGGAGTGATGGGCTACCTTATCCTGGGTCCTCAGATAGGTTTCTGCATAGGCGAGAGTGACACACGCACCGGCGAATGGGGGGATGCCGTAAACCCCTACGACCCCGAGGGACCAATGATAAACGTGCCAAAGAACCCCGAAGGACCATGGCAGCATTACAACCTGGGGGTAGAGAAGAAGTTTGAATACGGCATTGTCGGCGGTGCGGGCATAGAGTTCAGTCACCCGAAGATTGGACATTTCGCCCTGGACGGACGTTATCACTTCGGCCTTTCCGACATCTTCAACAACGGCAAGAAGGACTATTTCGGACGCTCGGCAAACTCCAGCATCGTAGTCAAACTGACATACCTTTGGGACGTAAAGAAGACAAAGGACAATACGATAAGATAGCCCCCCTCACATCGGCAGACGCACGGTGAAGCGTGCACCTTTGGTGCCGTCGGCATAGGTTTTGTTTTCCACACCTATCAGGCCTCCGTGGTTGCTCACTATCTGACGGCATACGGCCAAGCCTATGCCCTGTCCTCCTTCCTTGGTGGTGAAGAACGGAGTGAAGATATTGTCCACCACTTCCTGCGATATGCCGCCTCCGTTGTCCTCTATGGACATCACCACATGACGGCCGTTTTCGGACAGAGTCACCTTCATCCTTATTTCCGTTGCCTCCGTTTCCGAAGCGTTCTTCATCAGGTTTATCAACACCTGTTGTATCTGCGAAGAATCCAGGCGAATAAAGATTTCGGCACATTGCACATCGCACTCCACATGGCAGTCCTCCCTGAGTACTGAGGCACACATGCGCTGAAAGTCTTCCATCAACCTTCCAATGCTAACATTTTCTAAATCAGGATGTGGTATATTGGATACCATGCGGTACCTCTGTACAAAATCCATCAACCCGTTGGCACGCCTGCTTATGGTGGACAGTACCATCTGCACCTCCTCGTCGCGGTATCTCCCCCCCGCCCCTTCGTTTGAAAGATTCTCTGCCAAGGTGTTGGAGAGCGATACTATCGGAGCCAGCGAGTTCATTATCTCGTGCGTCAGCACACGGATAAGTTTCTGCTGGACCTCTATCTCTCCTTGCTCCAGTATGCTTGCCACACTCTGCAGGCTATATAATATATAAGGTATACCGCTTACGAACACCTGCGTGCGTGAAGCGGCATATTGCTTTTCCTCGCCCTCCTTGCTGACATAGGATACCAGTTGCGATGGTCCACGTTTCAGCCCTCTCAGTTGCAGGGGCAGGGAGTGATGAAGCACGGCCAGTTGGTCGAGGTTGTCAAAGCGGAATCCGCACAGTCCGTCTATGGCAGCCTTGTTCATCCATCGCACGCGTCCGTTCTCGTCTGTGGCAATCAGTATGGCATCCACCTTGGAAAGCATGGCATCGTAGAGATGCGAATCGCTCACATGCTGGTGTTCCGACTCACGGAACTCACGTATCACGGCATTTATCTCCTCTGCCATACGCCGTTCCTCGCCGTGCAGATGCTCCAGCGAGTATTGCAAACTGAAATCCCGCATCCGCACCGACTCCAGCATCTGCCTGAGCCTGCGTGTGCTTTTATTGTAGAAGATATTCTGCAGAAATCCCATTTCCGTTTACTTATTTTCCTGCTTGTAGGGACACGGCACGCCGTGTCCGTTATGCTTGCTTCCGTAGTTCTGTTTCGGACATGGCATGCCGTGTCCCTACTTGTGGTCGGTGGTTCTATTTTCACCTTTCCGTTTCTGTTCGTCTCTGCGTTCTCTGCGCTCTCTGCGTGAGGTTTGTTTGAGAGCGGTTATGAGTTTTTTGCACGCAGATTACGCAGAGAGCGCAGAGTTTTTTATTTTCTTTAGTGTATTACGCTGGCGCTGGAGGGTTCGCAAACTTCGTTACGACGAGAGAGCGCAGAGGGGAGATGTAAGCGAGGCAGTTTAATTACCTCCAACATTGCTTTTGTGACTCGGTTTCGGACACGGCATGCCGTGTCCCTACAAATAGATGTTTCATTGACAGTTGTAACTACTCCCCTCCCTTGTGGAGGGGTTGGGGGTGGGTCTCTCTCTCCTTTATATCCCGTGCTTGTCTATCTTCCTATACAACGCATAGCGTGTGATGCCCAAGAGTTCGGCGGCCTGTTTCATATTGCCATTGGCCTGTTCCAGGGCCTTGCGTATTGCCAGTCGTTCTATGTCTTCCAGATTCAGAGTATTGTAGATGTTCTCTGGCTTTGCCTGCTTCATGCTCTCGGACACGAGGGGCGACTGAGGGTCTATAATCCATCGTTCAACACTATGCTGGAGTTCACGCACGTTGCCATACCACGAATGTGCCATCAGTTTGGCCTGCTCGCGTGCGGAAAAATCCCTTACCTCTCCACCGTGCTTCTCGGCATAACGTGCGAGGAAGTGCCTGGCCAAAAGCATGATGTCCTCGCCTCTTTCCCTCAATGGCGGGATGTGCATCTCTATGGTGTTCAGACGATATAGCAAGTCCTCGCGGAAAGTTCCCTCCGCCACACGTTCCTTCAGATTGGCATTTGTTGCCGCCAGAATGCGTATGTCCACCCTCTGTACCTGGTTTGAACCTACTGGAGACACCTCGCGCCTCTCTATCACGGTGAGCAACTTCTGCTGCATTGGCAAGGAGAGGTTTCCTATCTCGTCCAAGAACAACGTACCGCCATTTGCCTGCTGAACCCTGCCCAGCTTGGCGGTATGTGCACCGGTGAAGGCTCCCTTCACATGACCGAACAGTTCACTATCAAACAGTTGTTCGTGCACACACCCGAGGTCGATGGACACAAAGGGTTGGTCGGCCCTGGGGGAAAGCCTGTGCAGTTCCCTTGCCAGCACATCCTTGCCGGTACCGTTTTCTCCCGTTATCAGCACGTTGGCATCAGTCCTGGCCACCCTGCCCATGCGCGACTTGAGTTCCAGAATCTGCGGCGACTCGCCTATGAAGTTGCTAACCTCGGGCAACGCTTCCTCTGCCTTCTGGCCTTCAGACTCCTGGGCCTGGATCTGTGCCATCCTGCTTCGCTTCATGTCCACGGCAGAGTGCACCACCTCCAGCATCTTCCTGTTGTCCCAGGGCTTGGCAATAAAATCCAAGGCTCCGGCCCTGATGGCCCTTACCGTCTTTTCCGTGCTTATGTATGCCGTCATGAACACCACCACACTCGTGGGGTCGTGTTCCAATATACGTGCCAACCATTCGTATCCCTCCTCTCCGCTCACCATGTCCTTGCGGAAGTTCATGTCCAGCAGTATCACGTCGGGCTGGAAACTGTCCATGAACTCTATGATGCGCTCCGGGTTGGTTATCACACGTATGGCGTCCACCCATGGTTTCAGCAGCATGTTCAACGACAGGAGAATATCCTGATTGTCATCTACAATCAATATCTTGCCTCTACATTCCATGAAGTTATGTATTGATAAGTTTGCGCCCGGAGGTTCTTCCGTGCGCTTGCGGACAAAGTTAAGTAAAACACTTGGATCTTCCAAGGCAGAGCAAGGTTATTTTACCTCTTCTCCGTCAGTTTCCTGCACTTTTCCCAAAGTCGTTTTGTGCGGATGTGCGATTTCGCACACCTGTGTTCGTTTCCGCACACCTTTTAAGAGCCCAAAACAGGACGTAATACACTACTACTCAACACATTGCCATTGTGGCACGATATTTGCAGGTATATATATAGGCGCACTTCCCGCCGAAACACGTCTTGTGCAATAAAACATCATATATTATGAACATAAACGTCATGTCCAACATCAAATCGTACATCAGGCATACCGTCCTGTGTACCCTGCTCCCGTTCCTCGCCCCTCCTGCGGCAGAGGCACAGACGCCAGACACGATGTATCTGGATCTGAAACAGGCCATACATCTGGCCTTGGAGCAATCGCCCACGGCACGCAGCGCACGCCACACCTTCCTGGCACAGCATTGGAACTATCGCTACTTCCGTGCCAACTATCTGCCCAGCGTCACCCTCACGTCATCTCCTTATATAAATAATGAGATAAACAAGATCACCCAGGGCGACGGTACATCCCGCTTCCTGCGACAGAGCCAGTTCTCCGCCGACCTGTCACTGAGCATCAACCAGAACGTCAGTTGGACGGGCGGCACGTTCTTTATAAAGAGCGGTGTCAACTATCTCCGCGAACTGGAGAGCAAGACCAACATGTTCAGTTCCGTTCCCGTGAGCATAGGCTACCAGCAGAGCCTCTTCGGCCACAACTCGTTGAAATGGGACCGCCGCATAGAGCCTCTGCGCTACACCGAGGCAAAGAAGAACTATGCCGAGGCCATAGAACTGGTGGCGGCCAGCACATGCAACTACTTCTTCAACCTGGCCTCGGCACAGAGCGATGTGGTAACGGCAAACAACAACTATGCCAATGCCGACACGCTCTACCGCATGGCCCAGGGCAGATACAAGATAGGTACCATCACGGAGAACGAGATGCTGCAACTGGAAATCCGACGTCTCAGTGAAGAGACCAATGCCATGGACGCACAGATTTCCGAGGAGGAGCAACTGAAGAGTTTCCGTTCCTTCCTCGGTCTTGCCCAGGACATCCCCATACGCCTTGTCCTGCCCGACACGGTGCCTCAGTTCGAGGTGCCTCTGGCTCAGGCGCTCGACCTTGCCCTTCAGAACAGCCCCGACCCTACATATTACGAGCGCATACGGCGCGAGGCCCGCAGCAACCTCTCATACGCCAAGGCCAATGCGGGCCTCAAGGCCGACATATACCTGCAGTTCGGTCTCTCGCAGACGGGCAACACCATGGGCGAGGCCTATTCGCATCCCCTCACCCAGGAGTATGCAAGCATCTCCCTCTCCCTGCCCATCCTCGACTGGGGACGCGGCAAGGGCAAGGTGCGTGTGGCACGCTCGCAACAGGAACTTACCGACATACAGGCAGAGCAGGGCATGGAGGACTTCCGCCAGAACGTGCAGAAACTCGTGTCGCAATTCAACATGCAGGCACGCAAGGTGCGCATTGCCGCCCTCACGGGGAAGCGTGCCGAACACCGCCACACCGTGGCCATGCGCCTCTACATCATGGGGCAGAACTCCCTGCTCGACCTGAACGATGCCATTGCCGAGCGCAACTCCGCCCGCCGTTCCTACCTCTATGCCATGAGCACCTATTGGAGCCTGTACTACACCCTGCGCTCAATGACAGGGTATGACTTCCAGCATAACACCCCAATAACAGATCAACTCAAGACCCTCCCCCTTACCAGCGGACCCTCCC
>JAFTUK010000044.1 GCA_017466325.1 Bacteroidaceae bacterium | reverse complement strand
TAATGATGGTTGACCAACGCGCTTCTTTGGGCAAATCGAATGTACCATCAGCAAATGTTGCATCTTCGAAAAATGCTTTTATTATTTCTTCGTTATCTGGATCTAGATCTTCCTCAATGAGTCGTTGACGAAGCGCAACCACTCCATCCTCATATTTTTCTCCAATAAAACGAAGGAATACGAGAGTAAGCATCATGTCACGCTTTTCGAAGAACGAACCAGAGTTCTTTGCTTGTCTAAGTATGTCTCTGCACTTGAAAAGTATATTTTCAAGGTTAAGTACTTCTTCTTTTACTTTCTTTGCCATTATATAAAGACTTGTTATTTCATTATAACTTAAAGCTATTCATAATGTCAGATCTATTTTGAAGGTGTTAATAGCTCACGTATGTCCACATTCAATAATGTCGCAATCTTATCCAAGGTCGCCAAATCTGGTTGACTGGAATTGCTACACCATTTGCTGACTGTGCAAGCGGATTTCCCCATTTGTTCTGCCAGCCATTTACCTGTCTTTTGCTGTTCAACAAGTACTACTTTGATACGATTTAGATTTGCCATTGCTGTCTAATTAATTTAACTCTAACGCAAATTTATCAAAATTATTATGAAATAAAGAATTCTAAGGTCAGGATTTGACCATCTCGTGCTTTTTTTTGTATCTTTAAAAGAAAAACATGGCATTATTTAAGGAATACAAGAACCATCCAGACTCATTTGTCAGGGAAAGAGCTAATAATTGGGCAATTGCTATCGGACTGCAATGCGTGGATGGACTTAATGTGTCTGACTTCTTGATTGAAGTTGCCCGTCAGGAGATAGAAGGAAAAATCACAATGGATGAAGCCCAAACATTAATCGATGAGCATTACGAACAGATGCACTCCAGTCGTTCTTCTTATGAAATTGTCCCACCTGATTCCGAAGAGAGTAAAAGAATAGCAGAGTATAACAAAGCCAGGCGACCGGATTTATATAAATAATGTATTGGTGAATATTGTGCCTTTGTTTACAGTTGATTTGTTAGTAAATGTGATGTTTTAGGAGGTAATGCACACCGTACAAATGAGAATGGCGTGCGACTCAAAAGGTTGCACGCCATTATTGATTCCTTCCGTCATCTCAGGAGTTTCGCATGAAGACAATTTAGTTGTCAGAGTCCTTTGCACCATAGTGTTGCTCTTCCTCGGCAACCTTTTGTAGTTGTTGCTCTTCTGTGGGGTAGGGGCGAGCATGGTTTTGGAGGAAGATATGGTATAGGGTGTGGGCAAGTGATTCCAGAGTCTGTTGACGGACTTTTGGTTTCAGCTGACATTCCCATACTGTGATGCAGTGCCATCCCATGGAGGTGAGTTTGTAGCGCTCTTCTGCATCCCTGGCCCTGTTGCACTCTACTTTTGCTTGCCAGAAGTTCACGTTGCTTTTGGGGAGGACGTAATATCTGCAACCTTCATGACCGTGCCAGAAGCAACCGTTTACGAAGATGACGGTCCTGTACTTGCGTAGGACGAGGTCGGGATGCCCGGGCAGACGAGGATGATTGAGCCTGTAGCGAAAGCCACGGCTGAACAGGAACTTCCTGACCAGCAACTCTGGTTTGGTGTTCTTGCTCCTTATCGCCGACATGCAGCGGTGCCGTTGTTCTTTCGTCAGTTTGTCCATCTGGTGGGGAGGAGGTCACATTGTCTTTAGGATATCCAACACTTCTATGTCTGCAGGCAACCATTTCACACTGTACAGTTCTGCCTTAGTGAGCCATCGGGCTGCTTCGTGTTCGTTAAGATGCAAGGAATCCGTCAACAGGGCACACAGGTAGCAATGCATGGTCAGGTGAAATTCAGGGTAGGCGTATTCCACGGTGCAGAGAAAGCCTTTTATGTCAATGTCTGCAGACAGTTCTTCGCGTATCTCGCGTTTCAAGGCTTGCCCGGCAGTTTCTCCAGGCTCTATCTTGCCACCGGGAAACTCCCACCAACCTTTCCAATCGCCATATCCTCGCCGGGTTGCAAAGACACGTCCTTCCACATCATTTATTATTGCTGCTACAACTTCAATTCTCTTCATAAAAAGCGTATGCTGTATGGTTTTCTACACACAAAGATACGGATAATTTGCGTAATTAAGGGAGTATAACGCATAAGTTTCTTGTTAAACCCCAATCGGTTCATTAGCGTTATGATGATAATAGTCTTTATTCTTAAACAGATGTTTTGCAGGTTTGAGGCGCAATGCGCTTCCATTGTAAACGAAAAGTAACGAAACAAATGACAAAAAGAAGACTTCACTAGCGCATAACAGCCTAATGAGGGGTTTGAGGTTAATTTTTGTCCGTCATCCTATGGAGCAAATAATAAATTTCATACATTTGCAATTAGAAAACGATATACATCAAACTTCCAAACACAACAATATGGAGAAATTCACCCCCCACGAACAACGCTACACCAACGGGATGCAATACAACAGGTGTGGCAATAGCGGTATACTGCTGCCCAAGATAAGCCTGGGATGGTGGCACAACTTCGGTGCTGCCAACGATTACGACAAATGCCGAGAGATTGTGCGTTTTGCCTTTGACCATGGCATAACGCACATGGACCTGGCCAACAACTACGGGCCTCCTCCAGGCAGTGCGGAGGAGATGATGGGACGGATGATGCAGGACGACCTGCGACCCTACCGCGACGAACTGTTCATAGCGACAAAGGCGGGATACGAGATGTGGCCGGGGCCTTACGGCAACTGGGGTTCGAGGAAGTCGCTGATGGCAAGCCTTGACCAAAGTCTGAAGCGCATGAAACTGGATTACGTGGACCTGTTCTACACTCACCGCTATGACCCGGAAACTCCGTTGGAGGAAACCCTACAGGCTCTGGTGGACATAGTGCGCTCGGGCAAGGCTCTGTACATAGGCATTTCGCGATGGCCCCTGCATGCGCTGAAGACGGCCATAAAGTACCTGAGCGAAAGGGATGTTCCGCCCCTCATTTACCAGGGGCGCCTGAACATGCTGGACAAGGCTCCACTGGAGGAGGGCATCCTGGAGGAGTGCCGCAACAACGGGATTGGTTTTATCTCCTTCTCGCCCTTGGCGCAGGGATTGCTGACCGACCGCTATCTGCAGGGCAGCGTTCCGCAGGACAGCCGTATGAGCCAGAGACGCTTTCTCAAACCTGAAATGCTCACCCCGGAACTCCTTGCACAACTCCAGGAACTCAACGCCAAGGCACTGGAGCAGGAGCATAGCCTTGCAGAAATGGCTTTGCGCTGGATTCTTGAACAACAAGGGGTGACATCCGTGCTGGTGGGGGCAAGCAGCGTGGAGCAGTTGAAGAAGAACATAAAGGCAGGAGAGGGGGACCCACCCCAACCCTCCCTGTGAGGGAGGGGGTAGATACTACTGAGAGCGGAGAGACGAATTTATAAAAAGAAGTAAAGAGCAAGAGGTGCAGGACCGGACATGGTTCTGCACCTCTTGGTTATAGGGGAGGGATGAGAACGGAAAACGGAAAACGGAAAACGGAAAACTGGAGTAATCAGAGTTTTCGGAGTAATCGGAATAATCGGAGTACTCAGAGTATTCAGAGTAATCGGATTTCGTTCAACGTTTACCGTTAATCGCTCACCGTTCCATCAGGAAGTGCTTGAAGGCAGAGAAGTCGTTGGGCATGGGCACGGATTGCTTCTCGCCCTGCATGAAGGCGGCCAGACGGGCAGGGATTTCCACATCGGTGTGGCAGATGTCGTCCACCACCTGCTTGAACTTGGCAGGGTGTGCGGTTTCCAGGAAGAAGCCTACCTCGCCGGGGCGAAGACCGTCCTTCAGTGCCTGATAACCGCAGGCGCCGTGGGGGTCGAGTTGATAACCCGTCTGGCTGAGGCACTGGCGCATGGTGTCGGCAATCTGCCCGTCGGTGTATGTGGCGCCGGAGATGTGCTCGGTGATGGCCTCGTGGCTATGGCCGTAGAGGTCCAGGATACGGGCAAAGTTGCTAGGGTCGCCCACGTCCATGGCATTGGCTATGGTGGCGGTAGAGGGACGGGGATTGTACTGGCCGCTCTGCAGATAGTTGTAGAAAATATCGTTGGCATTGTTGGCGGCAATGAAGCGGTCAATGGGCAAGCCCATGCGACGGCCGAAGAGGGCGCTGCAGATGTTGCCGAAGTTGCCTGAGGGCACGCAAGCCACCAGTTTGGGAGCCACGGCAGAGGGTGTGCCGTTGACGGCAATGCCCTGCTTCTTCAACTGGGCATAGGCCCAGAAGTAGTAGAAACTCTGGGGCAGGAAACGTGCCACGTTGATGGAGTTGGCAGAGGTGAGTTTCATGTGCTGGTTGAGTTCCTCGTCCATGAAGGCGCTCTTCACCATTACCTGGCAATCGTCGAAGACACCCTCCACCTCTATGGCGGTGATGTTCTGCCCGAGGGTGGTGAACTGGCACTCCTGGATGGGAGAGACCTTGCCCTTGGGATAGAGCACGTAGACATGGATGCCGGGGACACCGAGGAAACCGTTGGCAACGGCAGAACCCGTATCGCCGGAGGTGGCTACAAGAACATTGACCATACGGTCACCTCCCTGCTTCTTGTTGAAATAGCCAAGCAGGCGTGCCATGAAGCGTGCGCCCACGTCCTTGAAGGCCAGTGTGGGGCCATGGAAAAGTTCCAGGGAATAGATATTGTCCGTTACCCTTACGGCAGGGATGTCGAACGACATGGTGTCGTAGACAATCTGGCGCAGGTCCTCGGCAGGGATGTCCTCGCCAAAGAAGCACTCTGCCACACGGAAGGAGATTTCCTGAAGCGACATATCCTGGATATTGTCGAAGAACTCCTGGGGCAGGGGACGGATACTGGTGGGCATATAAAGGCCACGGTCAGCGGCAAGGCCCTTGACAACGGCGGTTTCAAGGCTCTCGCGGGTGGTGGGGTTGTTGGTAGAATAGTATTGCATGGTTAAAACGGAAATGTGAAAACGGAAAACAATGTTAAACGGAAATGTGAAAACGGAAATCGGAAAACTGGAGTATTCTGAGGAATCGGAGTAATCGGAGTATTCGGAGTAATCGGAGTAATCAGTTTTCCGATTTGACTTCGTCGAGCCTGCTTCCACTCGGCAATTCAAACAAGTTTGATTGCTCTCGCTTATTCGCAGCCTTCCGTTTTCCGATTTCCGTTTTCATTAGTTAGTATATTTCTGATGGTTGGGGGGAGGATGATTGCTCCTGCATGAAGGCACGGATGAACTGGTCGCCCTCGAGAAGACCGTAGCAACCGCCCTGTGCCGCGTCTTCGTCGAAAGAGGTGACGGTATCGGCTTCTATACCCGGGTACCAGATGGCAAAGGGGATGGGTTCGGCGGTGTGCGTGCGCAGGTCTATGGGTGTGGGGTGGTCGGGCAGAAGTGCCACGGCCACGGGTTCCTGCCATTCCGATACGGCATCAAGAATAGGACCTGTGATATGGCGGTCAATGTTCTCTATGCACTGGAGTTTCAGTGCCAGGTCGCCATCGTGTCCGGCCTCGTCGGCGGCCTCGACATGCAGATAGACAAAGTCGTCGGTGCGCAAGGCCTCAAGGGCAGCACGTGCCTTGCCGGCATAGTCGGTATCCCACAGGCCTGTGGCGCCAGGAACGTCTATGGTGCGAAGCCCTGCATAGCGTCCGATGCCACGGATGAGGTCCACGGCCGTGATTACGGCACCGCGGTGTATCTGCGAAGCAAAGGTCTCAGTAAGCGGAGCCATCTGGGGGCGGTATCCCCCACCCCACGGCCAGATGCTGCTGACGGGGTCCATGCCCTGCTCGGCACGTTGTGCATTGAGAGGATGGTATTTGAGCAGGACCTGACTCTTGTAGATAAGTTCGGTGAGCAGTTGTGCCGTCTCCTCGGCCTCGGGTGTTTCGGCACGCAGCATGTACTCGCGCCAAGGTTTGCCAGGGATATCGTGCGGAGGGGTGCAATGCAGGTGCTTGTTGCCACCCTTTATGACAAGCAGGTGGCGGTACTGCACTCCGGTGTAGAAGTGCACGCGCTCGTTGCCCAGTTCCTCCTGCAGGTACTTTATGAGTATGTCGGCATCCTCCGTTTCCAGACGGCCGCAGGAATGGTTGCGCAGGAGGTTGCCGTCCAGGGAAATGAGGTTGCAACGCAGGGCAAGGTCGTCATCGGCCAGTTCCACGCCTATGCTTGCCGCCTCCAAGGGACCACGGCCCTCGTAGACAACATGCTGGTCGTAACCGAGGATGCTGCTGTTTGCCACCTCGCTACCGGGGTGGAATCCGTCGGCCACAGTACGGAGCAGGCCGCATCGTCCCATGCGTGCCAGTCGGTCGGCATTGGGGGTGTGGGCATGCTGGAGGAGGGTTTTTCCTCCCAGTGCCTCATTGTGCCAGTCGGCCATGCCGTCGCCAAGTATGATGATATGTTTCATGTTAAACGGAAAACGGAAAACGGAAAACTGGAGTATTCGGAGTAGTCGGAGTAGTCGGAGTAGTCGGAGTAATCTGAATAGTCGGAGTAATCGGAGTAATCGGAGTAATCGGAGTAATCGGAGTAATCGGAGTAATCGGAGTTTTCCGATTTGACTTCGTCGAGCCTGCTTCCACTCGGCAATTCAAACAAGTTTGATTGCTCTCGCTTATTCGCAGCCTTCAGTTTTCAGTTTTTAGTTCGTTAAGCCAGTGACATTATGTCCGCGAACACACCGGCGGCCGTTACCGAAGCACCGGCACCGTAGCCCTGGATGAGCATGGGGTATTCGTTGTAACGCTCGGTGGTGAGGAGCACGATGTTGTTGCTGCCCTCCAACTGGTAGAAGGGATGGCCGGCCTCTATCTCCTGCAGGGAGATGCTGGCATGACCGCCCTCGTACTTGGCCACGAAGCGCCAAACCTTGTTCTCGCTCTCCAGCACCTTGCGGCGTGCTTCCCAATCGGCATCCAGTGTGGGGAGGTTCTGCCAGAACTCCTCCATGGTGCCGTCGAAGAAGGACTGGGGCACGAAGAGTTTCTTCTCCACGTCCTCCTGGTTGATGCTGTAACCGGCCTCGCGGGCGAGGATGACCAGTTTGCGCAGCACGTCCTTGCCGGAGAGGTCTATGCGCGGATCGGGCTCGCTGTATCCCTCGGCCTTGGCCAGTTCCACCGTCTTGCTGAAGGGTATGTCGGCAGAGATGGTGTTGAAGATGTAGTTGAGCGTACCGCTGAGGACCGCCTCGATGCGCAGGATCTTGTCGCCGGAGTTGCGCAGGTCGTTGATGGTGCGTATGATGGGCAGGCCTGCACCCACGTTGGTTTCAAACAGGAACTTCACGCCACGCATCTGTGCTATGCGCTTGAGTTCGCTATATTGCTCGTAATCGCTGGAGGCGGCAATCTTGTTGGCCGCCACTATGTTGATGTTGTGGGAAAGGAAATCCTTGTAGAGCGATGCCACCTCGGCCGATGCCGTGCAATCCACGAAGACACTGTTGAAGATGTTCATGCCTATGACCTCGTCGCGCAGGCGCCGGATGTCGCTTGCAGGAGCCTCATACAGGCGTTGGCGGAAGTTGTCCAGTTCCAGTCCCTCGCGTGCAAACATGGCATTGTGTCCGGAGGCTATGCCCACGACATTGAGTTGGAGGCGGAGTTCGCGCATCAGTTTCTCGCGCTGCTGGTGTATCTGCTCAATGAGGCTTCCGCCCACGGTGCCCACACCGCAGATGAAGAGGTTGAGCACCTGGTATTCGCTCAGAAAAAAGGAGTCGTGGATGACGTTCAGCGCCTTGCGCAGGTACTCCTCGGCAATGACGAAGGAGATGTTCGTCTCGCTTGCACCCTGGGCACATGCAATGACGCTGATACCGCTACGTCCCAGCGTGCCGAACAACTTGCCGGCAATGCCCGGGGTGTGCTTCATGTTCTCACCCACGATGGCCACGGTGGCCAGGCCTCCTTCGGCCGTCATGGGGTACATGGCGCCGTCGGCAATCTCCTGGGCAAACTCCTCGTTGAGCACACGGCATGCCTCACTGGCATCCACGTCGCGCACACCTATGGAGGTGCTGTTCTCACTGCTTGCCTGAGACACCATGAACACGGATATGCCATTGTCCGCCAGGCAGGTGAAGATGCGGCGGTTCACACCGATGACACCCACCATGGAAAGACCGCTGACGGTGATGAGCGTGGTGCCCTTGATGCTGGATATGCCACGGATGGGTTTCTCGCCCAGGTGTATGTCCTTCTTGATGATGGTACCGGGGGCATCGGGGTTGAAGGTGTTCTTCACCCAGATGGGAATGTTCTTCACGCAGACGGGGTATATGGTGGGAGGATAGATTACCTTGGCACCGAAGTTGCAGAGTTCCATGGCCTCCACGTAGGAGAGTTCGTCGATGACGTATGCCGTGCTGATTACACGGGGGTCGGCGGTCATGAAGCCGTCCACGTCCGTCCATATCTCCAGTGCCGTAGCGTCCAGTGCCGCCGCCACTATGGCCGCGGTGTAGTCGCTGCCGCCACGTCCAAGGTTGGTCACCTCGCCGCTCTCTATGTCGGAGGAGATGAAACCGCCCATCAGGCTTATCTCGGGCAGGCGCTTCCATGTGTTGCGCACTATCTCGTTGGTGGCCTGTGCACAGAGCACGTTCTTGCCGTTCTTCTTCTCGGTGCGGATGATGTCGCGCGAGTCGTACCATCTGGCACCGTCGATAACGGTGGCCACTATGCGCGATGACATGCGCTCGCCGTAACTGACGATTGTTGCCTCGGTCTTGGGCGAGAGGTCGCGGATCAGGCAGACACCCTGATAGATGCTCCTCAACTCCTCCAGCAGGGCACGCACTATGGTGAGCAGTTCGCCACGGGCAGAGCCGGCAGGGAGAACCTCGCGGATAACCTTTTCATGACGGCCCACGATTTCCAGAAACACCTTCTGGTAGCGCAGGTCGCCCTCCAGAGCCATCTGTGCCGTCTGTATCAACTTGTCGGTAATGCCGCCCAAGGCACTTACCACCACGATGACGGGCTCCGTCTGCGACTCCACTATCTTCTTTACGTTAAGTATGCTTTCTGCGCTACCCACACTGGTACCGCCAAACTTCAGTACTTTCATACTTATTATATGTCTTATCTTTTTGAGTGGGCAAATTTACAATTATTTACCCTTTTAGACAAGCAATCTGTTATCATTTTTGCACTTTGCCCGTCATTTTGGTGGTTTTCCGATTTCCTTCCCGTTTTCCGTTCGTCAAGGTTCGCCCAGAAACTCTTCTATCACCTTCATCTGCCTTAATGTCAAGGTGCGCTGGTTGGGTTGGTATCCTATTTCAGTAAGGGCTTCCAGCAGGCCACGCGTCTTCGTTATCTCATCCCGGAAATGGCGCAAGGCCGTCTTGTAGTTGCACTCCGGGAAATAGCGCATAGCAACCCTGCCAAATTGTAGCGCGTTTTTCTTTCTGTTTCTCATTTGCTTTTAGGTTTTAGGTGGACCCAGCGGACCCCCGAATACTCGGACCCTCCCCCTTGCCCCTCCCAAGGGCGGGGAGTATAATGTACAGCCGATGTGGACACGTTGTCGGTTGTAACCACTCCCTCCCATAGAGGGGAGGGATGGGGAGGGTCTGCTGCTCAAAAAATAACTGCATAACTGTATAACTGCATACACCCTACATTTCCGTTTTCCGTTTGTTTAAGTATAAATCCGTTTTTCCGAATCGCTGTTGGCTAAGTTCTGCCTGTGGCATCGCCTCGTCGAGCAGTTGTATGTAGCCACGTTGTTTCCATGTCCTGATCATGAGGCTTAAACCGCCCTTGCTCATTCCCATTTTCTGGCGGAGTAATTGTGCCTCTTCACGGGTGAAGACATCCGGAAGGAG
>JAFTUK010000043.1 GCA_017466325.1 Bacteroidaceae bacterium | reverse complement strand
AGTTTTCCGTTTTAATCCCGCTTCGCGGTCTTTTCCTCCTTGTTGCTCGGCATAATCAAAATAAATTTTGCTTCTGCTCTCGCTTCCTGCGTCGGTTCCGTTTTCCGTTTCCTCACGGTTCGCCCAGAAACTCCTCTATCACCTTCATCTGCCTCAATGTCAAGGTGCGCTGGTTGGGTTGGTATCCTATTTCAGTAAGGGCTTCCAGCAGGCCACGCGTCTTCGTTATCTCATCCCGGAAATGGCGCAAGGCTGTCTTGTAGTTGCACTCCGGAAAATAGCGCATGGCAACCCTGCCAAATTGTAGCGCATTTTTCTTTCTGTTTCTCATTTGCTTTTAGGTTTCAGGTTTCAGACGCTTTGCGGAAACATGTATCCAATGTGTGTTTCCTTTCCTCTCCCATATCAGTTCATCCACGGAGGGCAGGGTCTTGAGGAAGGCAAGATATTCCTTGCCCTTCTCCACCGATGGCAAGTGTATGTCTGCCGCCTCGCCTCGCATGTGCCGGGAGTTCTTCACGCCACCTACGGCGCTGTTCAGTTCCGGGCACCGGTAGCCGCTCGTTATGCGGATGGGACCGAACCTGTCGCGCAAGGGCTGGAGCACCATGTGGCACAGGTATGCCAGGTTCAATACTTGCTCCACCGAGGAGCATTCGTTCTCTATACCAAGTCTTTTGGCGGTGTCTGAGCGAGTGAACTCGCTCAGACGGAAGTTGTTTGAAAGTTTCATGTTCAAGAGGACCTTATCTGCTCAAAAAATAACTGCATAACTGTATAACTGCATACACCCTACATTTCCGTTTTCCGTTTGTTTAAGTACAAATCCGTTTTTCCGAATCGCTGTTGGCTAAGTTCTGCCTGTGGCATCGCCTCGTCGAGCAGTTGTATGTAGCCACGTTGTTTCCATGTACTGATCATGAGGCTTAAACCGCCCTTGCTCATTCCCATTTTCTGGCGGAGTAATTGTGCCTCTTCACGGGTGAAGACATCCGGAAGGAGGTCCAGAAGGTTGCGGGGGCCTCGCCTTGAGGCACTGGCATAGTGTGCGCTTTCCGCCAACTCTATGTCCTGGCCGAAGAACCGCATCTTGCACCAGAGGTCGTACTGCATGCTCCAGCGGATGAAGTTCTCCACCGTCTTGTCCCACTTGCCGCCGCTGGCCACGAAGAGGACCATGGCCTTCAGGTAGGCGATGACGTTGGCACGGAAGGAGAGGTTCTCGTACACGCGGCTCTGCGAGAGGCGCGAGAAGTCGGCACACTCCTCCATGAGCCGCTTTGCCAGGGTGCGTGCCTTGGGGCAGTCAATGAGTCCTCGTGCCTTGTTGAGGTTCTCGATGTAGGGACGCAGTTCCTCGTCGAAGGCCTCGTCGTAAGTGCCGTAGACGGGCATCTCGGCACCTATCTCGCGCTCGGGTATGGTGCAGAAGTTTATGCGGCTGATGGGGCCGTCGGTCAGCACCTGACTGAAATACCTTCTGCCCTTCTGCACGGTGGTGGAGGCGTTCCAGTTGAAGCGGATGCTTACCCGCTCGCTCACGCTTCCAGTGCCTATGCGCGTCTGTCCGTACACGTTTCGGGGGTCGAAGGCCAGGCACATGATCTGGAACTGCGCCTTGCCTCGTGCCGAGCCTTTCAGGGCGTCGAACTGGTCAATCTCGTTCATCTTCGTATAGAGAAAACGGTCCTCGGCATCTGCCAGGCGCTGGACGAAGGCGGCATTCGTCATGTCGGGGTCAATCTCCTGGATGACCAATCCTTCAGGTCTTTGGCGCTTGTCCTTGTTGGCACCCTTGCTCTGCACCTCCTTCTTCCACTCTCGTTCGCGCCGGAGGTTGTCCATGTCGCGCTGGCGGATGTCTGCCATTATGCGGTTTATGGGTTCCGAGATGCAGTTCTTGCCTGCACCTGTGCCCGCCATCAGCACGTTCATCAGCGTAGCCTCGTGCTCCACGTTGTCTATGTAGCGGAAGCGTGTCTGCCACAGGTGGGCGGCCAGTGCCGGGAATACGGCATGCGCCACGGCGGGCTTGTAGATGTCGGGCGTCTTGCTTACCAAGAGCCTTATGAGTGGAGGCAGTATGCGGGGCATCTGCGGTGGCAGGTCGGGGTTTTCCTCTGCCTCGCGCTCCTCCCGTTCACGCTCCTTGCAGATGGCCAGCACCCTCTGCATCAGGCGTGGCAAGCGTGGCGACTGGTTGCGGTTGCATGCGCTACGGATTGTTGCCATCCACTTCTCGCGGTTCTCGCCGTAGGTGGGGAGGATACGGGCAATCCACTCTGGGTCATCGTTGCACACATAGCGGAGGTGGCACGCCATGGTGAAGATGAAGTTGTTGCGGCTGCCGTGGGTGGGGATACCGCCCAACTGCTCTTCCAAGGTACTGATGAGAGAAGCGGACCCCTCCCCATCCCTCCCACAAGGGGAGGGAGTATGATGTACTGTTTGATGTGGGCACAAGTCGGTTGTAACTGACTCTACCCCTAAGGTAGGGGTAGTACCCCGTAGGGGGGAGGGGGTATGCGAATCTACACCATTATCGGTTGTAACCACTCCCTCCCCTTGTGGGAGGGTTGGGGAGGGGTCTGCTGGTCCGAATAGTGTTTGACTCATATACAACACATTCTCCTCCGGCACCATGTATATGCATCGTGCCACGTCCTTCAGTGCGGGGTCGGCTTGGAAGCCCACGTCGGCAGAGAACCTCTGCTGTGCCTCCTGCGGTGTCATGCCCTGGGGCAGGGTTATGAGCACGTGTGTGCCACGCCTTACGCTCTCCTCCACCAGCAGGATGTCCCATTTGCCCGCCTCCATCAGTTGCATGGCCTTGGCAAGGATTTCCGCCGAGTGGCCCTTCTGGTCAAAGTCCAGCATCAGTCGCGGTAGGGGTTTCAAGGCATCCTTCACGGCACGGTGGTTGCCACGGAACTCGGCACACGAGGGTGTCCATATTGGCAAGCGCGACTTCAGCGCTTCGTCGCCGTTCTCTATGCGCCGGCACATCTGTTTGAGCCAGGGTTCTCTTCTCATTGCCTCCCACTGCTCGCGGGTGGCAGGCACGGCAGGGGCGCCGTGCCCCCTGCCTATGCATGTGAAATATTGTGATTGCATAATTCTGTCCTGTTGTTATTCGTTAATTGTTATTCGTTCAACCTCCCCCTTCAGGGGGATTGAGGGGGTCCTGACGCTCACCACTTCGTCTCCTCCCTTCTGCTCTTGTAGAAAGCATCCAGTTTCTGGTTCTCCCATTGCCTGGCCTCACGTATCTCGGCACTTGTCATCTTGTTCGAGAAGCGCCACTTCTCTATCACCGTGCCCCCGTTGGTGCGTAGTACGGTGCAATGCTCCGTTTCGAAGAGCACCTTGTATCGGCTGCCCGTGCCTTGACGGTAGGGACGGAACACCATCGCTGCACCTGGCTCTATGGTGGTGCACCCTTTCATTTTCACCGTGCCGTCGGGAGCCACCTCGTCCGCCACATCGCACGCCCAAGGGCATGCATTCACCAGTATCTGGTTGTCGCTGTACATGGTCACTGTGTCCAGATGCACAGAGCCGTTGACTACAATTCTCTTGTTGCTCATTGCTGTTGTTTGTTTTGCTTATGCCAGTTTCAGTATGGTTATTGTGTTCTCGAATCTGCGGTTGCCGTTCTTGTCGGTGAAGGAGCGCTGACGTATTTGTCCCTGCATGCAGTGCAGCGCCTCGGCATCCAGCGGCTGTGCATCGCGTGCGGCATCGCCGGTAAGTTCGGCATAGAACTCGTCAAGGCCTGTGGCAAAGACGTACCCCTTCGAGTAGAACACCTTCTTTGTGCCGTCCTGTGCCGTGTACTCGCGGGT
>JAFTUK010000042.1 GCA_017466325.1 Bacteroidaceae bacterium | reverse complement strand
TGCCGATAGTAACCGAGGTCAAACCATAGCAATATTTGAAAGCACTTTGCCCTATGCTCGCCACACTATATGCAGCGCTCTCGTGCTCCACAGACTCCGGGATAACAATCGAACCAGAATACTCGCCACTGCTCTTCGCTATAACAGTAGCCTGCTTTGCATCTGCATTAAGTTCATAGTTTATCCCATCAATCTCAACCTCTACTGCCAGCATGGGCAGGGACAGGAGCACCGCCAGGGACAGGAACAGTGCCCTCAAGGAATTGTGTAGATGTTTATTCATCTTTATATTTTTTTCGCCTCCCAATTCCCAGAAGAAAGCAGTGAGTATAAAATAAAGGTGTGGGAACTATATCTGCTTTATCCTAAAATCAGGCTTCTCGCATTGCCTTTGCTGTGGATAAAACAATAGCCCACACCATAGGTTATGTAAGGAGCCAATAAAGGCTGTACATACCAACGATGTGGTGCCATTGCTATCATCTTCACAGCGTTCAAACTTTGCGAGAATTTGATTTTAGAAGATAATTTCAATAACACCTTTTACGGTAAGATCCTTCCTCACACCACCGCTGTGGCAACGGAATTCGAGGCAAAGGTAATATTATTTCCCGAGACAGCAAAACAAAACGGGTCTTTGTTGCATAAACGCCAATCATTCAAACTCCCATATAATGACACTCCGCACATCTGCGAGCCTTAGGCAATTGTCCGACCCCAGTATTTTGGGTTCAAGAACTACCAATCCTGTCGCATACTCCCTCACAAACAGGAGGAAAAATCAATGTATGTGATAAAGAATGTGAAATTACTATATAAAAAAGGGGGGATGTTAATCTTGTTTTATAGAAAATGCCTATATTTACAAACCAAACTTAACAAAAGCCATTATATTTTATAAATCTTAGTTTATATGAGCATTAGCAAAGACATCATAAAGCTGTGCCTGATCAGCAAGCAGCGCGAAGTGGATGAGGCGGTGATTGTGAACCGTCCTGTAGAATTTGAAGAGAACGGCAACTATGTGATTGTTGGTGTGAGACATGCTGGCAAATCGTACCTGCTGTACCAGCATGTCCGTCAACTTCAAGCAGCAGGAAAGGGATGGGATGAGATTCTCTTTGCTGACTTTGAGGACGAGCGTCTGGCGGAATTTCAGACAGAAGACTTCAATAGTCTGTTGGAGGCTCATCTGGAACTGTATGGAAAGAAGCCCATAGTTTTTCTGGACGAGGTGCAGAATATTCCGCACTGGGACAAGTTCGTACGCAGATTGGCTGATGCAAAATACAGGGTCTATGTGACGGGCAGCAATGCAAAGATGCTGAGCAAGGAAGTGGCAACGACACTTGGCGGACGCTTCTTTATTTATGACGCATACCCATACTCGTTCAAAGAGTATCTGGCAGCAAAGCAGGTGAAATTGAAGGAACATTGGGAGTATGACACGATACAGCGCAGCGAGGTGAAACGGCACCTGAACGAATACTTCTATTATGGAGGACTGCCGGAGATTCCATCGTTTAAGAACAAGCGGGCCATGCTGTCAAGTTTGTATCAGAAAATCTATCTTGGTGACATCTGTGCACGAAACAACATTAAGAACGACAGGATTTTGAACATCCTGATTAAGAAGATGGCTGAGAGCGTAAAGCAACCGTTGTCGTATAACAGACTGAAGAATGTTATCGTGTCAACGGGATCGCCCATCAGTGTGCCAACAACAATAGACTATGTGGATTATGCAACTGACAGTTGGCTGATACTGCCAATGGAGAATGAGATTGGTAAACTTACGGAGAAGGAGATGCAGAAGAAATATTACTTCGTTGACAACGGTCTGCTGAACCTGTTTCTGATGAACTCTGAGACATCGCTACTGGAGAACATGGTGGCGGTGGAACTATGCAGACAGTTTGGCAAAAAGAATGTGTTTTTCCTGAGCGCAGAGAAAGAGATAGACTTCATTGTGCCTGACGTGAAGTTAGCCATACAAGTATCGTACAGCATCAAGGAGGAGGCAACACACAACAGAGAGGTAGCGCCACTGGTAAAATATTCCAAGACGCACGAAGACTGGACCTGCTTGTTGATTACCTATGATGAGGAGGGCGCAGAAGAGGGAATACCCGTGATACCAGTGTGGAAGTGGCTTATGGGAAAGTACCCCCAAGACGGAATTCAAGGGTAAAGGAGCACCACCCTCGCTGCTATCGAGGAAGCCAAGGCACAACAGCAGGCATACAAGGACGACAAGACCAAGGTTGAGGCCATCGACCTGTCAAGTGTTGAGAACATGCTGAAGTCAATGGGTGGGAGATAAAGGATATAATTAAACCCTCCCCTGATTGGGAGATAGTCAGTTAGGATAGGAAAATACACTCCATGTCATTCTGCATCGCGCAGCACTGCCAGCATCTGTTCGTGGCCAAGACGTGCTATGGCCTCGGCCTCATCATAGTCGTGGCTGCCGTATTCGCCCAGGGATACGTTCAGATAAATGTCGGGAGGAGTGAGGCGCAGGGCCATTTCCGTATTGCGCTTCATCAGGATGGAAATGGTGTCGTAGGTCAGGGAGATGTAGTTGTTGCTCAGTGCGTTCAAGCCCTTCTGGAACTTGCGGGAGAGGATGCTGAACGGCGATGCCTTGCCCTCCATCTGCTGACGCTCCTCCTCATCGTCTTCCCATTCATAGTCTTCCAGGTTCACGGCCACCAGTTTGTCTCCCTCCGTGCGCACTACCCTGTCCAGTGGCAGGCCGTTTGTGATGCCTCCGTCTATGAGCAGCATATCGCCATGCTCCACGGGGCGGAACAGCATGGGGATGGATATGCTGGCACGTATGGCATCGTAAAGGCTTCCGCTACGGAAGACAACTTCCTGACCCTCCTTCAGGTCCGTTGCCACCGCACAATAAGGAATCTTAAGGTCCTCTATGTTGCAATCGGGGACTATGGCCTTCAGCGCATCCATCAGGCGGTTTCCCTTTACCAGGGCATTGGGACTGAAAGTGAAGTCCACCAGACGGAACACCTCGCGGTCGGTGAGGTCGTACATCCACTCCTTCACCTTGTCCAGACCTCCGGCCGCATATATGCCTCCTATCAGCGCACCCATGGAGGCGCCTGCTATGGAGGTTATCTCATAGCCGGATTCTTCCAGGGCCTCTATGGCGCCTATGTGCGCGAAGCCCTTGGCACCGCCGCTGGCCAGAACCAATGCAACCTTCTGCTTTGGGGATGCTGCCATATACCTTATATAATATATAACAATATGGGACTACTTGATATTGTCCACCAGACGGAACAGGCGGTTCCAGCGGATACCTCCCAGACCTCCACGGTCGGGGTCCACAGACAGCCAGATGACGATGGGCTTGCCCACGATATGGTCCTCGGGAACGAAGCCCCAGTAGCGCGAGTCGGCACTGTTGTGGCGGTTGTCGCCCTGCATCCAGTAGTAATCCATCTTGAAGGTATATTCCTTTGCCTCCTTGCCGTTTATCAGTATGCGGCCGTCGTCGGTAACCTGCAGATCGTTGCCCTCGTAAATGCGGATGGGACGCTCGTAGACGGGCAGGTTCTCCATGGTAAGTTGTATGGTTTCGCCCTTGGCAGGAATCCAGATGGGTCCGTAGTTGTCGCATGTCCATCCCGTGTGTCCGTTCAAGGGATATAGGAACCCAGTCTCGTCCTGATGGTGGTACTTAATGCTCTCCACAAGGTCGGGGCGTGCCTCCAGTGCTGCCTTGGCTTTGGCGGTGAGAGGCATGTACCCCCTACTTCTAAGCGACATAAGGTCTTCGTAGGATATCCCCAATTCCTTAACCAAGGACTCATTGGGAGTATACTTAAATACCACTTCGTAATTGTACTGGACTTCATCGGGTTCCTTGTTTGCCACACCATCCAGATATATGATATGGTCGCGAATCTCCAAAGTCTGACCGGGCAAACCAACACAGCGCTTTACATAATTTTCACGACGGTCAACAGGTCGCCATAAGACTTTGCCATAATATGATGGATTACTTTTAATTATATTACTACCAACTTGAATAGCATTATTGTAAAAACGATATTGTTCCAAAAACGACATACTATCCAGATTGGCAGGCATTCCCATGCTATACATGTACAATTCCTTGCACATGATATAATAGTCACGGTTCTGACAGTTATATGCTATGGTGTCACCGGCAGGATAGTTGAAGACAACGATGTCGTTCAGCGTCACCCTCTTGGGTGTGACGCGCTTGTAGTCCCACTGCACGCTCTCTATGTAACTCTTGCCCAGCCCCATGGGCAGGGTGTGCTGGCACAGGGGGGCGTGAAGCGGAGTCTGGGGCACACGGGGGCCATAGGACATCTTGCTGACAAACAGATAGTCGCCCACCAGCAGACTCTTCTCCAGCGAACTGGAGGGTATGGTATAGTTCTGGAAGAAGTAGATGTTGACAAAGTAGACAGCCACCAGGGCAAACACGATGGCATCCACCCACGACATGACGGTGCGCAGGATGGGGTCCTCCAGATCCTTCCACCATCCCCAGTTTATCTTCTTGGTAACGTAGGCATCAAAGATGAAAGGCAGAACGATGACGCCCCACCAGGACTGTATCCACACAAGGAAAGCAACGTACAGGCCACATGCCACAAGGCCCTTTGCCCAATCTGTCTTTGTAGGTTTGTATTTCTTCATTCTTATATGTGTGTTAGAACTTGAACAGGTCAGACATGGTCAGCAGGCCCTCGTGGGCAGCCGTGTACTCTGCCGCCAGCACGGCACCAAGGGCAAAGCCCTTTCTGGAATGTGCATCGTGGGTGATGGTGATACAGTCCGCCTCGCTCTCCCATGTTATGCTGTGTATGCCGGGAACCTCGTCACGACGGATGCTGTCTATGCGCAACTTGTCCTGAGGAACGTCCTCTGTTCCTTCCTTGGTGCCGTCGGGATTAGTCAGCATGCCGAACTCCCAGCCGTTGAGGCGTTCCACCTCGGCCACAAGTTCCTCGCCAAGAGTGATGCCTGTGCCCGACGGGTGGTCAAGTTTATGTATGTGATGCACCTCCTCAAGCACGGGAGTGTATGAGTAAAAACCGTTCATGATGCGGGCAAGATAGCGGTTCACGGCACGGAAGATGGTCACGCCAAGACTGAAATTGGAACTCCAGAACAGAGTCTTGCCCTGCTCGGTGCACATCTTCTTCACCTCCTCGCCATGCTGGGGAATCCATCCCGTACTGCCGCTCACCACCTTCACGCCATGCCTGAAGGCCTTCATGTAGTTGTCGTAGGCCGTATGCGGTGCGGTAAACTCTATGGCAACATCGGCACTTTTGAACGCCTCGCTATCGAAATCCTGCTGGTTGTCAATGTCGATAATGCACACTATCTCGTGTCCACGACCCAAGGCTATCTCCTCTATCATACGGCCCATCTTGCCGTATCCTATCAATGCTATTTTCATGTCTGTTAGTCTTCTTTATTGTGCAAAATTACGATTAAGCGAGGGAAATACAAAATAAAACTGATTTTATTTTTATTTCCGAGCGGAAGTAATTTAGAAACGATGTTTCAAAGGTACGAATAAGTGAGGGAAATACAAAAGGATTTAACCTTTATTGTGAATTACAGCGTCATGAGGACCGCATTCAACATCAAAGTTGGCATTCTGTGAACGATTTGTCAAATTTATTAGTATCTTTGCCGACAAAATGACACTGCACGCATGGAGAAACTTCTCCACTATGTATGGATGCACAAACTTCTGCCGTCAAGAACGCTGATGAAAACCGACGGCACCGAAGTGGAGGTTATGGACCCTGGACAGCACAACGGCAACCAAGGTCCGGACTTTCTCAATGCCCGCATCAAGGCAGACGGAATAGTGTGGGCAGGCAATGTGGAGATACACACCTGCTCCAGCGACTGGAACAGGCACAAGCATCATACAGACCCCGTCTACAACACGACCATCCTGCACGTTGTGGAACATGCAGATGCTGAAATACGGACACAAAGCGGACAGACGGTGCCGCAGGTTACAATAGCCATACCGCAGGAGGTGAAGGACAACTATGAAGAACTGCTCCGCACCACCGACTATCCGCGTTGCCACAAGTTTGTGCGCGGAATAGAGCCATTAAAGGCACACGCCTGGTTCGATGCCCTGCTGGCAGAAAGGATGGAGGCACGTGCCAAGAGGATACTGGACATCCTGAAGGAATGTCGTGGAGACTGGGAGCAGACCACCTTCATAACCCTGGCTCGCAACTTCGGCTTCGGGCTGAACGGCGACATCTTCGAGATGTGGGCAAAGCGTGTTCCGCTTGCGGCGGCAGGGAAGCATCGCGACAACCTGTTTCAGGTGGAGTGCATGTTTCTGGGGCTTGCCGGACTGATAGACAAGGTGACGGACGAGGACCTGAAGAACAGGATGCATGCGGAATACAGATTCCTGAACCACAAGTTCACACTGCCCGAACCTATGGCGCCTTCCCACTGGCACTATCTGCGCACCAGACCACAGAACTTCCCCGACGTGCGCATCAGGCAGATGGCAAGGCTCTTCCACGAGGGGCACTGCACACTGGGAAGCATACTGGATGCCACCTCGATAAAAGAGATGGACGAGAGACTGGCCGTGGCAGGCATCAGCAAGGGAAGCCGCACGCTCATAATCATAAACACGGTGGCAAACCTGCTCTATGCCTACGACCTGCACCACGGGACCTACGGCTACCGCACACGTGCCGTGGAGATGCTGGAGCAACTGCCCGGCGAGAAGAACTACATAATGAGGCAATGGCAGGCCTGCGGAATGGATGTGGGCACGGCCTACGACAGCCAGGCTCTGATACAACTGAAAAAGGAATACTGCGACCACGCCAAATGTCTGGAATGCCGCTTCGGCTTCGAGTACATTTCACACCTGATGAAGCAGAATGGATAAGGAGACACTGTACATGATGGCCCTGACGAGAGTTCCTAAGTTGAACTACTCGCAGCAAAGGATGCTGGTGGAGACACTGGGCAGCGCCATGGCTGTGTACGAGAACAGGCGCGACATCATGGATGCCGTTCCCGATGCCACCCCGGCACTGAAGGAGAATCTTGCCTACATGGACTCCTGCCTGCCACGTTGTGAGGAGGAGATGGAATGGGCAGAAAAGGTGAAGGTGGAGTGCATCGGCTTTCAGGACAGGCGCTACCCCGTGCGCATGAAGGAGTGCGACGATGCTCCCATGATGCTGTACTACCGCGGTACGGCAGACCTGAACAAGAAGCGCATCATCAGCATGGTGGGCACGCGCAAGATTACCGACTACGGACGGCAGATGTGCGAGGTGTTCATCAGGGAACTGGCCGACCTCTGTCCGGACATACTCATAATGAGCGGCCTGGCCTACGGAGTGGACATACAGTGCCACCGGCAGGCCCTGCAGAACGAGATGGAGACCATCGGCGTGCTGGCACACGGTCTGGACCAGATATACCCCACCCTGCACCGCAATACTGCCAAGGAAATGCTGGAGCACGGAGGACTGCTGACGGAGTTCATGTCGCGGACCACCATAGAGAAGCGATACTTCGTGCAGCGCAACCGCATAGTGGCCGGATGCTCGGATGCCACGATAGTGGTGGAGAGCGCATCACGCGGTGGCAGCCTCATCACGGCAGAGATAGCACAGAGTTACGGCAAGGAGGTCTTTGCCTTCCCCGGCCGCATGACAGACACCCAGTCGGACGGTTGCAACAGGATAATAGCCAACAACACGGCCGGACTGCTTACCGGTGCCGAAGACTTCGTCAGAGCCATGGGATGGCAGGACGACAAGGCCAGGAAGAAACAACTGGCCGACGGCATACAGCAGGACCTGTTTCCCGAACTCTCCGACGAAGAGCAACTCGTTGTCAATGCCCTGCGCAACAAGGACCGCCTGCAACTGAACATCCTCTCCGTCAGCACGGGAATACCGGCAGGCAAACTGAGCGGTCTGCTCTTCACCATGGAGATGAAGGGGATAGTAAGAATGATTCCTGGCGGTATGTACCGTCTTAACTGAATACTAACGACACAAACATACAATACAATATGAGCAAACAAAAGCGCTTCTTCCTGAGCGAAGAGGAGATACCCACACAGTGGTACAACATCCAGGCGGACATGCCCAACAAACCCATGCCCATGCTGGACCCCAAGACCAAGAAACCTATGACACCCGAAGATATGTTCCCTCTATTCTCCATGGAGGCAAGCCGTCAGGAGATGGACCAGGAGCATGCTTGGATAGACATACCCGAGGCTGTGCGCGAGCAGTACAAGTATTACCGCAGCACCCCCCTGGTACGTGCCTATGGTCTGGAAAAGGCCCTTGGCACACCTGCACACATCTACTTCAAGAACGAGAGTGTAAGCCCCATAGGCAGTCACAAGTTGAACAGCGCCTTGGCACAGGCCTACTACTGCAAGCAGGAAGGAGTCACCAACATCACCACCGAAACGGGTGCCGGCCAGTGGGGATGCGCCCTTAGTTATGCCGCCAAGGTGTTCGGTCTGGAGGCTGCGGTGTATCAGGTGAAAATCAGTTACGAACAGAAGCCTTACCGCCGTGCCATAATGCAGAGTTACGGTGCACAGGTCACCCCTTCTCCCTCCATGTCCACACGTGCCGGCAAGGATGTGCTTACCGTAGACCCCAACAACAACGGTTCCTTGGGCACAGCAATATCCGAGGCAGTGGAACTGGCCATGACCACACCCAACTGCAAGTACGTGCTGGGCTCAGTCATGAACCATGTGTCCCTGCATCAGACCATCATCGGTCTGGAGGCGGAGAAGCAGATGCAGATGGCCGGAGAATATCCAGACATAGTGATAGGCTGCTTCGGTGGCGGTTCCAACTTTGCAGGTATCTCGTTCCCCTTCATGCGCCATGTCTTCAGCGGCGAGCGCAAGACCCGCTTCATTGCCGCCGAGCCTGCCAGTTGTCCAAAACTGACACGAGGACAGTTCCAGTACGACTTCGGCGACCTGAGCGGACTGACCCCCCTGATGCCCATGTACACACTGGGCCATAACTTCATGCCGGCCAACATACATGCCGGCGGTCTGCGCTACCATGGTGCAGGCGTGATAATATCCCAACTGCTGAAGGACGGCTACATGGAGGCCGTGGACCTGAAGCAGTCCGAGACCTTCAAAGCCGGCCTGCTCTTTGCCAAGGAAGAGGGTATCATCCCTGCTCCAGAATCGTGCCACGCCATTGCCGCCGCCATTGCCGAGGCAGAAAAGTGCAAGGAGACCGGCGAAGAGAAGGTTATCCTGTTCAACCTCTCCGGCCATGGCCTCATCGACATGGCAGCCTACACCCAGTACCTTGCCGGCAACCTGTTCGACCACGAGGTGTCGGACGAGGAAGTGACACGCAACGTCAAGGAACTGGAGCAGATCATCTGACCATAGTAATTATCCCTATCAAAAGCAACGAGGTCGTCTGTATATGGCGGCCTCGTTGCTTTAACCCAAATCGGTCATTAGCGCTATGGTGATAATTGCGTTTGTTTTTGAACAGATGTTTTGCCACTTTGAGGGCGCAATGGGGTTCCATTGTAACCGATAAGCGACGAAACAGATGGCAAAAAGAAGGTTTCATTAGCGCATAAGAGTCTAATGACCAATTTGGGTTTAATACCTATTGCATCTTTACCTTTTGCTGAAAGTCCGTTATCGTACCGACGATCTCATCCACTTCGTCAGAAATCGATAGTATAAGGTTCTTGTATATCCCTTTTTCCATCAAGTCTACGAGCAAGGGATAGAATGGTGTGGTCTTTGTCCAGAACTCGGTATCAAGGAACACCATCGGACTGGCAAATCCGAAGGTGAGATAGTGGTTCTGCACAGCCTCCTGGAAGACTTCCTGTATGGTTCCGGCACGCCCCGGCGCATAGATTATGCCTCCGTATGCTATGGTAAGGAGGGTGTCTTCACGTATGCTGTTCTCAAAGAGTTTGGCAATATGTGTGGCAAAGGGTGATGTCCATTCATGCCCGTAGAGCCAGGTGGGAATACTTAGATTGATATACCGGGTCTGCGGATAGTCGCGTATGACGCCTAATGACACGGCAAGATAGTCCTGATCCTCCTGAACAGGTACAGCGGCAAGTCTGGAGAGCACCTCACGGAACTCCCCTTCGCTGCGTCCTGCCATCCATGCTCCGAAACCGGTTGCCTCCATGGCACCGCTTCCGCCTCCCGACACCATCAGCGAACCCTTCTCCGTCAGCGCCTTGCTGATGCGCGCCACCTTCTCATAGGCAGCATCATCACGTCTCATGGCATTACCGCCCATTACCGCCACCACCTGGCATTTGTCATAGCGTGCAAGCAAGCGTTTGGTGCTCTGCATGATACAGAAGTCATGCAGGTTGCGTGCAAGGGACTCCATTGGGTTGTCCGTCACCTTGCCCTGTGCCAGAAAGTGATTATAGACCTGCTGGTCGTAGCACTGGGAAAAGGTTTCTGGGCGAGAAATGTCAAGTCCCGCGTACAACGTTTCCGCCGTATATAATTCCAGCGGATCTACGACAAAAGGAACAGAATGAAGATATTCCGCTATCCTTTCTCCATGATGCGAATTACTTACTATCATAGTGTTTTCTACCGGCGTATATATAAATATCAATTAAGGTACAATGGTCACTTGCCCCTTACCTCCACCTTTACGCAGAAAGCAGTTCCGTCGTCAAGTGCAACGGTAAGGGTGTGCACTCCCGCAGGCGTGCCAGGCTTTATACACATATCATCGGGCTTTCCAGCCTTGCACTCTATGCAGTCACCCGTCACCTTTACCTTCCCAAACCGTCCTAAAGTCTTGCTCATGTCTATATCTTCCCCCGCCTCGGCAGAGATCACGGTTTCAGGCACATTGTTCTCCAAATGGCGGTAAGCATAGAACGTGGCATCACCCATTCTTACGGGAAGGATATACTTCTCCAGCAGTTTCGCTGCCTGCTTCACCGTATTGCCCTTTGGCTTGGGGCTATAGGAGTAACCGCATTGTCCCCCGGTCAGGCGGACACTGCTCTTTTCCGTCTGCCCCACACTATGCTCCATACCGTGTGCCCAGTTCCATTCGAAGAAACCGTAATCGGCAGGTTTGCAGCCGTTATCAAAGAAGTATTGCCATCGGGGCAGGTAGAAATCCTTAAGCAAACCCTGCCACGAACGGTAGGAATAGTCATTGAGATTGGTATTGGGACTTGACCATGTGGTGATAAGGGTACGGGCATTGTTGAACTCGTACCAGTCGGCGGTTGCCGTTGTCGCTCCCTCCACCTCTGCCGCGGCATCGCGTGCCTCCTGTGTCCATTTGCCCAGACGGAAGTTGAGGTTAGTGCCCTTGAAGGCATCCACATCCGCAATGAGGGCCAGGAAGGCATCGCGGCGTGCCATGTAGGCGGCATCTGTGGCAAAGTCCTCGCCGGCAGCATCCTTGGCCGCCCTTATTCCGAGAAGCAGGTCGTAGGCATAGTCGGCCATAACGGCACTGCCGAATTCAACAAGGTCATAACGGTAGTTGCTTTCGCATACGGAACCTTTCTTCAGTTTCAATGCCTTACTTTGGGCAAGCAGTTTATATACGGCATCTATCAGCATCTGGCGACGTGCCTTGGTATAGGTGCCGCCAGCGTGATTCAGGGTCTTGCCCCAGGCGCTTGCAGGGCGTGCATCCAGATTCGGGCGTGCGCCCCATACGTCTTCCACAGGACCCTGTATGGCATCGGCACCATAGTTCAGCACACCCATGCGGAGCAGTTCCCATGCCTCCTCCACCTCATCGTTCTGCGTGCCATAGCGTGCCATGGCATAATCCCTCACCCACTGCCTTACGTCGGGTTTCGTTCCCATCCATGGCAACTGGAACAACAGGTCGTAGGTCACCGGTGTCTGCTCGATTGCCTCAGGAGCCGCGCCAATTCCCTTAATGCGGCCATACTTGGCCTTATAAGAGAAGTAATTGTCTGCAAGATTGTTCAACCGCCCCATCAGACCAGAACGCCCACCGAAATTGGGAATGGCACAGAATACGGCATCCTGTGGCGCATATCCGTTGTAGTGGTCAAAGGCAGGACGGCCATCCGAGAACAGGTCCAGCACTATCAACCGGCCGGCCGGCACGGCACTGATGGACTTCCTCTGGTTTCCGTCCCATTGCCATTGCTGGATTACCCATTGCGAACCAGGTTTGGTTGCCTCCATGGCATCGTAAATGGCCCTGTATGCTTCGGTGTACTTTCCGCTGGAAATTGCCCCGCCCTCATGGAACGGGTCCATGGAATAGTATTGGCTCTCGCCCATAACCTCCTTCAGGCATGCATAATAGTCGGCCGCTATCTCCGCAAAACCCTCATAAGTGGGGTCGATGATGCGCGGACGCTGGAAACCACCTGCCCATCTGCCACCGTTGGCATCTGTGGGTACCCCAGTCTTCCGGGTAAAGTTCACTGGCACCATGCCTGAGAATCCGGGCAGCACGGGGTGTATGCCCAATTCCCTCTGGCGGTCAAGTATGCTCTTGGCCAGTTTCTGCTGGCGCACATACCATGCATCGTCCTGAACGCCACCGGCACCCTCCCATGTACCTCCGTTCAGAGCACCGGGTGCAGTTCCGCCCCACCCTTCCAGGTTGTTCATGCCCCACCATGCGGTAAAGGCGGGACCGGGAACGAAGGCCTTGGCCTCTTCGTCGGTATAATTGTACTTGCGCTTGCCGTTCTCCTCAAGGGTAAGGAACATGCGCCACACCTCCTCAAGCCCCACAATCTGCAAGGGCATGTTTATTCCATGCAGGGCCATCCAATCTATTTCCCTTTGCCAACGGTCCCATGTCCACGAGGTCATGGAATAGCCGAAGGTGCAATAGTTCAGATAGTAGCGGTATTTGGCATCGCAACTGCGTGACTCGCCGTCTACCTTTATGCGGTCAATGGCCGGCAAGTCGGCATAGGGCTGGCCAGGTTTTCCCTCGTTGAGCGAATTCCAGGAAATGTTCACGTTGAGATAGTGGTTCAGGAACCAGCCCAGGCCCGTGGTCAGTGCACTGAGGCTGTTGCCTTTAATCACGATCTTGCCTCCCTCCTTGCCTATTGAGAAGGTTTCCTCACTTACGCCTCTCATGGGTTCCAAGTCAAAGACGAACTTCTCTGCCGTACCGGGACCGCCGATACGTTCTGCCAGAGCCACTACGGATGCAGGGTTGCGCTCTGCCTTCAAGGGCAGAAGGGCCGTAAACATCAATAACAGTGCGGAAAAGATATAACGTAACATATCCTATTTTGTATTGTTTGGTTCTTTATATTGTGGCAGTTTGTTATCGCGTGGTGTACTTGGCATACTTTAATGCCGGCATACCCAAGCCCATTATGGCGAACGCCTTGTGGCCTTTAGGGATGCCCAGTACCTTTGCCGCCCGTTTGCATCCCATCATGAACATGGCCGTCTGCACGAAGCCCATGTAGATCTGGCTCACACCGAGGGACTCTGCCATCAGCGAGGCATTCTGGTATGCAAGATTACAGTCCTGCGAACCGAAGGAGTAGCCTTTGGGAGCGGAAAGTATGAGCAGGGCGGTACAGTTGCAGATGCATGGGCGTTGCCCCTGCTTGAACTGCTCGTTCATGGCCATCAGGGCGGGAACCTCGTCGTAGAGTTTGCGCAGGAACGGTCGCATTACCAGTTTCACGGGAGGGAAGAGCATGAAACGTGCCAGGCGCATGAAGTAATTTATGGTTGCCGCTTCCACTTCCTGCAGTTCAATGTCGCGGGTGATTAGGTGCAGATGCACCTGTCGGCTGTTCTGTGCCGTGGGGGCATAACGCGCTGCCTCCAGAATCATGTCCAGAGACCTTTGCGGAATGGGAGTGGCCGTGATGGTGCGGTTACTGCGGCGTGAGCGTATCAGTTCCATCAGACTCTCTGCACTGGGCAGGATGTCCCTCTTGATTTCGTGTATTGATTCTGCAGGAAAGTCGGTGTGGGTATATGCCCCGGTGGGACAAACGTCCACACAATGTCCGCACCCTATGCACACTTCGGGGTGGCGGAGCAAGGGCTGTTCATCCTTTTCTATGACAGGGATGAACGCAGGGCAAACCCTTTGGCATTTGCCGCATCGGATGCAGGTATCGTTGTTTATGCTTATCATGTGAGTGGACTGTTTTATAGAATCTATAGCATCTATAGAATGGTTATTGGTTCTCAGAGGCCAGGCTGTTCCTCGGGGTTGTTCTTGTAGTACTCGTCCCATTGCCTTTGCACTTCCTGCCAGTCTACGGCATCACCGCTTGCCACGGCCTCGGCCTGACGAAGGGCTTCGTCGCGCTGGCGCTTTTCGGCATGGCGTTGCTTCATGGCCTCGATGGTGGCATCGTCCAGAATTTGTATTCGGCCACGGCGTACACATTCGTCAAGGTCTTCGGGTCCGAAGGCCTTGCCCTGTATGTTGAAGTCGGCGATGTTGAACTCGAATGTAGTGCGCAGTGTATGGCGTACCATCTTCTGCTGGAAGCGCGTGCCTGCCATCTTTCGGCGCAGCAACTTGCCTATTATTTCTATCTCGCGTTGTGAGAATTTGTTTCTGCCCATTGAATGATTGATAATGTATATTATGCGTAGGCAAAGATAGCAATAAAATATGAAATCCCGTGCTACACGCCCGGAATTATCGGCCATAAAGTCCCTAAGGACCTTAGAGGCCTTAAAGAGCTCTAAGGTACTCACGTTTGGAAAAACCAAATCGATGATTTGCTTTTTCGCTCACTTAATCGTACTTTGAGGCTGGCGCCTCTAAGGTACTATCGCTCGGAAATGTTCAAATAAATTTGACATTTCGCTCACTTAATCGTACCTTTGCATCCGCTAAAGAAAAAAGGACAATAAATAATAAGGTATGCGTAAACTATTAGTTACACTTACGGCAGTGATGTGCTCGCTCATGGCGAGTGCCGACGAGGGCATGTGGATGCTCTCTCACATCAACCCCAAGACGGCAGAGACGATGAAGTCTCTCGGCCTTACCCTCACTCCCGAGGAACTGTACAATCCCAACGGCCGCAGCCTGAAGGATGCTGTTATCAATCTGGGCGACTTCTGCTCCGGCGTTGTGGTGTCTCCCGAAGGTCTGTTCTTCACCAACCACCATTGCGGTTATGGTGCCATCCAGGCCCTGTCCACTCCCGAGGACGACATACTGAAGAACGGTTTCGTTGCCAAGAAGCGCGAACAGGAGCGTCCTGCCCATGGACTCTATGTGCGCTTTCTGGACAGAGTGGAGGATTGCACCGAGCGTGTCAATGAGGAACTCTCACGCCTTTACAAGGAAAAGGCCGGTGTGATGGATTCGGCACAGGTAGAAAGTGCTTACATTGATAGCATATGTATTGAGTTGGAGCGAGAGTTTATGTTTGAGAAGAGAAACAAGGGATTAGATTGCCGTGTGGCATCTTATTATGGTGGCAATGCTTTCTATGCCAACTATTACAAGGTGTACCACGACATTCGCCTGGTGTTCACCGCCACGGAGACCCTGGGCAAGTTCGGTGGCGACACCGACAACTGGATGTGGCCCCGCCAGACATGCGACTTCTCCATGTTCCGCATCTATGCCAAGCCCGACGGCACACCTGCCGAGTACAGCGAGGACAATGTGCCCCTGAAGACTCCCGGCTATGCTCCCGTTTCCATCAAGGGCTATGCCCCCGGCGACTATTGCATGACCATCGGTTATCCCGGCAGCACCGACCGCTACCTCTCTTCATGGGGCATCGTGGAGCGCACCGAGGCCACCAACCAGGCCGTCATCGATGTGCGTACCGCCAAGCAGAACGTATGGAGGCACTGGATGGACGAGGACCGTGCCATTGCCATCAAGTACTCCAGCAAGTGGGCAAGCAGCAGCAACTACTGGAAGAACTCCATAGGCATGAACAAGGCCGTGAAGGACCTGGACATCGTGGGACAGAAGAAGAAGATAGAGCAGAACATTCGCAACTGGTATGCCAAGGACGAGGCACGCAAGGCACGCTACGGTTCCGTCCTGTCCGAACTGGAGAAGGCCTATACCCAGCGCAAGGAGAAGATGGCGCTGCTGACCTACTATAGCGAAGTGTTCTTCCGCGGCATAGAACTGCGCAACGTTGCCAGCCGTCTGTCACGTCTGCCCTTTGATGCCACCGCCGAGGATGCCGCCCTGTGCGTGGACAACCTGAAGGCTTTCTACAAGGACTACGAACCCCGCGTGGACGAGGAAACCATGGGTGTGCTCCTTCAGGACTACCGCACATGGTCCAAGGGTGAGTTCCTGCCCGACTTCTACCAACTGATAGACAGCCTCTATGGCGGCGACACCAAGGCCTATGCCAAGGATGTCTTTGCCAAGACCTGCCTGCTGGACACCACCTGCGTGGCAAAGGTGATGGCCGACAGCACCCTGCGCGAGACGGACATCGCCATGCAGTATGCCGATGCTATCATCAACACCTATTATGACCTGCTGGTTTCCATCAGAAGCACCCTGCCTGTCATCGACCACAACGAGCGCCTGCTCACACAGGCCCTCTTGGACATGGAGCTGGACGAGGCCCACTATTCCGACGCCAACATGACCATGCGCCTGTCCTACGGCTTCATACAGGACTACACCGCCAACGGCACGCACTACAACTACTTTACCAACAGCCAGAGCCTTCTGGACAAGGCTGCCAAGCAGGAGGAGATAGAGGACTATGAACTGGAGGCCGACATAGTGAAACTGCTCAAGAAGGGCAAGTTCGGCAAGTATGCCGACAAGAAGACCAAGCAGATGCACCTCTGCTTCCTGAGCAACAACGACATCACCGGCGGCAACAGCGGTTCGCCCATGTTCGACGGCAACGGCCATGTCATCGGCCTTGCTTTCGACGGCAACTGGGAGGCCATGGCAGGTGACATCAGTTTCGACCCCACACTGCAGCGCTGCATTGGTGTGGACATCCGTTTCGTCCTGTGGATAATCGACCGCTGGGGCGGAGGCAAGAACATCATCAAGGAACTGGGACTATAAACCCAAACTGCTCCCTTCACGATAAAAGCGCCTGGTCTTCGTTGGCCAGGCGCTTTTCCTATATGTGGCATAGCCAGTCCTCTTAATAGGAGGACAGCAGTACTCTTAATAGGAGGACTGGAGTACTCTTAGTAGGAGGACTGGAGTACTCTTAGTAGGAGGACTGGCGAAAAAACGGGACGCGAGGCGGGCTTTCTCGTAAAAAACAAGTATCTTTGCCCTAAGGAACAAACATAAAGGCACATGAAGATAGTTGTTTTGGATGCATATACGGCCAATCCCGGAGACCTGTCGTGGGACCCCCTGTATGCCTTGGGACAGGTGGAGGTCTACGACCGTACCGCCCCCGAGGATGTGGTGGCACGTGCCACGGGAGCCGATGCAGTGCTGGTGAACAAGGTGAAGATAACGCGCGAGGTGATGGAGGCTCTGCCCCAACTGCGCTACGTGGGGGTACTGGCCACGGGATACAATGTGGTGGACATCCCGGCCGCACACGAGCATGGCATCACCGTCACCAATGTGCCGGCCTACAGTACCATGTCGGTGGCACAGATGGTCTTCGCCCACCTGCTGAATATTACCAGTTCGGTGGCAGGGTACACCTCTGAGGTGAAAGCCGGCAAGTGGAGCCGATGCGAGGATTTCTGTTTCTACAACGTACCGCTGACAGAACTGGACGGCCGTACGATGGGCATCGTGGGTCTTGGAAACACCGGCATGGCGGTGGCAAGGATAGCACAGGCCTTCGGCATGAAAGTGATGGCCATGAGCGGGAAAACGGCAGAAACGCTCCAGGCCCTGGGAATATGCAAGGCCGCGTCATACGAGGAACTCTTCGCCCAGGCCGATGTACTTTCCCTGCATTGTCCGTTGGCCGAGGACACCCTGCATCTGGCAAATGCCGGGCGTCTGGCACTGATGAAGCCTACGGCCATACTGATAAATACGGGCAGAGGACCGCTTGTTGACGAGCAGGCTCTGGCAGATGCACTCCGTGCCGGCAGAATACGTGCCGCAGGAGTGGATGTCCTCACCGAAGAACCTCCACGGAACGACAGCCCTCTGATAGGTGCCCCCAACTGCCACATCACCCCGCACATAGCATGGGCCACGGCCGAAGCAAGGCAGCGCCTGTTGGCTACGGCCATAGAAAACGTGAAGGCCTTTGCCAATGGCAGGCCCCAAAACACAATCCTCCCCTAAAGACCTTATAGACTCTAAAGACACTAAAGTCCCTTAAACCAACCCCAATGGAAAAGCACTACAAAGACATATTCCTGGATTTCGACGACACCCTGTACGACACGCACGGCAATGCCGACATAGCATTGGGCGAACTCTATGAAGACTTCGCCCTGCACCGCCATTTTGACAAGTTCGAGGACTTCCACATCCCTTACTGGGAAACCAACCTTGACCTGTGGAAACAGTATGCTGCCGGCGAGATAACCCGCGATGTCCTTATCGTGGAGCGCTTCCGCCGTCCCTTGAGCAAAGGTCGCGGACTGGAGAATGTAAGCGTTGAGTTCTGCCTTGAGGTGAGCGACCGTTTTCTGGAACTCTGTGCCGTGAAGCCCGGAGTGATTGACGGCGCACACGAGGTGATGGACTATCTCAAGTCCCGAGGTTACGGCTTGCACATGTGCAGCAACGGTTTCCACGAGGTGCAGTACCGCAAGTTGGAAGCCTGTGGCATGAAGGACTATTTCGACACCATAGTGCTGTCCGAGGATGCCGGAGCCAACAAACCTTCCCCCGTATATTTCGACTATGCCTTCCGCATGACAGGTGCCAGGCCCGAAACCACCCTGATGATAGGCGACAACTTCCAAACCGACATTCTCGGGGCAAAAGCCTCCGGCCTGGACGTCATGTGGTTCAATCCCAATCCCAAGGAGAACAAGGCAACGGAACCAGTGAACTACGAGATTAACTCACTTCGAGAGATACTCCAGATACTATGACGAATCGTCAAATGCAAAAACAGGCCACGTGCCTGTTTTTTTGACTTTACGCTATTTAACAATAATCTTTTGGAACTTATCTGATTAAACGCTACCTTTGGCACTCTAAACTTATATAATATAAGTGGATAACAAATAAATACATAATAATAGCATGAAAAAGACATTTCTACTTTCATTTCTGCTTGCCCTGCTGGGAACAGCCTCGGTATGGGCAGAGTTCAATCCCGAGGCAGGCAAAATGTATGCCTTGAAGGAAAAAACCACGGGGCTGTACCTGGACATACAGACATTGGGTATTAACGAGGCTAATGCCAATGGTACGACCAACAACATCAGTTTGAATGCCCAACCCTGCATCATCTATTTTGAGAAGGGTACAACAGATAACGCCAAATGGGTTCTGAAGAATGCAAACGGCACCTATGCAATGCAAGCGTCAAGCCGCAACTGGAATGCCGTGATTGGCACTACTGCATACGAATGGACCATTAGTGAGCCAGAAACTGGCCTCTTCACCATTGCCCGTGCCGACGGCAAGTTTATCAGCATGGATAATGCCACCTCAGGTTCACCGCTCTTCTGCGATAAGGGAACGGGATTGAAGTTTGCCTTGATAGAATATTCAAGCAGCCTGACGCAAGGATACTATGCCTTGAAGAGCGAAACAGGGACTTATTTCAGTTTCACTAAACATACCACTGGCACCGAGGCTTCCTTTCAGGAAACCCCTTCATATCTATATATGATTCCGTCTGCAGACCTTTTTATGTTTGAAGACAAGGACAATGCCGGTTCCTATATCAGTTCTGCTGTAAACGGATGGAATGTCACCAAGGAGACAGCTTCACTTTGGACTATTTCCGAGGCTGACGAGAACGGTTATGTGACAATCACCCGGCATTCAGACGCAACCAAGAACCTTGGTAGCGACCAAAACACGAATGTGGGTACAGGCATCTTTACCAATGTGGGTAGCGGTTGCAACAAGTGGTTATTGGAAGGCTTGATAGACTATACAACTACAGCTACTCTATCTAATGGACAATACCATTTTAAGTCTGGCGATATTCGTTATGAGAACTCCTGCAACACCTTGCGTTTTACGCTCACAGAGTCTGGAGCATACTATAAGAATGGCGCCAAGCGCATGAGTTTCGACTCATTTGAACTTTTCGATGCACAGGGTAATAAGGTAGAACTTAAGGAAACCTATTTTACAGGCAACTATAACAAGTCCTATGCCGGTTTGCTTGATGGCGTTAATGCTGGAGCAGAAGGAGCAGGATGTTGCTGTGGAGCTTGGAACTCAGCCGCAGAAGGAGACGATTACTTTGAGGTTGCTCTCCCCAACGACGTCGACCTTGGAGGTGCATTCTCGTTCTCCTTTGTTACAGAGAACACTACCATGAATGCCAAGGCATTCCGCATTGATTTCTGGTACGAGCAGAGAGAAGAGGTGAAATATACATTTGCCGTTAACGCACCAGAAGGCCATAATCCCACAATAACCTACAACGGTGAAAACGTTTCTGCCGAAACCACATTCACTAAGGGAGAATTTGATATAGACCTTTTCTCTGCCTCAGAGATTAGCGGCTACACATGGAGCATTGTTGTAGATGAGGAGAACGCAACCATTACCATTGTCTACACCGAGGCACCTATTGTGGACAACCCTGCCGCCGTAGTGGCTCTCGTCGGTCGTATCGGTGGTGCAGACGTTGCCGATAGGTTCAAGTTCGTGCTTGACCCGTCCTTGAACTCCAAGCAGGAAGTGTTTGTGCTTGGAAGCGAAGATGGCAAGATTCTCGTCAAGGGTACTACCATCAGCGCTATCACTACAGGTTTGGGTTGGTACCTGAACCATATCGCACACATCAACATAGCATGGAACTCGCTCAACGAGAAGACCGTGGCTGTGAAGAATGAGGGTGCGGCATATGCCGACCTCAGCGAGTTGCCTCTGCCTACAGTAGAGGAGACCCACGTCAGCGATGCCAAGTATCGCTACTACTTGAACACCTGTACTTTCGGTTACTCCATGACCTCATGGACCTGGACTCGCTGGCAGCAGGAGATTGACTGGATGGCCCTGCATGGTATCAATATGCCTCTCCAACTGGTCGGTCTTGAAGAAGTGTGGCGCAAGTTCCTGACCATGGAAGAAGGTGGCAAGCGCAAGTATGGTTATGATGACGAGTCAGCCAAGGCCTTCGTTGCTGGTCCTGCCTTTATTGCCTGGTGGGCGATGAACAACCTTGAGGGTTGGGGTGGTACAGGCTCCGGAACGAAGAGCGGTGGCACATGGGCAGGTGCTGGCGGTGTGCAGGACGATGCTTGGTATGTTCGTCAGAAGAACCTGGCAAAGCAGATTACCGACCGTCAGCGCGAACTGGGCATGCAACCCGTATTGCCCGGTTGGTCAGGTATGGTACCTACAAACTTTGCTTCAAAATCGGGCTATGCTATCCGTCAAAATGGCGGCAACTGGGCAGGCGACTTCGTGCGTCCGCTCCTGCTTAGTGTAAGCAATGACAACTATGCAGAGATTGCCTCCGACTATTATGCGTGCTTGAAGGAGGTAATGGGCGAGAGCCAGTACTACTCGATGGATCCCTTCCACGAGGGTGGCGGTGCCGGCACTATGGAGGACTATGAAGCCCTTTATGCTGCCATGGAAGCGGCAAAGCCCGGTTCGCAGTGGGTTATCCAGCAGTGGCAGTGGAGCGCTACGCAGAAGTACTCTTTGACTGCTGTGCCTGCAGGGCGCCTTGTTGTTCTCGACCTATTCTCGGACGGTTCGCCCGCATTTGACAATTACAACGGCTATGCACCTCAGGATGCCGTATTCTGCGCCATCCCCAACTTTGGCGGCCGTTCAGGACTGATGGGACGCTTGCAGAACGTGACAGACAACTACTTTAAGTTCAAAGAAAAGTATGCAAGCATCAAGGGTATAGGCGCTGCTCCCGAGGCCATCGAGCAGACTCCTGTCACTTACGACCTTATCTTCCAACTCCCCTGGATGAATGGCGTGAAACCCGATGTGGCGGCGTGGGTGGACAACTATGCCGTTGCACGCTATGGCCAGGACAATGCCGTGGTGAAGGAGGCATGGAGCCTGCTCCGCCAAGGCCCGCTCAACTATGGTGCCGATGGAATCCAGGGACCTGTAGAGGATGTTTGGGCGGCACGGCCTAACCTTGATGCTAACCCTGCCAGTGCATGGGGCAAGACACTCAACCATGCCGGTGGCATCTACACCAAGGCACGCCGTCAGATGCTCATTGACGCGACATACAAACTGCTCAGCCAGCATGAGGCTCTCGGTTTGGCAGAGGGCTCTGTCTACGAGAGCAACTACAACTACGACCTCGTTGAATTCATCGGTGCAGTGATGGCAGACTATGCCTATGACCTGCTTCTTGGAATCAAGGAGAAACAAAAGGAAGGTATGGTTAACCCAGCGTGGCAATTCTATCTGACTCGCCGAGAAGGTTTCTTAAATCTTCTTCTGGATGTGGATGCCTTCAAGGGTACGAACCTCAACTTCCGCCTCGGCAAGTGGACACAGGAGGCACGCGATGCTGCGGCAGAGGTGGTGGGAGCGACCACGGCAACCGCCGACTGGTACGAGTTCAACAATGCACGTACCATTGTTTCTACTTGGTCTTCTCCCAACACCAACCTGAACGATTACTCCTATCGTTCTTGGCAAGGACTCATAAAAGACTTGTATTATCCCCGATGGAAGTACTTCTTCGACCATGAATGTAAAGCAGGTGAATATCAGTTCTTCGAATGGAACTGGGCACATGGCATGACACATGAGGTAGGGCAGACAACAGTGAGCGACACCCGCCTTACCGAGGGAGAGGCCGGATATGCCTATACCCGTGAACCCGAGGGCAATACCGTGGAGAAGGCTAAGGAGATACTTGACAAGTACATTGTTCCCCTGCAGATAGGCGATAGTACATACTATGCATACCGCCACCTGACCAACGACCTGAGCCCGATGATAACCGTCGTTGCCGAGCCAGGCGAAACAATCGACGTGTCACCGTATTTCATTTCGCTCCACCAAATACACGTATATGGTGACTTCATTGACCTCAAGGGCAACAGAGGCACCGACCTGAGTCAGATTCCTGTCAAAAGCGATATTGCCGATGGTGTCTATACAGCTACCATCGACTTGAATGACGGTACGATGTTAGAGTTTGCCGTGGTTATCAATCCTGCATACAACGGAGTCTACAATATCAACTACAAGGACGGCGACAAGGACGCTCCAGTCTTTGTAGGATACAATAAAGACGAGGACAACAGCAAGAATGTCGGTTATAAGTTGATAGCAGAAGGCACTTACTCTGCCGACGCCCTTGCCGACAAGATGTTTACCATTGTACCTAAGGGCACAGGTTATTCAATCTCCGCACAGGGCAAATTCTTGAAGTCACCCACGCTTGGCGCTTGGAACCACATAATGTTCTCCGACAATGCAGGTGAGGCCGGTGTATACCTTATCGAGGAGACAGGAACGGATACCGGCATTTTCAAGATGCGTGGCACCGGTAGTGGTATCAACTACGTCAATGACTATGACAAACTTGTCTTCGGCAATGACAAATCCGACAAGGAGAATCTGGCAACATTTACACTTAGCCAAGTAGAGTCCTATCCTCTCACCGTATCCTCTGCCGGCATGGCTACTCTCTGTCTTCCTTTCAATGTAATGCTACCCGAGGGCATGACTGCTTATGACTTCGCCAGCACCAACGTAATGGAGGAAGGAGAAGGTGCATACATCTGCATCATGCAGTCCATTGCCGCTTCCGGCAATACCTTGAAGGCGGGCACTCCTGTAATAGTAAAGGCAGAGCCCGGTGACTACACCCTTAGAATCACCATGTCCGACAGATGGCCAATATCATCTCTGCCCGGCTCATTGCTCCGTGGCAACTTCACGAAGCAAGAGTTGGTACAAGGTACCGATGTGAAGAAGTTTATCCTTACCAATGGCGATAACGGTGTAGGATTCTATCGCATGCAGGACAAAGGAGGTACCATCGGTGCCAACAAGTGCTGGATGGAGTGGACAACACCGTCCGGTCAGGCAGAGGCACGTTCCTTCGTGTTCTCCTTCAATGAAGAAACAGGCATAAACGATGTGATTTCCAGTGGCCAGTCACAAGACAACGCATCACACCTTATATATAATATGGCAGGACAGCGCCTGAATGCCCCGCAAAAGGGACTAAACATCATCGGAGGCAAGAGGGTAATAGTATATTAATAAAAACAACACTCAAGTATGATACGTATGAAACAAAAATATATTACGCCAAACAATCAGCCTATCAACATACAGTCACACAACATTATTGCCATTTCTCTCAACATCAACGACAGCAATAGCGGTGGCGATGATGAAAAGGGCGGATACGATCCAGGAAACTCCCTCTCCCGCGAAAACGACAAGGAGAAAGACGTATGGAACTCCCATTGGTAAAAAGACAACACGCATAATTACAACACGCCTTGCATCTGTACTTGCTCACAGTTGCAAGGCGTGCCTCTTTTATTTTTCTTTGGCAAAAGTAGGGATGCAGCGCGCCGCGTCCGCTTTACTTCTTCTTCTTCGGTTTGCGACGTGCCCAACCTTCTTCGTTGAAGTCAGGCATTTCGCCTTTTAGAGGAGAGGTGTCGGGGTGCAGGAACTTCATCCAGTCCTCCTTGGTATAGTGTCGCTGCTGTGGAGAGTTCTTTGACGGAGAATGGTGAGAGGATGAGCGGTGAGAGGAGTTGGGACTTGCGAGTCCGTTTTTGTTCTTTTTATCGGACACACGTGTCCCTACCTTGTTTCTGCGCTCACTTACTGGTTGTTTTCCCTTCTCTCTTTTCCCCCTCGCCTCCTTCTCTTCCTCGTTCTTGTCGGCAACATCGCACACCACACTACGACCTTTCACGGTCACTCCGTGCTTCATGGACTTGATGACATCCTGAGCCTGCTCTGCCGCCACTTCCACAAAGGTAAAACTCTTCATCAGATCTATCTTGCCCACTTCCACCTGCATGCCCTTCGTGGCACGGTTTATCAGGCCTATGACCTCCTTGGCATAGAATCCGTCTATCTTGCCCACGTTGAGGAACAGACGTGTGTAGCCTTCCTCGGCCTGACGCGGACCGCCCTTGCCATTGCGCTTGGTGCGCTCCTTGCCACTGCCCCCCTTGCTCTCCTGCACCTCTTCTATTTCAGGGGCATCGGCATAGTATGCCAAGAAGCGTCCGAACTCGCGGCTGACAATGCGCTTGATGAGTTCCTCCTTGTCGAGCCATTCCCAGCGGCGCAGCACCTCGGGCAATACCTCGGCAATCTCCTCTTCCATCACGTCCACACGCTCTATGTCGTCTATTACGCGGTACAGTTGTTTCTGGCATATTTCCTTGCCAGAGGGCAGGGTGCCACGCTCGAACTGCTTCTGTATGGCCTTTTCTATGATACGTATCTTGCCCTTTTCGCGGATGTGGACTATGCTTATGCTCGTACCCTTCTTGCCGGCACGGCCTGTACGTCCGCTTCGGTGGGTATAGTTCTCTGTATCGTCGGGCAGACCGTAGTTGATGACATGGGTCAGGTCGTTCACGTCCAAGCCGCGTGCCGCCACATCCGTGGCCACAAGCAACTGTGTGCGGTACTGGCGGAACTTCTGCATGGTCAGGTCGCGCTGTTGCTGGGAGAGGTCGCCATGCAGGGCATCGGCATTGTAGCCGTCCTGTATCAGTTTGTCTGCAATCTCCTGTGTCTCCATTCTGGTACGGCAGAAGACTATGCCGTAGATTCGGGGATAGTAGTCCACCACACGCTTCAATGCCAGATACTTGTCCTGAGCCTTCACCATGTAGTATATGTGGTTGACATGCTCCGCCCCCTCGTTGCGCGAACCCACCTGTATCTCCTTCGTGTCCTTGAGGTACTTTCGTGCTATGGACTCAATCTCCTTGCTCATGGTGGCAGAGAAGAGCAGTGTGCGGTGCTCCTCGGGTATGCCGCCGAGGATTTCGTTCAGGTCTTCCTGGAAACCCATTGTGAGCATTTCATCGGCCTCATCCAGTACCACGTTTCTCACCGTGGAGAGGTCGGCTGCTCCGCGCTTCATCAGGTCTATGAGTCGTCCCGGTGTGGCCACGAGCACGTTTATGCCACGCTTGAGGGCACGGATTTGTGCCTCTATGCTGGTACCTCCGTACACGGGCAGAATGCGCACACCCTCGGAATGTTTGGAAAAGCCCTCCAGATCGTCGGCTATCTGCAGGCACAACTCTCTGGTGGGTGCCAGAATCAGGGAAACGGGATGCTGGGGCATTCCCTCGGTAAGTTGCACTATGGGCAGACCGTATGCCGCCGTCTTGCCGGTACCTGTCTGTGCCAGTGCCACCATGTCGCCCTGCCATCCGCTTTCGTCCCCGTTGCCCAAGAGTATCGGTATCACCGCCTCCTGAATGGGCATGGGGTATTCATAACCTTGCTCGCCAATGGCTTGCAGTATCCTCTCGTTCAGTCCTAACTCCTCAAATGATTTCATTCCTGTAATGTCTTCTTCCTATACGTCCAGTGTGTATATACGCTGGATTTCATCCTACCTTTACTCGTCAAGGCAGACTTCAAACAAGTTTGGTCTGCTCTACTGACTTAACGTAAACGTTTGTTTCCTTCTGCATGAACCCCATCTTGCGGTACAGGGCATTGGCAGCCACACGGGCAGGCTTGGATGTCAGCCCCACCTTGTAGGACTGTCCCGTACCGGCCAGATAGTCCAAAGCCGCCTGCACCAGTTTCCTTCCAAGGCCTGTGCCCTGACATTCGGGCAACACCACCACATCCTCTATGGTGGCATGGCGCCCCGTAGGAATGGTGAAGCAGCAAACTGTGGTCATGCCTACAATGCGTCCCTCCTGGTTTCTGGCAACGAACAGGTGCGAATCCTCCTTGGCAAGCACCTCGTCTATGATTTCCCTGTTGGCACGGCACGATGATGACAGTACCTCAACCAGTGCCTCTATCTCCCGGAACTCAGCATCCGAGCACGATGTCATTCTTGATATTTCCATGTAACTACTCTGTTCCTGATATTACATATTATCGTTTTCCGTCTTCAGCTCTCCGTTTTCCGTTCCACCAACATACCACCACAATATGACAGTACATATCAGAAGCAGTACTATTATCATTACCCATGCTACGGAGGTGCCGCCTACGGCCTCTACCATGCTGTAGTCCCTTACCTTGTCTCCCATAAACCACACCTGCAGGCATGCCACGGAGTTGTTGAGAAAATGCAGCAGGAAAGGCCAGAACAGATTACCGCTACGCCAATACAGTATGCCGAGCATGATGCCCATGACCGTAGCAAAGAACACCTGGGCAGGGTTCATGTGCAGAAGGCCGAAAAGAACGGAACTTACCACTATGGCAAGCGGGGCGCTGACATTGCGCCTGAGCATGTGTCCCATGATGCCCCAACGGAACATCACCTCCTCGCCCAGAGGGGCACCTATGGCAATAGCCAGCATGCCCCATGGTTCGCGGCACATGGCCATCATCTGCTCCTCCATGATATTGGGCAGGGCAACCATTTCGCTGAGCAAATTCAGGGCCATGGTACCGAGGATGCAGGCTAGGATGGCAACCTGACTTCTCTTCCTATGTGTGGATGATGGCACATAATCGCTGTTGGTGTAAAGGCTTCTGCGAAACAGGTACAGGCAAGAGAGGGCCATAAGCACATTGCACGCAAAGGTGGCAATCCCCATCAGATTGGCATCAAAGAACGCCTCCGACACTGCGTCTGCCGTGTCGCCGCCACCGGCAACCATCCGCGCAACCAACAATATCATTCCTGCCATAGTCTGGAAGACCAGGAAAAGGAGCAAGGCCAGAAGCGGGCGCTTGAGAACAACAAGAAATCTGCTCATGTTTTGTTTACTGTTAAATACTATCAAAGCACCCGCAGGGAGACATGTGCACACCTGCCTTCGGGTAACGAGTACAAAAGTAACCATTTATCCATAAAAACGCAAAGATTTCTTGTACGGCTTTAAGGAATTGATTACTTTTGTCTTCATAATGCAGACACAGGATACCATAACCAGCGCACAGAACCCGAAGATAAAGGCTCTGTTGCAACTTCAGCAGAAATCGGCCTGCCGCAGAGAACAGGGACTTTTCGTGGTGGAGGGCCGTCGCGAACTGATGCACTGCCTGTCCAAAGGCTATCAGGCGGACACCATGTTCGTATGCAATGAGATAATGACGGCAGAAGAGGAGTATGACAAACTGCTCAGGGCGCTGCCTTCGTGCAAAACCATATATGTGTCGGCCAATGTCTACGAGCGCATTGCCTACCGTGGCGGAACTGAAGGCATAGTGGCCACCATCAGGATGAAGCAGCATGGCTTGGACACCCTGCCAGCCCCCTCCCAAGGCCATGCACCGCTCTACGTGGTGCTGGAAAGCGTGGAAAAACCGGGCAACCTCGGTGCCATACTGCGCAGTGCCGATGCGGCCGGGGTGGATGCCGTGATAGTGTGCGACCCTCTCACCGACCTTTATAATCCCAACCTCATACGTTCATCCCTGGGTGGCATATTCTCCGTGCCTACTATTGCCTGTACCAGTCAAGAGTGTATTGAGCATTTCAAAGCACACGGCATACGCATACTCACGGCACAACTGCAGGATTCGTCACTCTACTACGATACGGACATGACCCTGCCCACGGCCATAGTGATGGGAACGGAGGCTACAGGACTTACCGACCAGTGGCGCCTGGCCGCCGACGCCCACATACGCATACCCATGCTGGGCATACTGGATTCGCTCAATGTTTCCGTGTCTGCCGCCATACTGATGTTCGAGGCTGTAAGGCAAAGGCATACTGGGGCCCTCGTTTAGTCCTCGGTGGCGATAAAATTAACGGCCAGTGGCGGTGAGATGAATCGCCATTGGCCGTTAATTTTACCGCCACCGAGGACCATTCCAACTCCCTATAGCCGTTAGGCATATTTTAACGGAGTTTAGCCCCACCCTCCACTATGAACGTTCCTTACCGTAAGTCAGATTCAACCTCTGCTCCTCGATGGAGGGGTTCTCCTGCTCCAGAGTGTAGAAACTGCTGCCATCAAAGCAGTGTGTACAGATACGTTCCTTGGGAAGGCCTATAGCCTGGACAAGAGTTTCCAGTTTGGCAAACTTCAGGGAGTCCAGGTGCAGACGGTTTGCTATTTCCGCCACCATCCTATTGTATTCCGGTGAATCCGTCTTGGTATATGCCTCCACGTTTTTATTCATATCTCCCTCAAAGTCTGCAATGATACGGCGCGTGATGAGTTCCAGTTCGTTCTTGCTTGCACTGAAATTAACAAAAGGACAGCCGAAAATGAGCGGAGGGCATGCTATGCGCATATGAGCCGCCTTTGCGCCCAGATCGTGCAGTGCTTCCGTGTGGTCGCGCAGCTGTGTGCCACGGACAATGGAATCATCGCAAAAGAGTACCCTTTTGCCAGTAAGAATATCACGGTTGGCAATAAGTTTCATCTTTGCCACCAATGCACGCATGCTTTGGTTGACCGGCGTAAAACTTCTGGGCCACGTTGGCGTATATTTGGAGATGGCGCGCGCATAGGGAACCTTATGGCCCTCGGAATAGCCCACTGCCATGCCAAGACCGGAATCGGGAATACCGCATACGCAGTCCACTTCCACAGGATCCTCCTTACCCATTTCACGTCCGCACTCCATCCGGACTGCCTCTGCGTTGCGCCCTTCGTAGCAACTGGTGGGGAAACCATAATATACCCACAGGAAAGAGCAGATCTGCATGCCTTTGTTGGGCTTGCGCAATTGTTGCAAACCGTCGGCCTGAATACGTATTATCTCACCCGGCCCAAGATAGTGCAGTGTGTCAAATCCAAGATTGGGGAAGGCTGTGCTCTCGGAGGTAACGGCCATAGCACCGTCTTTCTTTCCCACCACTATAGGTGTACGCCCCCATGCATCACGTGCCGCAATGACACCGTCCTCGGTGAGCAGCAGAAGTGAGCATGAACCCTTGACCATGCGGAACACGTTCTCTATTCCGTCCACGAAGGTCTTTCCCCGGACTATCAGCAGTCCGATAAGTTCTGTGGGGTTTATCCTGCCACTGGAGAATTCGCTCAGGTGCATGCCTTCGTTCAGCATCTGCTGAGCCAGTTCCTCGATATTGTTTATACGTGCCACGGTGACGATGGCAAAGCGTCCCAGATGGCAGTTTATCAGCATAGGCTGTGCATCGGTGTCCGAGATGACACCGATACCGCTGTTGCCCACAAAGCGGTCAAGTTCAGACTCAAAGCGTGTGCGGAAGTAAGTGTTTTCCAGATTGTGAATGCTTCGATAGAATCCATTCTCCTTGGAAAAGGAGGCCATACCTCCACGACGTGTGCCAAGATGAGATTGATAGTCGGTACCATAAAACAAATCTGCAACACATGGTTGCTGCGACACTGTACCAAAAAAGCCACCCATACCTTAAAATGTATTTATGAACGAAACGTCATTCTGTTTGCGCATTCAAAGTTACAGCAAAGGAAGCAAACTACCAAGAAAATCGGATGTCGAGTGGAACAAAAAGTGATTTTTTGCTACTATTCCGCCGTTTTACGCAGTCCCATGCGCTCTGCCTCCTGCATCATGAAAGCGAAAGCGGAGTCGTGATCCGATGGTATGCGGGATTCCCATATAGCATCCTTTACGGCCTGTTTCAGCACTCCCACCTCGCGGCAAGGCGGCAATCCGAGAACCTCCATTATCTCCTCACCCGTGATGGGATTGGTCCAGGTGCGGTAGTTGTCGCGGGCCTGAAGGTCCACTATCTTCTCGCGCACCAGGCGGAAGTTGTCCAGAAAGCGCTGCTTGCGCGCCTGGTTCTTGGAAGTGATGTCTGCCTCGCACAGAGTCATCAGGTCGTCAATGTCCTCGCCTGCCTCGAAAAGCATCCTGCGCACGGCAGAGTCCGTCACTTCCTCATCGGCAATGACTTGCGGACGCATGTGCATGGTGACAAGTTTCTCCACGTAGTGCATGCGCTCGTCCAAGGGCAGTTTCATTCTGCGGAACAGAGGCAGAATCATTTTCTGCCCTATGTAGTTGTGATTGTGGAAGGTCCATCCCTGCGCCTCCTCCCATCGCTTGCTGCGAGGCTTGCCTATGTCATGCAGCAAGGCCGCCCAGCGCAGGAACAGGGTATCCCTGTCCCAATCGGCGGTAGAGCGTGCAATATTGTCCAGCACCTCCAACGTGTGATAGAAGTTATCCTTATGCGCCCTGCCGTTCCTGCTTTCAGTACCACGGAGTGCTGCCAATTCTGGCAGGATGAGTTCCAGAAGTCCGCAACGCTCCAGTTCTATGAAACCGATGCTGGGAAGCGGAGAGAGCATGATCTTGTTCAGTTCGTCTATGATGCGTTCCTGGGATATTATCTTTATGCGCCCGGCATTGCGGCAGAGAGCCTCCTGAGTCTCGTCCTCGATGCGGAAATTGAGTTGTGTAGCGAAACGTATGCAACGCATCATGCGCAGAGGGTCGTCACTGAAGGTAATATCCGGGTCCAGAGGCGTGACAATAAGCCTGTCCTCCATGTCCCAAAGGCCATCGAAACGGTCGATGAGTTGTCCGAAAAAAGCACTGTTCAGTTGTATGGCCAGGGCATTGATGGTAAAGTCGCGCCTGTCCAGGTCATCCTCCAGAGTGCCATCCTCCACAATTGGTTTCCTGCTGTCGCGGGAATAGCTCTCGCGCCGTGCACCTACGAACTCTACTTCCTCGCCATGCCACTTGACCTGCGCCGTGCCGAAGTTCTTGAATACCGACACGTTGGCTCCTCGCCCAAGTTTGCGTCCGAGTACCTTGGCTAAACGTATGCCTGGAGCAAGGTCCTTGCCCCCGGCAGCCTGTCCGTCTGCTATGGCAGGATCCACTACCACACAGTCTATGTCCTTGGACGGGCGTTCAAGGAACAGGTCGCGCACATATCCGCCCACCACATAACATTCCAGCCCAAGTTCGTCTGCCGTCTCAGAGATACGGTGGAACATAGGCTTGTCCAGAAGTCTGCTCAGGTCATTATCTGTGAGGTTGCGCATGCAGATATTTATTTTGCCAGTTTCGCCTTGTCCTCCTGCAGTTTGCGCTCATAGAACTGTGCCTTTATGGAGAGGCGTTTCCATTCCTCGCCTGTAGCACTGCCCATACTGTCCTGCGCCGCAAGCATTTCAATGCTGTCCAGCAAGAGTATGCCCTGTGCACGGCTCTGCAAGGCTGTGGGATATTGAGTGCGCATGCTTAGTATGCTGTCGCGTGCAGCATCATACCTGCCGTCCAGAAGGTGTTGCCTGGACTTCTCCAGCATCCTGGAGGCACTGGCCTCGGGAGTGGGGGAAGATGTGCAGGCTGCGCAAAGAAGGGCAAGTAGGGGAAGAATGGGTTTCATGGGGAGGGGAGTTTAGTTCTATGAGGGCATAGGAGGTTATAGGGGAAACCTAAGAACGTCTACAAAATTCTGTCTAATTCTCTATACACGATGGGGGTAAGTGCAATATTATCTCCTGCGGCCGAAGAGGTCTTTCATGCCGTCAAGGTCGAAACCGAGAGTGAAGCGCATGGTCTGATCCAAGGGGTTACCCTGGGCAGTTGCTATACAATAAGCGGCATCTACCGTGAAGACACTCATGTGCAAGCCTGCACCGACAGTGAAGTACTGACGGTTACCCTTGTGAGGATTCTCATAGTGATAGCCGGCACGAAGCATGAAACGGTCGTTGTAGGTGTACTCTGCACCGAAACTCCAGCGCAGTTCCTGAAACTCTTCCTTGAAACCGCCGGGAGCGTCACCGAAACTCTTGAATACACCGGCAATGGAACTGACGGAGTAGTAGTCCTCCTCGAGACGTCTTTCATAGTCCTCAGGAGATTCGTCCTCGCCCTGTACTGGCTTGGTAGGGATGCAGAGTTTGTAGACCTCGGCACCGAAGGAGAGTTTGTTGTATTCGTTGAACGGCACGGTCATGTTTATACCCAGACGCATCATGGCAGGCAGGAACTCGGCATGGGTGCTATTGCCCATGTTTATCTTGGAACCGATATTCGTAAGGGCAAGACCCCATGACATGCTACATTCGCGGTTGCCCATCATGAAGTATCCCTGACGATACATGGTAATGTCGGCGGCAAAAGCCTTGCCAGATGCAGCCTCCTGCGCAGGATCGTAATTCATATTGGACAGGATGAAACGCATACCCACACCCATGGAAAAAGTCTGTGTGAGCATACGGCTGTATGCCACATCTATGGCCATTTCATAGGGGCTGAAACTATAATCACCGGCAGTGGTGCTTACCTCGCCCATACCGAAGTAGCGGAGCGATGCACTGAGTGCCGAGTAATCACCGATACGATAGAACCCGGACACGTTGGCCAGATTGATTCCAGTGACAATCTTGCGAAGCCATGGGGTGTATGAGGCGCTGACACCGGCACGTGCTATGTTCCATGGATACTTGGCACAGTTCCAGTACTGGCTGTTGGCATCGGCATCGGTGGCAACGCCCATGTCGCCCATGGCACCGGCACGTGCATCGGGGGCTATGGCCAGTGATGTAACGCCATATATCTCTGGGTTGAACCTTTCGCTAAGTTCAGAGTTTTGCGCCATGGCGCCTGTGGCCATTAGGGCAGTCAGCAGATATAGAAATATTCTTTTCATACGTATACTATAACTGAAAGAGGTGGTTATTTATTGCCTCTGAGGATGAATTTCTTCTCCTTGTAGCTCTTTTTGCCGTCCTGATGTGATGCTGTTACACGACAGATGTATATGCCGTCTCTCAGTGGCGCACCGTCGCCATTGCAACTGGCCCATGGTATTGTTACAATGCCGTTGCTGCCCGATGCGGCAACAGTCTGCCTCCACTGTACAGCACCATTGACAGCGTAGATCTCCAATGTGAAGTCACATTCCAGTCCGGGGAAATTGTAACCGATGTGGAAGTTGGTGTGACCGGAAACCACGTCGGATTCAAGCATGAGCGAGAGCAGTTCTGGTTCCAGGTCCTTGCCAACAACGAACTTCAAAGTCTTTTGGGTGGTGTTGTTCATCATGTCCCAAGCCCTGAAACTGAGCCAGTGTGCGCCTTCCTCCAGTTCCGGAATTTCGGCAAAGTAAACATTACCACGAGTGTAGTCACCACTGAGTTGTGTGTAACAGGAGTTGAGGTTGAAGGTCTTTCTTGGGTCACCATCAATACACAACTGCAGGTCGTGACCAATGCCGTTGCCATTGTATTGGATTCCTGAATTGTCATGCAGTTCTGCTGCAAAAACAGGTGTGCTGTTTACTGCATCCCCATCCATGAAGTCCTTGTCGTTAAGGTACATGAATATCTCAGGCCCAATGGTGTCTTTTGCTGCCTCCTGACTATAACCGCCGACCAGGAAGTCCTCGCTGCTACCGTTGGCTTCAATGGTGTTGTCGCTGGAAACGGCATAGAAAACGAGGCGGCCACTATCGTTGCTGTAGCTGATATCCTTGGGTATGATTATCGTAGTGGAGAACCTACCGTTAACAATGCTGTCCGAACCGTTGTTTAGTTCTTTGTTCCAAACCTCGTATACAAACGGTTCATTACCTGTGTTGCCACGTGTGGTCAGTGTGCTCTTGACATCATAAAGGCGGAAGAATACCAGTCCGTCGAACTGTTCGTCGATGATTCCACGCTGTCTTTCTATATGTCCGCTCAGCCTGACGCTGGCACCTCCCTGAAACTGCTGTTCTCCGCTGACAGGCTTCCCGTTGATACTGTCCAACACGACTTTGGCCTCAGGATTACCGAAAATAAGAGCCGGGTCTCCCAACAAGGCATATTGCAACTTGTTCTGTGGCTGGCTCCCGTCCACGTCGGAATCCACCATACTGCCCTTGGCTTTTCTAAGGGCGTCGCCTACGGATAAGCGCATGCCATCTTTGTCGTGGCCAAAGAGATACTGCGAGAAGAAGTTGTTGAGGTAATAGTTTTGTGTGCTGTATACGGTACGTGTCGTGCCAATGAAGGCCACTGCCACACCATCCTCGTTCAGTACGGCAGCTTCTCCCAGGTTGGCCTCCTGACTGTCGAAAGGCGTTATGTCGCAAGCCGCCACGAACCATAGGGGCAGGTAGTCGGATTTCCATGACTTTATGTCGTCCAGAGTTATTACACGTTCATGACTCATCAGGTATGTCGCACCATGACCGGTGTAGTTGAACAGCATGGCTCCCTCCTCCATGTACTGCTCTATCTGTGAGCGTACTTCCGGATAGGAATAGTAAAGTCCCTGGTTGGTGCGCGTGTAACTGTCCCACATCAGTTTGTGCAGTTCATGGTCGGGGCTTGCCTCCATTATCTTGTCCGCCACCCTATTGGCATCCTTCATATGGACATTGTTGTCACCGTCGTCTCCCATTATCACGAACCTGTTGCGCCATTCCCCTGCGTTGTCCCGACGAAGATGCGCAATGGTCTTGTCCACCATGATGCGTGCCTGACTCTCTGTAGTCACGGGGAACCTGCCTATTCCGAGGTCGGAAACATCCCGTGTGGGAGCCGTTCCCTCCCCGTCATCCATCAGACCGAAGTAGTCTTCCCAGCAATAGGAGTGCGTATCGCTGTAACTGTTCTCACTCTGATAGCAGAGAAGATAGTCGTTGGGGGAATATGTGCGCCATGCCGAAGACTTCATTCTGTTGTCCCAGGCACAGTCACCGAAGAGCAGGAGGTATCTGGGGGCTGTTCCGTCGGAGATTCCCCTATCGTAAAGCATTTTCATAAAACGTCGGTATGCCGTGGCATCCGGCGTGCCGGAGGAGAACTCATTATATATATGGTCGGCCCTGACTACTACACAGTTTATACCGCTGTACTGTCTGTGAGCCTCGGCAAGACGCTCGGCCTGTGCAGTGAGTTTGCCACCGGCAGGAACTATAATTACCATGTCCACACTGTCCATCGCATGCAAGTCCTGATTCTGCACGCTTTCACCGATGGTAGGTTCGGGGAAGGAATGGGACGGGTCGAAAGCGACAAAAGTGTCTGTACCGTCCGATGCAGAGAAGGCCAGTCCGTCCTCTGTCTGTCTGTGTGATATGATGCATGCGGGGCGATTTCTGCTTCCAAGGCGCATGATTCTGACGTCAGCAACACTTCCCTTGCCTATCTCGTGGAATTCTGTGGCACCGCTGTATGTTGTAATTGCCGCAGAAGTGTTATTCCCGGACCTTGTACCGGAAACACCTTCGCCGAAGCGCACGAAACCATTCTGCAGTTCCAGTGGCGCGGTGTAATTCAAGGCGATGTAGTCCAGGCGTCCTTGTACGCGTTCGTTTGTGGCAAAAGGGCCTTGGGTGGCCAGAGTTATCTTCCATGTGTCTGTTCCGGTACTATATTCGGAAACATTCATGTTGGGGAATTTCCCCTCGGAGTAGTACATATAGGATCCTGGGGCTGAGATGGTCTTGACGGCAACCTGACCTCCGTTGGCCCAGATGGTGAGGGGGGTGGAAACATCATTGCCGGTAAAGACAACGGTAAGTCTCTCGTTGCCAAGACTGTTGATGCCTGACAGCGTGTAGTTTCTGGAGTATGCGCCGGCAAAGAGCGTGCTTTCAACGAGGTTACGCCCTCCGCGGAACCATGCATAGTCGTCCACCTCATGCAAGGCATGCCCCAAGGTGGTGGCAATCTTTTGTTTAACTGGGCCTGAGAACTCCGCTTCCGCAACTATCTCAGGGCGCGGTCCGTTGCTTTCAGTCAGGAAATATGTTGCCTTTGTGGCATAGGCATTAAACACACGTTGCGTGCCTTCCCAACGGATGAGACCGTTACCCCAGAAGAGCAGGTTGCCGTCTGTGGTTCTGTAGAGAGGAACTTCCTCCAGATCGTCAAAATCGTTGTCCGCATCCAAAGCTTCAGCCTGTTGGTGTCCTCCGTAGCCATAGAGGCGAACATTGTCGGGATTGCTGAACCCCATCTTGGAAAGGAAGGCAGGGGTGAGCCTGTAGATTCCGTCCTTTGTGATGTGTATCTTCTTCCATGTGCCGCTGGCCAGCACAGAATGCTCAGCATATCTTTGGTCTGTTCTTCCTGTGGTTCTTGCCGAAGAAGGTAGTGAAGTGGGGATGATGGTTATTTTTGCTGAGGAAAGTTTGGCATAATGCCCGTTGCGGTACACGATGGGAATGAAGCTGTAGTTGAGCATGCCCTCACCACGGCTGACGCTAACATAGTGCTCTATGCGGATGGAATCACCAATCTTGCCGGCATGCCGTCTGGCCAGGGCAAGTTCCCAGGCGTTAAGCGGTTCCCAGGTTGGATATTCGAGTGATATTGTGTAGGAATTGTGACGATAGTCCGTTTCCAACGACACGACCTCAGAATACACCGGGCACAGCGTATCCTTGGCAAGGATGTGCCAGTCAAGGAAGGTCATACGCTCCTGGGCAAGACTGGAAAGACTTGCCAACAAGACTGCTGCAGTCAGCAGGAAATGTCTTATCCCTTTGTTCATCGGTGTCCGTGTATTAGTCGGTTTGTCGGTGCAGGAAATCTACTTTACATTGAATTCCATAACCTTTTCTTCGTTTAGCCAACCCTCTATGTGGTCATCTATATGTACGGGGCCAACCCCTGCCGGTGTGCCGGTGAAGATAAGGTCACCGGTCTTCAGAGTGAAGAAACGGCTGATGTAACTGACAATATGGTCCACGGAATGGATCATGTCCGTGCTGAGGCCTGTTTGTACAGTCTTGCCGTTGATATCAAGACGGAAGCCTATACCCTGTTTCAGCATCTGTGCCACTTTATGGTCCTCATACCTGCTGGCAGAACCGTCCAATACCAGAGTCTGCGCCCCGTTGAAATCTTGGAATTCTCCGATTACGGCACTGCCGTCAAATCCCTTCGCAAGGTCCCATGGCAGCCCCTCGGCTCTCAATCGTCTCTGCAAGTCGCGTGCTGTGAAATCCACTCCCACTGTGACGGCATCGTAGTAACGATGCGCAAAGCGTTCGCTGATGCTGCGCCCCATTCGACAGATACGCACAACCAGTTCGGCTTCGTATTCGCACTCCTGAGTGTAATCGGGGATGAAGAATGGTCTGCCACGTGTTACAAGGGCACTGTCGCATTTAGTAAACACCACAGGCTCATTGTAGGCGCTGTCCTGAACGGACATGTGTCCGGGGGCTTTATCCTGCATCTCTACCACATGGTTGCGGTAGTTCATTCCTATACCGAATATCTTCATACAATTTGCAAAGATAATAAAATAATTGAATAACTGCTCCCTATTAAATCATAAAATAATTTAAGTACGGGGGAACGCCCCACTCCCTCACATCCAAATACATACAGCAAAGGAGTCCTTCGGAACACTCTCCAAAGGACTCCTCTTCTCTAAAAACGGCGGCTACCTACTCTCCCACGGGTGTGCAGTACCATCGGCGCGGACGGGCTTAACTTCTCTGTTCGGAATGGGAAGAGGTGGAACCCCGACACTATAACCACCTGAATAAT
>JAFTUK010000041.1 GCA_017466325.1 Bacteroidaceae bacterium | reverse complement strand
TATGAGCAGGAAAAGCGCAGCATGCAACAGGGAGCAGACATCGTCATTGCCACCCCCGGAAGGCTCATCAGCCACCTGTCGCTCGGCAACATAGACCTATCGCGCGTGTCCTTCTTCATCCTCGACGAGGCCGACCGCATGCTCGACATGGGTTTCTCTGACGACATCCTGCAGATAGCCAAGCACCTGCCCGCCAAGCACCAGACAATAATGTTCTCGGCAACGATGCCGGAGAAGATCCGCCAACTTGCCAAGACATTGCTGAATGACCCGGTGGAAATCCGCCTTGCCGTAAGCCGGCCGGCCGACAAGATTCACCAGATGGCCTACGTATGCTACGAGGCACAGAAGATAGGCATTGTAAAGGAACTCTTCAAGGAGAAGAAACCGGAACGTGTGATCATCTTCACGGGCAGCAAGGTGAAGGCCAAGGACCTGGCCATTTCACTGACCAGAGCCAAGTTCAACTGCCGTGCCATGCATAGCGACCTGTCGCAACAGGAACGCGACGAGGTAATGTATCTGTTCCGTAGCGGACAGACAGACATTCTCGTGGCCACGGACATCGTGGCACGGGGAATAGACATTGACGACATCACGCTGGTCATAAATTTCGACGTCCCCCACGATGCCGAAGACTATGTGCACCGCATTGGCCGTACGGCCAGGGCTGGAGCCGGCGGAAGCGCCATCACGCTGGTATCGGAAAAGGACCAGCCTGAGTTCAAGAAGATAGAGCACTTCCTGAAGAAAGAGGTGGAAAAGATGCCTGTCCCCGAACACCTGGGAGAAACTCCGGAATACAATGGCAAAGCCCAGGACAGGAAGCCCTCAAGGAGCAGGAACCGCAATAACACAAGGAGAAAGAACGGCACAAAAGGCCAGGCAGAAACCAAAACCAATGCCCCCAAAAGCCAGGCAGAAACCCAATCCAATGCCTCAAATGGCCAGGCAGAAACCAAAACCAATGGCGGGGAAAAGGCAAAGGCAAAGCGCAGGAAACCCCGAAACAAGAAGAATCACGACAAGCCGAAAGCACAATCTTCTGAAACTCAAAAGAAAGCATCAGAGTAACCTTTGAATAGTACTTGATACACTCCTGGAAGGACTGAAAATTATTTCAGAAATAACCTTTCAGGAGTTGCTTTTTTAGAGATAAATGTTGTACCTTTGCCGTCGTGAAAGATTTAAGCAGACATATAGAATATCTCCTTTGCGAGCATGACTCGGTGGCAATACCAGGCATCGGAACCTTCATCACAGAAGACCTCCCTGCACGGTATTACATGGAGGAGAACACCTATCTCCCGCCCGTTAAGAGCGTGCGCCTGGATATCGGGCAGAAGCAGGACGACGGCAAGTTGGAGAACTGCTTGATTCAATTGCATCGTGTCACACGCAATGTTGCCCAGAAGTGGATAACGGATTATACCAACGACATCAACCAGGCTCTCGCAGAGGCCGGATTCATGGACCTTGGCACAATGGGCAGATTGGTGTATGCAGACAATGTGGTTTCCTTCGAAGCCTGCGAGGCCGGTGTCAATTCACCCGAATGGTATGGCCTTGACTCTTTCCAGATGCCCAAGTTGCCTGCATATGCGCACAAGCACAATGGATACAAGGATCCCACACACTTCACCATAAGGCTTCGCCGTAGCACGGTACACCGTGTCATGACCGCGGCGGCAATGATCATCGTTGCCCTTACGGTCATCGTCCCCAACTATGGTGCCTTCAGTCTCAACGGCAAATGGCAATCGCACTTTGCATCGGCAGAGAGTCTTATGACATTGTTCACCGCAAATCCCAAACCCATTGCCGAACAGACTTTGCAGATAGCCGAGACCAAACCTGTTGCTATCGCCCCGGAAGAGGATATCCAGGATAATGCCGTTTCAGCAGAAGCAAGTCAGGATTCCACAATGCTTTCCGCAAGCACCGTAGAACCTGTGGAACAGGTGCAGGAAAATAACGTTGAGGTGCCTGCCCTGCAGACCTCCACCGTACAGGAACCTGTCACACATGAACCCGCCATGCAGGAAAAGGTTGTGGAGGAAGCCGTTGCCGAATCCTCACCCGAAGTGAAGGGCTATTGTGTTGTCATGGCCAGCGCCATTACCCACAAGGGTGCCGAGCATCTTATCAGCAAACTCAACAAGGAGGGTTTCTTGAATGCCGTGAAGTATGACGACAATGGCATGCTCCGCGTTGTGCTTGTCGGATATGATAGCGAAGAGGCTGCACGTGCCGATATGGCCGTTGTACGCGCTACGGACAAGTTGTACTCCGGTTCTTGGCTGAAGCATTTCTAACATCATTCTCTCCCCCCATAATCTTATCTATCACAACATGAAGCGTGTACGTTGTCCCAAATGTGACAGTTACATTACTTTTGACGAAACGAAGTATCAGGCAGGACAGCAACTGGTATTCCAATGCCCGGAGTGCTCCAAGCAATTCGGCATACGCATGGGCACGAGCAAGGTACGCGACACACGCAAGAACGAGGTTCTGGACGAGGAGGCCAACAAGGACCAGTGTGGTAGCATCGTGGTAGTGGAAAATGTGTTCCACTACAAGCAGGTCCTTCCTCTCAGCATGGGCGACAATGTGCTTGGCAGATATGTAAAGGGCACGAACATAAACCTGCCCATAGAAACGGTGGACCCCAGCGTGGACACCAAACATTGCATCATCCGCGTGCAACGCAACAAGCGTGGGGAGTTGCAATACATCCTCTGGGATGCCCCTTCCAACACCGGCACTTTCTATATGAACGACATCCTGGGCGACAACGAGAAGGTGTCGCTTTCCGATGGCGACATTATCACCATAGGTGCCACCACGCTCATCCTCCGCACGGCTAAGGATGGCGAGGCAGAGGAATAGTTTTTATCGTATCCCCCTCTTTCACCAAAGGCAAGGCATCGGCAAGTTGCTTTTCCAGTTCCTCCCTATCGACAAGATAAATCTTTACCGTCTGGGAGCGGCGGAACCTGTTGAAGTACGGGTTCAGGGAAGAATACCATTTACACTCTACAACACCGGGGAACTTGGGTATCTCGTTCCATAGCATGAAGACCCTTGTCTGTGCGGCTATGGTGATGCCTGTCCTTCCGTCGGAAAAACGGCTTGTGCATATCAGGTGGCGGCGTATCTCGCGGTCCTTCTCCCTTTCCTCCTCAGTAGGCTTGTGGCTGATGGTTACATTACGGCCGAAGCGAGCGTTGATGTCGTCCATCATCTTGCGGAAAAGTTTGCCGTGAGCCGAAGTGTCCTGCAACTGGTTGGAGAGTATGTGGTAGTGTATCATCTCGTGTATGATGGTATCTTCCAGCAGGCGCTCGTCCATTTCCTTGCCGGCACTTATGACGAACTGGAAGTTGCCGTACTTCCATCCTCCCCAAAAACTACGCTTGCGACTATAACGCAGTTGTCCCAGGAACGTGCGTGCGTTGCTAAGCCTGAATGGCAACGGTTTCAAACGTCCTCCGAATATTGTATGATTGAATTCATTGAACTTGCGTTCAACATAGTCAAGTGTCGCCACCATTTACATGCAAGCGTGCCGGGGTTATACATATAAAAAGATGTGCCATAAGAATCTATGACACATCTTCCTAATTATCTTCTCAACAAGAATCTTACTTCAGAGACAGAGTAATCTCCTTACCCTCCTCTACTACGTTCAGCTTGTCCTCGCGGAGCAACCAGCCCATAGCCAGATACAAATCCTTGTCAGTCTTAATCTTGCAAACCTTCTTCAGGTCCTTGGCGTTCATTGCGCCATTCTCGTTGAGGGCTGTCCAAACAGCACCAGCAACACTACCAATCTTCTCGATCATCGCTTTAATACCTTAATGTTTGAATAATATACCTATCTAATTGCGACTTTTATCAATTCGCGATGCAAAGGTAAGTTAATTTTACTTAACTCGCAAGAATTATAGTATTTATTTTATGTTGTAAAACACAAATAATGCATCTTTCCTGCTTCATGAGCCTAATTATAGTCTTCCGGAGTGAAGATGAAGGACATGTACTCTGTCGCCTTTGTGGATGAATGGTAGGTATAGTGGAATGTCGTGCCATGCTCCTTCAGTTCGTGAAGTCCTATGTTTTGGCGTATATTGTCCAGGAGATTGGCATGAAACACGCTGAGGAGTTTGGAGTTGTATATGCTGTCTACGTCCAGTTTGCCCGATACCGAGTAATAATACGACATCATCCTGCCCTCCGTGTCATATACGAGGCTGTCCAAAACCGTGTACTCGTCCATCTGTTTGGGGCAAGAATTTTTTGTAAAATTACGGGCCTGACGGCAAATCCTGTCGCTTTTCGACTCATGGTTGCATGATACCAGCGCAAGCAGGAGGAGTAGCACGGCTAATGGGGTCTTCATATCATCCATATATAATTTCATTGCATCTATACAAAAATATAGAATCTGTAACACTATAGAATCTATAACACTATAGAATCTATATACACTATAGCATCTATATATAATAATGTAAAAATGGAGAATCACTCAGAAAGACCCGTATATGCGAATGTCCTTCTGCCGGCGATTCTCCACTTTGTTTATGCATGCCTTTTGAAGCGGGAGGTGTGTGTTACTCCTCGGGCTTCATGTTGGTGTACACCGTCTGCACGTCATCAAACTCCTCCATCTTCTCCACCATCTTGTTGATGGTTTCGCGCTGCTCGGGGGTAACGTCCTTCAGGTCGTTGGGGATGTATGTGAACTCACCGCCCACCTCCTCGAAGCCTTTGGCTTCCAGAGCCTTCTGTATCTCGCTGTAACTTGTAGGCTCGCCATAGATGGTGATTGTGGTTTCGTCCTTATCCTCGTCGTATTCCTCATCGTACTCCTCCTCCACTCCGAAGTCGATCATCTCCAGGATGAAGTCGTCCATGTCCATATCGGCACTCTTCTTGAAGGTGAAGACACACTTGTGGTCAAAGAGGAAAGACAGGGAACCCGTGGTACCCATGTTGCCGTTGAACTTGTTGAAGATAGAACGTACGTCGGCCACGGTACGTGTGGTGTTGTCGGTCAGTGTGTCCACGAACACGGCCACACCGTGAGGGCCGTATCCCTCGTATGTAACACTCTTGTACTCGCTCTGGTCCTTGCCCATGGCATTCTTGATAGCACGCTCGATGTTATCCTTCGGCATGTTCTCACGCTTGCACACGGCTATTACGGAGCGAAGTGTGGGGTTGTTCTCGGGTTCGGGTCCTCCGGCCTTTACCGCTATGGCAATCTGCTTGCCCAGACGGGTGAAAGTCTTGGCCATGTGGCCCCATCTCTTCATTTTTGCTGCTTTGCGATATTCAAATGCGCGTCCCATATTGTTGTTTTATATTTGATTTTACGTTTTCTTCTTATCTCAGTTCGGCGCCAAGTTGCTTGGTCAGTTGCTGTATCAACTTCTGCATGATGGCATCGATGGCCTTCTCGCTCATGGTCTTTTCCGTGTCCTGAAGGATGAAGTTCACGGCGTAAGACTTCTTGCCTGCGGGCAGGTTCTTGCCTTCGTACACATCAAAGAGCGTTACGGCCTTCAGCAGTTTCTTCTCCGTCTGGTATGCAATCTGCTCTATGCGTCCGAACTCCACGCTCTGGTCGATGAGCAGTGCCAGGTCGCGGCTCACGGCGGGGAACTTGCTTATCTCGGTGTACTTGACGGCCTGGTTGCGTATGGTCTTCATGAGGAGTTTCCAGTCAAGGTCGGCAAAGAACACGGGGTTCTCTATGTCGAATGCCTTAAGCACCTTGCGGCTAACGATACCCAACTTTGCAAGCACCTTGCCGCCACGGTTGCGGATTTCCAGGCTCTTCTCGAAGATGTCCTCCGTGCCATCGGCAAATACCAGCATGCCGAAGGGTACGCCAAGGCGTGAGAGGATGTTCATGACGTATGCCTTCAGTTCGGCACAGGAACTGTCCTCGTTGCAATGTGCCCAACTACCACAAACACGCTTGCCTGTAACCCACAGGCCCATGTGCATCTCCTCGGAGTATGCGTCCAGGACGTGCTTTATCACCTCGGGGTCACGGCTGCTGGATACGCCTGGAATGATGTCGGCGCACTTGCGTGCCTGGTCAAAGCGGTAGCAGTTGCCGAACTCGAACATGCGCTGGTCGGGCATGCGGTGCGCGGTATTGCGTGCTATGCTCTCAAGTCCGCCGAACAGGAGGCTCTGGCGCAATACGCTCAGGTCCTGTGAAAGGGGGTTGAGCAGGCGTACGCAGTTCTCTTCCTTGTAGGTCTGCTGGGAACCTCCGGCATAGTATGAAATCTTCTGCAGGCTGTTGTTCAGTATCTCATGGAAACCGCAACCCACCAACTGCTCTGCAATGAGGTTCTGCAACTTGTGGCTCTTGTCTGCCTCGCCCTTTACGGACAGGCTGGACTTCACCGTTGTGGGAATCTCTATGTTGTTGTATCCGTAGATGCGCAGGATGTCCTCCACCACGTCGCAAGGGCGCTGGACGTCCACGCGGTAGGCGGGTACGGAGAGTTGCAGGCCTTCGGCATCCTCCCCTACGATCTCCATCTCCAGGCTTGTGACGATGCTCTTCACCGTTTCGGCGGGGATTTCCTTGCCGATGAGGGAATTCACGTAGTCATACTTCACTTCCACGCTGAAGGGTGCTATGGGTTGGGGATACACGTCCACAATCTCCATGCTCACCTTGGCACCGGCCAGTTCCTTGGCCATGATGGCAGCCTGCTTCAGGGCATAGATCTGTCCGTTGGGGTCAATGCCGCGCTCGAAACGGAAACTGGCATCCGTCTGCAGGCCATGGCGGCGTGAACTCTTGCGAATCCATGTGGGATTGAAGTAGGCGCTCTCCAGCAGTACGTTGCATGTCGTATCGTAGGTGCCGCTTCCCTTGCCGCCGAACACACCGGCTATGCACATCGGTTCCTCGGCATTGCAGATGGCCAGGTCGCGCTCGCTCAGTTTGTGCTCCACGCCGTCCAGTGTCACGAAGGGTGTGCCCTCGGGCATGGTCTTCACCACCACTTCCTTGCCCAGAATCATGTCTGCATCAAAGCAGTGCAGGGGCTGGCCATAGGCCATCATTATGTAGTTGGTGATGTCCACGATGTTGTTGATGGGGCGCAGACCTATGATGCGCAGGCGGTCCTGCAACCATTCGGGGCTCTCCTTCACCTCGCATCCGGTCAGTGTCAGGGCGCAATAGCGGGGGCATGCCTCGGCGGCCTCCACTCTGACGGGAATCTGCAGGTCGGTGTTGTCCACCTGGAAGGCGTCGCAAGAGGGACGGTGCAGGGAGGTCTCGTAGCCGTTCTGCACCAACCATGCATACAGGTCGCGTGCCACACCCCAATGGCTGCACGCATCGGCACGGTTGGGGGTGATGTCCACCTCTATCAGGTAGTCACTCTCCAGATTGTAGTACTGCTTGGCAGGTATGCCCACGGGGGTGTCCTCGGGCAGTACGATGATGCCGTCGTGGCTTGTGCCCACACCTATCTCGTCCTCGGCACAGATCATGCCCAGGCTTTCCATACCGCGCAACTTGCTGCGCTTTATGGTAAACTCCTCGTCGCCGTCGTACAACTTGGTACCCACCACGGCAACTATCACCTTCTGTCCGGCTGCCACATTGGGGGCGCCGCACACTATCTGAAGGGGTGCCTCCTGACCCACATTGACGGTGCACACGTGCATGTGGTCGCTGTTGGGGTGCTCTTCACAAGTCAGGACCTCGCCTGTCCACAGACCTTCCAAACCTCCCTTTATGCTCTGGACTTCCTCCACGCTGCCTACCTCCAGACCTATGCTGGTCAGTGCAGCAGCCACCTCCTCGGCCGTGAGGTCGACATCCACGTATTCACGAAGCCATTTGTAAGAAATATTCATAATTATATATAATGTATACGCTTATTCAAGGTGCAAAGTTACAAAAAAAATGGCACAATAACGGGTAAAGGTGCAAATAAATGCATCTGTACCCCATGTAAATGTAGTCAAGTACATTGCATAAACTCGCTAAAGGCGATGAGTGTCATCGTCATCGTCTTTGTCATCGTCTAGTTTTCAGTTTTCCGTTTTAGAACGGCGGTTCGTCCATCCCTGCCGGTGGAGGGGGCACATTGTCGCCAAAGGGGTTCTGTGCCATCATGCTGGCCTGTTCCTCGGGTGTGAGTCCCTTGGACACTATCAGGCCACCCTGCTCGCCGGGAACGGGCACATAACGGTTCTCGTCGGGGTCGGAGAAGCGCGCGAACTCGCCACGGAATTCCAGCAACACGTCGCCCACGGCACCGTTACGGTGCTTGGCTATGATTATCTCCGCCTTGCCGTGCAGGTCCCTACCCTTCTCGTCCTGGTAAATCTTGTAATACTCGGGGCGGTGGATGAAGCACACCATGTCGGCATCCTGCTCTATGGCACCGGATTCGCGCAGGTCGGACAACTGGGGGCGCTTGCCGTCGGGGCCTTCACGGGATTCCACGCCACGGTTCAACTGCGACAGGGCTATGATGGGGATGTTCAGTTCCTTGGCCAACTGCTTCAGGCTTCGGCTTATGGTGGAGACTTCTTCCTGACGGCTGCCGTAACTCATGCCCGAGGCGTTCATCAACTGGAGGTAGTCAATCATTATTATCTTCACACCGTGCTCGCGCACCAGACGGCGTGCCTTGGTGCGGAGTTCAAAGACGCTGAGCGAGGGGGTGTCGTCCACATAGATGGGAGCATCGTACAACTGGGTGATGCGCGTGTCCAACTGGCTCCATTCGTAGGGGGCAAGTTGGCCGCTCTTTATCTTCTCGCCGGTGATTTCGCACACGTTCACGATGAGACGGTTCACCAACTGCACGTTGGCCATCTCAAGGGAGAACATGGCGCAGGGTATCTTCATGTCCACGGCCATCTTCCTGATCATGGAGATGACGAAGGCCGTCTTACCCATGGCAGGACGTGCGGCTATGATGATAAGGTCGGAGTTCTGCCAGCCTGAGGTCATCTTGTCCAGACGCTCGAAACCGGAAGAAAGTCCGGACAGGCCGTCGGTGCGTGCCGCCGCCCTCTGCAACATGTCGTAGGCTTCCTTTATGACGGGATTTATCTGGGTGTAGTCCTTCTTCATGTTGCTCTGCGAGAGTTCGAAGAGTTTTCCTTCGGCCTCCTGCATGAGGTCGTCCACGTCCGTACCGGGATCGAAGGCATGCTGCTGTATGCGGCTGGCATAGGTGATGAGTTGGCGCGCCAGGAACTTCTGCTGGATTATCCTGGCATGGTACTCTATGTGCGCGCTGCTTATCACGGCATCGGAAAGGGCAGCCACATACTGCATGCCACCCACGTCCTCCAGGTTGCCCTTCTGGTCCAGTTGCTCCACCACGGTTATCACGTCCACTGGCTTCTGCTGTGCCGCCAGGTCGCGTATGGCCTCATAAACCAACTGGTTCTTGTGGTCATAGAAACTCTCGGGGCGCAGTATCTCGGCCACCTGTCCGAAGGCATCCTGCTCGTTCATCAGTGCACCCAGCACTGCCGTTTCCATTTCCAGATTCTGAGGCTGGCGGTGTCCGAGAGCATCCATGCTTGGTACCTCCACCACCTTGGGGTTTATCTTGCGTCTTGATTCTGCCATTTGAGAAATCTTCGTTTATCGTTTTCAGGACAGCAAAGGTAATGAATTTATATGAGTTGGGCGAAAAATCATAGTACAATTCTTGAATACCTTCAAAAAAAGGAGTAACTTTGCCTTCATGGTAAAGACAAACTCCCTGCGTGCCTGGTGGCTTGCCGCCAGGCCCAAGACTCTCACCGGTGCGGCCGCTCCCGTCATCCTGGCCGTATCTGCCGCCTATGGCATCTATGGACAGATTGAATGGACTCCGGCACTCCTGTGCATGGCCTTTGCCCTGCTAATGCAAACGGACGCCAACCTGGTGAACGACTATTTCGACTGTATCCGTGGCGTGGACACGGAAGAGCGCCTTGGCCCCGAGAGGGCATGCTCGCAGGGATGGATAACCCTGCCTGCCATGCGCACGGGCATTGCCGTAACAACCCTGCTGGCATGCCTTGCGGGACTCCCCCTCGTGTGGTGGGGAGGTTGGGAGTGCATACTGGTGGGCATGGCCTGTGTGGTGTTCTGCTTCCTCTACACCACCCTGTTCTCCCGCATAGCCATGGGCGACGTACTCGTCCTGCTCTTCTTCGGCATCGTACCGGTAGGTTACACCTTCTTCTTCCAAAGCCCCCTGTCCTCCATCACAGAGGTTCCCCTGCCCGTATGGCTCCTGGCCCTTGCCCAAGGACTGGTAACGGACTGCCTGCTGCTGGTCAACAACTTCCGCGACCGCCACACGGACGCCGCCGTTGGCAAGACCACGCTGGTCACCATCATCGGCGAGCGCCCCACCCTGGCCCTGTATGGCGCCATAGGCATCATCTCCGTACTACTGGCCGTATGTGCATTGTCCATGCTTGCGCTTCAAGTTTCTGGTTTCAAGTTTCAGGATTCAGATAGTTTTCCGCTTTCCGTTTTCCGCTTTCCGTTCGCATTGACCCTTCCGTTCTTATTCCTCCATCTCAGGAACCTCCACCTTCTCCGCACCATCCATCACGGCAAGGCACTGAACCGCGTACTTGGCATGACCGCCATGTCCATCTTCTTGTTTGCCCTCCTCACATCAGTGACTATTGTAATTAAATAGTTTTGGATGCAGATAGAAAAACGAAGTGTCTAGTTATCCATCAGTTAGTAAATTGTCTTTTCCCGCAAAAGTCAACGAATCTGGACAGAAAAGTCTACCTTTTCAGTATGGGAAAGTCTTGCAAGAGGGGGTGTTTCATATGGTGTGTTTACAACCCTAAACAAACTAAATGCTTTATTTTCAACAACTTTACCATAACAGATAACCCAGTGCATCGCCTATAGCACCGCCAATTAGTGAGCCTCGTACTCTGTCGTATAAATTAATATTCATATTTCTACATATTAAACCCAAATCGGTCATTAGCGTTATGATGATAATGGACTTTATTTTTGAGCAGATGTTCTGGCACTTTGAGGGCGCAATGGGGTTCCATTGCAACCGAGAAGCGACGAAACAAATGACAAAAAGAAGGCTTCGTTAGCGCGTAACAGTCTAATGACCGATTTGGGTTAAAGTTTTCTCCTCTCCGCCACAAATCTTTTCAACAAGAAAATCATAAAGTAAGGGAAGGTATAGAACTTGCCATTGAACCCGATATTCTTATAACTCAACTTGATACCGTATTTTACATCAGGATATTTATCTTCTTTCAGCAAATTATTCAATGATGCAGTTGCGCCATCGTTCGCTTTTACCTCTACAGGAATAAGGGAGTCTGCATCACGTACAAAGAAATCCATTTCAAGAGAAGGTTTGTCGCTGCTATAGTAATAGAGATTGTAGCCTTGCTTGACAAGCATATCTCCGGCTATGTTCTCATATATAGCTCCTTTGTATGTGCCCAGATTCTTATTAGCTCTCAAATCTTCCTGAGCTTCTTCGTCAAGCGATGCAATCAAAAGTCCTGTATCTTTATAATAAATCTTATAGAGTTTAGGATCATAGTTGCCCTTTAGGGGAAGTTCTGGGAGATTCAGGCAATAGCAGACGTTTATAACGCCTGCATCAGCAAGCCATTCTACACAACCAACATAATCTCTATTACGAGCATTCTTGCCAATCTTGGTTATCTGGAAGCGCTTGTTTTCTTTGGCCAAGAAAGTAGAAATGTGATTATAAACGGCTTTTACCTTCGCTTTATCCAAACCTTCCACATATTTGGTGATATCTTCCTCATAGTCTTTGAGCAATTGTTTCTGTATACCCAAAGTTCCACTGAAGTTCTTGTTCTTAATATATGTATTCACCACCTCGGGCATACCACCGATAGTTGCATAATCACGGAACAATTCAAAAAGAACATCCATTTGTAATTTGGCAAGTGGCTTGACATCCAACATGTGCTGATATAGCTCATCTATAAAATCTTCAGAGTATCCTTTTGCACAAAGGAACTCCTCGAAATCCATGTAATGCATTTCATAATCTTCCTTATAGCCTACACTATTAGATTCAATTTCCTGATAATTTATTCCCATCAATGACCCAGAACAGATAACATCGAAACGTCCATCGAGCTTAAAAAACTTCAGCGAAGTAGCGCAGCTGGGGCAAGCTTGCAGCTCATCAAAAAAGAAAAGAGTCTCACCAGGAACAAACTTAAGCTCAGGATTTAGCAACGATATGTTTTTGAGAATGGCATCAACCCCAAAACCATCCTCAAAGATATTCTTGTATTTAGGTTGCTCTACAAAATTGATCTGTACAACATTTTTATAGTTTTGACTGGCAAACCACTCCACTGAGCGTGTTTTTCCAATCTGACGGGCACCTTTAATGACTAGCGGTTTTCTGTCCGGATTGTTTTTCCAAGACATCAAATAGCTATCAACCTTTCTTCTAAGCAGTTTGTCCATGTCTAAAATCTTTTGATTACAACTGCAAAGATAGCACTTTTCACATAATCTCAACTATAATAACATACATATTTCACATTTTTTCGCCTATTTTTGCCATAGATTTTCACACTTTCCCGACGAGACAGAGGCTCATTTTCACATAATCCTCATCATAAGAAGGTGTTTTGCATACTACTACAAGCAACCAAAACTACCTGCGATGGGGTACTTTGAAAGTACATCATCAGTTCTATGTCTAAAAACAAATTGAACACAGAATACCGTCCCAATTGTAACTAACTCTCCCCCTGAGACAGGGCGAATAAGGCCGTTAGAAGAATGACTTGACGTCATTCTGTGCCCTGTGAGGGTTAAACTCCCCAGTTTAACGTCGGGCTCGGAGAGAGTACCCCGCAGGGGGGAGGGGGTTGATAAAATCGCTCATCCGCTCACCGCTCACTGTTAAACGTTAATCTCTCCCCCCTTTTCCCGCAAAAGTCAACGAATATGGACCGAAAAGTCAACCTTTTCAGTATGGGAAAGTCTTGCAAGAGGGGGTGTTTCATATGGTGTGTTCACAAACCTAAACAAACTAAATACTTTATTATCAACAACTTTGCCATAACACGGCGTTACAGCGTTACAGCGTTACAGTAAGAAAATGTACTATTATCTACTGAAAACTGAAAAGGTATAAAAATAGATTTTATTATATATATAATAAACTTTCACTTTAGGGTTCTGGCATAGCGATGATTTTAACTGTAACG
>JAFTUK010000040.1 GCA_017466325.1 Bacteroidaceae bacterium | reverse complement strand
GTAATTGCTCTGGTTTGACCTCGGTTACTATCCCCAATAGTGTGACGAGCATAGGGGAAAGTGGTTTCGAATATTGCTCTGGTTTGACCTCGGTTACTATCGGCAATAGTGTGACGAGCATAGGTGATTATGCTTTCTATTATTGCTCAGGTTTGACCTCGGTTACTATCGGCAATAGTGTGACGTGCATAGGGTTGTGTGCTTTCTATTATTGCTCAGGTTTGACCTCGGTTACTATCGGCAATAGTGTGACGAGCATAGGGGATTGTGCTTTCGAAGATTGCTCAGGTTTGACCTCGGTTACTATCGGCAATAGTGTGACGAGCATAGGGGAGTGGGCTTTCAGAGGTTGCTCAGGTTTGACCTCGGTTACTATCCCCAATAGTGTGACGAGCATAGGGAAAAGTGCTTTCCGTAGTTGCTCCGAACTCTTCGATGTCTACTGCTATGCAGAGAAGGTGCCTTCTACATCTAGCGATGCATTTTATGGTTCTTATCCAGAAAATGCCACCCTTCATGTTCCAGATGCTTCCATTGAGAGTTACAAGGCAACAGAGCCTTGGAGCAGTTTTGGAAAGATAATTGCTCTTACTGAAGAGGAGACAGGCATTAACGAACTGAAAGATGAAGACGGAAAACTGAACTCTGCCGTCTACGACCTCTCCGGCCGTCGTGTGCAGAAGGCACAGAAAGGTGTCTACATCCAGAATGGCAAGGTGGTGATGGTTAGGTAAGCATTTGCCAAGTACAGACTGATACATACGCAATCCGCAGGCACCCAATGGCGAGGGCCTGCGGATTTTTTTTTGGGGGAAGCAAATACATGCTTCATGGCCGTTTCATAGTTTCCTCACGAGGAAACTCGAGTTTCCCAGTGGGGAAACTGCAGTTCTCCTATAGGGAAACTGATGAGGTGAAACGATGGCCTGTGTGCGTTCTTTGCGTGCTCCCCGTTCTACCTTGTCTTCCTCAGATAGTCGGCACGTTTGGTCATGTAGTCGGCCTGTGCTTGGGCGAGGCGGTTCTGGCTTTCACGCAGGAGGGTTTCGCTCTCCAGCAGGTCGGAGAGGATTTCCGTGCCCATGCGGTATTTGTCCAGGGACATGCGCATGTTCTCCGTTGCCTCCTCCACGCTAGTCATGGCTATGGCTATCTGCTTGTATGCCTCTACGAGGGAGGACCAGGAGGATTCGATGTCGATGATGAGTTGTTCGCGTGCATCCTGCAACTGGTTGTCGGCCTGTCGGAGGGCAAGTTTCTCGCGGCGTATGGCATGTGCTCCGCCCCACCATGCTGTGAGGGGCACGCTGACGGTGCCGAAGACCATGCCGTTGTTCACCGTGTTGTCCATCATGGATTTGGTGCCTTCGGACAGTCCTCCGATGCCTGTGTGGCTGAGGGCAAGGCCTACGGCCACGGTGGGCAGACGCTTGCCCACCTCCATGCGCACCTTCAGTTTGCCGGCTTCCACACCCTTCTGTGCCATGGCCAGTTCCTGACGTGAGGCAAGGGCCTGCCGTGGTTCGATGTAGTAGGCGATGGGGTTCTCCGAGGAGGTGGGCAGGTGCAGGCTTACGTCCACCTCCTCTCCTGCCATGCCTATCTGCTGGGCCAGCAGGAGGCACATGACGTGGTGCGCATTGCTGAGGGTGAGGCTGTCCGAGGAGAGACGCTGCAGTTCCAGACGCACGCGTAGCAAATCGTTGCGGGTGGTTACCCCGGCATCCACATAGGTCTGCACCTCCTTGTAGATGGCGCGCAGTTGTGCCTGTGCCGCACTGACGGTGGCCTGGTTCAGTTTCAGTTTCACTATCTGGTAGTAGTTCTCCGTCACCTTCTGCAGGATGTCCTTGGTTTGCAGTTCCATCTGCAGTTCCGCCACATCCTGTCCTATGGCGGCCAGGCGGTTGCCGTTCACTATCTGTCCTCCGGCAAAGAGGGGCTGTGTCACCGTTCCCATCACGGCATAGGCCTGGTCCATCTCGCGTACGGAGTAGGGCTGTCCTGCCAGAGCCGCCAGTTGCGGGTTTATCTGCTCCAGTGCCGCCAGTTCCTGGGGGTAGTAACCGTCGGCCTTCACCATCTTGTCGAAGGCATGGAAGGCCATGACGTTGGCGGATATTTCGGGGAAGTACTTTGTGAAGGCTTCCTTTTTCTGTTCTCCAGCCTTCTGAATTTCCAGGGCGGCATTCTGCAGGGTGCGGTTGCGTGTGGCTGCATTTTGCAGGCACTCCTCAAGGGAGAGGGTACGAGGCTGTGCTTGCATGGCAAGGCAGCAGAAGAAGAAAAGACCCACCCCCAAACCCCTCCCTCTATGGAGGGGAGTGGTAACAGCCGACTCGGAGTGCTCTGAATAGTCGGAGTTTTCAGAATAGTCGGAGTTTTCAGAATTTCCGCTCATCGCTCCAGGCTCACGCGCAGTTTTCCGTTTTCCGTTTTCCGTTTTCCGTTTTGTCTCATACAGTTTCCAGTACACCACGGGCAGTACTGTGGTGACGAGCAGGAGCATGCCCACACCGCCGGCAAAGATGGTGATGCCCACGGGCATCCAGAAACTGCTGCCTGCAATGATCATGGGCACTACGCCCACGGCCGTGGTGGCCGTGGTCAGGAAGATGGGCACCATGCGGCGCTTGCCGGCATCGAAGGCGGCCTCCTTGGCCGACATGCCGGCGGCCATCTTCTCGTTGGCATGCTCGAAGATGAGTATCTCGTTGCGCATGATCATGCCCATGAGGGTGATGAAACCGAACAGGCTGGTGAGTCCCAGAATCTTGTTGGCAATGAGCAGGCCCACTATGGCGCCCGGCATGCCCAGGCTGATGGCCACAATGCAGATGATGGCAATGGAGAACTTGCGGAAGTTGAACAGCAGGAAGAAGAAGATGAGCACCACGGCCATGCCCAGGCCTGCCATTATGTCGGGGGTGATGTCGTTGTTCTCCTCCGTCTCTCCTCCCACCTCGGCACGCACTCCCCGGGGCAGGGGCATTTGGCCGATGTAGTCGATGATGCGGTTCTGTATGTTCAGGGCAAAGGTTCCGCGCTTGCCCTCGGCGGTTACGGAGATGCAGCGCTCGCCGTTGCGGTGCACTATCTTGGTGTGCCCCCACCGGGGAGCCACGCCGGCCACCTGTCTGAGAGGCACGGAAGCCCCTGTGGCAGTGCTCAGGTAGGTGTCGTCCACATCGCTGAAGGTCATCTGTTCGGTGGCACGGTCCTTGAGAACCAGAGGCACCTCGTAGGTACGGCTCTTGCCGTCCACGCTGCCTGCCTCCCAGATGGAACCAATCTGCATCTTGCCCGTCTGGAGCATGAGTTGCAGTTCGGCAGAGGTGCGGGAAATGCCCAGTTGGCTGGAGGCTACGGGGTCCAGAGATACCTCCACAATGGGCGAGGGACGGTCATAGTCGGTATGCACCCATTCCAGTTCCGGAATGGTGCGCATCTCCTGCATGAGCATGTCGGCCGCCTTTTGTATGGAGTCTATGTTGTTGCCATAGAAACGGTACTCATAGGTGGGCACGGGCAGATAGTCCATCTGCTTCCAGCGCACGTAGGCGCCCGGCCAGTGGTTGCTGTACTTGGGTGCCAGTTTGTCCAGCAGTTCCAGCGAGGCCTCTATGCTCTCCGTGTTTACGATGAGTTGGGCGAAGTTCTTGCCCGCTATGACCGGAGCGTAGGACATGTGGAAGCGCGGTGAGGAACAGCCAATGAAACTGGTCACGCCCGTCACCTTCTCCTCCTTCTCGAGGATGCCGGTCAGTTCGTAGGTAATCTTCTTCGTCTCCTCCAGGCCGCTGCCCTCCGGCAGGTATATCTCCACGGCAAACTGGTTGCGGTCGGCATAGGGGAACTGGCGCATCTTCAGAAGCGGGAAGAGCACCCCGGTGGCCACCACCAGAACTATGCTCCCGGCGATGGTGAGCCACGGATGGCGGAAGTTCCACGCCAGGGTCCTGTCGTACCAGTCCTGTACCCAGTCGGTGATGTCGCGCTTGCCGGGAACCTTCTCCTTCACCTTGCGTATGATGGCCACGTTGAGCAAGGGTATGATGACCGCCGCCACCACCAGGGAAACCATCAGGTTGATGGTGATGGTCGGGGGGAAGATCCGTATGGCATCAGCGGCCTCGCCCTTCAGGGTGAGGAGTATGGGGAAGAAGATGGCGCAGATGCATACCGTGGCCAGAAGCATGGGCCAGAAGTACTGCTGCACGCTCTTTATGGCGGCCTCCATGCGGCTCATGCCGCCAGCCAGATACTCCAGATAGCCGTCTATGACCACGATGCTGTTGTCCACAATCATGCCCAGCACCACGATGAGGCATGCCAGGGTGATGATGTTCAGTTCTATGCCCATGGCATACATGATACCCGTGCTGACGAAGGTGGACAGGGGTATGGTGAGGGCTGCCACCATGGCGCTTCGGATGGGGAAGAGCACTATCATTACGGCCACGATGATGACCATGGAGATGAGCAGGTCGCGCAGGAAGTCGCTCACGCTGGTTCCCACCACCTCGGGCTGGTCGGTGATGCGGCGCATCTGCACGTCCTCGGGCAGGCAGTCCTGGCGGAACTGGTCCAGTATCTCGTCCACCTCCTCGCCGAACATGACTATGTTGTTGCCCTTCAGCATCTCCAGCGACAGGATGACGCAACGCTTGCCGTTGGACTCTATGTAACCGTCGCTCAGGTCGTATTCCCTCTGCACCGAGGCAATGTCGCGCACGCGCACCGTCTTGCCGTCGGGCGTGGTGAGGATGATGCGGCCGGCAATCTCCTGCTCGGAATTGATGGACGGAGCCACGTGTATGTTCAGGTTCTGTTGCGGCGTTGACAGGGTTCCGCTCATGGTGGTCAGCCCTTGGCTTGTCAGAGCCTGGATGAGGGCCGACTGGCCTATGCCATAGGCTGCCAGGCGCTCTCTGTCCACGCAGATGGTCAGTTGCTCCTTCTTCTCGCCCAGTTGCTGCACCTTGCTTACGCTGGGCAGACGGCGCAGGCGGTCGGCCAGTTCGTCGCTATAGCCCTGCAATTCGCGGTAGGAGCGCTGGTCGCTTTCCACGGTGACGAGCAGAGCGCTGGTGTCGCCGAAATCGTCCTGAACCACCAGGGCCACGACGCCCTTGGGCAGCGAGGACTTGAAGTTGTTCAGTCCGTGCTTCATCTTGCTCCACACGGGGGTGAGGTTGTTCTGGTCGTCCTGGAACTCCACCATGACGATGCACATGCCGTTCTGGCTGGTAGAGTAGGTCTTGCTGCGGTTCACCTCCTTGTAGGTGAAGATATACCTTTCCAGGGGGCGTGCCACCTGTTCCTCTATCTCCTCGGCCGTGGCGCCCGGCATTACGGCAATGACCACGCCCTGCCGTATGGTGAAGGCTGGGAACTCGTCCTTGGGCATCACATACATGGCCCAGATGCCGAAGGCCAGAAACAAGGCCGTTATGAAGGCCGTAATCTTATAGTTTTGGATGGGCCACGCTATCCATGAGTTGGTTTTGAATGCCATGATAGTATAAATTTGAAAACGGAAAGGGGAAAACGGAAAACTGAAAGTTTTTCCTTTGCTCGGAGAACTCAGAGAACTCGGATTATTCGGAAAACTCGGACTTTCCCGAGAAACCGCTCACCGCAGTTTTCAGTTTTCAGTTTTCAGTTTTCCGTTTGTCACCCTCGTCCCTTCGCTCACCTTCTGGTATCCCTCCACTATAACCTTGTCTCCTTCGGACAGGCCGGAGAGTATCTGTATGCGGTCGCCTATGGTCTGTCCCACGGAAACGTTGCTCCTGTGGGCCTTGCCGTCCGCCATGGTCCATACGAAGAGGTTGCCGCCAGCCGTCTGCTGTACGGCACGTATGGGCAGGTACATGCCCTGCTGTCCTGTCTGGCCGGACAATGCCACCTTGGCCACCATGCCTGGCAGGATGTCGCTATCGGGGTTGTCTATGTTTATGCGTATGTCGTAGGTGTGTGTGGCAGCATCGGCAACTACCCCCTTCTCAATCGCTCCACCGCTGACCTGCTTGCCGTTCAGCGCCTCTATGGTAAGGCTGGAGGGCGTGGAGGGCGATATGACGGCAATCTCCCTCTCGGGGATGCTGACCTTGACCTTCAGTTTGCGGATGCTCAGTATGCTCACCACAGGCTGGGAGGGCAGGGCGGTCTCGCCGGCACTGAGGGACTTCTTGCCCACCACGCCGTCGATGGGAGCATGGATGCTGCAGTCCTCCAGCATCTTCCTGGCGGCAGAGAGCGAAGCCTCGGCCTGTTCCACCTTGCTCTGCACCTCCACCCATTTCATGTCGGCCAGCGACTTGTTCTCGTGCAGTTTCTTCATGCGCTCCAGGGCATCGGTGGCCTGCTTGTGCGTGGCCTGTGCCATGGCCAGGGCGTTCTCCGCCTGGGTCTTGTCCATCTCGGCCAGCAGTTGGCCCTTGCGCACGGCCTGTCCCTCGCTCACATGCACCTGCCTGATCATGCCCATGCCAGTGAAACTAACTGCCACTGACGTACCCTCTTCCACTACCCCCACATAGGATGCCGGAGCGGCATCGCTGCTGAGGCATACGGTTTCCGTGGTCACTTTCAGAACGTCGGTGTTCTGCTTCTTCTCCTTGCCAGAGCATGCCATCATGCACAATGCCGCCAGCACGGTGCACAGGATATATGCTTTCTTCTTCATGATTGGTTTTATGTTGCTTTTGTTCTTTTTCGGCATACAAAGATATGCTATGTGGCGGATAAATTGTTCTGCCCGCTTGCTTTTTTTAGCATAGCAGAGGGAAAAAGAACATGTTATTAACCATTTTTGTCAGTTACATCCTTGCCGAAACTCTTGCACGTGGACATAAAAAGGCGTATATTTGTACTCTGGATACCTTTCTGCCCGATACAAGAAGTATGGAAGCACTTACCCTGTTCGAACTCAATGCCCGTGTGCGTGCCCTCATAGAAGGGGGCATGGAGACCTCCTATTGGGTTCAGGGCGAATTGATGGAAGGGCGCGAAGGCTATGGGGGACACTTCTATGGCGAACTGGTGGAGAAGAGCGAGGCCACGGGCAGTGTTGTTGCACGCGCACGCATAACGATATGGGCTCGTACATATAATATATTGGCCCTGCGCTTCCGCGAGGAGACGGGGCAGAGCCTCCGCCCCGGGTTGAAGGTGCTCATGCAGGTGCGTGTCACCTTCAGCGAACTTTATGGCTACTCCCTCAATGTCCTGGATATAGACGGAACCTATACCCTTGGCGACATGGCACGCCGCCGCCAGGAAATACTGCGCCAGTTGGAGCGGGATGGTATCATAGATGACAACAAGACCTTGCCCCCGCCCACACTGATGAAGCGCATTGCCGTTGTGTCCAGTGCCACGGCGGCAGGCTATGGCGACTTCTGTCGCCAGTTGCAGGAGAACGACTGGGGACTGGCCTTCGACGTGCGCCTGTTTCCTGCCGTCATGCAGGGCCAGCATGTGCCGGAGAGCATCTCTGCCGCCCTTATGGCCATTGCTGATGAGGCGGAGCACTGGGATGTTGTGGTGATTATCCGTGGCGGCGGTGCCACCAGCGACCTTTCAGACTACGACTCCTACGACCTGGCCGCCTGCATAGCCCAGCACCCATTGCCCGTGATTACCGGCATAGGGCACGACCGAGACGAGACTGTGCCCGACCATGTGGCGCACACATCCGTGAAGACGCCCACGGCTGCCGCGGCCTTCATTGTGGAGCATCAGTTGGAACTCCTCTCTCACCTCCAGGACCTGCAGCAACGCATCCCCATGGCTGCTACCGCATTGATGCAAAGGGACGAGCAGCGTCTGGCACTGCTCCGCCAGCGCCTTCCCTCCACGGCCATGCTAATGATACAGAGGGAACGGCAGCGCATCGACCGTTTCTTCATGCTCCTGCCCATGGCCACCAAGGGCCTGTTGGAAAGGGAGAAGCACCGCATAGACCTCCTCGCCCAACGTATGGACGGCATGAACCCCGAACTGCTGCTACGGCGCGGATACAGCATCACTCTGATGGATGGCAAGATAGTGACCGATGTCTCGGTCATAAGGCCGGAAACGGTCCTGACCACGCTGATGCAAGGCGGAGAAGTCACATCAAAAGTGCTTAAGGTGGATGACAGACGTTCCGGGGAATAATTACTAAAAGCAAACCAAACCTATACATCTCTCCAGCACATTATACTCCGTCCCCTTGTGGGAGGGTTGGAGAGGGATCTTATAATATGAAATACGAAGAAGCCATAAAGACTCTTGAAACCATTGCCCGCCAGTTGGAGCAGAACGAACTGCCCATCGACCAGATTGCCGACCGTCTGCGCGAGGCACAGAAACTTGTCGCCTTCTGTCGGGAGCAACTCCTTTCCGTGGATCAGGAGATAAAGAAAATCATCGACGAGGAGCCTGCCGGGTAGCAAATAATCGTCAGTGTGGAGAAAAACATGGAAGATTGTATCGTTGTTACGATATAATTGTGTACTTTTGCAAGCAAATATTAAGAAAACATGAACGAAATAGATTGGAGTAGCCTTTCCTTTGGCTACATGAAGACAGACTACAATGTGCGCTGCTATTATCGCAATGGCGCATGGGGAGAGATAGAGAATTGCAGCGAGGAGACTATCCCTCTGCACATGGCCGCCACCTGCCTGCACTACGGACAGGAGGCTTTCGAAGGACTGAAGGCTTACCGTTGCCCTGACGGCAAGGTGCGCGTGTTCCGCTCCGACGAGAATGCTGCACGCCTGCAGAGCACCTGCCGTGGCATACTCATGCCCGAACTGCCCACGGAGAAATTCAATGAGATGGTGGATCGTGTGGTGCGCCTGAACGAGCGCTTCATCCCTCCCTACGAGAGCGGCGCCAGCCTCTACATCCGTCCCCTGCTCATCGGCACCAGCGCCCAGGTGGGCGTGCATCCCTCCGAGGAGTATCTGTTCCTTATCTTCGTTACTCCCGTAGGTCCCTACTTCAAGGGCGGTTTCTCCACCAACCCTTATGTCATCATCCGCGAGTATGACCGTTCGGCTCCTCTCGGCACCGGTGTGTACAAGGTGGGCGGAAACTATGCGGCCTCCCTTCGTGCCAACAAGATGGCGCACGATCTGGGCTACTCCTGCGAGTTCTATCTTGATGCCAAGGAGAAGAAGTACATCGACGAGTGCGGTGCTGCCAACTTCTTCGGTATCAAGGACAACACCTACGTTACCCCCAAGTCCACCAGCATCCTGCCCTCCATCACCAACAAGAGCCTGATGCAGTTGGCTCAGGACCTTGGTCTGAAGGTTGAGCGCCGTCCCATTCCCGAGGAGGAGTTGGATACCTTTGAGGAGGCAGGAGCATGTGGCACGGCAGCCGTTATCTCGCCCATCGAGCGCATAGACGACCTGGAGAACAAGCGCAGTTACGTCATCTCCAAGGACGGCAAGCCCGGCCCCATTTCCACTAAACTCTACAACAAACTGCGTGGCATCCAGTACGGTACCGAACCCGACATCCATGGCTGGACACGAGTGGTGATAGAGTAGGTATAAGAGAAAAAGGGGGACCCACCCCCAACCCCTCCCTGTATGGAGGGGAGTAGATAGAACTGAAAAATTATCAGTTTGTTGTAACTACTCCCCTCCATACAGGGAGGGGTTGGGGGTGGGTCTCCTTTTAAGAGTACAAGTATCTCTTGATGCTCTGCTTGGGAGTCTTTTCAAAGGCCTCGGTGCGAATCTCGGTGCTGGAGATTTTGCTATAGGCGGCCAGTTCCGGGTTCAGGGCAAGGACGTTGTGGTTGATGAGTTTCTCGAGTGCCTGTGCATCCATGCCGTCCTTCTTTCCTGCCTCGTAGTCGGCAACGACAAGGGCCACGATAGCATTCTTGCGGCCTACAACCAATGACTCCATGACGTAGGGGAGGTTGTTTATCTTGTCTTCTATCTCCTCGGGGTAGATGTTCTGGCCGTTGGCGGTGAGAATCATGTTCTTGCAACGTCCCTTGATGAAGACATTGCCCTTGGCGTCCAAAACACCCATGTCGCCGGTCTTCAGCCAGCCGTCTTCGGTAAATGCGGCTGCTGTCGCTTCCTCGTTCTTGTAGTATCCGAGCATGACGGCATCGCCCTTTACCTGAATTTCGCCCAGAACCTTGATGGGGTCGGCAGAATCAATGCGCAACTCCAGAGGGTCGGCCTTTTTGCCGCATGAATACTTGGCGAACTCGCTCTTGTCGCAATATGAGATGAGGGGGCCGCACTCGGTCATGCCATAACCAACGACGTATGGGAAGTCCATGCGCTTGAGCAGGTCTTCCACTTCTCGGTTGAGTGCCGCCCCGCCAAGGATGAGGCCTGTGGAGAATCCGTTGCCAAAGGCGGAGAGAAGTCCCTTCTTTATCTTGTTGAGGGCTATTCTATCAAGGCCGGGAACCTTCAGGAGCATGTTGGCGGGGAACTTGTGTATGGCCGGGAACACCATTGACTTGAATATCTTCTCGATGACCAGAGGTACGGTGAGGAACATGAAGGGCTTTACCCTGCCCAGGCCCTCCAGCAGACGTGCAGGGGTGGGCTTGCCCGGCATGATGTAAACGTGGCAACCGCCTGCCAGGGGGAAGAGTACGTCGAATGTTTGGCCGAACATGTGTGCCATGGGCAGGATGGCAAAGATGTGTCCGCCCTGAGTGGCTGGAATCTCGCGGCGTGCAAAGTCGAGGTTCACCGACAGGGAACGTGCCGGCAGAACCACACCCTTGGAGGTTGCGCTGGTTGTGCCTGATGTGAAACTGATTTCCACGACGGCCTCCATGTCGCGTTCTTCGGGATAATAGTTTATGAGGTCTGCGCTCAGGCCTTTGGGATAGCGTTTCGCAAAGTGCTCATCGAGGGTGTATTGGGCTTCGGCCAAAGCCTTTTCCGTTGCCACACAGATGCTTATGTCCTTCACGTTGATGATGCCGGCAAAACCGGGAGTGGATTCAAGTTGCTTGATGTACTTTTCGTCGCTCTCCAGGCTGTTGAAGGCAATGTCGTCGGCTATGAGCAACTTGCACTCGGAGAAAGTGCCCAGTTCTGCCACTGCGGCAGGGGTGAAATCGGGGAGGAAGGGCACGGAGACGGCCTCGTAGGTCAGTGTGGCAAAGTATGCGATGACCCATTCTGCCGAGTTGCGGGCATAAAGGGCAATCTTGTCTCCCTTCTTGATGCCGGCCTCTGCAAACAGGATGTGATACTTCTCTATCTGTTCGGCCATATGGCCGTAGGTGTAGGTTGTGCCGCCAAAATTAGTTACGGCAGGAAATGTCCAATTCTCTTTTATCGAGTCATTCAAAAGACTTGCGAAGTGCTTCATTTATATGTCAAATGTTTTGTGTACAACTTACTGTTAAGGCGCTCAGTCCGTTTGAAACGGTCTTTTAGTTTTGACCTGTTTGCCTTTTAAAGGTTTAATTTTAGGGCGCAAATGTACTTATTTTTGAGCAATTTTCTTTTCTTTTTGGCAAGAAAATGCGCAGAAAGTGCGATATAGGTGCAATAGACGGCTCATAATTCCTATGTAAGGCAAAGTTGTGGACTTCGGTTTTTGGAGAAAAGAAAGATTATTTGTATTTTTGTTCTGTTGTTTTCATTAACTTGCTATATAGGGAAACTATGACAGATTACAGTAATAAGGAGAAAAGAGTTAATAGCGTTAACTCTGTAGGATGGTTGGGGTATCTCTTGGGTGCCGTTATCATATTTGCCGGCTTCTTCTGGGCTTTTGCACATGTAATAAATACAGACATGAGTACAAGGGATAAGGTGATGGTTGGTTTTGCGATATTGATGGTATTATTCGGTGTTTATGCCTTTTTGAGCATTGCTTTCAATAGAACCGGATTCTATCTTGATAGGATAGAGTATAAAGTAGGCTTATTCCGGAAGAAGGTGGTATGGCGCGATGAAATTGCCAGTGTATGTGTCAAGTATACTTACGAAAGTGGATCCAAATCTCCTAAATACACTGAACTTGAGGTGGTCAAGACGGACGGAGGATCTGTTTGTCTAAGGACAGAGACATCAAATAAGTTGATGGAATACTATGATTTAATGCTTCGCTTTCTGTATGTTGATTACCCCATAAGAAAAGGCACTCCAGCCAGAACCATAAATTTGCATAATCCGGATGGCTTGAAACTAAAGGCGTCTGTAAACAATTTAGAGGGACCGAAGGTCCTGAAGGTGACGCCTGGAGATGTAGTGTGCCTACTGGTATCTATAGGCCGGTCATCAGGCTGGTCATCGAAGTATTACGATAATCTGAATCTTCATCTGTTTCCTATACGTAAAGATGACAAGAGCGAAATCATAGTCAAGTATTTTGATGATGTGACGTATGCGGCGCTTGCCAGCGTTGCAGATCTGGAGCAGGAGACGGAAAAATTGGACAAGCGTGCTCAGGATGAAAAGGACACTGAACGTGGATGCATGATTGCATCTGTTTTTATATTGATACTTCTCTTTATGATTGTGTATATGCTGTCATTAGCTCAGGGTTAATATTCCGGAAGGTTGACGGTTGACAATTAGATATTCTGCGTACAGGCGAATTCTTAACTGTCAGCCGTCAGTCTTTTTATCACCTCTCCTGCCAGCATCATGCCGAAGATGGCGGTTATGTGGCAGAGGGAGCCGTTTGTCTGTACCTTGCGGAACTGTAGTTCCTCCTGTATGATGTTTCCTCCGGTGCGGTTTTCCATGGCGGGTTCTTCGCTATGGACGCAGAGAAACTTGCGGCGGGGCCATGTCTTGGCCTTCTTGAATCGGTTGCGCACGGCACGGGCCAGCGCGTCGCCCTGCACTTTGGAGAACTCCGTCAGCCTCACCTTCGTGGGGTCTATGCGCAGTGCTGCCCCCATGCTGGATAGCAGGGTGGGGCGGGGCAGTGAGGTGGTTCGCAGGATGAGGTCGCACTTGTCGCGGAGCGAGTCTATGCAGTCTATCACATAGTCGTAGTCACCGAGATGGAATTCCTCTGCTGTCTCCTCGGTGTACATGGCCTCCAGGGCAGTGATTTCGGCATTGGGATTGATGGAGAGCAGGCGTGCCTTCATGGCCTCCACCTTTGCCTGTCCTATGGTGCTTTGCGTGGCCATGAGTTGGCGGTTCAGGTTGGTGGGGCACACGCGGTCGCTGTCCACTATGGTCAGGTGCGTCAGTCCTGCGCGGATGAGCCCCTCGGCACACCACGAGCCTACGCCTCCCACGCCGAAGAGTATCACTCTGGCATCGTCCAGTGCCGTCATTCCCTCGTGCCCCAGGAGGAGTTCGGAGCGGTTGAAGATTTCTGCCTGCTTCATGTGGTCCTTATTGGGTATTTGTCGTTTTTTCTTCTCTGCAAAGATAAATATTTTAATCATTATAACCCTAATTGCGTTGAAATATGATACATTATTATATATAATAAGGTGTTTTCGTTGTTATATGGAGAAAAATACGTAAATTTGTATGCGCCATATATAGTCTTAGTATGTGGGCAAGTGTAGACGATATAAGATAAACCTAACAAAATATTTATTAACCTTGATTAATTTATGTAATTAACTAAATTAATTAACTAAATTAATTAACTAAATTAATTAACTAAATTAATTAACTAAATTAATTAACTAATGAAGAAAAACCTACTAATGTTGGCTCTGTTGCTCCCTGCCATGGCGGGATGGGCACAGACGGATGCTATCAAGGCATCTACATCGGTGGACAAGCCCGAAAGCATGTTCACCATGAGGAACGGCAATGGTTTGACCATGACCTCCTACACCTCTCCCACGGAGACTGAGGAGAATGCCGGCAAGTTCGCCTTCTATGCCGAGGATGGCAAGGAGAACTCCTACTACATCTACAGCGTAGACCGCAAGAAATGGGTGTCCTACACCAAGGCTGCCAGTTACAGCAGCGGCACGAATTTCGGCAAGTTGGTGGACGCCAAGGAAAGCGCACAGCCCTGGAGGGCAACCAAGGTGACGGTGAGCGGCAACGACGTATATCAGTTCGCTCCCTTTAACACCTCAGGAGGTGCCGCCGCACAGTACATGAACTGGTACGGAGGCAAGGACCAGAACGCTCTGGACAACACCTCCATAACAATCGGCCTGTGGCAGCAGGGCGCAAGCCAGGATGCCGGCAGTCGCTGGATTATCAGCGAAGTGCAGATCTACACCTACACCATCGTGCTGGAGGAGGGTAGCGTAACCATCAACGGTCAGGAGTATACCAACGGCCAGACGGTTACCGTTACCGGTCATCTCTCTCCCAGCGACGTGGTTGCCACACAGAAGGAGGGCAAGTTTGCCGTGGTTAGCGTGGACAACGAGACCAAGACCGTTTCCGTTACCTACTACGACATGCCCGAACTCCGCGACAGCGAGGCATACACCCAGGCATGGGTATATCCCAAGCAGCAGGATGCCGTAGGCGCTGCCATGAGCGAGAAGGAGGGTGAGGTTTATACCATGTACAACAATGTTCTGGCCGCCAGTTTCCTGAAGGGCGACAAGAGCGTCTACTTCCTGGGCAGCAAGGCCATGAACCTGGTGGCAGGCACAGAACTCTTCATCGTGGGCTTCGGCGCAGGCGAGAAGGTTGCCGCCAGCCAGATGCAGATGAAGAGTTTCGAGCAGAAGGACCTTGCCGCCAACCCCACTGCCATCGGTGGTGCCGAGCACTATGCCGGCAAGGCTCTGGAGGCAGTTTTCGGCTACACCTACAAGGGTGAGGAGATAGAGATCCTCTGGCGTGCAGTATTGCGCGACGGAAGCCATTATCTGCGCACCGAGATGGAACTGCTCGGCAAGGGCAACGTGGACATGTTCGACATCATTGCCATGACCTACAACGTGGATGCCAAGGCAGCCGGCACCAAGCCCGCCGCCATCGGCAACACCCGCGGCAAGGTGATCATGAGCAATAAGATATTCGCAGGTCTGGAGACTCCCACTGCCTACAACACCGTGGGCGGAGCCAGCGATGACGAGGACAAGTGGAACCTGGTTTCTACTCCCGTTACCGACAACGTGGCCGCTTCTGCCTGGACACAGCAGAACATTGCCGACGTGCCCATGCGCATACAGGAGGTAGGCGGTTCGGACAAGACCTACTACACCTACGCCAAGCAGGTGGAACTGAAGAAGGACCAGAAGGTGACCACAACCCTCACATATAAGGGCGGTGCCAAGCGCTTTGACATCGACGGCGTGGTGCTTCTGGACGAGAACGGTTCTATCGTGGCCAGCGACTATCACCACGGTTATACCGGTTCCGCCAAGGAGAACAATTCATACACCTTCACCGTACCTAACGACGGTACCTTCCGTGTATGCATGTATGTGGACGGCCGCGAGGGCGAACTCGTCTCTACCGCTGAATTCAAGGTGGAGGTCTACGAGGCAAAGGCCGGTGTGGACGTATCTTCTGATATCGTGAACATCCAGGGCCGCTGGAGCCGCAACACCACTCTGGCCGCAGGCGAGACCTGGAAGGTGGCTGCCGTTGTGGGCCTCGTTGCACAGGACGGTGCTCAGGACAACCCCGACATCCGCAAGACACAGAAGCGCCGTTCGTTCCTGGCATACAGCGAGCGCGAGCGTGCAGTGCCCTGGCGTGCAGTTCCCGCATACGTGGCATGGTACGAACTCCAGATCAACCGCAACAATGCCGCTCCCGGCCGTGAACATCTCGACAATACCAAAGCAGAGGACGTCCTCAACGTAATGGCTCAATGGAAGACACAGTTCTACGACCGCTACGGCGTTTCTCCCAGCATGTTTGTCATCGACGACGGATGGGACCTCTATGGCGAATGGACCTTCCATAGCAGTTTCCCCAACGAGTTGCGCGACATGTCCAAGGCAGCCAAGGAGATGGGTGCCGGCATCGGTGCATGGCTCGGCCCCGTGGGCGGTTATGGCCAGAGCGGTAACTACCGTCGCCAGTACTGGAGCGACAAGGGTGGCATGCAACTCTCCAACCCCCGCTACTACGAAGCATTCAAGAAGGCAGCATACAACCTCGTATGTAATCAGGACGGTACAGAAGGCTATCAGGCAGGCAGCGACAACTATGTATTCTTCAAGTTCGACGGTATTTCCGGCCAGTTCTCTTCTGTAGGTCCCGACAACGGCGACACCGGCAATGAGAATGCTGAGGGTATCATCCGCCTGGAGCGCTATGTGCGTGAGGAACTCCGCGAGGACATCTTCTTCAACACTACCGTAGGTACATGGGCTTCTCCCTTCTGGTATCAGATTTCAGATGCCACATGGCGTCAGGAGAACGACCACGACCGCATTGGCAACAATACCACCAAGCGCGAGAACTGGATCACTTACCGCGACAACCTGGTTCACCAGAACTACGTTACCAACTCTCCCATCTGTCCCATCAACACACTGATGACCCACGGATTCATCCTCACCAAGTTCGGTCCTCCAGCAAGTGACGAGCGCGACTACAAGTCAGTGCTGAACGAAATGCGTTGTGCTTTCGCATGCGGTAGCGGCCTGGTGGAACTCTACAACGACTACGACCTGATGAACAGCATCGAGGGCGGCCGCCTGTGGGCAGACCTTGCCGACCTCATCAAGTGGCAGAAGGAGAACTCCGACGTGCTGATGGATGCACACTGGGTGGGCGGCGATCCCTGGACAGGCTCAAAGGCCGAGGTTTACGGCTGGGCAGCATGGAACGGCGAGAAGGCAGTCCTGACCCTGCGCAACGGTGGCAACAACACACAGACCTTCACCACCACCCTGCGTGAGGCTCTGGAGATTCCTGCCAACATTTCTGGTTCTATCGTGCTGACCAAGGCATTCTCTGACCAGGCCAACCTTGAGGGCTTGACCGAAGGCCAGGCAATCGACATTGACCAGACCTTGACCGTGACTCTGCCCGGCAGCAGCGTCTACATGTTCAACGGACGCGATAGCGAGGCTTCCGTAGTGGCAGTGGAAAGCATATCCTTCAATCAGGAGCAGTATGAGGTAGAGGAGGGTTCATCCGTGGCTGTTGTTGCTACGGTAAACCCTACTAATGCCACCAACAAGATTTTGGAATGGACATCAAGCGATGAGTTGGTGGCTACTGTGGTGAATGGAGTTGTCAAGGGTGTTGCTCCCGGTGTGGCAACAATCACCGCTTCTGCCACCGATGGCAGTGGCGTGGTTGCCCAGGTGCAGGTGACCGTTACCGAGAAGGTAGTGCCTCCCTATAGCATCAACTTTGACAAGGGTATTTCTCAGAATGCAGGTGCCAAGGCCGTAACTCAGGTTGTCTTCACTCCGGCAACTTCAGAGGCCAAGACACTGGACGTGGACACCTCTACCAAGCGTTATCTGGACATCAGCGAGAGCGAGGATATGATACTGTCCTGCGCTCCCGGAGAGGAAGTCAACGTTACTCTGAAGATGAACGGCGGAGCATGGATGCACGGATACGTGTACATCGACCTTGACCAGGACCAGCAGTTCTCTTTCAAGGAAGGCAATACCGACCAGAGCGGAACAGACGTGGTTAGTTTCTTCTTCTATTCCGGTTCCTTTACTCAGGAAGATTCTGGCGTCAACTCTCTGGGTGAAACCATCACCGGAGCAGCCCGCAACCCCGGTTCTTCTATTCCTTGCCCCAAGTTCACCGCTCCCGAGGAGGGTACATACCGTATCCGTTTCAAGGTTGACTGGAACAGCGTTGATGCAGGCGGTCAGATAGCAGCCGACGGTACTTGCACAGGCAAGAACGGTATCCTTAATACCAACGGTACCATCATTGATGCTACTCTGCAGGTGGGCAATGCTACAGGGATAGACGATCTGAAAGGTGAAAACGGAAAAGTGAAAAATGAAGTTTTCGACCTCAGCGGACGCAAGGCCAGTGCTTCTCAGCATGGTGTCTTCATCCAGAACGGCAAGAAAGTTGTGAAATAGCGAGAGCAGAAGCAAAGTTTACTTTGATTATGCCGAGCGAGAACAACTTGAACGAAGTTAAAGTTGTGAAATAGCACAACAGAAATCTGCGAGTAAGCGAATTGCTGAAAACACCTATATAATATACCGTCGTTTGGGTCTATCCATGCGACGGTATTGTTTTGTCCTTTTCTCTCCTCCCCAAAACGAGTCCGCTTGGCTATTGTTTCGGACACGGCATGCCGTGTCCCTACCATGCTCTCGTTTGAGTGTTTTTGAGGATTTCGCTCACTTAATCGTACCCTGCAACTACGTTTCTAAGATACTCACGCTCGGAAGTAAAAATAAATTTGGATTTATTTTGTACTTCTCTCGCTTAATCGTACCTTTGACTATCGTCTTAGGTACTCACGTTCGGATTTGCTCAAATAAATTTGGCAAATCACTCACTTAATCGTACCTTTGCATAATCTTTCCCACCATTCTACTCCCCTCCATAGAGGGGGGGGTGGGGGTGGGTCCTAAATATAATGTAATATGGAACTGTATCCCAAACTCATCATGGATGCCCTTGCTACGGTGCGATACCCCGGCACGGGCAAGAACATTGTGGAGATGGAGATGGTGGAGGACGACCTGCGCATAGCAGGTATGCATGTCAGTTTCTCCCTCATCTTCGACAAACCTACCAATCCCTTCCTGAAGTCACTTGTCAAGGCGGCAGAGGCGGCCATTCATGCCTATGTGAGCAAGGATGTGGAGGTGGAGATAAAGACAAAGACCCTGCAGGCTCCCCGTCCCGACCTGCCCGACCTGCTCCCCGGAGTGAAGAACATCATTGCCGTAAGCAGTGGCAAGGGTGGTGTGGGCAAGAGCACCGTGGCCACCAATCTGGCCGTGGCCCTGGCACGCATGGGGCATCGTGTGGGCTTGCTCGATTGCGACATCTTCGGCCCCAGTGCCCCCAAGATGTTCGGCATGGAGGATGCGCGTCCGTATAGCGAGAACATCGGTGGGCGCGACCTGATAATGCCCGTTGAGAAATACGGCATCAAGGTGCTCAGCATAGGTTTCTTCGTAGACCCTGCCACTCCCACCCTGTGGCGTGGCGGTATGGCCTCCAATGCCCTGAAGCAACTCATAGGCGATGCTGCATGGGGCGACCTCGACTATTTCGTGCTGGACACACCTCCCGGCACATCCGATATTCATCTGACCCTCGTGCAGACTCTGCCTATCACAGGTGCGGTTATAGTAAGCACACCCCAGCAGGTGGCGCTGGCCGATGCACGCAAGGGTATCAACATGTACACCAACGACAAGGTGAATGTTCCCATTCTCGGTCTTGTGGAGAACATGGCATGGTTCACTCCTGAAGAGCACCCCGAGGAGAAATACTACCTCTTCGGCCGTGAGGGTGTGAAATCCTTGGCAGAGGAAATGAACGTCCCCCTGCTTGGACAGATTCCAGTGGTGCAGAGCATCTGCGAGAACGGTGATGGCGGTACCCCCGTTGCCCTGGACCCCGGTAGCATCACCGGTCAGGCCTTCCTCCAACTCGCTGCCCGCGTGGTCACCGAAACCGACCGCCGCAACATCGAGCGCGAGAAGACAAAGATAGTGGAGTTGAAGAAGTGACATACCGCATCAATAACTAATACCAAATGAATATGAAAAGATTTTTGTTTATTCCGGTACTTGTGTCATTATTCGCTTGTGGTAATGGACAGCCGGCAGTGGAAAGCAATGCGGTTGAGTCAGTAGACAAACTTGCTGAGATGAAGCAGGCAAGTATTGAGTACATGGCAAAATTGGACACTACTCCTACAATAAAATGGATTAAGGAAAAAGAGGTTAGCACAGTTAGAATGAATAGGGTAGGTGCCTTAATGTTTAATGGACTCATCACAAACACTGGCAATGTCGTAAACCTTTTGCATGAGGCCAATCCTACTTACATAGTGTTGAAAATTGACAGGAAGACTCCCAAGGATTCTGTAGACTTGTTGGTTGATGGCATTTATGCCTATTACAAGGAAAACGTATCTGATGAATCTCCAAAGTACTTCTTCTTTAAGCAGTCAGATTATTATGACGAAAATTCAGGGGAGCGCAGATACGAAGATCTGTCTGCGGAATTTTTCGTTCCTATTCGTAAGGCAGAGTTACCCACACCATACCCCATACTCGAAATGTCCGAATAGGATCTGATGAAATATGTTGTAAACCATAAGCGCCAACTTACCACATCGGTAGTTTGGCGCTTGTTGTCTATATGTATTTCCTGTTAATCCTGGTAGTCCAAATCTCATCGCCAGTGACGGCTCATTTCGTCGCCAGTGGCAGCAAACTTTATCGCCAGTGGCGGCAAACTTTATCGCCGAGGGCGGCTCATTTTACCGCCACCGAGGGCTGCGGTGTAAGAATAGGGGGGGATGGGACTTTTGCATACGAAGGCTTCACTCCAGCCTTTCGGCATAGTAGAGGTAGTCTTCCACTCTTGCCTCTTTGGGAAAAATGTCGCGGAAGAAAACCTGTGTGTCCTTGGGGTTTAGTACGACGGCCATCTGGAGGTAGTGGAGAAATTCTGCACGGAGACCTGTCTGGTAGTAACAATAGGCCTGGGCAGGACAGATGACCTTGATGATGTCGGCTCTGGCTTCGTCGTATTCAGGTCTTTTTATGAGTTCTTCTATCTCCAGCAGGATTTTTGTGGCGGTGAGATAGTCCTGGCAATCCATGAACACCTGTGCTATGGTGCGCATGGTGTGGATGTGGTCCTGCGATGTGGAGAGCGCCTCGGAGAAACACTCCAGTGCCTTTTCGCGGTTTTGGAAGAGCAGGTAGATGTGACCGGAGAGGAGATTGTAATCCACATTGGTGTCGGGGTCCTGGAAGTCCTTGGAGCGTTCCAGCGCATCCAGAGCCTCCTCCATGTGCCCAATGCGGGCTTCCGTGTAGGAGCGTTGCAGGCAGATGTTCAGGTGTTCGGGACTCAGTCCGTCGCTTATCTCCTCTGCTTTGATGAGCATGTCGTTAGCCTCCTGGAAGCGTTCCAGAAAGCAGAGGTTGAAGGCAGCGTGGTAAAGGGCCAGTTCGTCGTCGGGGCATCGCTTGAGATACTGGTCGAAGACTTCGCTGGCTTCCTGAAAGCGGTCCTGCCTGGACATGGCGTATGCCTTTTGCAGAAGAGCCTGGGCATTGTCCGGCTTGATGGCCAGTGTGTATTCGGCACTGTCCAGAGCCTCGGCAAACTGTTCGCATTGTAGTTGGGCATCGGCAAGGTTCAGCCATGCCTGCACGTCGAAGGGGTCGTTGTCCAGCACGCGGTTGAGCCACAGGATGGAGTCCTGCCACTGATGCGTCTCGAACATGATGTCGGCCATCATCGTTACGGGGTCTTCGGCATCGGGATGCAGGTCCAGGGCAAGCTCCGTGGCCTTCTTGGCTTCCTGATGCTTGCCCTGAGACATGTAGTAGTCGGCTACGTCTACCAGTTCGTCGCTGTCCATGTAGGGCGCGTGCCCCGTGGACATTGCCTGTTCGTAGCGGCTTAGTATGTCCAGAAACTCTTCCGACTGGAAATAGTCGTCTTCTTCCTGTTGCATGATGGTTTAATTTCCGAGTTTTCCGAGTTATCGGAGTATTCTGAGTATTCCGAGTACTCCGATTATTCCGAGAATTCCGATTACTCTGATTACTCCGACAATCTCTTGTTTACTTTGTGTCCCTCAGTCCTACGGTCTTGTTGAAGACGGGGTGCTCCGGTGTGGAGTCGGTGTCTACGTTGTAGTAACCGATGCGCTGGAACTGCAGGTATGAAAGGTGGGGCAGGGTAGCGGCCCACTCCTCGATGAAGGCGTTCTTGTTGATGCGCAGCGAGTCGGGGTTGAGGAAGGGGCGCATGGCGTCTATGCCGCGCACGCCGTTCTCCTTTTCGTACTGCTTTATGGCATCGCGAGGGTTCTCGCATGTCCACAGGCAACTGTAGTCGCGCACCTCGCATGGGATGCTGTGTGCCTGGCTCACCCAGTGCAGGGTCTTGCCCTTGATCTTGCGGTCGGCACCCGGCATGCCGCTACGGCTCTCGGGGTCGTAGGTGGCATGTATGCATGTGATGTTGCCCTCGGCATCCTTCTCTATGCACTTGGTGGGATCTTCGTCGCACTTGATGATGTAGGCGTTCTTCAGGCGCACCTCCTTGCCGGGACCAAGGCGCATGAACTTCTTGCCACCGTCCTCCATGAAGTCCTCGCGCTCGATGTAGAGTTCGCGAGAGAAGCGGATGATGTGTGTGCCAGAGTTCTCGTCCTCGGGGTTGTTGATGGCCTGCATTTCCTCCACCTGTCCTTCGGGATAGTTGTCGATGATGAGGCGCACGGGGTCTACCACGGCGCTAACGCGCAAAGCACGGCTGTTGAGGTCCTCGCGGCAGGCGGCCTCCATCAGTTTGATGTCGTTCAGCGCATCGAAGGTGGTGTAGCCTATCTTGTCAATGAACTTCAGGATGGCCTGGGGACTGTAGCCACGACGGCGTATGCCACAGATGGTGGGCATGCGGGGGTCGTCCCAACCGTTCACCACGCCCTCCTTGGTAAGGATGAGCAGGTTGCGCTTGGACATGAGGGTGTAGTTGAGGTTCAGTTTGTTGAACTCGAACTGGCGGGGGCGGTTGTCCTCTATGTCGCCCTCGTCGCCCTTCCATTCCTTAATCCAGGTGACGAACAGGTCGTAGAGGTCGCGGTGAGGCACGAACTCCAGTGTGCAGATGGAGTGTGTCACGCCCTCCAGGTAGTCGCTCTGTCCGTGTGTGAAGTCGTACATGGGATATGCGTTCCACTTGTTGCCGGTGCGCCAGTGAGGCATGTTCAGCACGCGGTACATGATGGGGTCGCGGAAGTGCATGTTGGGACTTGCCATGTCTATCTTGGCACGCAGAATCATCTTGCCAGGCTCCACGTTGCCCGAGTTCATCTCGCGGAAAAGAGCGAGGCTTTCTTCGGCAGGACGGTCGCGGTAGGGGCTGTTCTGACCCGGTTCGGTGGGAGTGCCCTTCTGTGCCGCAATCTCCTCGGAGGTCTGTTCGTCAATGTATGCCTTGCCCGTCTGGATGCACCATTCGGCAAAGTCCCAGAGGTCCTGGAAGTAGTCGCTGGCATAGCACACCTTGCCCCACTGGTATCCGAGCCATTGTATGTCGCGCTCTATGGCACGAACGTACTCCATGTCCTCCTTCTGCGGGTTGGTGTCGTCCATGCGCAGGTTGCAGACACCGCCGAACTTCTCTGCCACGCCGAAGTCCATGGCAATGGCCTTGGCATGACCTATGTGCAGGTAACCGTTGGGTTCGGGTGGAAAGCGTGTCTGCAATCGTCCGCCGTTCTTACCCTCTGCCAGGTCCTCCACTATTTGTTTCTCGATAAAGTTAAGGCTCTTTACGGGAGCCTCCTGTGTTTCGATAGTAGCCATTATGTTGTGATAGTTATTTCATTTCGAGCGCCAAAGTTACGATTAAGTGAGCGATTTACCAAATTTATTTGAGTAAATCCGAGCGTGAGTAACTTAGAAACGCAGTTTCAGAGTTACGAATAAGCGAGCGAAGTACCAAATTTATTTGAGTAAATCCGAGCGAAAGTAACTTGGAAACGTAGTTTCAGAGTTACGAATAAGCAAGCGAAATGCCAAAGAAATGACTAAGCGAGAGCAGAAACATGGTAGGGACGCTGCGTGCAGCGTCCGAGAACGACAAACAAAACGGACGCTGCACGCAGCGTCCCTACATTTCCGAGTGTGAGTTTTTAAGACCGTCAGGTCAAATTTATTTGGGTAAATCCGAACATACAACAAACAGAAAGCAATCCGGTTTGTTTGAATAGTCGAGGTGCGGAGGAGGAAGACCGAAGGTCAACGAGAGTAACTGTTGGGTGGTTATGTTTCTTGGATTTTATAGGTGGCGCGTGGGTAGTCTTCTATTCGGAATATATGGGCGCGATTATTTTCTATTAGTGTCAGAATATCTCCAATATGTATGTGCAAGGTGGTGTTGCTTGTTACTATATTAAGTTTGTCTGTATTGTTAATGTAAATGTCCAATTCCCCGTTTCGCCCAGTCCAAAACGACCCTGGCTCGTTTTCAATGTTGATGGAGAACGTGTGGAGTTCATTAACGGGATTATTGCTCAATTGATTGACCATATGCTGATGTAGCAGTATCATAACCTCGTTGCGGTTAAAGATTGAAATGTCAAATTTAATTGTCGTTCCATCTATTTTTTTTATCAATAACCAAAATGTTGTATATAAACCTACTGACTGTTTAAATGTATAGGCTTCTACAATATCTGAATAATTTATGTTAGTTATGTTTTTATGAGGAAATAACGTATGTGTAAATCCCTTAAACTGGATGAATGTTTCATGGTATTGAACTTTTGTAAAGAATAAAGTCCTGTAAACATATATTAGAGTCAAAAGTACAACGGCTGACGGGAATAGCATAAATACAACGCTCCCTAATGGGATATCAGGTCCAGATATTATAACCAAAATAGGTAATAAGCCAATAAAGCCGAATACGGGAACTATATATAAAAAAAAGGATAGGTAACTGCTGTCTTTGGGGTAAATTGTTGTAATTGTGCTATCATCGTTAGCACTTTCTCTTTCGTCGTAGTTGCTCATAAGAATTAATAAATTAACGTAAATTCGATGTGTTGGAACTGCACTTTAATCTATCCCCCCCTCCGCTCAAAGTCCGCAATAGTAGCCCAGTTTGTAGAATTGAAACAGTTTCAGCGAAACGAATCTGGAGCACAGTATCCTTCGTGTTATTGGCAGAAGGAAGATGTGCAGGAGGGCAAAGGCACGGTGCAGACGGTATTTGCGGAGACGGCGGTGCATTTCCGTCATGCGTGTTTTGGGACGTATGTCCTCGGGCAGGGAGTGCAGGGTGCGGAGTGCCTCGCGCGTTTTGGCAAGGAACTGGCGGTTGGTGTCTATGTCCAGATGGACGAGGCGGTTCTCCAGGTGGAAGACGGACTTGCCCAGACGTTCAAGGTTGGCAAAGAGGAGTGTGTCCTCGTAGCCGTATTGCCTTATGCTTTCGTCAAAGCCTGTTTGTGCGAAGGCATCCCGTCTGATCATGAAATTCTGTGTGGTGAGCGAGTCAAAGGGATGTGCCTGTCGGTATTCCACGGTAAGGCGTTGGGCTGCCGCTGTTTCGTAGGTCCACCGCAACTCGCATCCTTCGGGACATTCCGGGGTATTCTTCATGCCCCCGTAGTAAACATCGGCAGGGTGCTGTATCGTGGCATCCAGATAGTTCTTGATGTAATCGGCACTGTCCACCTTGGTGTCGCAATCGATGAAGAGAATCCACTTGCCGGAAGATAGTTCGAAAAGCCTGTTGCGTATCCTGGAGCGCCCGATGTTCTCCGCAGGTTCGTAGACACGGCACTGCTTCATGGCGGCTATCCTCTGGAAGGCCTTTGTCGCCACCTCTGAGGTACTTTTGTCGTTACCGACAATAATTTCGGCATCTTCGGGGAGTTGGGCAAGAAGGTCGTTGACGAGTTCCGTACAATCCCAGTTGTAAGACGGTATCAGTATGGACAGGTTCATCATGCGTTGTTCAATGGTAAAGGTTGCTACCCTCTGGAGGAGCGAAGCGTTTTCTAAGAACAAATATAGCAAATTCTTACGATAAACGGCACAGGAAGAAAGCACAAATGTTCAAAATGAAGCAAGAGACGTATTTTCTCCCCTATGTACTCTTGGTATGTGCCATTATTTTGTTACCTTTGTCCACACTATGCAACCCTTGGCAGAAAGAATGCGTCCCCGCACTTTGGAGGACTATATCGGACAACAGCATCTTGTTGGCCCTAATGGGGTTTTGCGTCGTATGATAACGAGTGGACGGGTCTCCAGTTTCATCCTGTGGGGACCTCCCGGTGTGGGTAAGACCACCCTTGCCACCATCATTGCAGGCACGTTGGATGTGCCCTTCTTTACCCTTTCTGCCGTAACGAGCGGAGTGAAGGATGTGCGCGAAGTCATAGACAAGGCACGGGGTTCCAACTTCTTCAATACCTCTCGCCCCATACTCTTCATTGACGAAATCCACAGGTTCAGCAAGAGCCAGCAGGACTCCCTGCTTGGGGCGGTGGAACAGGGCGTGTTCACACTGATAGGAGCCACCACGGAGAATCCCTCCTTTGAGGTGATACGTCCTTTGCTGAGCCGTTGCCAGGTGTACACGCTCAATTCGCTGACGAAAGACGACTTGCTGACCCTATGCCATCGGGTTATTGAAAAGGACACGGTGCTGAAGAAACAGAACATAGTCCTGAAGGAAACCGATGCCCTGCTCAGATATAGCGGAGGCGATGCCCGCAAGTTGCTGAACATCCTGGAACTTCTCTCCGAAAGCGTGCAGGAGGATGAAACACTGGAGATAACCGACACCCTGGTGGCGGAGCGTCTTCAGCAGAACCCTCTTGCCTACGACAAGGACGGAGAGATGCACTACGATATCATCTCCGCTTTCATTAAGAGCATCCGAGGCAGCGACCCCGATGCCGCCATCTATTGGCTGGCCAGAATGATAGAGGGTGGGGAAGACCCTGCCTTCATAGCACGCCGACTGGTAATCTCTGCATCCGAGGACGTGGGACTTGCCAACCCCAATGCCTTGCTTCTTGCCAATGCCGCCTTCGATGCGGTGCAGAAGATAGGATGGCCCGAGGGACGTATCCCCTTGGCAGAGGCAACTGTATATCTGGCTACCTCGCCAAAGAGCAACAGCGCCTACAATGCCATAAACACGGCCCTGCAGAACGTGCGCCAGACTGGCAATCTGCCCGTGCCTCTGCATCTGAGGAACGCACCCACACAACTGATGGCCGAACTGGGATACAGCGACGGCTACAAGTATCCTCATGACTATCCCGGACACTACATCAGCCAACAGTACATGCCCGATGCGCTGAAGGATACGATATTCTTCACTCCGGCAGATACGGACAAAGTACAGAAAAGACGATAGGAATACAGAACAAACGATATTAGGAATATATGAAAAGTGATATTGAAATTGCACGTGAGACCCCTTTGAAGCCCATAAGGGACATAGCACAGGGACTGGGTATCAGCGAGGAGGTAATGGAGCCGTATGGCCGATACATTGCCAAACTGCCCCTCAGTCTCATCGATGAAGAGAAAATAAGCAAAAGCCGCCTTATCCTTGTCACCGCCATCACCCCCACCAAGGCCGGTATCGGCAAGACAACGGTAAGCGTAGGCCTGTCGCTTGGCATGAACCGCATAGGCAAGAAGACCGTCGTGGCTCTGCGCGAACCTTCTCTCGGCCCCTGCTTCGGCATGAAGGGCGGTGCTGCCGGTGGAGGCTATGCACAGGTCTTGCCCATGGACAAGATTAACCTGCACTTTACTGGCGACTTCCACGCCATCACCTCTGCACACAACATGATAGCCGCCCTGCTGGACAATTACATCTACCAGCATCAGGCCGAGGGCTTTGCCATGCGCGAGGTGTTGTGGAAGCGTGTCCTTGACGTGAACGACCGCAACCTGCGATATATCGTTACCGGCCTTGGCGCGAAGACAAACGGAGTGACAGGAGAGAGCGGTTTCGACATCACACCGGCTTCCGAGATTATGGCCATCCTCTGTCTTGCCAAGGACGAGGATGATCTGCGCCGCCGCATAGAGAACATCCTGCTGGGTACTACCATAGACGGAAAACCATTCACCGTGAAGGACCTTGGCGTGGCAGGTGCCATTTGCGTGCTCTTGCGCGATGCCATCAAACCTAATCTGGTACAGACAACAGAAGGAACGCCTGCCATAGTGCACGGAGGTCCCTTTGCCAACATAGCCCATGGATGCAACTCTGCCCTGGCCACACGCATGGCAATGAGCCTTGCTCCATACGTCATCACAGAGGCAGGTTTCGGTGCCGACCTCGGTGCCGAGAAGTTCTACGACATCAAGTGCCGCAAGTCGGGCCTGCAACCTGCACTCACCGTACTGGTTGCCACCACACAGGGCTTGAAGATGCACGGCGGTGTGCCCGTGGAGGCTATTAAGGAACCCAATATGGAGGGTCTGAAAGAGGGCGTGAAGAACCTTGACCGCCACATCCGCAACCTGCAGGGCTTCGGACAGACGGTGGTGGTGTGCTTCAACCGCTTTGCCACGGATACCGATGAGGAAATCAACTTCTGCCGCGAGCATTGTGACGAGTTGGGCATAGGCTTTGCCGTGAACAATGCCTTCAACGAGGGCGGTGCCGGTGCCGAGGAGTTGGCACGCCTTGTGGTGGACACCATAGAGAACAACCCCAGCGAGCCCCTGAAGTTCGCCTATGCCGACGAGGACACTATCGAGCAGAAGGCTCTGGCCGTAGTGCGGAAAGTGTATGGCGGCAAGGGCGTAACATTTACCCCTGCGGCCAGGAAGATGCTTCAGAAGGTAGAGGAACTGGGCTTGTCGCACTTCCCCATCTGCATAGCCAAGACACAGTTCTCGTTCTCTGCCGACCAGAAGGCCTACGGCGTGCCCGAGGGATTCAACATTGCCATCCGCGATGTGGTCATCAACCAGGGAAGCGAGTTCATCGTGCTCATAGCGGGAGAGATACTTCGCATGCCAGGCTTGCCCAAGGTGCCCCAGGCAGAGAAGATAGACATAGTAAACGGTGAAATAGAAGGATTAAGTTGAGATATGAAGAAGATTTTGCTTTTGGGTTCAGGCGAACTCGGTAAGGAGTTCGTCATTGCCTGCCAGAGAAAGGGCCAGTATGTAGTCGCTTGCGACAAGTATGACAATGCTCCTGCCATGCAGGTGGCAGACGAGCGTCGTGTGTTCAGCATGCTGGACGGCGAAGCCCTGATGAAGGTTGTTGAGGAGGTACGCCCCGACATCATCGTACCCGAGATAGAGGCCATCCGCACAGAGAAACTCTACGAGTGCGAGAAGATGGGCATACAGGTTGTCCCCAGCGCACGTGCCGTGAACTTCACCATGAACCGCAAGGCCATCCGCGAACTGGCACACACCGAGTTGGGACTGAAGACCGCCAACTACCGTTATGCCACCACCTACGAGGAACTTGCCGAGGCTGCGAGCGTGATAGGTTTCCCCTGCATCATCAAGCCCTTGATGTCTTCCAGCGGACACGGACAGAGCAAGGTGGACAATGCCGAGGAACTTGCCTCTGCTTGGGAGTGTGCATGCGAGGGTTCGCGTGGCGACATCATGGAGGTCATCGTGGAGCAGTTCATACCCTTCGACTATGAGATAACCCTGCTTACCGTTACGCAGAAGAACGGTCCCACCCTGTTCTGCGCCCCCATCGGCCATGTGCAGAAAGGCGGTGACTATCAGGAGAGTTTCCAGCCACGACAGATGAAGGCAGAGCACCTGGCCCAGGCTCAGGAAATGGCTGCCAAGGTGACTGAAGCCCTCACCGGTGCAGGTATCTGGGGTGTGGAATTCTTTGTTAGCGAAAAGGAAGGTGTCATCTTCAGCGAACTCTCTCCCCGTCCGCACGATACAGGTATGGTGACACTGGCCGGCACGCAGAACCTGAGCGAGTTCGAACTCCATTGCCGTGCCGTGCTTGGCTTGCCCATTCCCGAGATTACCCAGGAGCGTCAGGGTGCAAGTGCCGTTATCCTATCGGGTATAGAAACCAAGTCTCCCGACTATATCGGCATGGAAGATGCCTGTGCAGAACAGCGTACCTATCTCCGTATTTTTGGCAAGCCCGAGGCACACGTAGGACGCCGTATGGGTGTTGTCGTATGTTGGGATACCCTCGATGCCGACCAGGAAACATTGCGCAACAAGTGCAAGAACACCGCGGCAAAGGTTACGGTGACAGAGAAATAAGGAGTTCTCTCGTAGGGCATCTTGCTGAGATAAAAATTTATATAAATAAGTAAAGGACACGCCATTAGAGGCGTGTCCTTTCTTTGAATTCCTTTATGATTTGGTCTTCCAGTTCGGGACTGTTTGAGCAGAAGTGGGTTGTTCTTAGTTCCGCTGATGTCTTTTCTTTAAAATAATCCGAATAATATTTGGTTTTTCCGAATATTATTCTTATTTTTGCCCCCAAAATAGTGAGTATGCGAATAATATCATTCTCAATGATTCGGGAGTTCATAGCCAAACATGCTGACGCCGACGTGCCTCTACGTGATTGGTATAAAAGAACATCAAGGGCAGACTGGAACAGTTTCGCGGACATCAAGCAGACATTCAACACAGTAGACTATGTTGGTAATGACCGTTATGTATTCGACATCAAGGGGAACAACTATCGGATAGTTGCAATAGTACTTTTCGTCAACAAGAAAGTCTATATGAGGTTTGTTGGAACACACGAGGAATACAGCAAAATAAAGGACATTAAAAATATATAGGGAATGGCACAGATAAAAACAGAGAAACAGTATAAAGCTACATGTGACCGTATCAATGAGTTGCTTCAAGTTGTCAGCAATGACACTCCTGCTGATGACAGGAATCTACTGGAGCTGGATTTGATTTCAGACTTGGTGGCAGAATATGAGGAAGAGCACTATCCTATAGCGGCTCCCACTTTGGTAGAAACCATGAAGCTCCGTATGTATGAAATGGGACTGACTCAGTCGAAATTGGCTGAGATGCTTGGACTCAGTGCCGCACGTATGAGTGAAATCATAACGGGTAAGGGTGAGCCGTCACTAAAAACG
>JAFTUK010000039.1 GCA_017466325.1 Bacteroidaceae bacterium | reverse complement strand
TATGCCATTCCTTACGAATGATATTCTCAAAAAACTCAATCAAAGATGCGGCAAGGCTCTCTATGGCGCGATGGTATAATAAAGTCGAAGAAGCAGGATTGCATTCATTTAATGTCATCACTGCTACATTTTATGAACACTACGATGATATCTTGAACTTTTACAATAATCGTGCTTCTAACGCTTTGGCTGAATCATTTAACGCCAAAATAAAACTATTCAGAGCTAATCTTAGAGGAGTGATAGACAAAAAATTTTTCCTGTTCAGAATAGCCAAACTTTTTGCTTTTCCACACTAATTAACTACTGAGCCCCCTTTGTCCTTATGTCAGGGTCAAGGGCTACGAATGACCACTTTGTGTGTGTTCTTCACGTTAACTTGAAGACATAAAAAAAGCGTGAAGCCCTGCACTGTCGCTCGCTCCACGGTTAGAGGCTCCTGAGAATGGCCTTGCAAGTCGAAACGAGCAACGCCGAAGCCCCACGCCGATATGTTCACCATACCACCACAATGCCAACAAAGACCAATGGCATAGGGATACACCAATGGCTGTACAGCAAAGTGAGGCATGCATATAACATACCCACGGGACATTCACGTTGCTTTGTCCCTGACTTGCATGAAATTTTCTCAGGATTTCTAACCGTCAGAACCAAAGCGTAGTAAACGCCTTTATATATGTCTTGTCCCCCTGCCCACCCACACCCATAAAGGGTGCAATCGGCGCGGGACGATGACAAAGGTACGAATAAGCGAGCAAAATATCAAATTTATTTGAATATTTTCGAGCGTGAGTACCTTAGACCGACAGGTCAGAGTACGAATAAGCGAGAGAAGTACAAAATAAAATACGTTATATTTTTACTTCCGAGCGAAAGTACCTTAGACCGAAGGTCAGAGTACGATTAAGTGAGAGATTTTCCAAATTTATTTGAGAAAATCCGAGTGTGAGTACCTTAGACCGACAGGTCAGAGTACGAATAAGCGAGCGAAAGAAAAACAAAAGCGGGTAAACGTGAACGACTCAACTAATGTTGAATTAGAGCGGATAATGTTTGTTTTATCGGTAACAATGATATATCTTTGCATGTATAGAACATATAGTAAATACTATGCCAAAGAAAAAGTACACAACATTGCCAGAGAGTTTCTCGGCCTGTATTCATGCCGACTGCCCTATGGCGGCATCATGCCTTCGCCAGGTGGCGTATTCGCAGATGATGGGGGAGATGGAATTTCTGAACATGGTAAATCCCCGTCATTGTTCCAAGGACAGAGGATGCAAGTTTTATCGCGAGGCGGCTCCTGCACGTTATGCCTTAGGATTTAAGAATTTCCAGAAGTGTATGCTACCGGAGCAGTATAGGGAATTCATGTCAATGCTTATGGCACACTTCGGGCGTGGTGGTTATTTCTACCGTCGTCGGGGTGTCATAGCCATGCCGCCTGCCGAGCAGGAGATTGTCCTCAATGCCTTGCATGCCGTAGGGATAAGGGAGGACATTCAGTTCGATGCATACGAAGAACTTGTCAACTGGTTTGACTGACCTCGGCAATGACAGAGTTTCCTCGTAGGGAAACTCGAGTTCCCCCGTGAGGAAACTGCAGTTCTCCCATAGGGAAACTGGAGCGGTGAAAGGTGACTGCTTTAGCTTGATGAGCGTAGGCGAATAACGCTGAACGATTAACGTTGAATGTTGAACGGAAAGCGGAGTTATATCATACCCCCTCCGGAACTTCGTTCCTCGTCACCCCTGTCTCAGGGGGACATAGAAATGGAAATCGGACTTGCTTTAGCTTGATGAGCGTAGGCGAATAAATCGGAACCGACGCAGGAAGCGAGAGCAGAAGCAAAGTTTGCTTTGATTATGCCGAGCGACAAAGAGGAAAAGACCGCGAAGCGGGATTAAAACGGAAAACTAAATCGCTCACCGTTCACCGTTTTGCCTAAAACGTGAAAAGGCACAGGACCTGATAATGCAGGGTTCTGTGCCTTGTGTGTGTCGTTATGCAAGTGGTAGTGTAACGCGTGCACTAAAAGAAACCGTTGTAGTAACTCTGGGTTATATATGACGAGGGTTCGTAGTAGGCGCTGCAATTATAGTTGTCCAAGGTTTCGCATATAGGACTGGAGTAAACACGAAGGATGGCATCGGGATATTCCTCCTCTGGCTTTTGAGTGGCAAGTATCAAGCGTTTGTACACCTTTGCCATTTGGGTGGCCGTGGGGATACGATTGCAGAGTTCGGGATCAACATCGGTCACATCATGCGAACCTTCCGACAAATCATACTCCACTATCCAGTCTGCCTCCACAGCCAAGGGGTTTTCTGAATGGAGGACATCGGCCAAAGATAGTTTTTTGGCAATTTCGTCGCGTCCCATGGCATTGGCTACATACTTGTTGGGTTGCTTAAGTCTGCGAGCGATGCGCTCTATCATATAACAGACGAAATACAGGTCGTTGACCGTAACTTCGTCTTCGGGGAAAAACACATTCTTCATAGGGTGTGGTCATTTATGAATTTCAGTGTAGCCAGCGATTTCTGCGAACAGAAGACTATCTGATGTGTAGGATATTTGAATTTTGTCAACTCCCAAAATGCATTGCGAGTAATAGTGCCTTCTATGAGGTCTTCCACATAATCCCAAATCTGGTCGTCGGCCATAGGTCCTTCCACTATATCATACTCGTGTCCAATACCACGCCGGCAATTAACAACAAAGTCTAACCATTCGTCTGTCATGATTGGAAATGTCTTTACATTCAGCGTATCATCAGGAGTATATTGATAGACAGACACTATGCTCCCTCCCCTTTTGGTAAGGGCCCATTTTCGAGCCTGTTTCTCTATCTTTGTACAATAGAATCCATACCCAAAGTCTTTATAGAACCCTGTTGTACGTATCTCTGGATTTACGACAGAGGTATTACTTCCGTGATATAGAATATAAATGCCATTCTGCTCCTGAACCATAGTATCGTTTACATTTACTCTGCCACAAAGATACGATTAAGTGAGTGAAATACCTAATCTATTTCAAATAATTCTCTTTTTATTCCCGTAACGGTAAACTTTTTCATATCTTAGCAGTCAAAATATAACGATAATATAATATATAAGGTATGATACTTGAAGATTTCATGAACGCTTCGCCGGTAAATTTCTTTGCGGTGGAGACGATAAAGAAGTGCCTCACAGAGGCTGGTTACAAGGAGTGGAAGGCCGGTGAGCCTTGCCCCGAGGTGAAGAGTGGCGACAAACTGTTTTCTACCAAGAACGGTTCCGCCATTTTTGCTTTCCATATGGGCAGGAAGACTCTGGCAGAGGGTGGCATGCGCATCATTTCGGCACATTCGGACAGTCCCTGCTTCCGAGTGAAGCCCAATGCCGAGATTAAGTGCGAGGGCGGCCTGGTGAAACTGAACACGGAACTCTACGGCGGTGCCATCATGTCCACATGGATGGACCGTCCCCTGTCCCTGGCTGGCCGTGTGGTGCTGGCAGGCGAGTGCATGACGGAGCCTGTGGTACGCCTGCTGCGCATCAACCGTCCCATACTGACAATTCCCAACCTGGCCATACACTTCAACCGTCAGGTGAACGACGGCGTGGCTCTGTCCAAGCAGAAGGACATGCTGCCGGTGCTGACAACGGTGAGCGGTGAGCGTGGAGAGGTGAACGGAAGCATACTGAAGACCCTCGTTGCGGAGGAACTGGGTGTGAAGGCCGAGGACATCCTGGACTTTGACCTGTACCTGTACGACACCACTCCGGCAGGGCGCGTGGGCCTGCACGGCGAACTGATACAGAGCGGACGCCTGGACGACCTGAGCATGGCGCATGCAGGCATGGAGGCTCTGCTGGCCGACGGGGAGACTCCCGAGGTGACAAAGTGCCTGGCCATCTTCGACAACGAGGAGACGGGCAGCCAGACGAAGCAGGGTGCCGGCTCTCCCTTCTTCGCATCGCTGGTGCAGAGGCTGGTGGCAAGGCAGAGCGAAACATGCGCTTCGCACTTCGAGGACTTTGCCATGTGCGTGGAGCGCTCCTTCATGGTGAGTGCCGACAATGCCCATGCATGGCATCCCAACTATAGCGAGAAGTACGACCCCACGAACCATCCCGTGATGGGCGGAGGTCCCGTGATAAAGTACAACGCCAGCCAGAAGTACCTGAGCGATGCCGTGGGCGCAAGCGTGTTCATGCAGGCATGCAAGAAGGCAGGTGCGCCATACCAGACCTTCGTGAACCATAGCGATGTGGCTGGTGGCAGCACCCTGGGCAACATACTTTCCTCCTCCTTCCCCGTGAAGGGCGTGGACATGGGCAACCCCATCTGGGGCATGCACTCCGTGCGCGAAACGGCAAGCATGCAGGACCACGAGAATTGCATAAAGGTGTTCACGGCATTCTACGAGTAAAGGGAAATAAACAGACCCTCCCCCCTGCCCAGTCCTCGCGTCGCAATGGAGATTGCTCCCCTCATGGAGCACAGATTGACATTCAGTCAATCCTCCAAGGACTCCATTCGCCACAAGGGAGGGGAGTAGTTACAATCGACAATGAAATTAACCCTCTAACTAAATCCACATCCACCCAGTACTATATACTCCCCTCCATTCAGGGAGGGGTCGGGGGTGGGTCCGTCGAGTCCGTCGGGGGTGGGTCCTCTAATTTTATTACAATGAACAAAATAACCAAGTACAGTATCGTCGGCATCATTGTGGCAGGTTGTGCGGCTCTTGCCTACAATGCCTTCATGCCCAAGGAGAACGATGAACTGAACCAGGCGCCCAAGTCGGCCGGTGGCAGACAGGGCAAGACGCTGAATGTGAGAGCCGTAGTAGTGGAACAGCAGTTGCTTACCGACGGCCTGTCCATGAGCGGTTCGCTGGTGCCGGACGAGGAGGTAAGCCTCTCGTTCGAAACCTCGGGCAAGATAACGGACATCTTCTTCAAGGAAGGTTCCATGGTGGAGAAAGGCCAGTTGCTGGCCAAGATAAACGACGCACCCCTGCAGGCCGAACTCCGCAGAAAGGAGGCTCAGTTGCGCCTGATGCAGGACCGCGTGTACCGTGCCAAGGCCCTGCTGGAAAAGGAAGCCGTGAGTAAGGAGGCCTTCCAGGAGGCCGAAGCCAACCTCTCCGCCCTCCGTGCCGAGATAGACGGTGTGAAGGCAGAGATAGCACAGACGGAACTCCGTGCGCCCTTCTCGGGCATCATAGGTCTGCGCCAGGTCAGCGTGGGTGCCTATGCCACCACACAGACGGCCGTGGCAATGCTCACCAAGCGCAGCCCCCTGAAGGTGGAGTTCAGCGTTCCCGAACGCTATGCAGGCACCTTGCCCGACGGTGCTTCGCTGGAGTTTACCGTGGAGGGCGACCTCACCCCGCGCCAAGCCAAGGTGTACGCCTCCGACTCGCGTGTGGACGAGAACACCCGCACCTTCACCGTGCGTGCCCTGTATGACAACCGCGACGGAAAACTGGTGCCCGGACGTTATGCCAACGTGCGGCTGACCACACAGGAATTTGCCAGTGCCCTGGCCGTGCCCAGCGAGGCGATAGTATCCGAAATGGGTATCGACAAGGTGTATCTGTACAAGAACGGCAAGGCTGAACCTGTGGAGATAACCAAGGGTCTGCGCACCGATGCCCAGGTGCAGGTGCTCCGTGGCCTCAACGTGGGCGATACCGTGATAACCAGCGGTACCATGCAGTTGCGTGCCGGACAGGCGGTGACGGTGACGGTAAAATAAGGACCCACCCCCTGCCCCTCCCTGTATGGAGGGGAGTAGTTACTACCGACAATCACAAATCATAAAGATATGACCCATATCCTCCAATACATCATACTCCCCTCCCTTGCGGAGGGGTAAGGGGGAGGGTCCTAAAACCATGAACATTTCCGAACTTTCAATCCGACGTCCGGTGCTGGCCACGGTGATGACACTGCTCATTCTCATCTTCGGTGCCGTGGGATACATGTATCTGGGCGTGAGGGAATACCCCTCGGTGGACAACCCCATAATCTCCGTGTCGTGCTCCTACCCCGGCGCCAACGCGGACGTGATAGAGAACCAGATAACCGAACCCCTGGAACAGAACATCAACGGTATACCGGGCATACGCTCGCTTACCAGCGTGAGCCAACAGGGTTCGTGCCGCATAACGGTGGAGTTTGAACTCTCCGTAGACCTGGAAACGGCGGCCAACGACGTGCGCGACAAGGTGTCCAGAGCACAGCGCTTCTTGCCACGAGATTGCGACCCGCCCACCGTGTCCAAGGCCGATGCCGATGCCATGCCCATACTGATGGTGGCCCTGCAGAGCGACAAGCGCAACCTGCTTGAGTTGAGTGAGATTGCCGACCTCACGGTGAAGGAGCAACTGCAAACCATCCAGGACGTGTCCAGCGTGATGATCTGGGGCGAGAAGAAGTATTGCATGCGCCTGTGGCTGGACCCCGTGAAAATGTCGGGATACGGCGTCACTCCCATGGACGTGAAGAGCGCCCTGGACAGGGAGAACGTGGAACTGCCCTCGGGCTCCATAGAGGGCAACACACGCGAACTCAGCATCCGCACCATGGGACAGATGTCCACCACGGAGGAGTTCAACAACCTGGTCATCAAGGAGGAGGAAGGACGCATCATCCGCTTCAGCGACATAGGCCGTGCCGAACTCTCGGCGCGTGACATAAAGAGTTACATGAAGATGAACGGCGTGCCCATGGTGGGTATCGTTGTCATCCCCCAGCCGGGCGCCAACCACATAGACATTGCCGATGCCGTGCACGAGCGCATGAAGATAATGGAGAAGGACCTGCCGGACGACGTGAAGTATGCCTACGGTTTTGACAACACGAAGTTCATACGCGCCTCCATTGCCGAGGTGGAAAGCACCGTCTACGAGGCCTTCGTGCTCGTTATCATCATCATCTTCCTGTTCCTGCGCGACTGGCGCGTAACGCTCATCCCCTGCCTTGTCATCCCCGTTTCGCTCATCGGCGCATTCTTCATAATGTACCTGCTGGGCTTCTCCATCAACGTGCTCTCCATGCTGGCCGTAGTGCTGTCGGTGGGCCTTGTGGTGGACGATGCCATTGTGATGACGGAGAACATCTACATACGAATAGAGCGTGGCATGCGCCCGTTCGAAGCGGGCATTGAGGGCGCAAAGGAAATATTCTTTGCCGTCATCTCCACCACCGTCACCCTACTGGCCGTGTTCCTGCCCATCGTGTTCATGGAAGGACAGACGGGACGCCTGTTCCGCGAGTTCAGTTTCGTGGTGGCAGGTTCCGTGGTGATATCATCCTTTGCCGCCCTGACCATCACCCCCATGCTCGCCACGAAGATACTTGTAAACTGCGAGGAGAAGAACTGGTTCTACCGCAAGACGGAACCCTTCTTCGTGGGACTTAACAACATATATTCGCGCTGGCTCAGCGCCTTCCTGCGCCGCCGATGGATGGCAATACCCCTGATGGTGGTTGCCCTTGCCGCCTGTGTGGCAATGTGGATGAACGTGCCTGCCGAGATGGCTCCGCTGGAGGACCGCTCGAGCATAACCATCCGTACCATGGGCCCCGAGGGCGTGACCTATGAATACATGCGCGACTACACCGAGGACATCAACCGTCTGGCCGACTCGCTCATGCCCGATGCCGAGTTCATCACGGCACGTGTGTCGGACGGTGGCGGCAACATACAGATTACACTCAGGAACCTGGCCGAGCGCGACTACACACAGATGGAAGTGGCGGACAAACTCAGCAAGGCCGTACGCGAGAAGACCGACGCGCGTGCCTTCGTGCAGCAGCAGAGCACCTTTGGCGGACGACGCGGCTCCATGCCCGTGCAATACGTTCTTCAGGCCACCACCATCGAGAAACTGGAAAAGGTCCTGCCCCAGTTCATGGCCAAGGTGTATGACAACCCCGTCTTCCAGATGGCCGACGTGGACCTGAAGTTCTCCAAACCCGAGGTGCGCCTGAGCGTGAACCGCGAGAAGGCCAACCTCATGGGCGTCTCCACCAAGGACATAGCACAGACCCTGCAATACGGCCTCAGCGGCCAGCGTATGGGCTACCTCTACCTCAACGGCAAGCAGTACGAGATAGTGGGCGAGATAAACCGCCAGCAACGCAACGACCCTGCCAACCTCAAAGCCATATACATGCGCTCTTCGGACGGCAAGATGGTGCAGATGGAGAACCTGGTGGACCTGGTGGAGAGCATCGCTCCCCCGAAACTTTACCGCTACAACCGCTTCGTGTCGGCAACAATCTCGGCCGGACTTACCCCCGGGCATACCATAGGCGACGGTCTTGACGAGATGGACAAGATAGCATCAGAGGTGCTGGACGACACCTTCCGCACGGCACTGGCAGGCGACTCCAAGGAGTTCCGCGAGAGTTCCTCAAGCCTGCTCTTCGCCTTCGGCCTTGCCCTAGTGCTCATCTACCTGATTCTGGCGGCTCAGTTCGAGAGTTTCAAGGACCCCTTCGTCATCATGCTCACCGTGCCCCTGGCCATTGCCGGTGCACTGATATTCATGCTCGTGGGCGGACAGACGATGAACATCTTCAGCCAGATTGGCATCATCATGCTCATAGGTCTGGTGGCGAAGAACGGTATCCTCATCGTGGAGTTTGCCAACCAGCGCCAACGCATGGGAGAGGACAAGATGACCGCCATACAGGAGGCCTCAGTGCAACGTCTGCGCCCCATCCTCATGACCTCCGTGTCCACCATGCTCGGCCTCATGCCTCTGATGTTCGCATCGGGTGAGGGCTCGGCCGGACGTGTGGCCATGGGTACCGCCGTAGTGGGAGGCATGCTCATCTCCACCATGCTCACAATGTTTGTAATTCCTGCCATATACTCCTTCGTGGCAACATCCCTACAAAAGAAGATCAAGAAATGAAATCCACAAGGTTCATACTCATAGCCCTTGCCCTCTGTGCCAGCACGGGGGCAAAGGCACAGACCCTGGCCGAGGTGATAGCCACAGGTCTGGAAAACAACTATAACCTGAAAATAGCACGCAACGAGGAGGCCATAAGCGCCAACAACGCCACGGCCGCCAATGCCGGATACCTGCCCACGGTGAATGCCACGGCAGGGTACAGCGGCACGGTGGACACTGGAAACGGAGGTCAGTTGGGACATGGCATACAGGCCGGCGTGAATGCCGAATGGACCCTGTTCGACGGTTTCAAGATTCAGGCAACGTATAGCAAACTTCAGGAACTGAAGCGACAGGGTGCCACACGCACACGACTGACCATCGAGGACTATGTGGCCACACTCACCGCCGAGTACTACAACCTCATCCAGCAGAAGATACGCATGCGCAACCTCAACAATGCCGTGAAACTCTCCAAGGAGCGTCTGCGCATCGTGCTCGAGCGCTATAGCATAGGCAGCGCCTCCCGTCTGGACCTCCAGCAGGCACAGGTGGACTTCAATGCCGACAGCGCACAGAGCCTGAAGCAACACGAACTGATGGCTACATCGCGCATCCGCCTGTACGAACTCATGGCGGTGAGGGACATGCAGACTCCCCTCTCGCTGAGGGACTCCGTCATAGAGGTGGATACCTCACTCACGCACGACCACCTGCTGGACAACACCATGGCACTTAATGCCGAACTGCTCAACCGCAAGCACGACATCCGTCTGGCGGAACTTGACTACAAGGCCACCATGAGCCGCGATTTCCCCTACATAAAACTGAATGCCGGCTACAACTACCAGCATACCATAGGCGGTGATGGCAGGGGCGGAGTGGACTTCGGTGTGAAGGTGGGTTACAACCTCTTCGACGGCAAGCGTACCAGCCAGCGCCGCAATGCAAGGCTCGACATAGAGAATGCCGACCTGGCACGCCTGCAACTGGAACAAACCCTACGTGCCGACCTGGCCGACCTCTGGCAGGCCTACAAGAACAACCTGCGCCTGCTCTCCCTGGAACGCGAGAACCTCATCACAGCGCAGGAGAACCACTACATTGCCCACGAGCGCTACATGCTTGGCGACCTCTCTGGCATAGAGATGCGCGAAGCCCAGCAATCCCTCCTCGATGCCGAGGAGCGCATCCTGGTGGCAGAATACAACACCAAGTTGTGCGAAATCTCCCTGCACCAAATCTCAGGCGAGATAATGAAGTACATGGAGTAAGCCCCAAATCCCCTTGAGGGAGGCATTGAACTCGGAGAAGTCGGAGAACTCAGAATACTCAGAGTACTCGGAATACTCCGACCACTCTGGTCAAGCCCAGAGCAGAGGACAACATAAAAGCAGCGCCAGAAGACTTTAACTTCCGGCGCTGCTTTTCTCTATCACTTAAACCCTAATCGGTCATTGCGTTATGATTATAGCAGTGTTGCCACATCAACACTACACATCTCCATAAAACACACACGAAACATCCCCATAGAGATTTCCTTGTCAATCCTTCATCAGTTCTTTGAAGAATGAATCCAAGTCCTCGTCCACTCCTTCCAAGAGATTACCGGATATGATTACCGTTTCCTGGTCGTCCACAATGTAGAGGTCGGTAAGAGTCTCACCGTCCTCGTCCTGCATGACGAAGGTGTATGGGCGGAGAAGCGACATCTTGTCCACCACCTCGGTGCGTACCTCGCTGATGGCCTGACGCAGAATGGGGGTAACCTTCTGGTAGAAATCCTCATCGCGCGAACCGTGTATCCACTCCGGTATGACGATGCGCATGAGTTCCTTTTCCTCATCGTCATAGAACTTCACCTCGCCGCTATGCGGAAAAACACGTACAATGATGTCCGTCAGTACGGGTTCCTTTTCCTGAGGGAAACGCTCTGCCACATGGCGCAGGGCTCTCTGAATCTGTTTTTCTGGTGCAATCATAGGTATGTGTGGTTTAGGTTAAACGGAAATGTGAAAACGGAAAACGGAAAACTGAGTTGAACGGGTGAGCGGGTTAAAGGTGAGCGGATTAGTTTTCCGATTTCCGTTTTCCGTTTTCACTTTACTTAAAGGTTGCGTCCGTGGCAATGCTTGAACTTCTTGCCCGAACCGCAGGGACAGGGTTCGTTACGTCCTGGCAGGTTCTCGCGGCGGATGGGCTGTACAGGCTGCTGCTCGCGTGTGTCGCGGCCTGCTGCCTGGCGCATGCCCTCGTCTACGTCTCCATGGCTTTCCTGGAGACGCTGCTGGGGGCGGGGAGGCTGGGGAGCCTCGGCCTGGCGGATCTGCAATTCAGGCACCTGGGCACGCATCAGCACACTGACGATGCGGTCGTTTATCTTGTTGACCATCTGGTCGAAGTACTTTACGGACTCCAACTTGTAGATGAGCAAGGGGTCCTTCTGCTCGTAGGAAGCATTGTGTACGGAGTGCTTCAGTTCGTCCAGCAGGCGCAGGTTCTCCTTCCATGCATCGTCTATGGTGTGCAGGATGAGACTCTTGTGGAAGGCGCTGACTACGGCCTGTGACTGGCTTTCGTATGCCTCCTGGATGTTGCAACTTATCTGATACACACGGCGTCCGTCCACCACGGGCACCATGATGTTCTCGTAGCGGGGCATCTGGTCGGGGTTCTCCACAATCATGCTCACGGCCTTGTGGGCATTGGTGGAGATGATGTGGCACTTCTGCTTGAAGCGCTCCATGGCCTTCTGGTAAACCTCCTCGGCCAGTTCGTCCATGTTGCCGCTGTCGTAACGGTCCTGGGGCAGGGGGAACTCCATGGCGAGTATCTCGAGGAACTGCTCGCGGCAGTTCTGGTAGTCACGGCTTTCCATGATGTGGCACACGCGGTCCCATATCATGTCGGCAATGTCCATGCCGAGGCGTTCGCCCATGAGGGCATGACGGCGCTTCTCGTAGATGACGGTACGCTGCTTGTTCATCACATCGTCATACTCCAGCAGGCGCTTGCGCACGCCAAAGTTATTCTCCTCCACCTTCTTCTGTGCGTTCTCGATGGAACGTGTGATCATGGAGTGCTCTATCATCTCGCCATCCTGGAAGCCCAGACGGTCCATCACACGGGCAATGCGTTCGGAAGCGAACAGGCGCATGAGTTTGTCCTCCAGGGAAACGTAGAACACGGAACTGCCGGGGTCGCCCTGACGACCGGAACGTCCGCGCAACTGGCGGTCCACACGGCGGCTCTCGTGGCGCTCCGTGCCAATGATGGCCAGACCTCCGGCAGCCTTCACCTCGGGAGTCAGTTTGATGTCGGTACCACGGCCTGCCATGTTGGTGGCAATGGTAACGGTGCCCAGTCCGTCAATGCTGCGGCCTGCCTGTGCCACGATGTCGGCCTCCTTCTGGTGCAACTTGGCGTTCAATACCTGGTGAGGAATCTTGCGCATGGAGAGCATCTTGGAGAGCAGTTCGCTGATTTCCACGCTGGTAGTACCAACGAGGGTGGGACGGCCGCTATTGCGCATGCGTTCTACCTCTTCTATTACGGCATTGTACTTCTCGCGCTGGGTCTTGTAGATGCGGTCGTTGCCGTCGGTACGGATAACGTCGCGGTTGGTGGGAACCTCCACAACGTCCAACTTGTAGATGTCCCAGAACTCGCCGGCCTCGGTGACGGCAGTACCTGTCATACCGGACAACTTGTGGTACATGCGGAAATAGTTCTGCAGGGTGATGGTGGCATAGGTCTGTGTGGCGGCCTGCACCTTCACGTGCTCCTTGGCCTCCACTGCCTGATGGAGTCCGTCGCTCCAGCGGCGTCCCTCCATGATACGGCCTGTCTGCTCGTCCACAATCTTGATTTCACCGTCCTGAATGACGTACTCGTCGTTGAGGTTGAACATGGTGTATGCCTTCAGCAACTGCTGGAGGGTGTGCACACGCTCGCTCTTGACGGCATAGTCGCCATACACCTCGTCCTTCTTCTGGATACGTGCCTCATCGTCGAGGGTGGTGTCCGCCTCTATCTGCGACATCATGCCGGCAATGTCGGGCAGCACGAAGAGTGCGGGGTCGTTGACCTGGGAGGCAAGCCATTCGTTGCCCTTGTCGGTAAGGTCCACGCTGTTCTGCTTCTCCTCGACCACGAAGTAAAGGGGCTCTACTGCCTCGGGCATGCGGCGGTTGTTGTTCTCCATGTAGATTTCCTCGGTGGAGAGCATGCCGGCCTTGATGCCGGGTTCGGAAAGGTATTTGATGAGCGCCTTGTTCTTGGGCAGGGCCTTGTAACTGCGGAAGAGCGACAGGAAACCGTCGGCAGTCTTCTGCTTGTCCTTGGTTTCGGTACCCTCGGCAATGAGTTTCTTTGCCTCGGCCAGATACTGGGTGGCCAAGGTACGCTGAACGCCAACGAGGCGCTCCACCAGAGGCTGGTACTGCTCGTACATCTGGTCGTCGCCCTTAGGCACGGGACCTGATATGATAAGAGGTGTACGGGCATCGTCGATGAGCACGGAGTCCACCTCGTCCACGATGGCGAAGTTGTGCTTGCGCTGAACCAGGTCGGCGGGGTCCTGGGCCATGTTGTCGCGCAGGTAGTCGAAACCGAACTCGTTGTTGGTGCCGAAGGTAATGTCGGCCAGATATGCACGGCGGCGGCTCTCGCTATTGGGCTGGTGCTTGTCAATGCAATCCACGCTCAGTCCGTGGAACATGTAGATGGGCCCCATCCACTCGGAGTCACGCTTTGCCAGATAGTCGTTAACGGTTACCACATGCACGCCGTTGCCAGTAAGGGCATTGAGGAAGACGGGCAGGGTGGCGGTAAGGGTCTTGCCCTCGCCGGTGAACATCTCGGCAATCTTACCCTGGTGCAGGACGGTGCCGCCGAACAACTGCACGTCGAAGTGCACCATGGCCCACTGCATGTCGTTGCCTCCGGCAATCCAATGGTTGTGGTAGATGGCAGTATCGCCCTCTATGTCCACGAAATCATGCTTGGTGGCCAGTTCGCGGTCAAAGTCCGTTGCCTTAACCTTGATGTCAGTATTGTTGGTAAAGCGGTCGGCTGTGCTCTTTACTATGGCAAAGACTTCGGCACGCACCTCGTCCAGAGCCTTTTCAAGGACTTCCAGAACATCCTTCTCCAACTTGTCTATCTGCTGGAAGAGAGGGGCACGGTCCTGAATCTCTGTCTGTGGGATACGTTCTTTGATTTCCGCAATCTGTTGGCGCAGGGGAGCGGCCTTGTCTGCTATGGCCTGACGTATTTCCTTGACACGGGCACGCAGGTCATCATCGCTGAGGGCCTGGATACTTGGATATACGTCCAATACGGCCTGCACCAGAGGGCGGTAGGCCTTGAGGTCGCGCGACTTCTTGTCGCCGAAGAGTTTTACTAAGAAATTTGTTATATTCATTGTTTGATGTTTTATTTCGATATTGATAATTGATGCGTTCGCTGGCGGCAAAAATACCCGCCACTATTGTGTAACCCTTGTCAAAGGCGACTGACCGCATCCGTTAGGCGAGCGTATACGCAACACCTTGGCCACTGTTGGCGCCACATGGTCAATGGTAACCGGTGTTTCCACCTTACAGGGATCGAAACCGGTACCCATGAAGAAAAGGGGAAAAGCGATATAACTCTCTCGGGAAATGTTCTCCTTAGTGGCCCCCGGTGTGCTGTTCACTCCGGCAACGGACCATCCGGGAGCAATCTGAATCATTATATCGCCGGAGCGGTGCGGATTGTATGCATTGCGCAACTTGGAGATACCGGGTGTCCAGGCTCCGAGAGAAAGGCGCTGGCTGGTGTACACGTCCTTGACACCGGCCAGTTGGATAATGAACGCAGAACTCATGTCCAGCAGTTCCGTCATGTTCACGTTGCGCTGTTCTATGAGTTTGCGGTTAAGGTATATTTCATTGCCAAGACTGCTCTCCACCCACTGTCCCTGGCCGTAAACGGCGATAAGGTACATGTTCAGGAGCATCTCGGCACGATGCATATCGAAGGTTCCCGATGGGATGCGGTATTTGGAAAGGTTGTCCGAAACGGGTTCATCGCAATAACCGGTTCCTGTCACCACGAAGAGCGCCCTACCCTTGCCCACGCGCTTCTCCACATCGTCCATGAGTTGGCCAAGGGCGCGGTCGAGACGGACGTATGTATCCTGCAGCTCCATCGGACACTCCGAAACAGAACGGTGGTCATAGGTGCCGGCATAATAGGTAACCGACAGCATGTCCGTGACGGCATCCAGTCCCATGCCCGAAGACGTGATGCAATGAGAAGCGAAACGGTTTACCTCCTCATTTACCATGCCACTTGTCTTGAACTCGCGATAGGCACGTTGTCCCTTGAAGTTGTGGGAGAACGGACTCTTCATGCCTCCGGATACGAAATAACTGAAATTGCCAACCACCTCGTTGGACGGCGTCCACGTAATGTCTCCGATACGGCTCTGCTGGGAATTGTATCTGCTATAGGCCAATGCCCATGACGGGAACTCGCCGTAATATGAAGTGGAGCACCATTGGCCGGTCAGATCGTTAAGCCAGAAACAAGCATCGGCAGCATGGCCGGCAGAAAGTATTGCCGCATCGCGGAAAGGGGAGACACTCAGCACTATGCCCTTGCCCTCTGTGGCAACCTTCAGTTCATCACCGATTGTAGAAACGCTCAGGTATAATGGAGAGGAGTTCTCGGCCGTAAGATGTCCCTGATAATTTTTGTCGTCCACGCAATATATAGGACGCAGGCTCTGGCGGTCAAGCCAGCGCTCGGCAGGAATGCCATTGTCGTAAGGAGCAGTTCCGCTATGCAGGCAAGCAGTTGCACTAGCACGGTCGGGGCGCGCAAAAGGGTACTCGGCATTAGTGTACATGCACCCTTCCTGCATAAGGCGGCGGAAACCACGTTCGCCGAATAGAGGGGTAAATGCCTCTATGTAATCCAAGCGCAACTGATCTATCATGACATTGACAACCAGGCGCGGCAATGCTGGTGCTGTCTGAGCTTCAGCCCCACACAGGGAAAGGAGGACAGCCAGGGTGCTTAAGAGTCTGTTATATGTGGATATGGGTTTCATTTTTTCTTTCCGGAAACTTTCTTACGTCTGCCGCCAGAACGTGCCTCGAGTACACGTTTGTAATGCAGGATATACGATACTTGGCGACTGAACAAGGTGAGCAGGACCGGTATGGTCATAACGCACATGTCCTGAGGTATCCATGGCATGAACAGCATGAATACCGCCAACCAGACAGCCATAAAGTGATGCCATATGGTACGTCGGTCGCTCCATGCCGCCTTTATAATGAAGGGCAAAGCCAACAAGGGCAAGGGATTCAGCACCCCCACGAGCCAGTTACTGTCCAATGCTGGATGCGAAGAGAACATAAAAACGAACAGGATAAGGCATCCTGCCAACCCATGGGCCAACATCAACACAACGTCCAAAAGCCAGAACATTCTGCGCGTCATGAACTCAACTGCCATGATAATGATACTCACGGCAAATGCCAACCATCCAAATTCTATGGGAGTAAGAGGAAAGTCCTCAGACTTCTTGACAGCAGTAGGATTGGCAGACACTATAGTTTGTGTCTCCGCAACCAGTTTGCGAGTATCCTGAAACTCGTTACGGACCACCGCACCACCCAACGCATCCATGTAGTATTCCGGAATAAAACAGGTGGCACGATGTGACAACACCGTATCCACATCGGCGCCAAGCAGAATATCATTTCCTTCCTGAGTCCAAGGAAAACTGGAAGTATACTCGTGAAGTATCTGACGGTAGGTACGCTGTTCCTCCTTCCACGAGTACACCAGACTGCCTTCCACACAGGCCTCCACGCAATCCATCACACGGGTTGTACAATTATTGGTAAGGAAATTATAACGGTAGACGCAATTCTCCTTGCGGATGTTCTCGTAAAGATAATCCCTCACCCTCAGTGCCTCACTGTCCGTAAGATTGAGGACTTGGGCAACCACACTGCTGCCACGAGATTCATACTCTGTAACGAAATATTCCCAAGGCGTAGCCATACAGATATAGTCTGTCTCGCCAAGCACGAACTTCCATACGAAATGCTCGGTGTTAAAATCGAACACACCATAGTTGAAGACATGGTCAGTACCCCTGTCCATATCCTGAACACGAATGGCAGTGTGTCCGTAAAGGGAATACACTTCCTGGCCTGGAGAGCATGTAAGCACACTGACCTTAATGCTTCCAGACTGGTCCGCCGCATATGCGGAAACAAGGCCAAAGACAAATGCTACTGTTAACAGTATACGTTTCATTCGGGCGCAAAGTTAATAAAAATAAACGGGATTTGACATCTGCGACTATAAATATATATTAAATTAGGTAAGGTATGGTCAAATAAGAACGGGGGGCCTTGCCTGTTTAAAACTTTTATCTTACCTTTGCACACGCACAAAAACAATACACACTTGAACTGCATTAGAATCAACAGAGCCTTCCGCTTCATCATAGTCCTCACCATGATTCTGTGTGGCATATCCGCACAGGCGCAGAACGGAGGTAGCAACTCTTCTTATTCGCGCTTTGGTTTGGGGCTGCTCAACGACCAGTCACAAGGTTGGAACCGAGCCATGGGAGGCGTCGGTGTTGCATTGCCCTCAGGCAATAAACTCAATACATTGAACCCTGCGTCTTATGCGCACATTGACTCTCTCAGTTTTATCATGGATCTCGGAATGTCCGGACATTTCGGACGCATGAGCATGGCTGGAAACGGTATCAACGTGAACAATGCCAGCTTTGACTATCTGGTTGCAGGACTGAGACTACACAAGGGACTTGGCATCTCATTCGGTTTCAAACCATATAGCACCATAGGCTACAACTACACGACCACCAGCAACGAGGCCTACCGCGATGAAATCACCGGAGCACTTGTCCGCAACACCACCAACTATCAGGGGAAAGGAGGCTTGTACCAAGTATTTGCCGGTCTTGGATGGAAACCGTTCTCCAACTTTTCCATAGGCACTAACTTCTGCATTCTGTGGGGAGGTTATGACCACATAATGATGCAAGGCTTTACCGAAGACGGTTCCAGCAGCAACAACTTTGACGGTTTCAATTTCATCCAGCATGCGGATGTCCTGACATACAAACTGGATTTCGGAGCACAATATGCCTTCCGTGTAAGCCCGCAAGACTGGCTTACCATTGGTGCGACAGTGGGACTGGGACACAAGTTCGATGGCGAGGCATTCCTATACAGATTCATGACTACAGGCGACACCCTGCGTGTTGATGGCGAGAAGAATGGTTTTGACATCCCCATGAGTTATGCAGGAGGTTTAGCATGGCAGCACAAGAACAACCTGATTGTTTCTGCTGATGCCCACTATCAGACATGGGGAGACTGCCGCACACCGGCCATGGTCATTACCAACGGCAGCGTCACCTACCCAAGTACCGACAAGATGTACAAGAACCATTACACCATAAAGGCTGGTGTAGAATACACGCCCAATCCAATGGCGACCAAAGGCTACTACAACAGAATCAAGTATCGTATGGGGGTATCATACAGTAGTCCACACATGAACATCACACAGGGTGAGGGCAAGCTGTCGGCCACATACGAAGGTCCAAGTGAATTGGGAGTAAGCCTTGGTTTCGGGTTGCCCATCACCAATCGTATAAACAACCGTTCTATGGTAAACGTAGGATTCCAGTGGTTGCGTCGTTCACCCAGTTCACAGAATCTCATAACAGAAAACTATTTTGTACTGAATCTCGGCGTCACATTCAACGAACGCTGGTTCATGAAGTTCAAGATTCAGTAATCCCACATGGACACGGATAGTACCCAACGATATACGAATATTTTGTGCATCTCACCACTCTGGTGGTTGGGATGCTTCTTCGTTCTGCCATGCATCTTCGCCTGTACATCGGGAGAAGTCAGGCCAACCCAGAAAGTCAAGACCGCAGATTCTCTGCCGTTTATGCACAGTGTAGGAGTAAGTACGCTAATATCTGACTCTGGAGTAATACGTTATCATCTGGTGGCAGAGGAATGGGACATCCACACCCCCAACAATCAGGCAGCAACATGGAAGTTCATCAAGGGTCTCCTGATGTTGCGTATGGACGAAGACCTGAATGTAGACCTCTATGTACAGGCAGATACAGCCTATCTTCACCAACAACGCACATGGGAACTGCGTGGCAGAGTCCGCATACGCAATGTGCAGGGAACGAAGTTTAATACTGAAGAACTATTCTGGAATCTGAACAAGCACGAGATGTGGAATCACGCCCACATGACCATAATCACTCCAGAGCGTACTTTGGAGGGTACGGAATTCCGCAGTAATGAACAGATGACACGCTACTCCGTGGCAAATTCAAAGGGAGACTTCCCAATGTCGGATGCAGAGGGAGAAAGCACAATGCCTACGGACTCCACGGTAAGCGAAGACACCCCAGCCATTAGCACGGCAGGAGTTTCTGCACCGACCATAACCACGCAACCACATTCACCGCAAAAACCACGCAACCCCAACGCTGCGCCAGTAAAACTGTTGGCCCCTGCACCGACAAAATATGATTTCAAGAAAGAGAAATAGACATGCTTGACATATACAACACGCTCTTCATAGAGATATTCATAGTATTGATGTTCTCCGCTTTCTTCTCTGGCACAGAGATCGCCTTTGTGTCCAGCAACAAGATGCGATTTGAAATGGAACGAGAAAACGGTGGAATAACGTCACGTATCATAGACATATTCTATAAGCATCCCAGCAACTTCATCTCCACCATATTAGTTGGCAACAACATTGCTTTGGTAATATATGGTATCCTCATGGCAAAACTGATAGAGGGCCTGATACTCCAGACCATAGTCAGCACGATGATAGTATTGTTTACTGGCGAGTTCCTTCCAAAGATGCTGTTCCGAATCAACCCAAACAGGATGCTTCGCATATGTGCATTCCCGGCAATGCTTTTCTACATACTGCTATGGCCCATAAGCAAGTTTACCAGCGGGTTGTCCCACATATTGCTATTTCTCCTTGGCATGCGTATTCCAAAAGAGAAGAAGAATGAGGGATTCCGTAAAGCCGACCTGGACCACCTCATACAGAGCAACATTGACAATATAGACGACGAGGACATGCTGGAAGACGAGGTAAAGATATTCCAGAATGCCCTGGATTTCCGTAATGTAAAGGTTCGTGACTGCATTGTACCTCGTACTGAAATTGTAGCCGTAGGCATGGATGCCACACTGGCAGAAATACGCAACCAGTTCACTGACAGCGGAATATCGAAACTTGTTATATACAGGGAGGATCTGGATGACATCGTCGGCTTTCTGCATTCCAGCGAAATGTTCCACTTGGCGCCCAACGATGACTGGACACGTTGCATTCGAGAAACTCCCATTGTGCCTGAAACCATGTCTGCACAAAAACTGCTTTCTATGCTCATGAGCCAAAAGAAATCCATCGCAGTAGTGGTGGACGAGTTTGGCGGAACTTCCGGCATAGTTACTGTTGAGGACCTTGTGGAAGAAATTTTCGGCGATATTGAAGACGAGCACGACAACAACAACTACATTGCCAAGCAATTGCCCACCGGAGAGTTCCACATCTCTGCTCGTATAGAGATAGAGAAAGCAAACGACCTTCTGGACATAGACCTACCTGAAAGCGACGAGTATCTTACCGTAGGTGGTTGGATTTTAAATGAATACCAGAGTTTCCCGAAACTCAACGAGGTGATAGAATGTGGGAACTGGAACGTAAAGGTTATAAAGAAGACTGCAAACAAAATCGAAGAAATACTATTGTCACGGAAATAGTACACCAATAACAGGCATACATCATACAGATGTGTTCTGTCACCACACAGAACACCGAGACCTAACATTTGGCACGATTTTAGGCACGCTTTTAGGCTTATTCATGAAATAAATACCTAATATTATAAGGTATATCCAAGAAAAATCACTAACTTTGTGCCCTAAATACGCGTAAAAACGCACATGTATCGAAATAAATAATAACAAATATAAACAACAAAACAAAATGGCAGCTTTACAAAAAGTAAGAAACGCTGGCCCACTGGTAGTTGGCGCCCTCTTCCTCGGTCTGATTGGTTTTATCGCCACAGACTGGACAAAAGTTGTGGAGATTTTCTCTATGTCCAGCCATAATACCGTTGGCACTATCAACGGCAAGGACATCGATCTCCAGGATTTCAACAACAAGGTCGATGAGTACACCAACGTAATCAAGGCCAGCAACGGAATTACAAACCTTACCGACGAGCAGATGCAGGGTATCCGCGACCAGGTTTGGCAGAACCTTGTCGAGACTGAGTTGATCGGCAACGAGGCAGAAGAACTTGGTCTGACCGTAACTGACAACGAACTGCTGCAGATTCTTGTCAAGGGCGAGCATCCCATGCTCCAGCAGACTCCTTTCCGCAACCAACAGGGCAAGTTCGACTATAATTTGCTCAAACAGACTCTGGACCAGTGTAAGGAGATTCTTACAACTCCCGACGCTTCTGCAGATATGGTAGAAGAAGCCCGTAGCCTGACACAGTGGTGGAAGTTCATTGAGGACAACCTGCGCAACACCATTCTGGCTCAGAAATACCAGAGTCTGCTTGTTGCAAGCATCCTCAGCAATCCCGTAGAGGCTCAGCAGAACTTCGATGCACGCACCAACGAGAAGACCCTCCTTATGGCAGCTCTTCCCTACAGCAGCATCAATGATAGCGAAATCACCGTTGAGGACAGTGAACTGAAGGCAAAGTACAATGAGCTGAAGGAACTGTTTGAGGTTCCCGTTGAGACTCGTGGCATCAAGTACATTGACATTGCAGTAAAGGCAAGCAAGGAAGACGAAGCTGAGTTGAACGCACAAATGAACGAATACGCCAAGCAGTTGATAGACGGTGTCGCTCCAGCAAAGGTTATTCGCGAGGCTCGCTCTCTCGTTCCATACTATGCTCTGCCCATCAGCAAGAATGCCCTTCCCACAGACATTGCCAATCAGGTAGACACCATGAAAGCCGGTCAGCAGGTTGGTCCCTACTACAACAACGTGGACAACACAATGAACATTGTGCGTCTTATCTCTACACAGACCATTCCTGACAGCATCCAGTATCGTATCATCGGCATACCTGGCATAAACATGACTTTGGCCGAACAGTCTGCAGACAGCATCATGAACGCCATTAAGACAGGTGCTCCCTTCGATACAATTGCCAAGAAATACAACCAGAGCGGAGAAAAACTTTGGATGGCATCGGTTCAGTATGAGGGCATGAATATTGACGAAACAAACAAGAAAATCATTAAGGCTATCACATCTGCTTCTGCAGGCAGTCTTCAGAAGCTGGTTCTGGATGGTCAGAGCGTACTGGTGATAAACGTACTGGAAACCCGCAACCCTATCAAGAAGTTCGACGTTGCCATAGTCAAAACTGCCGTGGAGTTCTCCAAGCAGACCTATGACAAGGCTTTCTCTAACTTCTCTTCTTTCCTGGCTGGTAAGGATGCCGAGGAAATTGATTATCTGGCAGAAAAGGCTGGTTACAGAATCCTTGAGCGCGACAACCTCTCCAGTGCAGAACACAGTGTAGGTGGTGTAAGCGGCACACGCGATGCTCTCCGCTGGATTTTCAGCGAGGATACCAAGGTAGGTGATGTAAGTCCTCTCTACGAGTGTGGCAACAACGACCATCTCATGTGCATCGTTCTTACAGACATCACACCTAAGGGATACCTTTCTTGGGATCAGGAGGACGTAAAGAACTTCCTGAAAACAGAAGTCATCAAGGACAAGAAAGCTGCAATTCTGGAAGAAAAGCTTGCTGGTGCAAACAGCATAACAGAAGTCGCCAAACTCCCCGGTGCAGTTACAGACACCCTTCGTCGCGTAACATTCGCCCAGTCTGTATTCGTAAGCAAGACAGGAAACATTGAGCCTGCCCTGAGCGGCAACTCAAGTAATGCTGCCAAGAATGCCTTCAAGAATGCCGTTCGTGGCAATGGCGCTGTCTATGCATACCAGGTTCTTGCCACCGACAAGCACGAGGCAAAGTTTGATCTGAAGCAGGAGCAGGGAATGCTCACTCAGGGCGCTCTGCGTTCTATCACCACATTCCAGAACGACCTATACAAGAAGGCAAACGTAGAGGACAAGCGCTATCTGTTCTACTAAAGTTCAACAGGTACATTCCCTATAGGAATATGACAAACGAGGCTGTGGTTCGCGAACCACAGTCTCGTTTGTCATATTCGGCAGACATGCGTCTACCAATATGTCGTCACGACCTCACTTCATTTTCCAAATTGCAGATGTACATAATTTCGAATTAAACCCAAATCCCTCATTAGACTGTTACGCGACAATGACCTATTTGGGGTAAAAGCTATAAAGTTATCTGATTTTTATATAAATATTACTTAATTTGCACCAACACTTGCGTAAATTTTATTCCAAGATTGGATTTACATAAAATAAAGTTTAACTTTGCATACATGGTTAACGACAAAGTACAATAAAACGAACTTAAGCCAACATCTAAAAACTAATAATCAAAAACTATGAAACAACGATTTACCCTTTTCCTATCTATGGCTATGGCATGTTCTTTTGCCCTGGCAGGTCCAATTGGGTTGGAACAAGCAAGAGGCAAAGCTGCCAAGTTCATGAAAGAACGAATTGGAGGGGCCGTATTGGCCAATGAAATTCCAGAGTATGCACCAGCACGAAGTTTAAAAGGGGCAACAGCGCCAGATGAAACTCCGGCATATTACATTTTCAATGCCGAAGACGAACGCGGCTACGTTATAATATCTGGAGATGACAAAACGGACGAAATTCTTGGATATTCAACACATGGTTCCTTTGATGCAGAGAACATGCCTGAAAACGTAAAAGCCTGGTTACAAAGTTACAGCGAGCAGATTGCAATGCTTGAAACTTATGTTCCACAGCAAAATATCGAACAAAACACTACACAATGGCCAGCCATTTACCCATTGGTGAGGACCCAATGGAATCAAGGTGAGCCATACAACGCCAAATGTCCACTCCATAATGGATACAGAAGCGTAACCGGATGTACAGCCACTGCCATGGCTCAGGTAATGAAATATCACGAATGGCCACAAACAGCAACTCCCAAGATTCCCTCATATACCACAACAAGCGAAAATATCAGAGTATCTACACTACCTTCTACAACCTTTGGTTGGAGCGAAATGAAAAACACATACTCGTCCAACGATAATGGAGATGCTGTGGCAGAACTGATGCGCTATTGCGGACAATCCATAAAGAGTGATTATTCTGAATATAGTACTGGAGCCTATACGAGCGATGTAGTAAATGCCCTGACTAAATATTTTGACTATGACCAGAATATAGAACAGAAATATCTCTTTTTCTATACCCTGAGCGAATGGGAAAGCATTATTTACAATGAATTAAAAGCTTCACGCCCCGTTTACCATGCCGGAGCATCCATGGAGGGCGGACATGCCTTTATCTGCGACGGTTATGATGGCGACGGCATGTTCCACTTCAATTGGGGTTGGGGTGGATCATACGACGGATACTACAAGTTGGCACTCATGAACCCCGAAACTGGAGGCATAGGAAGCGGTTCTTCCGACGGTTACAGTTATGGGCAGGAGATAGTAATTGGAATCCAGCCTAATACCGGTAAAGCGCCTGCGCCGAAATACTTCGAACCTCACTCAGAACAAGTAATAGGCACATCAATGTTCAGTTTCTTCTACAACACCCATGCCGAAACATTGACAGCCAACGTGGGTTTTGCAACCATAGACGAGGACAACAACATCATAAAGGTCATCAAGGACTGTGGTCCCATGACTTTATTGGGAAATTTAGGCGACACAGATTACATAGGTTTGGACATTGCAGCAGACGGTCTAAGACTGGCTGCAGGCGTACATCGCATAGCCACCGTCTGCCGCCCTAATGGCACAAGTACATGGAAGCGTGTAGGCAGTTACCAGAATTTCTTTGAGGTAACCACTTCTACTCTGGGAACCGTCACAAACATAGTACAACACCCGACCATCAACGTTAATTTCACAGATTGGAAAGCAGTAGGCAACAACGTAGAAGGAGTGCAGCAGGACTTCATCGTCAGTCTGGAAAACACTGGAGACGAAGTGTACACACCACTGTATCTCTTTGCCAGCAAAACAAACATAAAGGGAAAAGCCCAAAGCCGGGCAACAATCCTTATGAAAAAGAACGAAGTAACAGACTTGTACCTTTCTTTCACTCCCACAAGTTCGGGTGTATATAATCTGTGGCTGTCACAAAGCGAAAAGGGCGAAGATCATATTGCAAAGACCACCGTCACCATCAAACCGGCCCCTGTACTGCCTTCTAATCTTACTATGCTGAGTTGTGTACCAGACAAAAACAAGGTTAGTGCAAATGTCCGTATCAGGAACAACAGTTCCGAGGGATATTACAGAGGCATTGTTGCCATACTATTTGAAAAAATTGACGACAGCAATTACCTACATGCCACAGAAGTCCAGGAATTGCCGGGCAACATAAATGCCGGAACCACAAAGACATTCAACTTCCAGTTCCACGGGGCAAACAGTTACAACCAATGTGCATTACTAATCGGATACTACCAGAATCATTCTGACCTGAATTACACACAACTTGGAAATTACATTTACTTCACAACTGGAGAAACTCCTGTAGAGAGCATTCAGGGAACATTTGATAAAGATTCTCCAATATACCGGATAGATGGCATCAAGGTCAACGGCGAACAAGTTAATGGCTTGCACATCATCCAAGGCAAGAAGTTAATAGCAAGATAAGCCAAATACGTCAAAAACAAAATCCCTCACACTCCTAAAGGCGATGTGGGGGATTTTATTTTTATTATGTACGAAACTACATAGGGGTTCTTGCCCCCATAGTATCGCCCTCAGTGGCGGTAAAGTTTACCGCCACTGGCGGCGAGATTAACCGCCAGTGGCGATGAAATTAACGGCCAGTGGAGGCAAACTTCACTGCCACCGAGAACAAATTTCAAGTTCGGGAAAAACTTATTCTGTTGCCTCCTGTGCATCAGCAGTCTCCTGCTTCTCCTCAAAGTCGGTGACACCGTTTTCGATAAGGATATTGTACCACTGGATGAGTTTCTTCATGTCACCGGGATATACGTGATCGCGGTCGTAGTTGGGCAGAGCCTTGGCCATGAAGTCGGCCAGTTCCTGATTGGTTGCCTTGCGGTAGTCTATGGTTGTGGCCTTGCCACCCTCCATATCATAGATGTTCTTCAGGACCTGACGCAGGGGTACTTCCTCCTCGTCGGTGTACATGGCTATATCTGCCAGGGAGATAATCTTATCGGTTCCGAAAGCAGGCATGCGCTTCTTCTGCGCGTCCAAGGTCTCAACGATAAGACTGCGGTTTCCGCGGTTTACCAGTCGGTAAAGTCCGGGCTTGCCGGAGATAGCGAGAATTGTTTCAAGCATTTTCTTTCTTGTGTGTTTGTTTATACATTATTTATTATTATATCCGGATTGGGGTACTCCTGCTGGCGTGCCATGCGTTCGAGCACCTTTTCCCGAGCAACACCGTCCCTTTGCATTGCACGGCCGATGCGTGTCTCCAGGGGGGCATCCACCCGAATTATCTTGTCCACTACCTTGTCTATGCCGCTTTCGGCCAGCAAGGCTGTCTCTATGGCTACCACCGGTGCCGTCTGCTCTGCTGCCCAACGTAGGAAATCCTCCTTTACTACAGGATGTATGAGGGCATTGATGCGCCTGGCATTCTCCTCGTTTGCAAACAGGAAAGCGGCAAGTTTCTGCCTGTTGAGGCGCCCCTGCGCATCGTAAACGTCTGCGCCAACCATTTCCATGAGTCCGCTACGTATTGCCGGCGATTCCTCGTTCAACCGCTTGGCATTGGCATCGGAGTCGTAGACTGGTATGCCCAATAGTTCGGTCATCCGATGGGCCACATAACTCTTCCCACTACCTATTCCACCTGTGATGGCCAGTTTAATCATTCGTAGTCTCCTCGGTTGTTTGGTCCGTTTCCCCAACCGTCTGCTCCAAAAGGAAGTCTACCTCCTGAGGATAAATGCGTATGTTGCTCACACCCTCAGGAACAGAACGGAGCTGCAGACGGAGTTTCTTGTTACCTCCGGCGAGCAGTTCCTCGTAGGTTGCCGCCAGCACGAAGTTCTCCGGACGCATGAAACGTGCATTGGAAGCACCGACCCTATATTTCACCGTGACGATGGCTGGGAATGTCTTCAGCGTGATTCCCGCAGGGAAATTGAGACCGATAACAGGAACCTGTACGGTCTGTTCCGTATAGTAATCCACATGTGCCGTCATCTGTATCATATCCGGCACGGCCTTCACTCCGGAAATCTTGGGGAAGTGGAGGTTGAAGGTCGTGGTCTTGGACAAGTCTGTAAAGTCCTGACTTTCCGTATAAGCATATCGGAGTGTGTCCAACATAGGTTTGGGAGCATAGACGGTAACGCTGTCGGGACTGAGGGTGATTTGCTGGAGATAGTTCTGCCGGACAGTAGTGACCTTGCCGACAAATTTCACGGGCACACGGCGTGACATGCCACGATTGTAGTGGAACTCAAACTTGCTGGGTGTGAGACGCACCACTTGTGTGGACGAACTCATCTGCTGCTGGAAGGCTCGCTGGACATCGGTAGCCGAAACGGTAGCCTTTCCTGCTACAGAACCGTTATCGTAGACAGAGAAGTCCAGCCGTATGGGTTGTATCCCCTTGCTGCGACGTTGGTAATTGAAGAGGTTTGTTCCTCTGTCCTGTACGGTAATCACCACCTCCTTAGGCAGAGGTGCAGTGATAATGGTTCCCTTGGGAATGCCCACCAGTTCCAGAGGCACGCGGATATCAGCCTCGAAGGTGTCGTCGAGTTTCTGCAACACCCAGAAGCCACCGCTAATAGCCAGGAAAAAGGCAAAGACGATTATGTCCCTGCCCTTTTCGCGGAGCAGGGATGTAAAGCTTAATGTTGCCCTATTCCTACCTGATCTGATCCTGTTGTGCAGTTGCATAAACGCTATTGCGGTCAACACGGATGTTCACACCCTTGGCAACCTCTATTACCAGAATGTTGTCGGCTTCTTCTATGCCGCGCACGTCTCCATAGATACCACCCGAGGTTACCACTCTGGAACCGATGGTGATGGAGTTGCGGAACTTCTGTATTTCCTGCTGTCTCTTCTTCTGGGGACGCATGATGAAAAACCAGAAGATAAGGCCGATGGCCACCCACATGAGTATAATTACAGGGTCAAAGCCTCCCTGAGCTGCTAATGTCTGAATCATTGTCTTATTATGTTTGTTGTTTATTTATCTTGATTACTTGCCTCGTGCACACCGTGAAACGAGGTCTGGGCCTCAGGCATTCTTTATCAGTTTGCGTTCGGCAATAAGTTTCTTGCTGATGTTATCCAGCGTGGCATTGATGTAGCGGGCACTGTTGGGAGTGCTGTAGCTCTTGGCTATCTCTATGTACTCGTTGATGGAAACCGACAGAGGAATGGTGGGGCATGACGTTATCTCCGCCAGAGCCACTTGCATGATTACACGGTCCATGAGGGGGACACGCTCAACGTCCCAGTTGCGTGTATTCTGCGAAATGAGGTTGCGGTAATATTCGGCTCCGTTCATGGCCTGCAGTATCAGCCTGCGTGCAAACTCCAGGTCCTCGTCGTCCCGGAACTCGGGAAGAAGCGGATGGTTGTCATCGCCCTCCTTGGTAAAACGGTTGATGGTCTTCAGAACGAAAGTGTCAATGATGTGGCGGTCGTCGTTCCAGAATATGTTGACATCCTCCAGAAGTTCGTCTATATCGTCATTGTCCACGATGATGTAACGGTAGACCTTGCGCCACAGTTCGCGGTCCTCCTCGTATGAGCCCATGCCGCTTTCCATGTATTCACGATAAAAGTCGCTGTCCACTACCTTGTTGTAAAGTGTACGCACGAACTCCTCCTCGTTGGTCCAATCCAGACGCTGGTTCTTGCGGTTGTCCTGCAACTGGCGGTTACTCTCCAGTTGCAACATGAAGCGGTTGTCCACGAACTTACGACTGGGTTCTGGCAAACCCAAACGCTTTGCTCTGGCGGCCTGTGCCTCGTGGGCGCGCAAGCCCAAACGGGAAATCTCCACCATCAGAGTCAGCATGGTATTGTACAAATCGTAGGCAGTACCCAAACTGCTGAGCAATATGTTCTCGCCATCCTCAGGGCGACGCACATCGTTGAGACAGCAGGAGTATACAACCTGCACTGTCTTGATGCGGATTAGTTTACGATTTATCATAAGAACGATTTATAAAGCGCACAAAGGTACTCATTTTTAATGAAGAATGAGGAGAAGCGGGGACAAAAACGGCGAAAAAGAGGGGAACTCGCAAAAAAGGTCCTGAAAGCCCAATGTTCTTTCACCTTTTTTACGTACCTTTGCACCCGCTTATGAAAGCCCGTGTGATGGCGAATTAGGCAAGAACTTAATTTAGAGTAACACAAACTAACAAAAAAACAAAATGAAAAGTATCGACGTAAAGGGCACAGCCCGCACCGTTACCGGCAAGAAGGCCACCCGTGAGATCCGCAAGAGCGGTTCTATTCCCTGCAACCTGTATGGCGAGAAGCGTGGTGAGAACGGTCTGCCCGTAGCACTCGGTTTCTCTGTAACCGCATCTGAGGTTCGCAATCTGGTTTACTCTCCCGACATCTACAGCGTAAACCTGAACATCGACGGTCAGGAGTACAAGGCTGTAATGAAGGAGCTGCAGTTCCATCCCGTAACAGACCAGCTGCTGCACATCGACTTCTACGAGATCACCGAGGAGAAGCCCATCGTAATGGAGGTGCCCATCAAGCTGAATGGTCTGGCAGAGGGTGTTAAGGCCGGTGGTAAGCTGGCTGCAAGCGTACGTAACCTGAAGGTTCGCGCTCCCTACACTCAGATTCCCGAGAAGCTGAACATCGACGTTACCAACCTGGGTCTGGGCAAGACCATCAAGGTTGCCGAACTGAGCTTCGAAGGTCTGGAACTCGTAACCAGCCCCAGCGTAGTAGTATGTCAGGTTAAGATGACACGTAGCGCTATGAGCGCAATGGCTGCCGCTGGCAAGAAGTAAAAACAGAGATTTTCATCAACCCTACCTCCCGCACCCGTGGCTATGCCATCAGGTGACACGAGGAAAGGACTCTGACAAAACAAGGAATACGGGTGACGGCCATGCCGCTGCCCGTATTTTGCATTTATGAACATCATACAGAAACTGATAACATTCCTTCTGCCGTCGTCAGTATGCCACAAGGACTGCGACAGGACAGAAGAGAAGGGAAGTCCGATTATGAAATACCTTATTGTAGGACTTGGAAACATAGGCGACGAATACCGCGGCACACGCCACAACATAGGATTCCGCGTAGTGGATGCCCTGGCTCAGGCGCAGGGTGCGACATTCCAGGACAAGCGCTACGGATTTGTATGCAAGACCCGCGTGAAGAATGCCGAACTGATACTGCTGAAGCCAAGCACGTACATGAACCTCTCCGGCAATGCCGTGCGCTACTGGATGCAACAGGAGAAGATACAACTGGAAAACGTCCTCGTGATAGTGGACGATCTGTCCCTGCCCGTAGGCGCCATACGCATGAAGCAGAACGGGTCGGATGCCGGGCACAACGGCCTGAAGCACATAGCACAGATGCTCTGCACCCAGGGATACAACCGTCTGAAGTTCGGCATAGGCAACGACTTCCCCCGTGGCGGCCAGGTGGACTTCGTCTTAGGCAAGTTCTCGCCCGAAGACAACAAGACCATAGACGAGAAGGTACCTGTGGCATGCGATGCCATAAAGGCCTTTGCCCTGAGCGGCATGCAGTTCGCAATGAACCACTATAACAACAAATGAAGAACAACGAAGCACGTATAGACAAGTGGCTGTGGGCGGCACGCATCTTCAAGACACGCACCATAGCGGCGGCGGCCTGCAAGAAAGGGCAGGTCAGCATGAAAGGGGCACAACTGAAACCGTCGCGCACCATACGCGAGGGCGACGTGATAGACGTGCGCAAACCGCCCATAACCTACAGTTTCCGCGTATTGCAGGCCATAGAGAAGCGTGTGGGCGCGAAACTTATTCCCGAAATCCTGGAAAACGTGACTGCACCCGAGCAGTACGAAATCCTGGATATGGCCAAGATTTCAGGCTTCGTGGGACGTGCCAAAGGATTGGGACGACCTACCAAGAAGGACCGCCGCAGCTTGGACTCCTTCACAAGCGAAGTGCCCGAGTTCTTCGGAGACTTCGACTTTGACTTCGACGACGGCACAGACGACGGGGAGTATGACGAAGATAGCGCGGAGGAGATGGACGAGGATTAAGGTCCTCGTGAGCGTAAAGCAATATACCTTATTTATATTATATAACCACCTAACAAAAAGAAAAGACTATGAAGAAATCAACCATCATCATTATCGCCGTAGCAGCCCTCGTGGCAGTATGGGGCATCAGCAGTTACAACGGACTCGTGAGCATGGACGAGGGAGTGCAGAACAAGTGGGCCGACGTGGAGACCCAATACCAGCGCCGTGCCGACCTTATCCCCAACCTGGTGAATACCGTAAAGGGATATGCCGCACACGAGAGCGAAACCCTGCAGGCCGTGGTGGATGCACGTGCCAAGGCCACAAGCGTGAACATCGATCCCAGCAACATGTCTGCCGAGCAAATTGCCAACTTCCAGAAGGCACAGGACGGCGTAAGTTCCGCCTTGAGCCGTCTGCTCGTTACCGTAGAGAAGTATCCCGACCTGAAGGCCAACGAGAACTTCAAGGAACTGCAAGTTCAGTTGGAGGGCACGGAGAACCGCATCAGTGTGGCACGCCGCGACTATAACGAATCTGCACGCAAGTACAACACCACCCTGCGCAGTTTCCCCAAGAACATCCTGGCCGGCATGTTCGGTTTCGAGAAGAAGGCGTACTTTGAGGCTCAGGAGGGCAGCGAACAGGCTCCCACCGTGCAGTTCTAAGGAAGGTCCCATAATTTAACACTGAACTATTTGGTATGAAGAAGGTTCTATGCATACTGGTCCTTGTCCTTGCCCCGTTCCTACCTACAGGGGCAAGCGACAACAAGGCATACTCCGTGGAGACTGTGCCTAATGTATATGTGCAGGACCGCCGCCTACACGTAAGCGACCCCAACGGATTGCTTGCCACGGAGACCCAAGCGGAGATAAACCGTATGCTGACCCTGCTGGAAGACAGCACAGGCATACAGTCCATGGTGGTGATGCTGCCAAGCATAGGGGGCGAAGACATCTTCGACTTTGCCCACAACCTGTTCCGCCATTGGGGCATAGGCGACAAGGAGAGCAACAACGGCATGCTGATACTGTATGTTGCCGACCAGCGCAAGATACGCTTCACCACAGGATACGGACTTGAAGGCATACTGCCCGATGCCTTGTGCAAGCGCATACAGTCGCGCTACATGATTCCGCACTTCCGCGAAGGCAACACCGACCTGGGCATGCTTGAAGGCACGAAGGCCGTGGTGGCCATATTGGACGGTTCCATGAAGGCCGACAGCACCGAGGAGGAAATGACTCTGTGGGGAGTTCTCCTGACCATGGGAGTTATCCTCCTGATAATCGTTGTCCCTATCTGGCTGATACACCGCCAGGAGACCACATGCCCAAGATGCGGAAAGGCAGGTGCGCTGAAAGTCGTTTCGCAGACAAGTACAAAAACGAGCAGAGGCAAACTTATAAGGAAGACCATGCTTTGTTCCTCCTGCGGTCACACCGTAATAAAGGAATACCTCCAATCCGACAATGACGACACCGACAGCATGGTGGGCGGCATGCTCATGGGTTCCATGCTTGGAGGAGGACGCCGCGGAGGCGGCGGCTTCATGGGCGGTTTCTTTGGCGGTGGCAGTACCGGCGGTGGCGGTTCCACCTCGGGATGGTAAGGATAGAAACACATTGTGTCTAAAATACATTTGGGGCGACTGTGCTGCAGTCGCCCCAAATGTTCATATACGCCTTAATTTCAAATTTGAATTATCATTACTTCTTGTACAAACCTATGCCTATTTTCAAACCTGCACTGGTTCCATTCTTAAAGTCATTTAAACCAAAGTCGGCATATACTGCAGGTTCCAGACTTATCTTATCGTTTAGGTAGAAGGTATAACCCACCTGCGGACAAAGTTGTATATAATTCAAGTCAGATCCAGCATGCTCAAACTGCAAACCGCATCCTAAGTCCAATCCAATAGAGCTGAACGAATAACGGAAACTGGGCTTTATAACTAAAGCATTATGACCTCCAACATGCTGGTAACCTACAGTGCCTCCTAACATCCAGCCATCAGAAACGAAGTAGCCATATTCGCCATTTATGCCAAAGGAGAATGACCCTTTGTCATAACCTATTCCGAAACCAGAAAGAGAAGCGCCTACATAATGTGTACCTTTCTCAAACTGGGCATTGGCTCCAAGTGTCATAACTGCCATTAGCATAAGTACAAAAAACTTTTTCATAGTTGTTCTCGTTTTTTTTTCTTGTATGTTTGTTTTCTTTATGCTTATAATCTCTGACATTTTGTCTTTTCATCCACAAAAATACAACTTTTTTTCATACCTTTGCGCACATGAGGTATATTTTCACATTATTTATGATTATATGGTGCATGGCAACGATTGCCATGCCCAAACACGAGATACGGGCCGTTTGGCTGACCACGATAATGGGACTGGACTGGCCAAAGACGAGAGCCGTTTCCGAGGAGAGCCGCAAGGCGCAACAGCAAGAACTTTGCAACATTCTGGACCGCTTGCAGAAGGATGGCATCAACACCATATACCTGCAAACACGCACACGCGGAGCCGTCATCTATCCCTCTGCCATAGAACCCTGGGACGGTGCGCTTACCGGCCGCTACGACAGGCATCCCGGCTACGACCCCCTGGCCTTTGCCATAGAGGAGTGCCACAAGCGCGGCATGGAGTGCCATGCATGGCTGGTAACGATTCCGGCCTTCAAGATACCCGATGCCAAGGCGCTGGGCAAGAAGTCGCTCTACTACACCCACCCGAAACTGCTATACAAGAAGAACGGTTCCTACTACATGGACCCTTCCATGCAGGGCACTGCCGACTATCTGGAGCGCCTCTGCCGCGAGATAGTCAGCCGATACGATATCGACGGCATCCACTTTGACTACATCCGTTATCCCGAGAAGACAGAAAAGACCAAGCAGGATTGGAGGCGCGACAACATCACGCGCATAGTGCGCCAACTCTACAACGCCATCAAGGAGGAGAAACCATGGGTTCGCGTTTCCTCAAGCCCCGTGGGCAAGTACCGCGACGTTTCACGCTATTCCGCCAAAGGCTGGAATGCCTACAATGCCGTATTCCAGGATGCCGTCCTTTGGATGAAGGAGGGCATCATGGACATGATTTCACCCATGATGTACTTCAAGGGCGACAACTTCTTCCCCTTCGCCGCCGACTGGCAGGAACAGAGCCACGGCAAGGTGATTGCACCGGGTTTGGGCATCTACTTCCTCGACCCGAGGGAGAAGGACTGGCACCTGCACGAGGTGACTCGCGAACTGCAGTTCATCCGCCAGATGAACATGGGCGGAGCGGCATACTTCCGTGCACAGTTCCTGCTGGACAACGTGAAAGGTCTGGAGACGTGGGTACGCGACCACTACTACACCTCCCCTGCCCTCTTGCCTCCCCTGAAGAACTCCAAGGAGTACAAGACATCGGCAAAACGCACGCCCCGCTATGTACTCTACGCCTCGGACACCTATCCCGTGGATACCAACAACCCCGAGAACATCGTGCGCATATACTGGGGCAAGGTGGAGTACAACGGCCTCATGGCACGTCTCTTCGGCAAGCACCTGGCGGTAACCCAGTTGGACGACTACGGCAACGAGTCGGAACCGATGGGGATAAAAGATTTATAATAACAATAGACCCTCCCCCGTACCCCTCCACAAGGGAGGGGAGTGATTACATCCGTGAAAAACATGTTCCCAAAGAGTTATAATCACTCTAACCCACTAACCACCTCATTAAGTACATCATACTCCCCTCCCTTGTGGAGGGGTTGGGGGTGGGTCCGTCTTATCATAGCACTGCTCGTGGGCGGTGCTTTTTTCAATGCCTCGCATGCGCAGGACCTTCTGCCACGCTCCACCCCCGAGGCACAGGGGATATCCTCTGCCCGCATACAGGAGTTCATGGACACGTTGATGCGGGACAGGCGCACAGAGATACACTCGTGCATCGTCATGAGGCATGGTCATGTGGTGGCAGAGATGTACCCCCAGCCATGGCGCAAGGATTACCGCCACACCATGTATTCCGTCTCCAAGACCTTCACTTCCGTTGCCGTGGGCATGTGCATACAGGACAGCCTTGTCGCCCTCAGTGATACCATCGGCAAATTCATCAGCATGCCTGCCTCTGCCACCAGAAACGTGCGTGCCATCACCGTGCGCGACCTGCTCACCATGCAAAGCGGCATACCCGTGGATACCAAGATGAGGATACACGAAACAGAGTGGCTCCGTGCATACCTTTCCAAGAGAAACACGTCCGTACCGGGGACCCGTTGGGCATACGACAGCATCATGTCCTACATTCTTTCCGCCATAGTGCAGAAGGCGACGGGACAGATGCTGATGGACTTCCTTCAAGACAGGTTGTTCCTTCCCCTCGGCATTACCGACGCCCTGTGGGAAGAAAGTCCCGAAGGCATTACCTGCGGAGGATGGGGACTTTACATCCGTCCCGAGGCGATGGCAGCCTTCGGTCAGTTCCTGCTCAACAAAGGTCAGTGGCATGGCAAGCAGTTACTATCCACTTCATGGGTAGAGGAGATGACGAAAGCGCAAAGCGTGAACGAGCGCTACAGTTACCACATCTGGCAAACCAAATACCCTGGTTGGGCAGAAGCGAACGGTGCTAACGGGCAGTTCATCTTCATCATTCCCGAAACAGACATGGTGGTCAGCATAACCCAATGCACCGGCAAGACTGCCCCCATACAAGACTGGATAAAGACCATGCTCGTGGACAGGTGCATGCACGAGGCATTGCCACCTCCCACTTCCCCAAAACTCCCTAAGGACTCTAAGGACTCTAAGGACCTTAAAGCCCTTAAGAACTACACCCTGCCCCTCGCTCAGGGCCAGGCATACTGTTCCGACTCCGTTCCCTCGCAAAATACAGAAGTGAATATCGCAAGTCCTCTCGTACTTGAGGACAATCCCTTGCAATGGAAACGCTTTGGCATTACTCAAAGCAACGACACCATGCTACTGGACATACTCGACACCGATGGACGCAAGTACACCATCACCCTCGGCTATGGCAAGTGGATAGAATCCGAATTCAATGCCCTGCCCTACTACAATCCTCCCTTCCAAGGCAATTTCAGCAACCTTCCCGCCACCTGGCACGTGGCAGGTTCGTACGGATGGCAAGGCAAGGATACCCTGAACATAGAACTCCACTGGGTCGATTGGCTCACCAGCGCCTCTTTGGAAATAAATTTCCCCGAACAAGGCAAAGCCATTATCTCCATCACCCCACACGACACGGGAAAGAGAACTGTTATAACCCAATAACCTACCCCACATTTTCCATTTCGTGCACTGAAACGCCTCAAAATTTTCCATTTCGTGCACAGAAACGCTTAAAAATTTTCCATTTCGTGCACTGAAGTATTGCGTAATTAAAAAATAAATACCACCTTTGTAGTGCAAAATCAATCAGTTATGGACATAAAACAGATACTTCATGACCAAAGGGAGGAAATCGCCAGTTTGAACACGAACGATTTGTGCACTCGTGTGGAAGAAAAACTCTTTGACCTGCAAAGCAATCTGGCACAGGTTGTGATAGGCGTGAGGCGTAGTGGAAAATCAACCCTATGCATGAAGATGCTGAAGGAGAGCGGAGTTTCTTTTGGATACGTAAACTTTGATGACGAACAATTGGCAGGGTTAAAGACAGAGCAATTGAACGATGTTCTGGATGCCCTGTACAAAATATACGGTGACATCACACACGTACTATTCGATGAAATACAGAATATATCACAATGGCCTCTGTTTGTCAACCGCCTGTTGCGCCAAGGTTTGCGCATTGTCATGACTGGCAGCAATGCCAATTTGCTTTCGGGAGAACTGGCAACACACCTGACAGGCAGATACAACCAAATTGAATTATTTCCCTTTTCGTTTCAGGAATATTGCACAATGCGTCAAATAGACACATTGTCACTATCAACCAAGGCCAAGGCTTTCAGGTATACTGCACTCGAAGAATACCTGAGACAAGGAGGTTTCCCGGAACTGCAAAAACTGAGTAACACATATACTTACACTTTGTCCCTGTTCAAAGCCATTATCCACAAGGATATCAGCAAACGATATAAGGTAAAGCACGATAAGACATTGGCAGATATAGCAAACTGCATGCTGGATTTGTTCTGCCAAGAGATATCATATGCCCAAATACAAAAACAATTTGAGTTGGGTTCCCTGCATACTGCCAAAAAGTATATTCACTATCTGCAGGAAGCCTATCTGTTTCGCCTGTTACCTGTCTACACTTTCAAAAGCGCGGAAAAACAATCACAGCGCAAATGCTATGCCATAGACCCTGCCTTTATTAGCAACCACGAGGACTTTCTGCAAACTCCCAATTTAGGATGGAGACTGGAGAATGTGATTGCCATAGAACTGATGCGAAGAATGAATAGCGAAATAGAGCAACTGTTCTATCTGCGCAAGCACAAAGCCTACGAGGTAGATTTTGTTCGTACCAGAATGGGACATGTGGAGGAGTTGGTACAAGTAACATACGACTTCAAAAATCCTACAACCAAACTATATAACCGTGAGATAGGTGGTCTGCTTAAAGGGGCTGCATCTACCAAGTGCGACAAACTCACCCTAATCATGATGGACGGAGAAGAGCGTACCATTGAACAAGATGGACATACTATTAATTGTGTCCAAGCTATTAATTGGTTATTGCAATAAAATATTTGCTTCTCACCCTCAATTCCTAAAAAGCACCAACATCACACCGCCACACCCGGAAAATGAATTCCAGGTGTGGCGGACAAACATTTACAGATATGGCTCTGTCTCTTGGAGTTTTCACTTCTCCGTCTTGGTCACCGTGGCCTTGCGGGTGTTCACCTTCCATGTGCCCAGGGGGGTGGTGAAGGTGTAGGTGTGTGAATAGTTTTTCTTCACACCAACGGTCATACCCAGGACCTCGTAGGTGTTCTTGGCTGTCTTCTTCACTTCAAAGGTCTTGATGGGAGTCTTCACCACGAAACTTCCGTCCTTCTTGGAAGTGATGCCATAGGTGGTACCGACTGGATCTTGCTTCAGGATTCCGAACCACTTGTCGAAATCGGTTGCTGCACTTGCATTGAGACATACACAGGTGAGGAGGGCACAAAATAACTTCTTCATAACTTAAAACTTTTTATAGGGTTAAACTTAATCTTTTTGCTCCTTCGTTTGTTTTACGATGCAAAGATAGACCGCTTTAACCACATGAAAAAGAATTTCGAAGCACGTTGTATGAAATGCCACCTTTTATGTATGAAACGAAAAAAGGCATCCCAGACGCATGGCTCGGCGACAGGGATACCTCTTGTTATTACTTCTAAGTCTCGGGGGTGAGTTTCTCTAATACACCACCTTCCTGCCACCCACGATGACAATCTGTCCCTTGCGGACGGAGCGGAGTTCACGGCCGGTGAGGTCGTACGTCTTTTCGCTATGCATGCCTCCAGATACTACGGGGAGGGATTGTATACCTGTACTTGTTCCGTCCATGCGCACGGCAATGTCGTCAATGGCCACGTAGGTGGGGGGATTGACTCCGTAAGCGCCTTTCTGGTCATCGGAAACGGAGAAGTTGAACTTCACCATGCTTACCTTGCCCAGTGCGGAAAGGTCGAACCATGTCCACCCCTGCACATGGCGCAGGCCGTCCACCAACCGCAAGGTGGCCGTACCGGTCTTCTGCCCCTGGGCGTCAAAGCCTTCGGCAAGAAGGTCCACAAAGGTATCCTCGGTGGCGGCCGAACAGAAAGAACTGCCATTAAGCATGTTGCTCAGGAAATATGTTGTGGGAGCCACATAGGCATGGTCTATGGTCCTTGGCTGTCCGTCGCCAAAAGTCAGTACGGCACGTGAGTCCGTTCCACCGTTGGCAAAGGTATTGTCCACACCGTTTATCACGGCAAAGCGGTCCGATGCGTTATGCCCACCGCCACCACGACCAGCTTCAACGTCCTTGCGGAAGATGGCCAGTTGCTCTGTGTACGGCACACCGTCCAGATTGGAGTCCACATAATCCGACACGGCAATGCCTCCGTTCCAGTAGGCCCATGAACCCCAACTGTTGTTCAGCGTGGAAGAAAGGAACGTATTTCCCTCGTCATACCATCCGTATGCCTCTGCCTCGGAATATACGCCAGTACCGCCTTCGCCATAGAGGAGTTTGCCTCCGTATTGAGTATCGTCTACCAAAGAAGACCAATAGTCGGCTTGCTCTCCCTTGTAGTCCTCGTCCTCAAACGTAAGCACCCTCAGGTTCCCGGCCATGGAGGGAGTGGCACTGCCGGCAAGATGCAGGTCCACGGCTCCGGCCACCTCGGTACTGCTCTCCCCTATCCAGCCGTTGCTCTGCAGGACTGCCGTCTGCACCTTCACAAAGTGTATGCCGCTCAGATTGGCAGGGTTGCCATCCTCGTCCACCGCCCACTCAAGGTCCAGTTTGCTTGAAGTGCTGTCGTTGGGCTGGTTGTCGGCATACCCCCATGCGTAGTTTTTCTGAAGGAAATAAGAACCGTCGCCGTTTTTGTCCACGGTGTTAGGTGCAAGGCGTACACCCGTGAAAGTCAGCGTCTGCTCCCCCTTCTGCCACTGGGGCCAATAGTTCTGCCGGTGGTAAGCATTCATAGCCAGATAACCCTCCTTTCCCTCGCTGTCCGTCCAACGGATATATGTATCGTCCGTCACAGGGGAATTAGGGGCAGGAGTTGGCGTATGATCCTGCGGAGTAATGTGATATGTCACCGTGTAATTGGCCCATGTGCCGGTCTTGCCATACTCGCTACCGGCCAGTTCATACCACTTGTCGTCGGGCCGACCGTTGCCATTGTCATCGTGGCTCACAAACACCAACGCCGGTTCGCTGGAACCTCCCTGCCTTGCATCCGTTCCTTCGGCAAGATATGAATTGCCCAGTATCTGCAGGTCATAAAGTCCCAGGCGGTTCTCCACCATGTGGTCAAAGCCGAACACCATATAACCGCCGAATGCACCAAGCGACACCGTTCCGCCCTCGCGCAACAGGTCCTCCGCCTTCTGGCGCATCGACTCTTTTGTGTCACCCTCCTCATATTCGGGCATTGTGTTCAGGAACTGCCCCGGTGCAGGACTATAGTCATAAACACGATGGATACCGATGTTTTTGCCATCGGAAAGCGACTCCTGGGCACTGCTATTCATCGTGGCAATGAACATCAATGCCACAGGAGTCAGAAGCAGATAGTTTCTTCTCATAACTGATTAAAATTGCTTTCGTGCCTGCCGGCAGGGACACGGCATGCCGTGTACGCACCTTCAACGCACGGTTTAACATTATATTCCTTTTCAGCATGATTTCCGTGTCCGTCATCCCGCAGACACTTTCTTACGCTGGCATTGGCAGGTCTTCTGACTTTGTCCTATTGGCAGCACGCCTTCCCGGAATACGCATCTTCCAGTGGCCTCACCCCATATATTATATATAAGGTATATGCACTGCCCAAACAATGGACTCACAGCATCGGGTAATGTCGCAGATTCTCACTGCATTCCCATCTTAGCCCTGGGGCCTCACAGCCCTCGGGAACCAAATGCGAGAACAAAAGTACGAATAAGCGAACGATTTTCCAAATATATTTGAGAAAATCTGAAAGTGAGTATCTTAGAGGCGAAGCCTCAGAGATACGGATAAGCGAGAGAAAATCAAAATTTATTTGAGCGAGCGATAGCAGAAAAAGGTTTACTTCTTATGCCAAACATAAGTAATTTGAACGACAATTTATATACTAGAAAGACTGAACAAGAGCAAAATAGAGACTCTGTCTATAAGTCACAAATAAACGAAAGAAGTACAAGTACATGCTATTAAGTACACTAACAAAATTATTCGTGCAATTTAACACACTTTTAAACATTTTTTAGTACTTTTGCCTACGGATAATAATACCAAGCACAGCCTTTGGGCATAATGACTGCCATATTCTGTAATAGGCACCACTGAAAACTGATAAAATAAGTCAAATTGGACATAAGCATAAACAATCAGACTACAACATAATGAGATTACACTTACATCAGATTGTTGACAGATGGTTAAATAAGGGATTACTGCAAAAAATAGCATTTGTTGTTGTTCTCGCATGTGTAGTTTTCCTGCTATCTGCCTCAATAATAAATATCATATTTGACAAGCATCTTCAACATTTAGGCAAGCCTGAAGTAAACCAAAGATTCTGGCAACTGTATTATTATTTTGCAGACTCAGGAAACCAAATGTCTATCGGCGAAACAGCCATAAAATCAGCTTCCAAGGAACATGCTAACATTCCCGATGCCAGCGTCATATCAACCTTAAGATGGATAGGCCTGATAATAAGTACACTTGGGTCTATCTTCTTGTCTGGAATTCTCATTTCAACCATTACAAACAGTTTTGAACGAATGGCAGATAAATGGCGTGCCGGATTTAGCTATTACAAATTAAAAGGCCATATAGTAATAATTGGTTCAGACCAGATGGTATATGGAATAGTCAACCAACTGTGCGAAAGAACAAAAGAGTCTATCGTGGTCATGACGTCTACGGATGTAGAGCAGATGAGGAATTGTCTATGGGCCGCTCTTAAAAACAAGAAAGACAAGAATAGAATTATTGTTAATTATGGACAAAGAGATTCTACTACATACTTGGATAAAATAAATGTTGCCTACGCAAAGGAAGTCTATGTTTTAGGAGACACATCCGAATTTGATGATATTGAAAGTTTCCATGACTCACTAAATGTACGATGTCTGAAACTAATTGCAGAACTACGAAAAGCAACGAATACACCTGGACGTATCATTTGTCATGTGCTGTTTAACTATAAAACCACATATCATATATTCCAATATGCAGATCTCAATCCTGAGATTACCAGTCAAATAGACTTTCACCCATTTAATTTCTACGACTTTTGGGCACGTAAGGTTTTAGTGGTTGGAAACAGCAAGGAAGACAGCATTGAATATCAACCTTTAGATCATACGCCAATAACATCCACAGAAAGTGAGCGATTTGTACACTTCATCATCATTGGCATGTCAAAAATGGGACAAGCTATGGCTTTACAAGCTGCACACATAGCACACTTTCCAAACTATAAGAAGAAAAAGACAAAAATTACTCTCATTGACAGCAACTGTAAAACAGAAATGAATGAGTTCAAGCAAAAGTGCGGAGAACTCTTCAAAGTGTCACATTCCACATTCATTGATGCAGATGCATGGTTAAATGCAGAATTAAATCTGCCAGAAGGCAAGGAGCATATAGATAAACATGAAGAATACAGATTCAGAAAAGAGTTCCATATAGCAGATGAGTATAAACATCTCGTTCCGAAAGGCGATCCTGACGAAAATTTCATTGATATTGAATGGGAATTTATCAATGGTTATGACCACAACCCTATTATCCAACAGCGGTTGGAAAAATATGCATCAGATCCAGATGCGGTATTGACTGTTGCCGTCTGCCTAAATATCACACATATATCATTGCGCTCAGCAATGAGCCTGCCCAAAGCATACTACGAGAAAGAGATTCCCATCCTTGTTCAACAGCGAAAAACTTCTACCATGGTGGCTACGCTGAATGGAAACGGATTTGATGAAAATCACAAAAACAATCTGCTATACAAAAAATTAAAGCCATTCGGCATGGTTACGGATTGCTATGACGTGCAGATGTATTCTTCCATGGAAATTTGCAAAAGGATAGGTTATGTCTATGACCATTTTTTCACATATGGCAACTTAGCATCATTAATTGACCAAGTCAAAGCTGATTGCATTTGGGACAACACGGCCGTTTCAAAACGATGGTCAAATATATTTGCAGCAGCTTCAATCCCAACAAAACTACGATGCATTGGAATAAAATGGAACACAAACACTCCGAGTAAGATTGAAGAACTTACAGAGGAGCAAGTTGCGCTACTTTCCGAAATAGAGCACAACCGTTGGAATGTTGAGGAGTTGTTGCTTGGTTACCGCCCAGTTCACAAAGATGAAGATGAAATAATTAGTGCCGATAGAACCAAGAAGAAAGAATTCAGGAACCGATTTATACATTACGACATTAGGCCTTTTAGCGAACTAAAGACTGATGCCAGTGGACGCAAAGCAAATGAATATGACGAAGTAATAGTCAAATCTATACCTTTAATCATAAATTATAATATTGACAAATATGGAAAATCTTAAAATGGGGACACCAGAAGTCCTAAGCCAAATTACCGAATTGAAAATTCCAGAAGAACAACTCGAGAAAGACAAAAAACATTCTTTGCGTTGTAGCCTTGTCTCTTTATTTATCGCGGCTGTCATAGGGATGAGCGTTGGTGTTGGCGTATCTCTTCTACTACTCAAACAGATAGAAATCACATATATATTACTGGTTATCATAGCCTTACCTTCTTTTGCGACAATATTAGCCTACAAAGAATATCAAATAAGAGAACAAAAAATCGTCTATAAGATAGAGGAAGCCAAGGCTCTATCCGCTTTAAAACGGAAGTTGATTGAAGATATCATTACCAGAGACATCAAGATTAAAGAAAAAGTGATAACCTTGGAGATTGAAACTGCAGAAAAAGAGAAATACAAAATTAAGATAAAAGATAAGCTGGAACAATTAAAGTGGCTCTTATCGCTCAACAAGACAAGCAATGGTGAAGAAGACAAGAATGACACCACTGAGAAATTTATAAAAGAGATAGAAAAACTGGAAGAGCTGTTCAAGACATTCTAACTACAGATGACCGACCAACTGATTATAGAAGCACTCATTGCCCGTAACGAACAAGTGACGGCAAATTTCTTCTTTGGAAGTTGCCGTCCGCTTTTCCTAAGTATCATTCGTCACGTTTTCTCATACGAAGTGAACTATGATGAATTAGTGAACGAATTCTACCTCCATCTCATGGAGAACGATGCCTATCGTTTGAAGCAGTTCCAAGGTCGCAGTTCGCTATATCAGTGGATAAAGGTCATCGCAATACGTTATTTCATAGCGAAGCGCGACAACATGATAGATAGTGCCCCCTATCGTATTCCTTTAAATATTGCCCTTCAAAATGAAACGTACAATACAGAAACGCAACTGACGGCAAGAATGGATATAGAGCGTATGTTGTCAATGATTACAAACAGCCGATATATCTACGTTATTCGAAGACTGCTTTTGCAAGACGTTGATGCAAAAACTGTGGCACAGGAGTTAGGAACAAATGTGGACAATCTGTATAACATCAAGAAGCGTGCCATAGCGGCTTTGACAGAGGTCGCAATGAAAGAGATAGAGAGATATGAAAAAGAACTCAGCAATTAACGTCTCGGCAGAGACTCTGGCAGCATTCCTTGACGGCAACGCTACTGTACAGGAAAGCAAACTGATATTTGACATGCTTCCCGAGGATGCCAAATTGAGAGAATTATTGCATATTTCTCAATCAGTAGACACCGAACTTGGCCGCTTTCCCCTAATAAACGCCTCATTACCACTCAAGACAATGGTTGCGACAAGCAAGGAAAGCAACTCATGTAGTTTTGAATGCGAGAAGTATGTTTTAGACAGATGCGGCATTGAGTATGATGCCCATGAACTTCTCAAAGATTCTATCCGGCATGGGTGGTTGAAAGAAACAGGGACCTGCATATATAATATAGGAAGGCATTGTGAGAATATGGGGTTACAGGTGAAACGCCATTATATGGGCACTATCTCAGATATAACACAAGCCATTAATGAAGGAAAGCATGTAATTGTTGCCCTTGATGGTGGCGAACTGCTAAACAACACCGCAGAAGAAAAAACCGAAGACATTCGTGTCGGGGAAAAAGCTGACCATGCTGTTGTTGTCACATCATTCTGTTCTACCCATCAAACCATAACAGTTTATGACCCGAATTCTCCGTCTCACACAAACACCTATTCTATCAAACAATTCACAGATGCCTGGAACGACTCAAAAAACTATATAATAACAATAACACCTAATAACATGAAAACTTACAATCCCAACCCCATTGACCTTTCAGATGTAGCGTTGCCAGAAGATTTGAAGGAACTGCGTGAAGCCATTGCAGAAAACGCCCATGACATTTGGGCAATTGACCGTCAAGAAGAAGGATGGACCTATGGCCCCGTCCGTGACGAAAACAAGAAAGAAACGCCCTGCATGGTACCATATTCCGAGCTACCAGAAAAGGAAAAGGAATATGACCGCAAAATGGCAATGCGAACCATAAAATTAATGATGAAACTCGGTTATGATCTAATTAAGCGAGAAGAAACAGACTTATATAAAGATCTGTTGGCTCGCATACGCAATGCCCAAGAGACATATTATTGTTCGCAATGTTGGCACAAAGGTATCAAAACACCAGTCGCCAAACATCAAGTATTTTGCCATGTATGTGGATGTGAATTAAAACTGGAAGACTTATATAAAGGATAATCGCAATGATTAAAACTGCGGAATTTATTCATCCAGAAGACGCGGCGGCTCTTCGCGCATTAAAAAAAATCCCAGGTGTTACCAGAATATCTAAAACTTTTTTAGAGTATGGCTACGAAAAGATGTTTTATGGGCAAAATTTAGGAGCATGTATCAAACTTTCTCCTACACAATTACCCCATATATATAAACATTTGCCGCCAATCTGTGACAAACTTGAAATTGATGAACCTGAATTTTACCTTTCAATGGATCCTCGACCCAATGCCTGGACATTTGGTGAAACATATAAATTTATATGTGTTACATCTGGTTTGATAGAGATGCTTGAGGATGACGAAATTGATGCTGTCATTGCTCATGAATGTGGACATATCATTTGCCAACATTCTTTATATCATAGTATCGCACGACTTGTATTAGAACGTGGATATGAGACGTTATTACCTTTTGGCCTTTCAGAACCATTCTTGTTGGCCTTGTTTTATTGGGAACGAAAGAGCGAACTCAGTTGCGACAGAATCGCAGCAACGGTTACGTCACCAGATGTGGTTACACGTGTACAAACCAGATTATCTGGCGGTTCCAAGAAACTTACTGCAAATATAAATATCAATGAATTGATAGAGCAAGCAGATAAATTTGAGGAAATTTACAATGACAAGGGTATTTGGAATAGGGCTGTACAGATGTATGGCATAATGTATCGTACACATCCATATTCAGCAGTCAGAATTCGCGAAATTCAAAAATGGGGTAAAACTACAGAATATTCAAAGGCTAAGGGCCTTTTGAACATATCGAACAACATACGCTGTAAAACATGTGGCAAACAAGTTCCGAACACAAATAATTACTGCCCATTTTGTGGCAATCTCAAATAATTTCTATCACATACAACAAACAAACAACTATGCATGTAAAAATCTTATTATTAGCAGCATTTAAAGAATTAGAAAGTGCAGCAAAAGGTTCTATCAAGGGAACAAAATTAGAGTCAATTGAAGATGTCATTAACAAATTTGCCATTTATGCAGCTGTTGCTTCAAGCACAGTTTTAATTCCTGGTATCGGTGGAATTATTTCAATGTTGACACAAACAGGCTTAGTATGGGGTACCTATGTTAAAATCAATCAAGAGTTAGGGATATCCATGAAAGAAAATGTTATCAAGTTCATTGCATCTGCCATGCTCACAAATATTGCAACAAATATTGGCACTTATATTATAGCATATCTGGGTGCTGCAATTTTAACATTCCTTCCATTTGCAAATGTTCTGGCTGTTGCATTAATGGCATGTATTGGATACATTCTGATATATGTTTCTGCAATTTTATATCTTAAACTCCTTACAGAAGTAATGGGCGCAAAAGGTTCTTTTGATTTTGAAGAATCTGATGAAATGAAAGAGACCATTAAGAATGTTGTTGAAAACAGCAACGTAAAAGAAATGGTAAAAGAAGCCAAGAAAAATTTTGAAGAAATAAAGAAAAGTGGTGAATTTGATGAAGCCAAGAGAAATATGAAATGCCCTTATTGTGGTGAAAACTTAAAGAAAGGACAGAAATTCTGCTCAACATATGGTCATCAATTGAATTAACTAATTCATAATATTTATAACATTCCTAATTATGACAAAACTTATTTTAGAAAACAATATAATTAATATTGAGGATCTTCTAGAGAACAATCCTTCTATTAAAGCGATGCTCGAGGATAACATCATTACTCAGGAAGAAAAAATCCAGCAATCTAAGAAAGTCTTGGAACTTCTTGCCACACTTGAGGAAATGTGTTCTGATGAGCAATTGGAAGTTATCAGGAAACTGATTTCTGAACTCTTTGCTCTTATTTTTGTTACGCAGATATTCTCTGCTGAGAGATAAACAATGTTAGAAAATGGTGTTCTGTAAAACACAATATTGTTTTACAGAACACAAAATAAGCAAAAGAATATGAATCGTGAACGCTTAGAGAGAATTTGCATTGAAAAAGCAAATTCTCTCCTGGCAACCAACTTTGGAGGACTTGTTAAAGAAGCCGTCGTTGATCAACCTGAATTTATTGGAGATTATGATTTGGAACTACCATTGCGGATAGAAGCGGAATATCGCAAGTTCTTGGGGGATCTCTGGAAAGAAATTGCTCCTGATGATTGTAGATCAATTGATGACATCCTTAATAACAAAGAACTACGCGAGAAACTTACCTTCGATGATAGAGAGATAATAGCAGAAGCTCATCATAATGCCCAACAACGCACGCTGTGGGAACGTATTACCAAAACAAACCATCGTGACGTAACCTATTACAAAGGGCTACTTGAAGAATATACAAGAGAATTGTTGTTCTGTATGAAACACGACTTCATGGAAGAAATAAAAGAAATTGAATGATGAAATACGATGTTTTTATAAGTTATTCGCGAAAGGATTATGTAGATGCGAACGAAAATATAATTCCAGGAAATATAGTTAGTGGAATAAGAGGCCTGTTTGATACAAATGGAATTAGTTATTGGTTTGATGAAACTGGCATTTATTCTGGAGACGAGTTTGCGGGTTTGATAGCGAAAAATATTAAGGAATCAAGAATATTTCTTTTCATATCATCGGAACAATCTAATAAGTCGCCTTGGACTAGTAGCGAAATAGCTACAGCACGCGCATATAAGAAAAAGATAATACCGTTTCGTTATGATGATTCTGCGTATAATGAATCGGTCATCATTTATATAGCAAACCTAGATTTTATAGAGTACCCCAAAAATAAAGATAAGGCTCTTCAGAAGTTGCTGACATCTATTCTGCAGTTTATAAAGGCTGAAAATGAACAAAAAGAATTAGAAAAACAAGAGGCAGAACGGCGTCGTTTGGAGGAGATTTCGTTGCAAGAAAAGAATGCGCAGATCCTAGAACTGAAAACAAAATTAGTCACTTTAGAGAATAGAAAAGCCGAGATTGAACAAGATCTACTTGAGCACGAGAAGACAAAAGCGACTTTGCAAAATGATTTGCGCATTACTGATATTAATATCTCGGCATTAAGAGAACAAATTAATGCACTTGTAGGAACAAAAACAATTGAACATAGTCCACAAAAAGAGTCAATTAAAAAATTGACTCCTAGTGAGTGGGTCGGAATCTTCGGTATGTCATTGCTTACTGGTATATTCGCTATTTTTATAGTTATATTCTTGTGGCTTATTAACTTTATTTGTAAAAGAAAAGGAGGGCAAGTGTTAATAAAACCGAAATTCATTTCAGTGTTGTTTGTCTGTTCCATAATATCTATTATAGTGTGGTTCATGCTTTTATTAATAATATAAATAATTATTCTTCATGAAGGAGTATATTTTGTTCTGTGTCATGCATGGCTAGCGTACAAACATCCAATATACACGTGAATTTCAGTTCTGTATAGGACATGACTTTTTGGAAGAGGTATAGAAGTCTGAATTAATACGATTATAATTAGTTGTCAAATACATCCAACACGAAGATACTATGTCGTTTAATCTACTGGAGAAAAAACCTGCAATCCAACGACTGTTAAAAGCAATTGGCTTTTGGGTATGAGATACTATAAATGGTATATGTTTTGATTAAAATTAATGTTTAATAGATATTTAGAATCACTATGAAAAACTTGATGCTTTTTACATTTTTGTTAGTGCTTTGTTGCAGTTGTGAGCCTGATCCTCCAGTGTATGAACACAATATGACAATGTCTATTAGTGGAAATGCTAGGTGGTCGGATGATTTGTTGAAGTTTGTGACTCCTGTGTTATATTATACTGATGCAGACGGAGAACATGAAATTATAGTAGAAGAATCTATGAGGAATGATGATATTTGGGAGATGGATGATGAAGTCTATGACTTTAATACAGAATCATGGAAATATGATATATCATATAACTATAATAACGAAGAAACAGTATACTTGCGTCTGAAATACCTGATAAAACAGGATGTAGAAGTTGACGAAAATTCAACCTATACTTTTGAGCATCTATTGAACGTAACTAATGTAATGCTGACACGTCATGACAAAGATAAACCATACATTATTTCTATATATAGCCAAATGGGAAATAAGGATTTACCAGAAGAAGTGGACTGTCCAGGTTCTGATGTAGATGAGTATATTAATGCCTTAGTAACAGCTCCTTTAGAAAGAAAAATAATTGTTAGTGGAAGTAGTATAAGTGTGGAGTAGGATGCCATTCAAATCTACGAATACTTGAATTGTTTAGATGGTATAATGCGTAATAGAAAAGTATACGTGTGTATTCTATACGTCTGAATTCCATTTTAGCATTTAGTATAAGGCAATGACTTTATAGAAGAGATTTGGGAAGGCTGAATTTCAAATAGTTAAGTGGTTATGGAGCAAGATATGTCACAAGAAAAAGTAAGGAGAATCATTATCAGTGACTTGGTAAAGAAAAGGAACTCCATTATCCCCGTCATCGGTGAGGACACAATTGTCTATAAAGAAAAAGATATGGACAAGGAGATTCCTTTCCAGGAGTTTATCCTCAATGAGTTCCAGAGGAAGTATCCTCATGTGGCGGTGGATAATGCTGCGCTCACATCCATGAAGGATCGGGGCTATTATGGCCTTTCGCTTCTGTCACAGTATTATAACGAGCAGGGGCGTTTCCTGGATGATTTCATGGATTTTGTTAGTAGGAACGCTTCGTGTATCAAACTGAAGGACGAGGTGCTCGACTTTCTTGTGACGTTCAACTTCCCCATCATCATTACCACCATTTGCTTCGACATTATTGAGCAACAGTTGAAGGGCCGGATAGAGAGTTATAAGTCTATATGGTACCGACTCAACAAGGAGAACAGCACGTTACCAACGAGGTGTGTCTATCACATCTTCGGTCAAGCGAAAGACGGCTCCAAGTGGGTGTCGGATGAGGATTTGCTGTTGACATTCCTATTGTCTCATAATCATAAGGAGTACGGTGCTACAGGATTGACGGACTTCCTGAAGGAGAACGAGAAGAAACTGTTTGTTCTTGGCTGCAATCTTCCCAACTGGCTCTTCCGTTTCCTTTGGCAACCAACCCAGACGGGACGCAATAGCAATTTGAAGACGACGCAGGGGTACTGGATTAACAAGGAAAAGCCGGAGGACAGTTTCGAGAATTTCCTGAAAAAGAAGAATTTTTCTGCTGATGAGCAGGTGAAGGAGATACTTGTGGATGCCACTAAACTTTTGCAAGAGGATTTGAAGCGAGAGGCAGAAGAGCGCAGCAGCATGATTGACGCTGAGGAGCATTTCGATGTCTTCATTTCCTATGCCAGCGAAGACCGGCAGATTGCCACTGCGATATTCGAGGCATTGAAGAACATGAATGTCAAGGCTTGGTTTGATGATAGAGGCAAGGGCGAGATTACTCCCGGCCAGAAGTATTGGGAACGGATAGAGAATGGTATCAGGCACTCCGCCCACTTCATGCCCATCATCACAGGTAACTGGATGCAGAAATTGACCAACACGTCAAGCCTGAAGGACGAAACCATAAAAGCACGCGACTGGTTGGCTGAATGCAGCAAGCAAGACAGTACTATTCAACTGAAAGACTTTTCCGCTCCTGTCATTATTAAGGGCTCCTCGTATAATGGTGTTGCTATCACAGAGGGATATGTGGAGCAGGTGGCTAGTTTTGGCGTCCTGCCCAATACGCTTTTTAATGGCATCGATATGATTTTGTTTGACGAGAAAGACTACAGTGTTTTTGAAAAGATAAAGTGGTAAAGCTATGGCAGAGAATACTTTCTTAGGACTACAACCCTATACCGAGGCCGATGCCTACCGCTTCAAAGGCCGCACGGAGGAGTCGCAGGAACTCTTCCGCCTGATAGTGCGCAACGACTATACGGTTTGCTATGCGGAGTCAGGCGAAGGCAAGACCTCCCTGCTGAATGCGGGCGTGTTCCCCTTGCTCAGGCGAAACATGTTCTTCCCCATCGCGATTACGTTTATGAGTGATGACTATGAACGTACGCCAGACAATTTTGACACTATCATTGACCGATGCATCAAAGACAGCATCGCTGACTACAACGAAAAGAACAAGGGCATCAACATTGAATACAAACTCTGTTCCACAGATTTCCAAGACACAGATTGCCAGTCAGCACTTCAACAAGAGCTGAGCAAATACTCATGGTGGAAACTGAGGAACTACAAGCCGCAGGCAATGGGTTTGACCTTTACGCCTGTGTTTGTCTTCGATCAGTTTGAGGAAGTCTTCAACCTGCCTGGCTCCATCGTCTGGACCAAGAAGTTCTTCGATTGGTTGGAGGATGTTTCATCGGATAGTTGTCCCGATGAGATTATCCAGAAGGTCCGGTCGATAATTGGTAATAAAGCCGCCTTCCCTGCCATCAGGGAAGAAAAGGACTTCAAAGGCGTATTTTCTCTCCGCAAAGAGTTCAATGGCGAACTGGACTACTGGGGCATGCAGAAATGCTTCATCCCCAGTCTGAAAGACAACCGCTATTGTCTGAAGGCCCTGACGTATGAAGGTGCCAAGAAGGTGATGACCCAGCAGCAGCGCTTTGAAGAGACCAAGGTCGAGCAGGTCTTGCGCTATTTCGTTCAGCAGTATTCCCGTGAACCAGAAAAGACAATTGCAGAGAATCTACCTGTTATTCCCGCCCTCCTCCTGTCCGTTGTCTGCGATTCATGGGAGAAGGACATCAATTACTTTTCCGACATAGATGCCAACGGCATTGATGATTCGCTCAACAAGATTCTCGAAAAGTTCTATGATGAAGCTCTTTCCGCCATTGTTAACGAATTGTCTCAAAAAGAAGTCAATAGCCAACCAGAATCAATCCGCGAAGATATCGAAACCGCCATTTTTGCATTAGTCGATAGCAATGGAAAGCGTGTAAGACGTAAATCTTCCGAACTGTCCCATCTTGACTTCGATGCAAAATACAAAGAGATATTAAGCGATAAGCGCATCATCAAGATTTCCAAGGTCGATGGCGAGGATTACGTTGAAATAGTTCATGATTCCTTGTGCCCGATTATTGCCAAAAGGAAAGAACTATATCTCGCAGCAGAAGCAAAAAGACGTGAAGAAGAGAAATTGAGAGAACAAGCTAAGAAGAACCGAAAGCGGGTGTCAGTGTTATCAGGTATCATTCTAATTGCTCTTGTAATTATTGGTTTCTTCTATTATCAAAATGCTAAGATACAAGAACAACGTGATAAGGCTGAAAATGCTGAAGCAGAAGCCGTTTTGATAAATGTGAATAATCTCGTTTCCAACGGGCAACTAATAGATGCTGCAACAAATCTAAGGCATATTATAGATAATCTTAACTCTAAATATAACGACAAAATCAGAAGTCACACTTTCATAATTTTAAGAAATCTGTATTTCGCTTATAATTATGACACTGAATACGACAAAATTGTTGCTCATAATGGACAGGTTTGTGATATGGGATTTAACTCTGATGGAAGTATGATTGCAACATGCTCAAATGACCAAACGGTTCGTGTCTGGAGCACTTTAAACGGACAATTGATAAGGGAATATCCTTTAAAATCCGATGTCCTTGATATTTGGTCAAGTGATGATGTAAATACTTTCTTTGATACATATGACAAAAAGAATCCAATTGTCGTGAAATCGTGTTATAAAACTTATAGTTCTATTTCAACTGGAGCGAATGTCGGTAAGAGAAACGAGGAAACAATTCCTTCTTTTTATAGTGGTAATACCATTTTAAGCCCAGATGGCACATGGGCTCTTTCAGAAAAGGATGGCGTCATTTTTGTCTATAAAGAGAAGGAACTTAAAACAACAATTAGGACAGAGTCTGGTGAGTCTATTGGACACATGGAGTTTACATTTGATAACTCAAGATTCCTAATATATGGGAGAACGGATATACTTAACGGACATGTGAAAGAGTATTCTGTAGAAGGCAAACAACTAAAACATGTTGATTTCACCCAAGATGATTATGTCAGTACGCATGGATGTATTTATCTTCCGAATACCTATGACATGCTATATATAGAATATAAAAAAGGACCTCTTGTTATTAAAGAGGATGGTCAAATCATACCATATAATGGAGGTACAGGGACACAAGTCATAGCAATAAACCCAATCGCAAACATTGTTGCTTTTGGAGGCCGGGATGGTCGTTTAGTTCTGCAACATTACGATTCGACTCTTCCATATAAATTAGCAAATCACCGCGACTCTTTGTTCTTCGTGACAGAGATGAAGCAATATGATGATGGAATGGAAACAATGGATGAGCATATTAGAGATAGTTATGGTGGACTTTATCTAAAATCATTGTACAAAAAAGCATACATCGTTGATAGAAAAAATGGGGATGAGATAGAATTATCCGGTCATCAGAACAATATAGGCAATGTCATTTTCAATAGGACTCATGACATGGTAATAACCAGGGCATTTGATAATACCATAAGATTTTGGTCTGTCAAAACTGGGAAAGAAATCGATTCATTAAGAATAAGTGTAAGCGGTTATGGCAATCAGTCAATTGCATGTTCACGAGACAACAAGTATTTAGTTTCATCATCAGACGACATGCTTTATGTGTGGGAGATTGAAACGGGAGATGTTGTTTTCTCTATGCCATGTGAAGGAGTACAATATTCATGTTTTTCTACGGAAGGAGATAAGATACTTTTCACATCTGGTTTTGATAACAAAGAGAAGGATGTAAAATGTGTAGATTTTCCAGCCAATGACTATTTAATAAAATGGTTTGATAACATAATGCCCAAAAGGGAAGGAACAAAACGATAGTAGCGATTAATCATATGACAGAATACTACGATATATTCATCAGCTACCGCAGAGATGGCGGTTTTGAAACAGCAAAGCACTTGAATGACTTGCTGGTTCATGACGGTTATACGGTTAGCTTTGATATTGACACGCTAAGAGAGGGAGATTTCGATGAAACGCTCCTTAAAAGAATTGACCAATGTGTCGATTTCATCCTTGTCGTGGACAAACACACCTTTGACAGGACACTTAATCCAGACTTTGACCCTAAGAAGGATTGGCTTAGGATAGAACTTGCCTACGCACTCAAGCTGAAGAAGAATATCATTCCTCTTTTGCTGTCAGGCGTTGATGGATTCCCAGACAATCTCCCAGCGGACATCGCAGATATAGCCACCAAAAATGGCCCCGAATACAACAAGTACTACTTCGACGAATTTTACAGGCAACTAAAGTCTTTCCTGCATTGTATTCCAAGGAATGCCAAATTGGATGATAAAGACTGTGCAACAGTAACTTTCTATTCGGATTCTGATGTTTCCGTATCAGTCGATGGTGATATATTTCGAATGTTAAGGCGAAGGAATTCACTAAAGCCCAAATTGCATTAGGTGAGCATGTCCTTGAATTCGTTTCGGTGCAAGATATTTCCAAACACTACTCTGAAGTTCATTCCCTCAATGAAGTTAAGAATTATGTGGTTCAAATTAAGTTTGAAAAAGGCAAGGAATTCCCTATCAGTAAATCCAATGTCTTAAAAGCCATATTGGTTTTGACCTTATTGGCACTTGTTTCAGTAGGAGTGTATTATATGCTTAAAAACAGGTCCGAAAAGGATAAATGCGAATCAGAAACGGTCGAGTACCCAACAAATGTGGAGGTGGAATATTATGATGAGACTCTGTTTGTCAATGGAATTCCGTATAAAATGATTCCGATAAAAGGCGGTGAGTTTTATATGGGTATAGAAGGTGATGAAGAGGCACAAAAGCATAAGGTAACGTTGAGCGACTATAAGATTGGCGAGACCGAGGTCCCGCAGTCAATATGGGAAGCAGTTATGGGTAGCAACCCCAGTAGGCATATCGGTCCTAACTATCCTGTAGAGCAGATTTCATGGAATGACTGCCAAAAGTTCATTGCAAGATTAAACGAACTGTCTGGTCAGACGTTCAAATTGCCCACAGAAGCAGAATGGGAGTATGCTGCAAATGGAAAGAACGAAAACATTACCAAACTTGGTGATTATGCATGGTATGCGGTTAATTCAGGTCATACGACTCATGCAATAAGAATGAAATCGCCCAATGGTTGGGGATTGAAGGATATGTTTGGCAATGTATGGGAATGGTGTTCTGACAGACATGCCGTGTATTCAAAGAGTGATGTCAAAGACCCGAAAGGACCTGAAACGGGTGATATGAATGTTTTCCGTGGTGGCGGCTGTGGAAGCGAGGCGGAAACATGCACTCCAACGTTCCGAGGCGCATGTATGCCAGAATAGAATGCAGACGCATTAGGTGTTAGATTAGCAATGTAAACAATTCAGGAATATGGATAAAGAAGATAAAAACCTAAACAGAAGAGCTTTTTTCAAATGCTGTGCAAAGGCTGCATTGCCAATCATTGGAGGCATACTGTTAAGTAGAACAGAGGCTGTGGCAAAAGCATTAAAAACTGCGGATTGTAATTATAGTTGCAGTTCAAGTTGTCGGAATACATGTAGGACTAGTTGCATGAGTTCTTGCAGAACCTCATGTTCGAATGCTTGTACTGGCTGTGGTAGTTCTTGTCAGAGATCATGTTCTATGTCATGTTCTTCTACGTGCCAAAATACCAGTAAAGCAGAACCTGCTAAAAAAGATACAATATGTCAAAAGACAGATATGATACAGAAGAAGCGAAACAAGTAACCTTTATCGTTACAAAGGATTGCCAGTTGGCTTGTAAGTACTGCTATCTTGTGGGCAAGAATTCAAACGAAACCATGTCGTTTGATATTGCCAAGAAAGCAGTGGATTTGGTGTTGTCCGAAAACACCAATGAAGATTCTGTTATCTGGGATTTCATGGGAGGGGAACCTTTCTTGGAGATAGACTTGATAGAGAAGATTTGTGACTACATAAAAAGTGAGTTATGCAGGCGCAATCACCCATGGCTCAAGTCATACATGATTAATATCACCACCAATGGCCTCAATTATCATCAAAATAAGGTGCAGGATTTCATCGCCAAGAATCATTGCCATTTGAATATAAGCATTACGATTGATGGGACGCCTTCCAAGCACAATATTAACAGAGTCTATAAAGGCAACGGGCATGGCAGTTACGATGATGTGGTAAGGAATATCCCGCTATGGTTAGAACAATTCCCAAATGTTGGAACAAAAGTGACTGTCAGCAGCGAAGACTTGCCATTTATCAAAGAAAGTGTATTGCATCTTTATGGTTTGGGTATAAAGATTGTTAATATTAACTGCGTGTTTGAGAATGTGTGGAAAGAAGGGGATGATAAGATTTTGGAAAAGCAGTTAATTGCTTTGGCTGATGAAATAATCGACAATGGATATTATGAGGAGTACCAATGCTCATTCTTCAATGAAAACATTGGAGGCCCATTGGATTGCAAATTGGACAATCGAAACTGGTGTGGCGCAGGCAAAATGCTTGCTGTAGATGCAAAAGGCTTGTTCTATCCGTGTTCTCGTTTTGCCAAGTATTCACTACGCAACAAAGAGCCTTGGATTATTGGAGATATTGAAAACGGAATAGACAAGAACAAACTACGCCCATTCCTCTCGTTGCAACGATGTGCACAAAGCAAGCAAGAATGCATTGATTGTGAGGTGGCTCGAGGATGTGGTTGGTGCCAGGCAGAGAACTACGATGCCGCTGATACTGATACCATATATCAGCGAAGTACGGCTATCTGCAAGATGCATAAAGCGAGAGTTCATGCCAACAACTATTATTGGAATAGGTTGTATCGTAAACTAAATCAGGAGGAAAAGTCATGATGAAGTTTCTGATTATATTGTTAGATGCGACTTGCCCATCCTATTGTGCCTATGAGAACTCCAAGGCACAGATCGAACTTATGCCAATAGATGTTTTGCGGAAAGGACTTCATTATGCATTGATTGAGAATCTGTATGTGCAGGTGGTTTATCCGGATTATGAGTTAAGCAAAGAATATGTTGATGCGCTTGACACGATAGACAAAATAGGTATAGCATCCGTTGGAAGTCTGAATCAAAAACACGCAGACGTGCTAGTAGTCAACGATTGGGATAGAATAGAATCTTTGGAAGTCAAAGCGGATACTACATACATCCTGCGTACTTCAAAAGAACTACTATTTGAGAAGTATTCAATGCTGATAGATTTCTGCTATAAAGCCAAACGATTGAATCTCATTTTGACGGATGTCGAGACGTTCACAGATGACGACTTTGCAAAATATAAAGATGTGCTTAAAGCATTGTCTGATTCTGTCGTTTCAAGATTCAATCAGGATGGAGTGTTGCCCAACATTAATGTTCTATCAGATAGGTTTACGTTGAATCAAATGAACAACTGCAATGCCGGATTAGAGAGTATCACATTAGCACCCGACGGGAACTTCTATGTATGCCCTGCGTTTTATTGCGATGGGAAACCAGTCGGAAATATCAACACGGGGTTGTGCCTTAAGAATCCTCAACTATATAAGATAGAGAATGCTCCAATATGTAGTTTGTGTGATGCATATCAGTGTAAAAGATGTATTTGGTTGAACAAGAAAACAACGTTAGAAGTCAACACACCATCTCATGAACAATGTGTAGTTTCAAATTTGGAACGTAATGCAAGTAGAGGACTGTTGACGCTACTAAAAGCATATGGTTTTATGACTGATTCAAAGATAAAAAGGATTGGTTATTTGGACCCATTTGAAAAGTTTTTTGATAATTGAAACTATATATTAAAGAAAATGAATGATTATTGCGATATATTTATAAGCTATCGGAGAAAAGGCGGGCTACAAATGGCTGAGAGTCTTTACGAGTGGCTTACAGTCAAGAAAGGTTATTCTGTCTTTTTTGACAAAAAATCACTCCGGGAAGGACGGTGGGATAAGGAGTTGCGTAGGCAAGTTAGGTTATGTAAAGATTTTCTTTTAATTGTTGATAAACATTTGTTTGACAGAATGTTTGATTCGACATATCCAAAAGAGGAAGATTGGGTGAGACAGGAACTGTCTGAAGTGATTAATCGAGGCGACGATGTCGTGAATATCATTCCAATCATCTTACCAAAAGCAGTCTTACCAAAAGTTCTTCCAGATGACATAGGAACAATAAATAAATGGAATTGGATTTCAATAGAGAACAAATATGATTTACTAAACAAATGCGAAGAATTAAAAAACAGGTTACATAGTCGGCAAACACATCTGCCAGATTTTTATTCCAAACATCCAGAAATGAATGTTAAACCAAATATAGATGATGTAAAACAGATATTAAATGAGTTAATTCAAAAAAATATTTGTTTCGATATTAATGTAAGTGTAGATGGCTACACAATTTCAACAAAATGAATATTGTCATGAATGTATCTTTTTTTACAGGCGAACAGCATAGCGAGAGTTTCAATCGGATTATCCGTCTTTTAAAGGAGATGGGGCTTTCTGTCAGGGTGTATGAATCGAAGGAATCATCACAATTCGATTTTATGCAAGCTGTGTATCGTGATATGGCAACCATTGTGGATGCAACTATCCCTAATAATCTATCTTTATCAACTGTCTATCCACTTTTAACGGCTCACATTAATATTCTTGACCATATTCTGGTGTTCAGCGATGGTTATTACGAGGATGGAACACAGATACTTCCATTAAACATTACACCTCAACGAAATAGGAAAAGAGAAGAAAGGGATGTGCTGGAGTGGTTAAAGAAACAATTGGAAGATTTGAAAAACCATGAGTATTATGACAGATTTGAAATAGAATCGATAGAGACTCTTGCAAGTTATAAAGAAAGAATGGAAAAAGTGATTGTCGATTCTCTTGCATTACATGAGCGCAAGAAAGGAGATAAGACACGTGTAATGATTAGCTATCGTAACAGTTGTAGTCAGGAGGTGGAACAATTCAGAAAAGAAGTTGAAGTTCAAGGGGAAGTGGAGATAAAAGTATTGCCTCCTGGTTCGCTTTGTGGGGACTATGAGGCTCATACACCGATGCGCAGATGGATGTTAGTGGGGTTGCTTGATGACCATATTCGAGAGGTTGACGAAGTATGGGTGTATTACAATGACATATATGCCAATTCATGGTGGACTCTTGCGGAATTGGTCATGACGGCTAACATCAATAATGACCGCAAAAAGAAAATAAAGATAAAAGTATATGACGCAAAGGCAAAACGTTTCTTGAATGAAGACGAACTCCCTCCATTTGTGAAAGTGATGCTAACGTCTGATCAGCATAGGAGATTGGCTCGATTGCTTTCGAATACACGTCCAGACACTATGGGTCCAGAAAACATCGAAAACATCAATCAGTTAAAACAGATAGTACCCATCATGCGTAGTATGCCAAAGTTTATGCGGAACAGGCTGGTAAAGCAAATGCGTCCTTTGTTGGAACAAGGAGTACCAACCTCAATTCCTAAAGAGCAACAGGAAGAGATGATTCGAGACTTGGTCAAAATGTATAGCGACCCGGACGAATTGGAGCGTTATGTCAATGATGAGGTGTTCCAAGATGTTTTCTGGAACAATATTTCCTATCAAACAGAGCCAAAGACTCCTGCCTTGATGAATAGTTTGGTTAATCCTGATGTGTTTATGGACACTCCAATGAAAGAGAATACAGAACTTGGTGAAGCTGATTTAGAGGATGCTGTTCAAAATGGTACTTCTGTCACCCTTAATTCTTCAATCGGTACAAGGACATATCGAGTTGAGAAAGGTATAAAACGATATCTGTGGTTGGCTACAAGAATGGGACAACCCACCGTAAAGGATGCTCCAGGATTAGAGGTAATACAGACATATAATTTAATCGCTGATGAATAGATATATAGATACAGAATTAAAATGCAACATTATATGAAAGAAGTGAATAATATATTCGATGATTTTGTATATTATGAGCAAAAGTGTCTTTGTGTCTTTGTTATAGATACATTCAGTCTAAAGAATGACATGGCAATAGACGAGGTTACATTAGGTATTCAAAGAATCCTTGATGAGCTTGAATCAGTTGATGTTTCTCGGGAACGAGTTGAAGTGGCATTTATAACGCATGAAAGATTGTCGGATGAGATTCGTATTATACAAGAGCCTGTTCCAATTTGGCAAGCAGTTATACCGTTACTAACAACTACAACTGATGACACATCATTAATGGAATCTTTATATGTAGCTATGGATTTTGTTGAAACGTGGAAAGAACGGTATAAAAGTCTCGGAATTCCATATTATCGCCCTTGGATATTTCTAATATCAAATGGTATGAGCCTTTTACCTTGTAACGTTGATGAAATAGCGAACAAAATAAAACAGGATACTAGTAACAAGAAATATGCTTTCTTAGCGATTTACACTAAAGATGCTGACGTGTCTTTATTGCAAGAAATTAAAAGTGATGTTCCAATAATGGCATTAGACTCATTGAGCATTACTGATTGCTTCAAATGGCTTAGTTCGGAAATGAATGAAATATGTTCACCTGATTTGGATAATACTATTGTTGATGCTAGCGATTGGATGGAGGCGTTTACGATTGGGGACTCTTGTCATGGAGAAATGATTCATGAGTCATCTGGTAGTGTAGGCTGTGATCCTGACTGTTATGATATTGATGACAATGGAAATGTCAATGATTGGGATATTGATTTTGGTAGTAGCAGTATTGATTTTGGAGGCAGCAGCGTTAGGCTTGAAAAATATCCTTTTAATTACCTTGAGGACTTGATTAATGATTCAGACAAGAACCCTCTAACAACATTTGAATCCAAGCCATGTCAATTTCGTAAAAATGAGGCAGTTGACTTTCATGGTTACAATGTCACAGGAGAAATGGGTATACTTGAAGAACTGTCAGTTGATAAAATTGCACAATATTATGATATATCGGTGGAAGAAGCATCGGAATGGCTCCATAAAGTTTCTCATAAGCAGACCATCGAAAACGAGGTGTTTGCCTCAATATTTGCCCCAGCTGAAATAAAGTCCAAGTCACATATGCTGGTGCAAGTGTATCTCCATCTTTTTGAGGAGACGGAGAAAGTGAAATCTTTGGCACAAGAATCTCAAAAGGATGCAGAACGGCGGGACTATATACCATTGCAATATAAATTGAAGAAAGGTGACAAGGTGGATGTGCAACTGAACATCTATGGCGAGACATTGTTGATGTCGGATAAGAAGAGTGTTGTTTGGCAAGGTCATTTCACAAAGTGTAGCTTTGACTACTTTGTTCCAAAGGATATTGATGTGGATGAGTTGAGTTGTGTGGCATTGCTGACGGTCAATGATATACCTGTTGGCGAGATGAGATTCATAACAAGGATTGTGGAATCGCCAAGGAAACTGAATCCAGAGATAATTGCACATAAATATAATAAGGTGTTTATCTCATACTCACATCAGGATGAATCGAAGGTGAAGTTCCTGCATGAAGGTCTGGAACTTGGTTCTGTACCTCATTTCTTTGACCGCAAATATTTAAAAGCAGGTGATGTCTTTCCACAAGTGATACAGGATTACATCAACTCAGCAGATTTATTTATCCTCTGTTGGTCAGAGAATGCATCGAAAAGTGAATATGTCCAAAAAGAACGATTGCAGGCTCTTGAACGTGCTTTCCCGCAGGTACAGCCAGAAAACGCTGCTAAACTCAGGATATATCCCATGAACATTGAACCACGTGCAGAACTGCCAAGTGATATGAAAAATTATTATCATTTTGGAGAAATATAACCAGAAATAGAACGTTATTATAATATGGAGAACCAAAAAGAGCAGAACAACGGTGAGATTATCATTTACCAATCGGAAGACGGTAAGATAAGACTTGACGTGAGGTTGGAAAACAATACTGTGTGGCTGACACAGGAACAGATTGCTTTGCTGTTCTGTAAAGGAAGAACCACTATAACAGGGCATATTTCAAATATCTTCAAAGAAGGGGAATTGGAGCAGGGGAAGGTATGTCGGAAATTCCGACATACCACTCAGCATGGAGCCATAAATGGAAAAACGCAGAGTAAAGAAGTCACACTTTATAATCTTGACGTTATTATTTCTGTAGGATATCGCGTGAAATCTATTGTAGGTACCAGATTCCGTCAATGGGCAACAGAACGATTGGCAGAGTATATCATCAAAGGATTTACTATGGATGATGAGCGACTGAAGAACCTTGGTGGTGGCAGTTATTGGAAAGAACTTTTAGAACGTATTCGTGATATTCGTTCCTCAGAAAAGGTAATGTACCGCCAAGTGCTTGATCTCTATGCCACCAGTGTTGACTATGACCCTCGCACAGATGTATCACGTCTGTTTTTCAAAAAGGTGCAAAACAAGTTGCACTATGCCACTCACGGACATACGGCTGCCGAGGTGATTTATGACCGTGCCGACGCAGATAAACCTTTTATGGGACTAACATCATTCAAGGGAGAACTTCCTTGTATAAACGACATCAAAATTGCGAAGAACTACCTGACGGCAGATGAGTTGAAGATACTTAACAATCTTGTGTCTGGATATTTCGACTTTGCTGAGACACAAGCTCTTCGCCATCGCCCGATGTATATGGAGGACTATGTGCGACAATTGGACAATATACTCTCTGCCAATGGAGATGATTTACTGGTTGGAGCAGGAACTATTTCGCACGAAGAGGCAATGGAAAAGGCTCTTGCAGAATACAGAAAGTTTCAAGTGAAGACTTTGTCGCCAGTAGAGCAGGCTTATTTGGAGTCCATCAAAATGATTGAGAAAAATGCAAAAACAAAAAAGCCATGAGTGCTGATTAGCATCCATCCCCCCAGGGCCATGTAATATGAAATATGTCTATAATTTTGAAGTGATATAGCTTTATGAGTAGCAATAATGATATCTGGGTATTTCTTTCTCATTCAAATAAGGATTATGAGAAAGTGAGAGAAGTACGTAATTTGTTGGAAGAACAAAATTTTAGACCATTAATGTTCTTTTTGAATTGTCTTAATGATGATGAAGAAATAGATAGTTTAATAAAGAGAGAGATTGATTCTAGAAAGCGATTTATTTTATGTGATAGCCCAAATGCTCAATCATCTAAATGGGTTCAAAAGGAAGTAGATTATATAAAGAGTAAACAGCGATATTATTATACACTTAATCTCAGTGAATCCTCTGAGAAAATTGCCCAAAATATTTTGCGATTTGCAGAAGAATCAACAGTGTATATATCATATAGTCGCAATGATGAACCTTACTATGAACTATTAAAAACAATGCTCCATGATGACTTGGACTTGCGTGTGTTTGATTGGAGAAATGATCTTATATCTGGTGTGTTTGCGACACAGATAAAAGAAATGATAGATAAAAGTTTGATAAATGGTTATGTTATTTTTATAATCACAAATAATTTCTTAAAGTCGCCACTCTGTTGTCAAGAATTAGAATATGTCCTTAATAACACAACTCCTCAGAATGTAATTTTCTTAAGAGAAACGAGTGTTGAGCGTCCTCAGATAGAGAATTATAATGTACATAAAGAATTTATATGTGATTTTACGAATGTGGAGCGGTTTATTGATAAGGGGAGATTTTATTGGGAGTTTATGAGAGAAAGAATTAGTGACGGGGTAGCAAAAGAAGATCCTGCATCATTGTATTGGTTAGCACATCATTACTATTGGGATGATGATAGATTTGATAATTGCAATATGGGTGGCTACGGCATGCGAAAATCTATGCTGAAACTTTTAAAGAAAGCAATGGATAAAGGTTATCAACCCGCAAAAGAATTATATGATTTAATATTATCAGATTACCCAGAATTAGCTGGTATTAGCAAACCTATTCCTCCCGAAAAGAAACGAGCAACAGATTATCTCACTTGGCTCAAAGAGTTCTTAGGTATAAAGAATAAATAGATATGATACTCTTAACCGCACTACTACCAGTAGCCATCCTTGTATATTACATTTACCATAAGGATAAAGAATCTCCAGAGCCTACTGGTCAATTAGTAAAAACATTCTTTTATGGGATATTGTCTATTCCATTGTCGTTTTGTATTTCAATACCATTAGGATTGATTGGTGTGTTTCATACTGAGGTGACAAGCATTTTAGGAAGTGTCAGTACTGCATTCTTTGGAGCTGCGATACCAGAAGAAATCGCAAAATTCATTATGTTGTGGCTATTGCTGCGAAAAATCGTTATTTCGATGAGAAAATGGATGGTATTGTCTATGCAGTTTGCGTGTCCCTCGGCTTTGAGGCATTAGAAAATATATTCCATACTATTCATAATCAACGTAACTCCTGCTATAAGTGGCATCCTATTGATTGTATTCTTGGTACTTTGTCACAAAATGTGAAAAAGAATAAAAAACATCTTGATAGAGATGATGATAGAAATAACCAATCTAATTGTTCTATATTATAGACTTAAAAGCAAAGAACAATGAAAAAGAATTATGTACCGCAACCAATGGATACAAGTGATATTCAGTTGCCAAAAGAATTTAATGAATTGGTTGAGGAAATGGCAAAAAATGTTCACGAAGTGTGGGCGCAAAGCCGTATGGAGCAAGGCTGGACTTATGGCGAAGAGCGTAGCGATGCTTTGAAACAGCATCCATGTTTAATTCCTTATGAGGAACTGCCTGAAGTTGAAAAGGCTTACGACCGTGATACTGCTTTGGGAACTCTGAAACTGATATGCAAACTGGGATTCAAGATTTCTAAACACTAATCACATTATAGGATGAATATAGTAATAAACTACGAAGAGATCTCCAACTTTATTGAACAGGAGTTCAAAATAAGTCCCTCCTTCGTAACTATAGACGAAAAGAGTTTTGAGGTAAGCTACAAGCCTGGGCTGTTCTTTCCTACTTTTAGTTTACAATTTCATATTGATTATATCGTTGAGAATACAATATCAATATCTTATAATTGCGGACCGGCAGCTTCGCTGATGATTGCAGGTTTTGTAAAGTTTATTGAAAATAACATTCCTTCCGGAATTGATGTAAATGCTATTGATCAACACATTAACATTTACCCATTACAACTTACGCAAACAGAAATGGCATTTAGGTATGTTAAGTTATCTGACATTATTTTTAGGGAAAGCTCTTTAAACATCACTCTTGATATGATATAATTAAATTTGAGCTAATTCCTATATCAAAAAAGAACGGGCGACTGAATCTAGTGATAGATTTTGTCGCCCGTTCTTCTCTTATATAGCAAACGATATAATTTCTCACACACATTAACAACAAACTTATGATTTTATGAAACAGATTACAAAAATCTTTCAAGCATTGCTCGGTGTAGCTGCGCTGATTTGCACGGCACTGATTGCCACAGGACGTTTAACATGGCGAACCACCCGTAATTGGTGGAAGAGGCGTGCGAAATGGCTGCGATGCATCCTTGCAACCTTCTTTATAATGATTCCACTGGCTATGGTTGGACTGTTCTTGTATGTATGCTATGATGAACTATATGGCAGGTGCGATTGGGGAGATGACAGTATGTCCAAGAATGTATGCGCCCATTACTTCCATGACAACAAATATCGCGTATATAACTTGTACACCGGGAAATATACAACACCTAAACTTAACTGGATTTCAGATGCTCAGGATAATGACTCCTTGGCAGTATATGCAATCCGGAACAGACGTGGTTACATAAACGTAATCAACGGTGAAATAGTTATTGATGCCAGGTTTAACAACTATCGTAAGGCATGGGTGTTTTCCGAAGGACTTGCTGCTGTACTGAAGGATGATAAAATCGGCTTCATCAATGAGAAGAATGAGGTGATTATACCATTCCTTTACAAATACACCGAAGATGAGAACATGTACAGCCATAGCTATCTCTTTCACAACGGATTCTGTGCTATGGCCAACACTGAAGGCAAATACGGTTTGATTGACAAAACAGGCAAGTGGGCAGTAAAACCTATTTACGACGAGGTATGGACGCCACATGAAAGCGGTTACAGAATCATTATCAATGATGGCAAATACGGTGTACTAGATTCTATATGCAACGTTGTTTACCCCGTAGAGTATGATGATATAAATATCCTATCGGACGGTTTTATCCTTAATAAAGAAGGAAAGAAGTGGCAGGTAGATCTTAGTGGCAACATTATCCAACCATTCATGTATGACGGGACATACTACCTCAATTATCCTGTCGGTTACAGTGAAAACGGTGACATACAATATGCCTTTGCCGATTATCTCAAATACGAGGTGGCAGACAGATACGGTATTATGGACAGAATAACCGGTAAGGCTATCACAGCTGCTATCTACTCGGACATCAATATGCTCTCACAGGAGATTTTTGAGGTTCAGGACTCAGAAAGTTACGATTGGTACCTGATAGATACTGAAGGTAATTTCGCTTCCACAAAGTAGTCATTGATTACTTGCGAACCAGTGTCCCTAATCCACACTGCTTAAACATAGTCAACCGCCACTACAAATAAAGGCAATAGTAGTCAACCAAACCACCATGCTGCAGTCCGGCAATAATCTTCGTTGTTCCGGACTGCAGTCCTGTCGTATTAGGACTACTGTCCGGACACGTCAGGACTAGGTCAATAATGTGGTGCGTTACTCGTAATGGCAGGAAGGGTAAACAACAGGAACTGAGCGATAGCCTTGTAACACCGCAATCAATCGAACCAGTTGTATAGATCCAGGTACTTGTCAAAATGGAAGTCTTCCTTCACACCTGCCTTATGCAGGGCATCGAGGACGACTTCCTGCTCGGCAGGAGAAAGGATGGTATCACCATTGCGACGCTCGAAATAGGCAGAGCGTCCGAAATGAATAATGAGCGTTGACATGAATTCCCGATATTGTTCCGGGTACATCCGCTTCTGGAAATTGGTGAAACCCTGGGCATAACGAGCGCGAGACGCATCGCGATAGAACCTGCATGTACAGTCCTTGGAGGAATGGCGCGGATTGGTCATGTGCAGGAAATCTTTGCCCTCGGTCATCTGGGAATAGGCTATCTGGCGGAGACACATTGATGCCATCGGGCAATCGGCATGCATACAAACGCCAAATCTGGCAGGAAGAGTGGTGTATATTTTCTTTGGCATAGTGTTAAGGATTTGTAGACAAAGATAAAGAAGTTTCTGGATAAGCACAAGGAATAATGCGCGTTTATCTTGGCAGAACAGTTTTTTAGTGGTACAGAGGGGCTTTAATGCGCTTGATAGAAAACATTATCCTATCTTTGCACTATCATGAAAAGGATTTTGGTTACCGGTGCGAGCGGTTTCGTGGGAAGCCGCTTTGTGGAGAGGTGGAAGGGCGAGTACACCATCCTTGCCCCCGGGCATGGGGAAATGGACATCACGGACGTGGTTTCGGTGGAGCGGTATTGCATGAAGAAGGTGCCCGATGTGGTGGTGCATCTGGCGGCGATATCGAACACGTGGTATTGCGAACAGCATCCCGAGGAGAGTTACCGCGTGAATGTGGAGGGGGCGTGCAACGTGGCACTGGCTTCGGCAAAGTGTGGGGCTAAACTGGTATTCTTCTCCAGCGACCAGGTGTATAACGGGAACAGGGAGAGCGGTCTGCTGACCGAGGACATTGCCGTTCATCCGGAGAACGTGTACGGCAGGCATAAACTGGAGGCCGAACAACGCGTGCTTGGAATCTGCCCGGAAACGGTAGCTTTGCGTGCCACATGGATGTACGACATGGAGAGGGAGGGTATGCCTACGCATGCCAACTTTGTGCTGAACATTGCCCATGCCATCAGGGAGGGAGAACAACTGCGGTTTCCCGTACGGGAGTACAGGGGAATAACGTGGGTGAAGGAAGTTGTGGAACTGTTGCCACATGCCTTTGACCTACCCAGAGGCGTGTACAACTTCGGTGCGGAGAACCTGCTGAACACCTACGAGACGGCATGCCGGTATTGCGAGATGCTGACTGGGGAAAAGAACAATGCCATAATCCTGCCCGACCATGAGCGATACCCCGAGCATGTGCGCAACATTTCCATCAGTATGAGTAAGGCACACAGGGCTTCGGGTGGGGCAATACGGTTCCACAACACCTTGGAGGGATTATCATTCCACCCACACGGCAGTGCCGCTACAGGTGACCATGAGCATGGAACCGCTTCCGCCGATGGATTCGTAATCCAGTGAGACACTGAGTATGGCGTTGGCGCCAAGAGCCTTGGCACGCTCGGTCATTTCCGCCAGGGCCTCGTCCTTGGCGCGGGCGAGGACTTCTTCATAGGACTTGGCACGTCCGCCCACTATATCGCGGATGGAGGCGAAGAAGTCGCGCACCACGTTCATGCCGAAAATTGTTTCTCCTGTCACTACGCCAAGATAGCGTGTAACCTGCTTACCCTCGATGTTGGGTGTTGTTGTGATAATCATATTGCTTAGAGTGTTTGAAAATGAAAATATATTCCTATGGGCAACGCCTCACGTTGCGATGGACATCGCCTCGTGATGCGATGAGCATCGTCTCACGTTGTGTGCCTTGATGCGTCGTATTGTGTTGCGACCTCCTTCATGGAGATACCAAGGGTGTCCATAAGGGCAAAGACCTCGGGCAACTGCACATTGAAGAACTCGGCACGGCGCATGGCATAGACCCTTTCGCGTGCCCCGGGCATGACATATATTCCAAGTCCGCGGCGCGACACAGCCACCTCGTTCTGCTGAAGGTACTCAAAGGTGCGTGTGACCGTGTTTACGTTTACTTCCACCTCGGCCGCAAACTCACGTACCGAGGGCAGGCGCTCGTCCTCCCTGTACTCACCAAGGAGTATCATGTTGCAGATATGGTCGGCTATCTGCAGGTATATCGGTTTCTGATCCTTGAATTCCATAGGCACTGGCTTTAGGGGTTGCGACGGGTGGTCAGTTGTGCCTTGCAATACAGGCGGTAGGTGCAACGCCACATGACATAAAGAAAACAGGCAAGGTGAACATCGATGATAAGAACGAGACTCCAAGGAGCAAGTCCCTCAAAGGAGCCGTAGAGCCATGACATGTCCCATGAGCAGAAGGAGGCGAAAGCGGCACATGCCGACAAGAACACGAGCATCAGCAACCATGCCAGGATGTAGAACAAAATGGTATAGGCTATGTTATGCCGGTATTTCCATGCATTGACGAGCGGATAGACGGACACACCTAATAGTGACGCAAGTATTATTGCCACATAAGCCCCAAGGTGGAAACCCTCGTCAAAGACCATGGCGGTTGGCAAGATGCTGTAGAAGTTCTCGCACACCTTTGCCGTAAGGGACACGTACTCGTAATCGCCAAAGTCGAATGTTATCCACACAAGCAAACTATTCAATATCTCGGCCAGTGCCACCGACATCAGGAACCACACATGCGCACCAACCAGCACCACGAGGGCATGCCAGAGGAAACGCTCGATATTGGAGGCCGGCAGGGTGAGTTCGGATATCCTGCCCTGACGGTTCCTAAGATTATGAAACATAAAACCGAGGACAACCGTTAAAGCAATGCCGGAAAAGACAGATATGAATATTGACATAAATTCCAAGTCCATCAGGAACGAAGAATAGGACTTGCCCACTCCATCGGAATCCGTAAACTTATCCAGCATCTCTATCGCATGATAAAACAGCACCGGCAAAATGGAGCATGCAGCTATCGCCATAGCCATCTTGTTGTAAAAGGCACGGTTGATGGTGAGGTCCCAGCGTGCCACGGCACAGAAACGGGTTATATTGAAGTCTTTCATCATTGCAGGGTATTAAGGGTTAAGGTCTCTATAAAGAGTTTCTCCAAATCAACGGGTCCGTCATTCTCCACAAGGGGCTGGTTGAGCAAGACCCTGTTGCGGTCAACGATGACCACATGATCCAGCACACGTTCCACATCGTGAACCTGATGCGTGCTCACGATGATGGTTTTCTCGGGCGACATGGCCGTTACGATAGCCTTGCGGAACTGGCTCTTGGAAAGAATGTCCAAACCGTTGGTGGGTTCGTCCATAAATAAATAAGGTGTATTGGCGGCCAGCGCTATGCACATGTACACCTTCTTCTTCTGTCCCATGGAAAGCGAACCGAGGTTCACGTCGGCCGACATATCGAAACAGGAGAGACATTTCTCCATCAACTCCATGCTGAAGTTGGGGTAAAACGGTGCAATGGCACTGACATAGTCAGAAAGGTGTACGGCAGGCAGGTCGTATTCCTCAGGCAGGAGGAACATTTCCCTCATCAACTCGGGCTTTCTGTCCTTGGCAGACATGCCATCCACAAGCACCTCACCCTTCTGGGCATGCAACAATCCCATAATCAGGTAAAGCAAAGTGCTCTTGCCCGTACCATTCTTTCCCAGAAGTCCATAGATGTTTCCTCGCTGGAAATCAAGCGAGAAATCCTGCAGGACAGGATTCTTCTTCCCGTAGGCAAAGGTAAGGTTCTTAATGTTTATCATAGTGTCATAGTTTGATAGTACACCACAAAAGTAAAGCAAGACGGGCACACTCCCAAAGGAATGTGCCCGTTTAACATTATTTTAACACTCGGAGGTCTTAGGGAAGACCTTGGGAGGTGCAAAAGCCGCTATCAACTAACCTTGTTCAGTTTCTTGATGATGGAGAAGATGAACAGGGCGGCAACAACGCAAATAACCATCAGGGTACCCCATACGATGGTGAGGTCCATGCCCCACAGGAAACCGGGGATTGCCACCAACACGTTACCCAAAGCGGTAGACACGAACCATGCACCCATCATCATGCCTTTGTACTTTGGAGGAGCAACCTTGGACACGAATGAGATACCGATGGGAGAAAGCAGCAATTCCGCAAAGGTGAGCACGAGGTAAGTGCCTACAAGGAGGTTGGGGGTAACGTCGGCCATGTGCATGTTAGAACCGTCTGCATTGTAAGCAGGTGCAGGCAAACCGAGGCAACCTACAATCATCAGAACATAGGCAGATGCTGCCACGAGCATACCCAAACCGATCTTGACAGGAGCCTTGGGTTCCTTGCCCAACTTGGCCAACCATCCGAAGAAGGCTATGCTGACAGGAGTGAGCATTACCACGAAGCAAGCATTGAACTGTTGGAAGATGGGAGCGCTGATGGAAATGGATTCGGGCAACTGGGTGTACTGCCAATAAAGGAAGGCAGCAGCAGCGGCAACGAGGCCAAGACCTATACCCTTACCCTTGCCGGTCTTGCTCTGGAAGATAGAGAAGCCACCGAACACAATGAAGATGGCAGCAACCAGATTCCATACGTTGAACATCATTGACTCTACGCCAGAAGAAGATGTTGCTGTATAGTCACGCGCAAAGAATGTCAGGGTGAGACCATTCTGGTGGAACGCCATCCAGAAGAACACAACCACGGCCATTACCAGGCAGAGGCATACGATACGTTCCTTTGTCTCGGCAGGAGTGAGTTCGTTTGCAGGGGCAACTTCCTGTGCATCAGACTTCTTGTCATCCTTCTTCTTACTACCGATAACATGACGGAATGTGAACATACCAGCATAATAAATGGCAATGGAGAAGATAAGAGAAGCGCATGCTACGGCAAAGGCATAGTGGTAAGAGTCAGCCTCTGACACGCCCATAGTGTTCTGTGCATAATCCATCAGGCTGATAGCCGCAGTGGGAGCGAACATGGCACCGATGTTGATAGCCATGTAGAACAACTGGAAACCAGAGTCGCGCTTCTGGGCATACTTGGGTTCATTGTAGAGGTCGCCCACCATTACCTGCAAGTTACCCTTAAACAAGCCAGTGCCAAGGCTAATAGCAACCAGCGCACCTGCCATGGCTATCAAAGCGACTGAGCCCTTGCCAAGAGGCAAAGAAAGCAACACATAACCGGCAAACATGATGAAGATACCGATGGTAACCATCTTGTGGTAACCGAACTTGTCAGCCAGAATACCGCCAAGCAAGGGGAGGAAGTACACGAGGCCAAGGAATGTGGAGAAGATTGTACTTGTCAGTTTCTCATCAAAGCCGAAATTGGCCTGCAGGAACAATGTGAACACCGCCAACATAGTGTAGTAACCGAAGCGCTCGCCCGTGTTGGCCAAAGCGAGGGCCCAAAGACCTTTAGGTTGTCCTTCAAACATAGATAGATTTTGTTTAGATTATTGATTAATTGTTATATTGTCAATTGATATATGTTAATAATAGCGTGGCAAAGTTAACAAAAATAAACCAATGTATATACTACTTGACCAAATAATTGTACCTTTGCAACACAATTATAACATTTATTACCATTTCATCATTACCTTGCCGGAGGCACAGGCCCTCTGCAAGGTTCAGAACAGGACACATTTATGAAGAGTTTTGTCTTGAAGCCACATCTGCTCGACTCATTGAAGGGCTACAACAAGGAAAGTTTCATGAAGGACCTCATGGCCGGCATCATCGTAGGCATAGTGGCCCTGCCCCTGGCAATCGCTTTTGGCATAGCCAGCGGAGTGACCCCCGAAAAGGGCATCATCACGGCCATCGTTGCCGGTTTCATCATTTCCGCCCTTGGAGGCAGTAAGGTGCAGATTGGCGGCCCCACGGGTGCATTCATCGTGATTATCTATGGAATAGTCACCGACCCGGCATACGGATTGCAGGGCCTGCTCGTTGCCACCATGATGGCAGGCGTGATACTCATTGCACTGGGATTGTTCAAGTTGGGGGCTGTCATCAAGTTCATCCCCTACCCCATCATCATCGGTTTCACCGCAGGTATTGCCGTAACCATCTTCACTACGCAGATAGGCGACGTGTTGGGACTGACACAGCAGGCAGTGAGCGAGACAGGAGAAGCAATAACCATTCCCCTGAAGACTCCGGGCGACTTCATAGGCAAATGGATATGCTACGCCAAGAACATCGCTACGTTCAACCCATGGAACTTCCTCGTTGCCATTGGTTCGCTGCTGATTATCATCCTGTCCCCCATGGCAGTAAGACGCATACCTGTACTGAACAAAATACCCGGTTCCCTGTACGGCATACTGCTGGGCACACTGGCCGTACTGCTTATGAAGAGCCAGTTCGGCATAGAGGGCATCGACACCATCGGCGACCGTTTCCAGATACAGGCCCAACTGCCTGACATGGTGGTTCCCAACTTTACCTTCGACACCATTCAGGACCTGTTGCCCATAGCCTTTACCATAGCCATACTCGGTGCCATTGAAAGTCTGCTCAGTGCCGCCGTGGCCGACGGCGTAATAGGCGACCGCCACGACTCCAACACAGAATTGGTGGCACAGGGCGTTGCCAATCTGGTGACACCGCTCTTCGGCGGTATACCTGCCACAGGTGCCATTGCACGCACCATGACCAACATCAACAATGGCGGCCGTACCCCCATTGCCGGTATCATACATGCCATAGTGCTGGTGCTCATCCTGCTGGTACTGATGCCATACGCCAAGTACATCCCCATGGCCACACTGGCCGGCGTGTTGCTGGTGGTAAGTTACAACATGAGCGGCTGGCGCACCTTCAAGGGACTGCTGAAGAATCCCAAGAGCGACGTTACCGTACTGCTCGTGACTTTCTTCCTGACCGTCATCTTCGACCTGACCATAGCCATCGAGATAGGCCTCATCATAGCATGCGCACTGTTCATCAAGCGTGTCATGGAAACCACGGAGATTTCCGTCATCGAGAACGAAATACACCCCAACGAGGAAACCGAGGAGAGCCTGAGCATTCCCGAAGGCTGTGCCGTGTATGAAATCAACGGTCCCTACTTCTTCGGCATTGCCAACAAGTTCGAGGAACTGGAGTCTGCGCTGAAGGGCGGCAACCGTCCCAAGGTACAGATCATCCGCATGCGCCGCGTTCCCTTCATCGACTCCACAGGTATCCACAACCTCACCACCCTGGTGGAGATGAACCATGAGAAGGGCACGGAGGTAATTCTCTCGGGAATCACCCCCAAGGTACAGAAGCAACTGCTGAAGGCCAACTTCCACAAAGTGCTTGGCAGCAAGAACTTCTGCAACAATATAGACGAAGCACTGCACAGAGCCAAGGAACTTCTGGCATAGGTCAGGATAATCCTGTAGTCCCATATAAAATACACGTGCCTTAGAAACTGATGTCTCTAAGGCACGTAAACTATATATCAGGGAGAATGTTACTTGTCCGAAGTTCTTGTCTTCAGCATTGCCGCTATGGAAACGAGCAATGCCAACACACCTCCAAGGATGTAGGCAAGGGTCTTGTTCTCCAGCCCCACCATCATGGGAGATATGAATATGTAGGACGAGCACACGTAAGTCATGAACAATGCGGGCAACAGGCCTATGATTATGGGTTTCCCGTGCTTTGCCAGATACACGGTGATGCACCACAGGGTGATGGCGGCAAGGGTCTGGTTCATCCATGCAAAGTAACTCCAGATGGTCTGGAAGGGCAGGGCAAAGATGATGAAGACGCCCAGCACGAACAATGGCAGGGAGACAAGCATACGTTTTGTGAGTCCTGCCTGGGAGATTCCGAGCATGTCGGCGGCAATCAGTCGGGCAGAGCGGAATGCCGTATCGCCCGAGGTGATGGCACAGGCAACTATTCCTACAACCACAAAGGGAGCGACATAACTGCCCAATGTCTCCACCGAAATGACATTCACCATTCTTGCCGCACTGCCTCCGTACTCGGCTATGGCATTGTTAAGTCCCTCTGCTCCTCCCCAGAAAGCCATGGCTATGGCAGCCCAGATGAGGGCAATGATGCTCTCGGATATCATGGCCCCGTAGAACACGGAACGGCTCTGTGTCTCGTTGGTCATGCATCGTGCCATCATGGGCGACTGTGTCGCATGAAACCCGGATATGGCTCCGCAGGCTATGGTGGTGAACAGCATGGGGACGATGGGGAATTTCCCGGCATCGGCAATGCAGTTCCTGAGGGAGGTCAGTTCGGGTATGACGTACTTGTCCGACTGGACGAGCAAGACCCCAAGGATGCCCAATGCCATAACAAGGACGGCAAGTCCGAACACGGGATAGATACGTCCGATAATCTTGTCAATGGGCATTATGGTGGCAAGGATGTAGTAGACAAGAATCAAGATGATGACCACAAACACTTCCCACGACATATTCGACGACATGGCCGTTTCCAACGACGGAAGGGAAATGTTGGCTGCTATGAGTTCTGCCGGTTGCGACATGAATACGGCTCCGACAAGGACCATCAGCAGCAATGCGGCAATGCGCATGAACTTCCTCGTCCCCTCGCCCATGTACTTGCCGATGATTTCTGGCAGACTGAGACCTGCGTTCTTCAGGGAGATGACACCGGCCACAAAGTCGTGCATGGCACCTATGAATATGCCGCCAAGGGTTATCCACAGGAAAGCCACAGGACCGTATGCTGCTCCAAGCAAGGCTCCGAAGATGGGGCCGAGGCCGGCGATGTTGAGCAACTGGATGAGGAAAATCCTCCATCTGGGCAGAGGGATATAGTCCACCCCGTCGTAGTGTGTCTTTGACGGCACAGGATTGTCGGGGTTCACTTCGCATACCTTTTCAAGGTAGCGGCCGTAGGTGAAGTATGCCACGACAAGTGCCGTCAGGCATATCAAGAATGTTATCATACAGGATTAGGTTTTTACAAGCAGAACTCTATATCCCACAGGTTGTGCATGGACACCTGTCCGGGCATGGCATGCTGAGAATAAGGACGTATGTCCAATTCCACGCTGTAACCGATACGGTCGGGCATGCCATACCAAGGTTCTACGCACACGTAGGGGCACAGCAGGTCTGTCATCTGCCACACAAGCAGCACGGGGGCGCCATGGGAAAGACGGCATATCTCGGTCTTCTTGTCGGTGCGGAGCAGTGTCATGGCCTTCACCTGCCACTTGTCGAAAATAAGGGCCTCGTTGTGGAAAGTGTCCACGCTGATGGGGATAAGTCCCTCTTCGGTCTGAGGCACGGCATATCTGTCGCTACCGAAGCAGCCCTGCTCGCTGGCACGTACCACGCTGAGGCCTTCCTTGGGTTCGGGACGCATGTATCCCACCACCTCGGCATCCTTCTGGAAGTCAGGCAGCATGATGGCAGGATGACCGCCAATCTGGTAATGAAGCACCTCTGTGTCCGAGGGGTTGGCAACGCTGGCATTACATGTCAGGGTCTTGCCCTCGAGGGTATAGGTTATTGTCAGGTTGAAGGCAAAGGGGTACTGTTCCCTGGTCTCCTCTGTTTCCTGGACGCCCAGGCTGATGCGTCCGTACTCCGGTTCGCCGGCAGGAGTGAATTCCATGGTGCGGACAAAACCGTGCTTTACCATCTTGTATGTCTTGCCCTGATACTTGTACTCACCGTTCCAGAGGCCACCACATGCGGGGAAGAGTATGGGAGAATAGCCTGCCCAGTAGGCAGGATCGGCATTCCACCAGAGTTCCTTGCCGGTTTCCTTGTTTACGACACTTATAACCTCAGCACCCAAGGAGGTGATGGTTACACGAAGACAATCGTTCTCTATTATGTAGTTCATGGAGTCTGCTTTATATATTATATAATAAGGTGTAATCTGAAAACAAAGAAACCGAACAAAGGCAATACGGCAATGGTACAACCTTCACTCGGTTTCCTATTATATGCTTAGCAAAGGGCCTGGGTGTCCAGGGCAATCATCAGTTCCTCGTCGGTGGGTATGCAGCATACGGTCACCTTGGAGTCATCGGCAGAGAGGACAGCCTCCGTGGCACGGCAGGCACGGTTCTTCTCGGCATCCATCTTCACGCCCATGTATTCCAGACCTGCGGTGGCACCTTCGCGCACCTCCCACTGGTTCTCGCCTGCACCGCCGGTGAACAGGATGATGTCCACACCACCCATGGCAGCGGCATACTGGCCTATGTACTTCTTGATGCGGTAGGTGTACATCTCCTTGGCCAGACGGGCCTTCTCGTTGCCGTCCTTCACACCGGCCAGGATATCACGGAAGTCGCTGGACAGACAACTGACACCGGCCAGACCTGACTTCTTGTTCAGGAGATCGGAAATGCCCTTGGTGTCCAGGCCCAACTTGTCCATGAGGAAGGTAACGGCACCTGCATCGATGTCACCGCTACGTGTGCCCATGACAAGGCCCTCCAGAGGAGTGAGACCCATGCTGGTATCCACGCACTTGCCGTCCTTTACGGCAGCGATGGATGCACCGTTGCCGATGTGGCAGGTGATAATCTTCTTGCCCTCTGCCTCACAACCGAGGAACTCGCATACGCGCTGTGAAACATAGCGGTGGCTGGTGCCGTGGAAACCATAGCGGCGCACGCCGTACTTCTCATACAGTTCGTAGGGAAGGGCATACATGTAGGCATAGTCGGGCATGGTCTGGTGGAAGGCGGTGTCGAACACGCCCACCTGGGGAATGTTGGGCAGCAGGGCGCTGACGGCATTCACACCCTTTATGTTTGCAGGGTTGTGCAGGGGAGCCAGGTCGTTGCAGGCAGTGAAGGCCTCCATCACCTCGGGGGTGAGCAGAACGGACTTGTTGAACTTCTCGCCGCCATGAACCATGCGGTGGCCTACGGCATCCAGTTCCTCAAGACTCTTCAGCACGGCATAGTCGCCGGTTGTGAGTACCTCGAAAATCCACTGTACACCGGCAGTGTGCTCGCTGATGGGACGCTCCATCTTGTGCTTCTCGCCGTTGAGTTTTACGTTGATGAAACTGTCGGGCAGACCTATCTTCTCAATGCCGCCACTGGTAATCACGCTCTTGTCGGTCATGTTGTAGAGCGCGTATTTGATGGATGAACTTCCGCAGTTCAATACAAGAATCTTCATGATTTCGCTTCTTTTTTCCTTAATTTATCAAACTTCTATTAACAATGTCCGCTTACTTGGCATCCATAGCCTGGCATGCGGTAATTGCCACCATCTTGTAGATGTCGTCCACAGAGCAACCGCGTGAGAGGTCGTTCACGGGACGTGCAATACCCTGCAGGATGGGGCCGATGGCATCGGCACCGGCAAGACGCTGTACCAACTTGTAACCGATGTTGCCAACCTCCAGAGAGGGAGCGATAAGCACGTTGGCATGACCTGCAATGGGGCTGCCGGGGCACTTCTTCTCGCCAACAGAAGCAACCAGCGCTGCATCGGCCTGCAGTTCGCCGTCCAACTTCAGTTCGGGGTCCATCTCATGGGCAATGCGGGTAGCCTCGATGACCTTGTCCACAACCTCATGCTTGGCGCTGCCCTTGGTGCTGAAACTTAGCATTGCCACACGTGGGTCGGCAAAGCCGGCCACGCTCTTGGCGGTCTGGGCGGTGCAGACGGCAATCTGTGCCAACTGGCTGGCATCGGGTACTGGGGTAACGGCAACGTCACCGATTACCAGAACGCCATTCTCGCCGTATTCGGGCTTGTCGGTAATCATCAGCATCGCTCCGCTGACGCAACTGATGCCGGGGGCGCACTTGATAATCTGCAAGGCGGGGCGCAGGGTGTCGCCGGTGGTGCTCAGTGCACCTGAAATCTGGCCGTCGGCATGGCCGCTCTTGATGATAAGGCAACCGAAATAGAGGGGATCCAGTACCAGTTCGCGGGCCTTCTCGATGGTCATGCCCTTCTTCTGGCGCAACTGGAACAGGAGTTGTGCATATTCCTCGGTCTTGTCGCTGGTGGCGGGGTCAATGATGATGGCCTTGTCCAGGTTCTTCAAGCCGAGTTTCTCGCCCAAAACGAAGATTTCATCGGGATTACCGATAAGGATGATTTCTGCCAGGCCGTCGCGCAGGGACATGTCGGCTGCGGTCAGGGTGCGCTCTTCCAGACTCTCGGGCAGCACGATGCGCTGCTTGTTCTGCTGGGCACGAGCAATGATTTGTTGCATTAACTGTGACATATTCGTGTATATTGTTTAGTGTTTAGAGATTTCTGTAGTCTTTAGGGTCCTTAGGGTCTTTAGGGTCTTTAGGGTCAAATTACCCTTTCCGTTCTCATCCACCCCCTCCGCTTCGCTCGTCCCCCTGAGGGGGACAGTTTGCTGGCGCAGTGAGCGGTAGGGCGGTAGGGACGCTGCGTGCAGCGTCCGCATAGTTTTCCGTTTTCCGTTTTCACTTTCTCTCCCTCCCTAAAGGGAGGGTTGGGGTGGGTCCTCTGTTTCTCTCAGAACTTTCCTTTCATTAGCACACGCTCGAGGCGCTCGGCATCCATGTGGGGCAGGTATTCGTTGTTGTAGGAGGCCGTTATGCCTCCCGTCTCCTCGCTGACCACGATTGCCAGGGCATCGGTTTCCTTGCTGATGCCTCTGGCGGCACGGTGGCGCAGGCCGAATTCCTTGGGGATGTCCAGGTCGTGACTGATGGGCAGGATGCAGGATGCTGCCGTTACCTGTCCGCCGGATATTATCATGGCGCCGTCGTGCAGAGGGGAGTTCTTGAAGAATATGTTCTCTATGAGGCGCTGGGATATCTTGGCGTCTATGCGCTCGCCGGTGCGGATGAAGTCGCCCAGTGGCAGGTCGTTCTGCATCACTATGAGTGCACCTGTCTTCTGCTTGCTCATGTTCAGGCATGCCATCAGGATGGGCATGATGGTCTCTCGGTCGTAGCGATAGTCCTCCTCGAAACTGTTGTTAACCTTGGGTTTGAAGAATCTCCATAGCCTGTTTACCCTCTCATGGGTGCCTATGGTGTAGAAGAAGTGCCGTATTTCCTCCTGAAACAGGATGATGATGGCTATGGCTCCCACGTTGACAAGTTGGTCCAGTATGCCACCGAGCAGTTTCATCTCCAGGACCTTGCTGACGAGAATCCAGATGCTGATGAAGACCAGCACGCCATAGAAGATGTTCACGGAACGTGACTTCTTCATCAACTTGTAGCCGAAGAACAGGAATATGGCTACAAGGAAAATGTCTATAAGGTCCTTTAGTCCGAAATCAAGCATTGTCTGTAGATTTTGATTGCTTCTACGGCTTCTCTTACGTCATGCACGCGGAGAATGTCCGCTCCTTTCGTCAGTGCTATAGTGTTCAGTGCCGTAGTTCCGTTCAGTGACTGTTCGGGGGTATTGCCGAGGAGACGGTAAACCATGCTCTTGCGGCTTATGCCAACGAGCAGGGGGCATCCCAGCAGGCGGAATTCGCCAAGTCGGGCCATCATCTCGTAGTTATGCTCCATGGTCTTGCCGAACCCGAAGCCGGGGTCTATGATGATGTCTGCCACACCCATTTCGTGCAGTTGTTCTACACGCTCGCCCAAGGAGCGGAACACCTCGCACATGAGGTTCTCGTAGTGGGGTGCCCGTTGCATGTCCTGTGGGGTGCCTTGCATGTGTGTCAGTATGTAGGGGACGTGCATGTCGGCTATGGTGCGGAACATGTCCTTGTCCATTTCTCCGCCTGAGATGTCGTTTATCATGTCGGCACCTGCCTCCACGGCCTGGCGTGCCACTTCCGGGCGGAATGTGTCTATGCTGATGATGGCATCGGGCCATTCTTCACGTGCTATGGCAATGGCAGGGAGCAGGCGACGCAGTTCCTCCTTCGCGGAAACGTCCTCGGCACCCGGACGGCTGCTGTATGCGCCTATATCCACCATAGTGGCGCCCTCCTGGCGGATCTGGCACACACGCTGACGGATTTCCTCCTCGCTACGGCATCGGCTCGTGGCAAAGAAAGAGTCGGGGGTAACATTCAGTATGCCCATGACCCGAGGTTCGTCGAGCGAAACAAGACGACCTCCGACATTTATGGTTGCGGAAACGCCACTTCTTCTCATTGCTATTTATATATGCACTCTTTATGCAGGTCAAAGTTACGAATAAGTGAGCGATTTACAAAATAAAGTAGACTTTAATTTTGGAAATCCGAACGAAAGTAACTAAGACCATAGGTCAGAGTTACGAATAAGTGAGCGAATAACAAAATAAAGCGGACTTTTATTTGGGGAATTTTCGTAACTTTGCATTTGTAATGTCCATTTAGCAAATCCAATGACAAGCACAGAACAACTATACGAGGTGTTTCTGCAACATCCCGAGGTTACGACGGACAGTCGCAACTGCCCCGAAGGGAGCATGTTTTTTGCACTGAAGGGTGAGAATTTCGACGGCAACCTGTATGCCATGCAAGCCCTGGAAAAGGGGTGTGCCGTGGCCGTGGTGGACAAAGCGGATATTGTCCCCGAAGATGACAATCGTTTCTGCCTGGTGGAGGATGTACTGACCTCGCTTCAGGCGCTGGCGGCACACCACCGGCAACAAACCCAAATCCCCGTGGTGCAGATAACAGGCACCAACGGCAAGACCACCACCAAGGAACTGGTGTCTGCCGTACTTTCCGCAAAGTACAACACCCTCTTCACCCAGGGCAACCTGAACAACCACATCGGCGTGCCGCGCACCCTGCTGCGTCTGTGCCCCGAGCATGAAATGGCGGTTATCGAGACAGGCGCCAACCATCCGGGCGAAATAGCCTTCCTGTGCCGGATGGTGCAGGCTGATTGCGGCTTGATAACCAACGTGGGGCGTGCCCATCTGGAGGGCTTCGGCTCCTTCGAGGGCGTGAAGCGCACGAAGGGAGAACTCTACGACGACCTGCACAGGCGCGGATGCTTTGCCTTTCTCAATACCGAGGATGCCGACCTGAGCGCCATGGCAACGGAACGCGGCATGGAAACCGTGCCTTACGTGCAGGGAGAGGTGGCGGAGTGCAACCCCATGCTCCGTGTCCGCTGGTACTGCAAGGCAGAGGAGCAGTGGCACACGGTGCAGACAAACCTCATAGGTTCCTACAACCTTGCCAACGTCCTGTCTGCCATTACCGCAGGACTGCATTTCGGCGTGGAGCCTGCCCTCATAGACAAGGCCCTGGAGGAATACGTGCCCACAAACAACCGTAGCGAGTTCCGCAAGACGGAACGAAACAGTCTCATCATAGATGCCTACAACGCCAATCCCACCAGCATGGCGGCAGCCCTGGAAAACTTCCGCCAGATGCAGGCGGAGAACAAGATGGCCATCCTGGGCGAGATGCGCGAACTGGGGGCAGACAGCGCCACCGAGCACCAAAGGGTCGTGGACCGCCTTGCCACAATGGACCTCCACGAGATATGGCTCGTAGGGCAGGAGTTCACGAAAACGGATCGCTCGGCACTCCATACCGCCCACACCATATTTGCCAACGTGGAGGAGGCAAAAGAACGCCTCACCTCATCCCCTGTATCGTCCCGCACCATACTGATAAAGGGAAGCAACGGCACAAGGCTGTTCCAACTGCCCGAAGCGCTATAGTAAACACACACGGCAAGGGGGGTAAACCAAATCAATTTGGGATAAACCGACAGGAGCAAGCACATGCTGAGGAATACAAAATCCTTTACATTACAACAGGAACCCAGGGCAAAGGTAGCCCTGGGTTCCTGCGTATTTACGACACGCCTCCCGAAGAGCGGTTTTGGCCCTCGTGAGGACGGGCCTCTGTCCTCGGGACGTCAAAGCCTCGTTCTCGGGAGGACCGACCTCCGTTATCACGAGGACATAAATAACGGTTGCAAGAATCACGAGCGAATACAAGAGACTTAATCATAAAGGCATTGAATATTAACACTTTACTATTACACGAATCTCAATCCCCTTTTAATCCTGAGATTTTCCATACTATATGGGCAAGATTTGCCCTCGCATTACATAATGCACTAATATCTGCACATGGAATTTTCTTTACAGCAACCTAAGAGCATCCAAGGCTACCCTCCCCCCAAAAAGCCTATCCATAAATCTGCTGGAACAATTCCTGCAGGAAGGGGACTTGGCTTGCTTATGTCCATGCTGGCATATCTGGCATCCACACGAGAGTATGGGGCACTATCCTTTGCTCTGCAACAAAAATCCTGCATTCTTCATAGGTATAGGGGCCATAGGCGCTTTCTCCCACGGCAACGTACAGTTTTATACTGGGTGAGGACTGTTCCGACAGGGGCATTATAGACGGCAGTGTCCTCCTGCACATTTCGGTGTGGATATCTACGGACCTTTGGGCATTTGTACGTGGATTATGTGTATACAGGGTGTCGTCGTACCATTTCTTGTACACCTCTATGCCCTCTATTGCGCGCATGGGGAAGAGGTATTCGTAGGTCAGGACAAGAATTTCCTTCCTGAATGCACCCCTGCGGTCCACAATCAGTTCGGCATGGACATCGTTCTGATAAAATGTATTCTTGATGGCGTCCTCCAGTTTGTCGGCAAACTTGCCCGGTCCTGCATTCTCGTCGGGGGCGGGTATTGAGACGTAGAGAACTTTCCTGTTGCGAGATGCGGGATTGTCAGGACTGAGCCAGCCCTCGTTGTTGCGCAGGTGCAGTTGCAACTGGTCATTGTTCAGGTTCAGCAGGGTGCCGCTCTGGGAAATGATGTCATGTGCAAACTTCTTGATGTCGTCGTCGGTGCTGAGTTCGGGATACACCACACGCTTGATGCCGAAGGAGGCAAGTTTCTTTGTCCTGGCCACGGGGATTCTGCCATGCTCGTCCTCATTGGCGGTCTCGTCGTATTCGCAAGCCCTATCGTCCATGGTTTCGAACCGCATAATCCTTTTCAAGCACTCATTATCATAGCAATCTGGCATGAACGTTTGTGCAAACAGGAAATCGCTCACCACCCTGGGCAACTCGCGGTATGGATGAAGCAAGAGTCCGTTCTGTCCTGCATTGCTGCATATCAGCACACTGTCTGCAACGCCCTTGATCCTGTAGTTATACAGATCTGCCCTGCCTATGCCGGTCACGTCGTAGGGAGACCACCTGCCCGCCTGAAGGGCATTGAGTTCTGCCAGTGCGGCATAAGTGTTGCCACGGAACTGAGGGGGATGGTATTCGGACTTGGTGTCAAGGAGCAAGGCATACACATTGATATAGGCCAGAGGAAAGGCCTTGCGGGCCTGCACCACAGCATCTATGATGGTTCCGGAACCTGTACCATCGCTCAGGCCTGCAAAGATATTGATACAGGGTTCACTGGTGTTTTCTGGACTGGCCAGGCATTGGGAAAATGCGTTGCGCAGGGCGTTTACATATCCTGACGCATTGGCGCCAAAAAGCAGACGATTGGCACGACGCTTGAATGTATCGCCCGAACCCAATTGTCCTAAGGCATCGCTTACATCCTTTGAATTGTCTACATTCTCCACTATCCCCCTAAGCGCTGGATAAGAGTTGATGTGCTCCAGGATGTGCTCTACGGGCACGCCCTTGATGTTCAGGAACTCGCTACGGGTGAACGAGGCGTCCTGGTCCATGACACGGAAGCCGGGGTGCGGAAGTCCGTCTTTGGGCATCATCTCGTCGGTAGAGTCCACATAGAGCAGTGCCACAGGAAGCCGGTTGCGCTCCTCGCTGGTGGGGAACTCTTCGAAGATGCGCATCTTGAACTCTTTCAGCACCAAGCCGCCAAGTCTCCCAAGGCCTACCATAATATGACTGCCGGAACATGCTATTCTTGCCATATAATGTCTGATATAAGGATGAAAGGGAGGGTATGCCTGCTCTGCAGACGGTTACCCACCCTTTCCTGTTCTGTTTCTGTAATGTTTGGATTAAACCTCCTCTTCGGGAATATCCATATCCTCGATGGGGGTCTCGTTGTCTTCCTTGGTTACCTTTTCCAGTTCTGTGCTATAGTCGGTCTTCTGCTTCTCGATCACGCGGATAGAGGCAGTGCCGGCTTCAACATCCGAAGCGTTTATTTCGGCATTCAGGGCCTTGACGTCATCTATCTTTCCTTCTTTCAAGGCTTTGATCTGCTTGGCCTGGTTGCGGGCACGCTTGTAGATCTCCTTCATCTCCTTGCCGCCACGGCCAATGAGGATGGGACCAGCCTTGAGGTACTTGCCGTAAGTCAATGAATTCAGGCCAAGGTCAGGTAAGGCCAAGGTTGCAGTACTTGAAACAAGGGTAAGGTTGGTCATGTCCAGGGCGATAAGGGGGTATGCTGTAATCAGGTCGAAGTTCTGCTGATAAGCCTTGTTGGCGCTACGGAGATTGCCGGCAGAGTCCACAACGTGATACTGTATGTCCTTTTCGCCGCTTTCGTCTATAACATGTACTTCTGCCACTTCGTAGAAGACAATGTTTTCGGAGTATGATACAATCTTGTTGTTCAGGTCATCGCACAGTTTCAGGTAGTCGTCGAAATCCTTGTTGCCGGTCAGTGCAGGCATTACCCATACATAAGGCTTCTTGGCCTTCTTCTTCTTTTCCTTCTTCTCCTTTTTGTCAACAAAGTTGTTTGCCTGAACAGGCGCAATCAATCCTAAACACATGGATAGTGCTATAAAAGTCAATAACTTTTTCATCGTTAATATTTGATTATTGTTATGGTAAAATCTTTTATGCAAGTATTTGGGCCGGTCGTTTACGACTCAATGGGAAGTAGCATTGGGCACGGGACTTAGTCCTTGGCGAAGCGTATCTTCACGTTTCTGTCGTCCGTACGTCCTTCCACGCTGACATGCTTGTTCTTCTTTATCTTCTTGTCATGAGTTGCCTCGAATATCAGCGTCTTGTACTGTCCGGGTTTCAGTGTAAGGCTGTATCTGCCATCGGGGTCAGTAACTGTGGTTATCAGTTCACCCTTGTGCAGGTAGTCTTTTTTGTCCATATCCTCGCAATTGGAGGACTGTGAACCGTAGATCCTGACATTGGTAAGCGGTGTTTCCTGAAGTGAACCTCCCTTGTACTCGCCAATGACACATCTGCCCTTGAACACGAAGCCCAGGTTGCCCTTTTCTTTGAGCAGGCGTTGCGCCTCGTCCTGGTAGAACTTGTCGCCAGTTTCCATGTGCAGAGCATTGTAGCGCTCCACCATGTCGTCTATCATCTTGATGAAGGCCTCCTTGTTGACAACCCTGTTGTTGGCGGAAAGTTCATACAGTTTGTCGGCGGTAGCGTCGGTCTCTGCCTTGAATTTGGCAAGTTTGTCCATCTGCTGTGCGCTCTGCAGGGCTGCCTGCTTGTCGCTCTCTGATGCCCCTTCGGATTGTGCCGCATTCTCGTAGTACATCTTGGCTGCAGCATAGTCGCGGGAGTTCTTGTGACTGACGGCCTGGTTCACCATTTCCTCGTACTTTGTCTTGAATACGGAGACGGTCTTCAGCAGCGCCATCACCTTATATGCCCTTTTTTCCTTGCTGTTCAGGGCGAGTACGTCTGCCTGCTCTATGGTGCGTTCGTTAGTCCCTTCTCCCTTGATGCTTATATAGGTCAGATGATTCAGTTTGTCCGACATCTTCTCTACTTCGTCCTTGGTAATGTCAATCTTCTTTTCCAGAGCATCTATTTCCGCATCAGATGCCTGCTTTTCAAGCAGGGAGTCGTATTGCGCATTCAGGAGTTCCAGGGAGACGGTCTTTTCTTTCAGGTCCTCGGTCATGTCATGCAGGTCCGATACCTTGATAATGAGTGAGTCCACATAAGTGCCGGCCTTGGAAAGGCCGCTCTTGTGTATGGCGCGCAGATCAGGACTGTAGGTCAGGTCCAGTTTTATCTCACTGTTTATTTCTATCAGTGCCCAACCGTTCCCGCTTTGGATATAATACCCTCCTTCATCAGAAGTTTCCATGGTAATAGGGTTGTTCACGATCTCCACGTTAAAACCTATGCATCTGTCGGCTTCCAGCAAAATCTGTCCGGTCTTTTCGGAAAAGGTGGTGCCCTTCTTGGAAATATTGAAAATGCGGTCCCGTCCGCCGGAAATGTCCAGTACCATCCTGTACTCGAATCCTTGGGCGGTCTTCTGTGGAGTATCGCATATAGGGTCTTTATTGACAGTCGTACTGATGACGAGTTCTTCTGACTTTGATATGAAGACAACTGCCGCCTTACCCTCTAATTGCTCCTCTTTGGATAATCTTGAATCCTTGGATATTGTTATCATGGACTCCTGTGCACTGACAAGCATAACTACACATGATAACGCATATAATGCTACCAAACGTAATTTCATGTCCTTGTTTATTTAATCATGTCCTCTACCGAACTCATGCTAAATATGTCCTCCTCGGGAAGAGCCTGCTTCTGTCCGTTACCGGTTGCAATGTAGGAGGGCTGCCAGGTCCTTACCTCTATGACGGGCTCGTTCTCGTTGGTAAAGTTCCAAAGCAGGAACACGTAACCCTCATCGCTATAGTTGCTGGACTTCCATTCCTGGAACAGGCGCACGCCATAGAAGTTGGGATTGTTCTGCGAACGGGTGATGCCGGGACATCCTCCCTCGTTTGAACCACCGCCAATCTCACTGAACTTGACGTCAATGTACTTGTTGCGGAGGAATGCACGTTTCAGGTTCCTGAGATATTCCTGTTTTGTCTGCTTGTTGTAAACAACCTTTGCATTGGACTTGCCGAAGTCGTTGGGACGTGTGCGGATAACCTTGCCGGTGATGATCACGGCATCGTCGCTGAAAATCTTTTCCATGAAAGCGATGTCCTTGGTACAGTAGGCGGTGCGGAACTGCTCGATGTAGTCTAGGATTATCATACGGCGTTCGGTCTCGACAACAGAACCGCAACGTTCCATGCTCTCGGACAACTGTGCGTCCAGCGCAAAGCGGAAGTCGGTAATCTTGCCGGTCTTGTCGAATTCTATTACCGCCTCCTGGTAGGTGCCGCTTGTGAAGGACTCGTCCTGAGGTTCAAGAATCAAGGGAATCTGGCGCAAGAGATAAGAATTCTGCAAGGGCCAGCATCTGTCCACCACTTCTTCATCGTCGCAATAGAAGTGCACCGTGGACCACAGGGTAACAAGCATGTTCTTGGCATGGTCGTCCATCTGCAGAGAGGACGTGTTGATGTCCCTCTTGCCGTTATAGGCATCGTTGATTTCGGTAAGTACTTGCCCGAGGTTCGCCTGCATCTTCTGCAAGATGGCAGGATTGTCAAAACCCTCGTCCACGGTGATGGTCACCGTAATTGCATTGGCTGAGAGCATTGCCATCAATGCAAACATACATAATATTATCCTTTTCATATCTGTCTTATTTCTTTATTTTAATACCTATTGCCCCGTTGCCCTTGTAGTTGGAAATCTGGTCGGGCTGGCCTGTCTTCACGTTTGTACGCTCTGCTCCCTCGCTCAGTATGGCACGGATGACACCTTCCTTGCTGAAGATGGCAATGATATAGCCTTCAGGAGATGCTATACTGTTGAGTTTCTGGTAATCAGTCACCTTTCCCTCTGCCTTGAGGTTCTTGAGCAAGGTGGACAGTTGGCCTGTATTCTCGCATTCCAGCAGTTGCTTTTTGATGATGTCTTCAGGAGACTCCTGCTTCGCCTCCGGTTCTACGGGAGCGGCTTTTTCCGCATCGGGTTCTGTGCGGGCAACTTTCATTACGGCTACGTTGCCTGCGGGTATAATGTCCGTCTTCTTGACATACATGAATGCTCTGAACCAGTTGCCTCTTGGCAAGGTCATGTCCTCGACCGAGTAATTGGTGTTCACCGTAATCACGTTGCTGGCACCGGCAAACTTCTTTTGCTTGGCCACCCATTCGTTTACGTTCTGATAAAGGATTTCCTTTGCCAGGTCTATGGCTGCCTGTTGGTCGGCCATTGTTGCCTCGGCATAGATGTAATCCGAATTCTTCTTTATGGCATTGATTTCCTTTTTCTTCTCGTCCACCGTATTTTGGGCAAGGATTGAGGTACAGGAGAGCAATGCTACGGCCAATGTTACGGCCAATCTTATCTTCTGTTTCATAATTGATTATTTAACCGGTTCAAATTCTGCAGGGTTCAACACATTGTCCGATACGTTGTGTAGCGGAACGTAGCAATATAACCTTGCCAAGGCAAGTTTCTTTTCGGGCATCCTTACGGCATCTTCGGGCACGTCTATACTAAGCAAATGCAGATAACCGCCCGTCTCATTGACCAGAAACACGGAGCATCGGTACACGTCGCCCTGCTTGCTCTTCAAACCGAAATAAGGCACGCAGCCCTCCTCGATACACAGTTGGCGCCACACCTTATAGTCTACGGTAACGCTATCTGTTCGCAGGCCGTACTTGTCCAATTTGATTCTCACCTTCATTTCATGGTCTGACTCGGCGGCAATCATTATGTTGGATATGGTCTTTGTCATACGGGCGGGATCCGACACCAACGACCATGCACCGGCATTATTGCCATTCTTGGTGTAATAGATGTCGTTACGTACCATGGGGCTGATGAAGAACTTGCCATGCTTTGTATATTCCGTACCGTCGGCAGAAACGTTTACCTGTGGCAACACTGTACCCTTGGGCAGTCCACGGCGTAGTTTCTTAAACAGGGAACTCTCCAATTCCAAAGCATTGCATCCAGTCAACAACTGATAGTCCATCTGGAAGGACATCTCCAGAAGTTTCCTGCCTCCATCAGTCCAAGACACTTTGTAGGCGCGAAGTCCAACGTGATTTTCCGAGAAGGAGGTCATTGTGTCCAATTTCAGGGCCGTCTGTGCATTGCCATGGGCAAAATGCACCTTATCCCAGGCCATCATAAAACGCTCGTCGGAATCATCTGGCAAGGCATTGCTGGCCAAAAGATAGCGTTCCAGAAAATCATATATGGGCAGGGGATGCTGTCTGCGTAGTTCCTCAGGAAAGAGAAGCAGGCCTATATGCTCCACCTCTTTCCACTCATTCACACGAACGGCAAGTTTGCGTCCCTTATACATATATATATAATGTGTACCTTGGGGCAAGGATTCCAGTCCGTTCAGCCCAACACAAGATGCCAAACGCTCAAGTCCCTTTGTAGCGAAGTCTGTTGCCTGAGCACTCGCAACTAATGCCAAAGCAAGGAGTAGTGCTGAAATTATGCGTTTTACGTTCATAGCCAGAATGCATTACCAAAGAATCCTATCCGGCAGGGCATGCCTCCGGATAGGATTGTCTTTTATTTAGTTTCTTATCTATGCACCTTGACGGTATTGCCGTCCTTCTTGTACAGAGTGACGAAAGAGGCCTTGCCGTTCTCGAATACACCCTCGATACGTTCGCCGGGTTCGGCGATGACATCCTTGGTGCTTACCACCTTCTGCTGCTTGGTATAGGTCAGCACACCTGCGCCATCGGGTTTGCCGTCTACGATATCGCCGGCATACTTTCCATAACCCAGGTCCAAGGTTCCCTTATAGCGTTCGCCTGGCATGTGGGCAGGTTTTGGCGCAACCTTCTTGGGAGTGTCCTTGACTGCCGGAGCGGCAGGTTCCTTCTTTTCCTTGGCTTCCTCTACTGGAACCTCGGGCTTCTGGGCGGGAACGGTGTCTATCACCACTACTTCTGGTTCGGGAGCAGTCTTTTCTTCTCCACCGCCAAGCAGGGCAAAAGCAGCACCGCCACCAATCAACAGGGCAACCACGACACCACCAATTATCTTCTTCAGGTTCACTGGTGGAGGAGGGGGGGGACATTCACGCAGGGGTTTGCCACACTCGGCACAGACGAAATCCTTGCGGGCAGGGATTTCCTGCACTTCCTTTGTCTTACACTTTGAACAACTGTCGTTCAGACAGATACCATATCTATTGCGAACTCGTTCGCTTCTATTTGATGCCATATCTTTTTCGTTGAATTATTTGTTATGAATCTTATTTGTTATCCCAATGGTGGAGGTGTGGGGCCACCCATTGGTGGAGGTGTGGGCTGTCCGGGCATTGCTGCCGGGGGAGCAAAGAGAGCCTGCAATGCAGGAACCTGACCTGCGGGAGCCCATGCGGGCATACCTTCCATCCAAACCATTGTCTGTGCTGTCAGTTGACCGGCCTGTGCATACTGCTTGCATGTTGCATAATTGTAGGGGCCATAACTCTGACCTGCTACGTTTATGAACAGATTTACCTGTGGCTCCTGGAAGACAGGAGGTGTGAGACCGCCTGGAGGAGGAGGTGTAGGACCGCCTGGAGGAGGTGTCATGCCCTGGGGCTGGCCGAACGGCTGCTGGGCCTGACCGAATGGCTGCTGAGCCTGGCCGAATGGTTGCTGAGCCTGACCGAATGGTTGCTGAGCCTGACCAAATGGCTGCTGAGCCTGGCCAAATGGTTGCTGGGGTTGGCCAAATGGTTGCTGGGGTTGGCCAAATGGTTGTGCAGATTGTGTATTAGCGGCCAGTTTTGCCTGTATATCCTCATCGCTCAATGCGAATACGGATGGGAGGTTCTTGCCGTCCCCTTCGCTATGCAACAGGATGGCATTTGTTACGTCCGTATTGGGGTTGCCGGTATTCAGGAACTGCTCGTAGCGCTCCTTGTATGGAGACATCCAGTCGATGGCACGCATGGGGAAGTTGTAGGACACGGTCATGATGCAGAGTTCATCCTTGCGTGGGCTCTTGCGGTCGATGATAATGTCGGTACGTGCGGTACTCTGGTTGAATGAGTTCTTGATGGCGTCCTCCAGTTTGTCGGCAAACTTTGTCAGTCCTGCGTTCTCGTCGGGTGAGGGGATAGAAACCAAAATCACCTTTTTGTTTATAGAAGCAGGATTGGTGGGGCTGAGGTTGCCTTCGTTGTTGCGCAGGTGCAACTGAATCTGGTCGTTGTTCAGTTTCAGGAAGGCTCCGCTTTGGGACACAATGTCGTGGGCGAACTTCTTTATGTCGTCATCCGTACGGAGTTTCTGCTGCAACTGGGTAAGGATGTTGAGACCAAGCACCTTGTTGTCGCTGTCTGCCTTCTCGTCGTGCTTTGCCTTCACTACGGCCGACAGTTTCACGTCAAACGCATCCTTGATGTCGTCTACGCTGATTTCATTTGCCAGTCTGCCGAAGTTGATGAATTCCTCCTGAGGCAGGATTGACTCGCGGAGTTGGCGGGATATGTTGGGCATGTCCACCTTGTCTATCTTCAGGTCAACCTCGAACTCTGTCATGGCATCGTCCTCGCTCACCTCGATGATGGCGCCCTTCATGTCCTCCAGGCCCTTATTCACCTTGCGCTGTGCGGCAACCAGGCGCTCTGTTTCCTCGATGGCCTCGTTTATCTTCTGGCTGAAAGAAAGGATGTCGGCATCCATCTTGCCCAGTTCCACGAACACCTTGGCGGCCAATTGCTTTGCAAACTCCAGAGCAATCAGTTGGGTCTTGGCGGTGTAGTAGTCGGTCAGGATTCCCTGGTGGTCGGCGTAGCGGCGTGCGCCGGCGCCAACCATTCTCTGCAGGATACCCAGGCGGCTCCATTCGGAAACGTTGTCCAGACGGTCCTGGTCGCATGCCTCATATTCCTCCTTGGCCTCCTTGATTCGTGCTTCCAGTTCGGTACGGATTTCGCCCATACGTTCGAGCAGCAACTTGGAAACCTTCTGCAATTCCACGATGGACACGTCGCCCACTTTCCATTTCTCGAACAGTTCTGCCTCTATGCCGTGGCGTATTTCCTTAGAAATCTCGGGAATGGCCTTTGCCTTGCCTACATAGAATGACTCGACGCCCTCCTCGCGGAAATGGCTTGTGTAGAACTCGGCCATGATGTTGTCCAGTTCGTTCAGCGGGCATTCTGCCTTCTTGGCATCCTCGGCATAACCGATGGCCTTGTCGTGCCAGTAGTCGGAGAACAGGGGGTAGTCGGCATCGGATTCCAGCACCTTCACTTCCTGTGTCAGGTGCTTTTCGTCCAGCATCCACTTGGACAGGTTGTCGGAGTTCAGGTATTCCTTTCTGTAGTCCTTGTTGCGTTCCTCGTTGACGAATCCCTGGTTCTCGCGCCAGTTGTTGTACTTGAACTGGTACAGCACACTTTCGCCCACGGTGTATGTGATGTGCTTCAGGATGCGAAGTTCGGGATACATTACGCGCTTGATGCCGAATGAGGCAATTTTCTTTGTTCTTGCAACGGGAATCTTGCCGTCAATAGCATTTGCCGCCTCGTCGTATTCATAGGCGAAGTCGTCCATGTTCTCGTATCTGAAAGCATGCTTGATACCGACCAGATTGTCGTCGGTCTCGTTTACCACGAATATACGTGCAAAGATATAGTCGCTGACAATCTTGGGCAGTTCCTTCAGTGAATTTACGGTAACTCCGTTTTCGTTCACATTGCTGTAGATGGTAAGACCGTTGGCTACACCCTTGACTTTGTCATTGTGGTATCTGGCCTCGCCACTGCGTGTGACATCCTGCGGGAACCATCTGCCTGCCTGCAGGGCGTTAAGTTCTGCCAACGCGGCATAACCGTTCTGGTAGTATCGGCCCTGGTCCATGTCGGCCTTGGGCAGATGCATTTCCGGCATCATGGCATAAACGCTGATCACCGCATCGGGGAATGTCTTACGTGTCTGCACCACAACGTCTACAATAGAGCCGGAACCGGTGCCGCCGCACAGACCTGCAAAAATGTTGATATATAGTGTGCTTGCATCACCTGAAACGCTCTGGCAACGTGCAAAGGCATCACGCAGACTGTTTACATATCCTATGGCATTGGCTGCAAACAGCAGACGACCGGCACGGCGCTTCTGACCGGCGGCTTCGCCCAAAGAACCAATGGCAGATTTGACACTGCTGACGTTTTCCACTATACCCTTGACTGAAGGATAGTTGCCGATGTGGTCCAGAATGTGCTCCACGTCCACGGCCTTGATGTTCAGGAACTCGTTGTTGGTGAACGAGGCGTCCTGACCCATGACGCGGAAGTCGGGGCGCGAACGTCCGTCCTTGGGCATCATCTCGTCGGTGGAGTCCACATAGAGCAGAGCCACGGGGAGTTTCTTGCGCTCCTCAGCGGTGGGATACTCTTCGAACATGCGCATTTTGAAAGCCTTCAGGATCTTGCCACCTGTGCCTCCAAGACCAACCAGAATGTGGTTGCCTGTGCAATAGTTTTTTGTTGACATAAGTTTTAGGTTTTTATATTAGATTGATATTATGTTTTCTTCTCTTCTCTATCGCCTTCCATGCGTGTTCACCCGAGGGCGTCGTGTGCCTCCCGGCATGGGGCGTGAGCCTGTTGCAGTCCTGCGGTCGGAATGTGTGCCGCGTACGGGAGAAGCATAGCGCTTGTCCAAGGTCTTTATTCCCAGCACTCCTGCCACTACCACAAAGCCAAGGCACCAGAGCAGCCTGCGCACGATGTATTTGCGCATGAACGAACGCAGTTCGTCGGCCATGGCAGATGGCAACTGGCGGGCATTGAAGCCGGAGAACTCGCCTCCGCTGATATAGTGCTCCAGCAGGGGATACTCGGCAATGGCCTTCTTTATCACCACGTCGGCCTGCTCAGTGGGAACCTCTTCCCAGCCCTCATAGATATTGTCCACCACCTGGGTGAAATAGCCCTCGTACTCGTCGGCGGTATCAATGATTTTCAGGGAGCCTACTATCATCGTACACTGAAATGCCAACAGGACAAAGAGCAAGGCGCCTATCAGATAGGACCAGACTGAAAAAAGCGCATCCTTCCACCAGCCCTTGATGATGAAGACAAACAATGCCATGCACAACAAGGCTATCAGGATGCCCCAAAAGAGGCTGCCTACTGAATACTGAATAATGTTCCAAAGTGCCATATCTTTTATTTTATAGATTTAAGGTAAGATGAACAAAGGATTTACTTGCGGGGAACTACATGTAAAACACAAAGCACATAGGGTTCATGCCCAAACCTGTACTGGTTTCGACATGAACCCTATGTGTCTGCATAGCCTCTTGGACAAGAGAAGTTTTGCATAACCCGCATTGGGATAGGTGGGCGATGATTGATTGTCAGCGCAGCATACCGCAATCATGGTCTCATTCCCTGCGGAAAGAGGCGACACGATTGCTGGGATATGATGCACTGACATCATGTATGCATATTATTTGTGTGTGGAGCAAAGTTACAATATTTAAAGATAAATACAAACAAATTAACACATAATCTGCAACTTCATGCTCCTTTTATATAATATTATACAGGAAACAGCAACACAACGTGCTGAAATGGAGCAAAAACACTCCTCACGAGGACGGAGTTCGACCGTCCCGAGGACAAACTTCACTCCTCACGAGGACAGACTTCGGTCGTCCCGAGGACCAAGACGAAAGTTCTGGGAACTCTCGGTCCGGTCCTCGGGAGGGCCAAAATGGGTTATTTCTTGGAGATGTAGTCAACAATCCACTGGCCTACCTCGCGAGTGCCATAGCGGGGAGCGCCTTCCACCTGGATTTCGGGAGTGCGGACGTTCTCTGCCAGGCTGGCATTGACGGCTTCGCGGATGAGGGCGCCTTCCTCCTTCAGGTCGAAGTACTCGTAGAGCATGGCCACGGAGAGAATCTGTGCCAGGGGGTTGGCAATGTTCAAACCCTTGCCCTGAGGCCATGAACCGTGGATGGGTTCGAACACGGGTGTGCTGCTGCCGGTGCTGGCGCTGGGGAGCAGACCCATGGAACCGGTGATAACGGAACCCTCGTCGGTAAGTATGTCGCCAAAAGTGTTTTCCGTAACCATCACGTCAAAGAACTTGGGGTCCTGAATCATGCGCATGGCAGCATTGTCCACATACATGAAGTCGGTCTCCACATCGGGATACTGAGGTGCTATCTCCTGGGCCACCTTGCGCCACAGACGGCTGGAAGCCAGAACGTTGGCCTTGTCCACCACGGTGAGGTGCTTGCGGCGCTGACGTGCATACTGATAGCCTACGTGCAGGATGCGCTCCACCTCGGGACGGGTGTAGTAGTTGGTGTCCAGTGCCTCTTCCACACCATCGGCATTGATGGCGGGCTCCTGCTTCTTGCCAAAGTACATGCCACCGGTAAGTTCGCGGATGCAGATGAAGTCGGCGCCACGCACGATCTCGTCCTTCAGGGGAGACTTGTGTATCAGGCACTCGAAGGTCTCCACGGGGCGGATGTTGGCATAAAGGCCCAACTTCTTGCGCATGGCCAGCAAGCCCTGTTCGGGGCGCACTTTGGCCGTGGGGTTGTTGTCAAACTTGGGGTCGCCCACGCTGGCAAAGAGTACGGCATCCGCCTGCTCGCATACCTGGTAGGTTTCCTCGGGGAAGGGGTCGCCTACCTCGTCAATGGCATGAGCGCCGCAGAGGGCTGTCTCGTAACTGACCTCATGCCCGAACTTCTGAGCCACGGCGCTGCACACGGCCACGCCCTGCTCCATAATCTCCGGACCTATTCCGTCGCCCGGAAGGACGGCAATCTTAAGTTTCATATACTTTGGACCCCTCCCCTTACCCTCCCACAAGGGGAGGGAGTATATAGCACTGGGGAATTGGGGATTTTATTAAAGGGTTAATATATTTGTTTATGCTTAATATTCATTGTCGGTTGTAATCACTCCCCTCCATACAGGGCGAACAAGGTCTTTAGAGGATTGACTGAATGTCAATCAGTACCTTGTGAGGGGAGCAGTCTCCATTGCGACGCGCGGACAGGCTGGGGGTGGGTCTTTCTCTTATCAATAATCCTTCTCTATCAAATTAAGCATCTTTATCACCGCCTTGATGGCAGCACCCATCTGGTCGGCATCCAGGCCTCGAGTGCGCAACACTCTGTCCTGCCAATCCCATGTGATGGCCGTCTGTACCAGGGCATCGGTACGTCCGCCGGGAGGTATGCCCACGGTGTAATTGACGAGCCAAGGGAATTCGCGGCCGAGTTTCTCTCGGTAGATATGGCGTATGGCACGTACGAAGGCATCGAACTGACCGTCTCCGTGGGCCTGCTCCTCGTAGGTCTTGCCATGAATTTCCAACCGCAGGCTGGCCATAGGTTTCAGACCGTAGGCCGTGGTGACAACGTAAGAGAGCAGGCGCACATCCTCGTCGGCAGTGGCATGACGCACCACATCGGACACGATGAAGGGCAGGTCCTCGCGAGTGACTATTTCCTTCTTGTCGCCAAGTTCTATTATGCGCTCCGTGACGATGCGCGTCTCCTCACTGCTCAGTTCCAGACCGAGTTCTTCAAGGTTCTTCAGGATGTTTGCCTTGCCCGAGGTCTTGCCCAGGGCATATTCGCGTTTGCGTGCAAAGCGTTCGGGCAACAGGTCGTTCATGTACAACCCGGCCTTGTTGTCGCCATCGGCATGCACTCCGGCCACCTGGGTGAAGACGTTCTCGCCAACGATGGGCTTGTTGGGAGGCACCACGATGCCCGAGCATGTCTCCACAAGACGGGAAATCTCGCCCAGTTGCTCCTCGTTGACATGTGTCTCGAAGCCTGCCTGGTCGGCGAGTACCGCCTGCACACTCGCCAAGGGTGCATTACCTGCACGCTCGCCAAGCCCGTTTACGGCAGTATGTATGCCCATGCATCCTGCACTGGCGGCGGCAAAGGCATTTGCCACGGCCAAGTCGTAGTCGTTATGTGCATGGAAGTCGAAATGCGCCTCGGGATAGCGGGCCGCCATCTGTCCTATGTACATGCTCACCTGCATGGGGTTCAGCACACCCAGGGTGTCGGGCAGCATGTAACGTTCGATGGGAGTGTTCTGCAAACCGTCCATCAGTGCAAAGACATAGTCGGCAGAGTCCTTTATGCCGTTGGACCAGTCCTCCAGGTAGACATTCACATTGACTCCCTTCTGCGTGGCGTATGCCACCACGCCGCGTATGTCGCTGATGTGCTCCTCCACGCTTTTGCGCAACTGCCCCTCGCAATGACGTCGGGAGCCTTTGCACAGGAGGTTCAGGTGGCGGCATCCTGTGCTTAGGAGCCAGTCCACCGAGGTTGTGCCGTCGCAGAAGCCCAGAACCTCTATCCTGTCTATCTTGCCGGCCCTTTCCGCCCACTTGCAGATGCTGGCCACGGCCTGTTTCTCTCCCTCGCTGACACGGGCCGAAGCCACCTCTATGCGATCCACACCCACCCTTTCCAACAAGGTGCGTGCAATCATCAGTTTCTCGTGGGGCATGAAAGAGACACCACTGGTCTGCTCTCCATCGCGCAGAGTGGTGTCCATTATTTCTATGGTACGGGAAAAGGCAGACCCTCCCCCGACCCCTCCACATGGGAGGGGAGTAAGATGATTTGTTTGATGCAAGTCTTTGTCGGTTCTATTCATAAATGGTACCTCCGTAGCAGAAGAATATCGCTTTTGTAACCACTCCCCTCCCTTGTGGCGAACAAGGTCTTTGGAGGAAGCACTGAATGTGCTTCTGTACCTTGTGAGGGGAGAACTTCCCAGTTCGACGCGCGGACTGGGCTGGGGGAGGGTCCGTTTTTTGGGGGACTTACCTTTTTTCCTCCCACTCCTCTATCTTCCCCTTGTTCTCCAGCAGGAAGTCGATGTCGTCCAGAGCGTTCATCAGGCAATACTTCTTGTAACCGTTTATGTCGAACGATTCGCTGTGGCCGGTGCTCAGGTTGGTTACGGTCTGGTTGGGAACGTCAACGCGAACCTCTGCCTGTGGATTTGCCGCTACGGTCTCGAAGAGTTCCTGCTGGAATTCACGGCTCACGATGACGGGCAACACGAAGCAGTTGAGCAGATTGTTGCGATGAATGTCGGCAAAGGAACTGCTGATAACCACACGCACGCCATAGCCGGCAATGGCCCATGCAGCATGCTCACGACTGGAGCCAGAGCCCCAGTTCTGACCACCGATGATGATTTCGTGGACACCCTTCTTGGGTTCCTCACTATACTCTGCCTTGTTCATCACGAAGTCTGACACTGCATTGCCATCAGCATCAAAGCGGAGGTCGTGCATGAAGGCATCGCCGAAGAACTTCGGATCGCGTGTTGTACTTGCCAGATAGCGTGCTGGAATGATGAGGTCTGTATTGCAATTGTCAATCTGAATGGGAATACAGGTTGACTGAATTATATCGAATTTTTGTTTCATATAAAAGACCCCCTCTGCCCTTTGGGCATCTCCCCCTCTATGGGGAGAGCCTCCGGATAGTTTAAGCCTGAGGGTAAGGCTTTTGTTGTTGTTTATATTTATTAAGGTAAACACCCCGCATGGTTCTCCCCATAGAGGGGGAGATGCCCCCAAGGGGCAGAAAGGGTCTACAACTTCCTTGGATCAGTTACTACACCAGTAATTGCCGAAGCGGCAACAACAAGGGGACTTGCCAAGATGGTGCGTGCACCAGGTCCCTGACGGCCCACGAAGTTACGGTTGCTTGTTGAGATTGATAACTTGCCTGCGGGAACCTTATCGGGATTCATGGCAAGACAGGAAGAACAACTGGGCAGACGCAGTTCAAAGCCAGCCTCCTCCAGAATCTTGTCTATGCCCTCGTCTATAATCTGCTGGCGCACGAGCCAAGAACCGGGCACGAGCCATGCCACCACGTTGTCAGCCTTCTTCTTGCCCTTGACAACGGAGGCAAAGGCACGGAAGTCCTCTATGCGTCCGTTGGTGCATGCACCCAGGAAGCAGTAGTCCACGGGAGTGCCCTCCAACTTCTGTCCGGGCTGGAACTGCATGTACTCCAGCATGGAGAGGAACTGCTGGCGGTCTGCCTCGTCTATCTCCTCAAGGGTGGGGATGCATTCGTCTATGGCTATACCTGCACCGGGATTTGTTCCATAGGTGATGCGAGGTGCTATGTCCTCGGCACGGTATGTCACCTCTTTGTCAAAAACGGCATCAGGATCGGAATAGAGTTTCTTCCATTCCTCTACAGCCTTGTCCCATGCCTCGCCCTTGGGAGCATACTCACGGTCCTTCAAATATGCAAATGTTGTCTCGTCGGGAGCAATCAGACCTGCACGGCTACCCATTTCGATGGACAGGTTGGACAGGGTCAAACGACCCTCCATGCTCATGTTGCGCACGGTAGAGCCGGCATATTCCACGGCATAGCCTGTGGCTCCTGACGTTGTCATCTGTGCCATGATGTAGAGAGCCACGTCCTTGGCCGTAGTTCCTTCGGGCAGAGTACCCTCAATATTTATGCGCATGGTCTTGGGCTTGCTCTGAAGGATGGTCTGAGAAGCCAGAACCTGAGCCACCTCGCTGGTGCCTATACCCATAGCGATGGCACCCACGGCTCCGTGTGTGGATGTATGCGAGTCACCGCAAACGATGGTCATGCCGGGCAGAGACAGGGCCTTCTCGGGACCCACCACATGGATGATGCCGTTGTCCTTGGTTCCCATGGCAAAGTGACGTATGCCAAACTCGGCACAGTTCTTTGCCAAGGTTTCCACCTGCTTGCGTCCGATAGGATCGTCGATGCGTTCCTGCTGGTCGCTGGGTGTATTGTGGTCGGGCATTGCCACCACCTGCTCGGGACGGAACACACGGATGTTCTTGTCACGCAATGTATCAAATGCCTGTGGTGTCGTCACCTCATGGCAGTACAATCTGTCTATATACAACTGTGTGGGACCGTCCTCTACCTGCTGTACGATGTGGGCGTTCCAGATTTTGTCGAAGAGGCAGACCCCCTCTGCCCTTTGGGCATCTCCCCCTCTATGGGGAGAACCATCCGAGGTATTTGATATTACAATTTCCTTCATTTTATAATGTGTTCTTTAATTTTGCTGATTACAGACTCCGTTTTATGTATTACCTCATCATTGGTAAAGCGAAGTATCTTGAAGCCAAACCGTTCCAGTTCTTCTGTCCTGTATGCATCATGAATCATCTGTTCATCCGTATAATGGTACGCGCCATCCACTTCTATAATCAAGTTCTTTTCCAAGCATACAAAATCAACTATATAGTCATAAATAATATGCTGACGTTTGAACTTTACACCAAGTGTTCCACTTCGCAGTTGCTGCCACAAGCATATTTCTGCGGTTGTCTGGTTACAGCGATTCTTGCGCGCAAAAACCTTCAGCAAATCATATCGGTCAGGACTTGCTGTTTGGAAATTACGGATCATGGTATTTCCTTAATAATCAATCCATCCAAATATTGTCATCCCGCCAGGTCTCCCCATAGAGGGGGAGATGCCCAAAGGGCAGAGGGGGTCTGGTCTTTTTTCCTTAGAACTTATTTATACAATCAATATAAGCCTCCACCGAAGCCGTTACGATGTCTGTGTTAGCGCCGAAACCATAGTATACATGGCCGTCGTGCTCCACCTGCATGTGCACCTTGCCCATGTCGTCGGAACCCTTGCTGATGGCCTGGATGGTAAACTCCTTCAAGGTCATTTCACGACGGATGATGGTCTTCAGGGCACGGATGGCAGCATCCACAGGACCGTTACCGCTGGCAGCGGCCTCGAACTGTTCGTTACCGATGAGCAGACCAACGCTGGCCACGCTCTTAACGCCCTTGCCTGTAGTAACCTGGAGATAATCGAGTTTGATGTTGTGCGAAGCGGAACGATCTGCACCGGCCAGCACCAGGATGTCGTCGTCCGTCACCTCCTTCTTCTTGTCGGCAAGTTTCAGGAATTCCTGATATACTGCATCCAGTTTCTCACCGTCCAGTTCCACGCCGTTCACACTGAGGCGGTGACGCAGGGCAGCACGACCGCTGCGGGCCGTCAGCACGATGGCATTGTCGTCGATGCCCACTTCCTTGGGATCCATTATCTCGTAGGTGCTCACGTTCTTCAGAACACCGTCCTGATGTATGCCGCTGCTGTGTGCAAAGGCATTCTTGCCAACTACTGCCTTGTTGGGCTGCACCGGCATGTTCATCAGACTGCTCACCATACGGCTGGTGGGGTATATCTTGGTAGTGTTTATGTTCGTCTGAATACCGAGGTCGGGATGTGTCTTGAAGATCATTGCCACCTCTTCCAGGCTGGTGTTGCCGGCACGCTCGCCGATACCGTTTATGGTCACCTCCACCTGTCGGGCACCGTTCAGCACGCCTGCCACGGTGTTTGCCGTAGCCATGCCCAAGTCGTTGTGGCAATGTGTGGACAGTATTGCCTTGCCGGCGGCAAAGGCATCCACATTCTCGTAGAGGAACTTTATCTTCTCGCCATACTCGTAGGGAGTGCGGAAACCTGTAGTGTCAGGGATGTTGCACACGGTGGCACCAGCCTTGCACACTGCCTCTATCACACGGGCGAGGTATTCATTGTCAGTTCGTCCTGCGTCCTCGGCATAGAACTCCACGTCCTCCACATAGCGCTTGGCATACTTCACGGCAGCCACGGCACGCTCAATGATTTCCTCTGGAGTGCTGTTGAACTTATACTTGATATGCGAGGGGCTTGTGCCAATGCCAGTATGTATGCGGCCACGCTTGGCATACTTCAGAGCCTCGGCGGCCACGTCAATATCTTTCTCCACGGCACGTGTCAGTGCACAGATGGTAGGCCATGTAACGGCCTTGCTGATTTCTATTACCGAGTTGAAATCACCGGGGCTTGACACAGGGAAACCTGCCTCTATCACGTCTACGCCAAGAGCCTCCAACTGGCGTGCAACCTGTATCTTCTCTACTGTGTTGAGCTGGCAACCGGGAACTTGCTCACCATCTCTCAAAGTGGTGTCAAAAATAAACAATCTGTCGCTCATATGTTGCGTCTTTTTACTATTTTGGTGGACAAAGGTACAAATAATAAACAAAATTATGCGCATTCTGCTACTTTTTTTTAGTGGTTAGCGATATATCGTGGCTGACACTCTGCCCAGTACACTATAGAGCACTGGAAAACACTTAAAATATGGACTGGGACATGCAAAGGCGAGGCATGACAACAACGGTTTCAAAAAAAATGCGTATATTTGTACAGGAATAGGCGTCTGCACGCCAACAGACATAAGTTATATATTAGAAAGAGGAGACAAGAGAGAGTGACTACAGAAAGCGTCAGAAGGTTGTTGGACAGCGGATTGGACTTTGCGCTGTACAGGTTCCCCGGCGAGAGGGAGCCTCATCTGGTATTGCAGACAAACGGCGAAGCACTGGCACTGGAGACGTTGCACGGAGGTCCAACCACCAATGCCGGCACTGTCGGTCTGCTTCCCGGTAACGAACCTTCAGGTTTCATCTTCGCTCCCTTCACCGAAACGGCCAAGACACCCACACTGCTCATCAGACCCGACGTGGCGGTAAGCGGTTGGGAACTGATAGACCTGGAAACACGTACATTGGGCAAGCAGAGGCGGATATCTCTTTCGTCCATAGAAATGGAAGACAGGACGGAGGACATCGAAGAGAGTGACGGTTACAAGGTTGCATTCCGCTCCTTCAAATACCAACTGGACAGGGAAAACTACCAGAAACTAGTACTCTCCTTCTCACAACTAAAGGACTGGGAGGGAGCCGGACACGAGGACGAACTCTTTGTTCGAGCCACCGAGCGTTTCCCAAACTCCATGGTCTATCTGGTCTACACGCACCAGGCAGGCCGATGGTTCGGATGCACTCCGGAACTTCTGCTGGAGGGCTACGGACAGAAATGGCATACCATGGCTCTGGCAGGGACACGCACCTGGGAACACGGGGAGTGGAACGGCAAGAACGTGCACGAACAGCGTATCGTATCCGACTACATCGAAGGACAACTCCAGGGACTGGGTGCCAGAATAACACGACATGGACCTTACACTTCAAAAGCAGGACACCTTTTCCACCTGCGCACGGACTACACCTTCCACCTGCCCAAACCAACTCAGCCACTGAATATAATTAACCTGCTACATCCCACCCCGGCTCTGTGCGGACTGCCCAAGATGGAGGCATGGAACTTCATACGCCTGTTCGAGCGCAACAGACGCCTCTACTATGGCGGCTATCTGGGGCCGTTGAACCTGAGAGCCGAGACCAATATCTTCGTCAACATACGCTGCGCACAGATACGCCCCGGCGGAAAGGCCCTGTTCTTTGCCGGAGGCGGACTGACCAGGAACAGTATATTCTCTGAAGAGAAAGACGAGATAAAGAGAAAAATGGACACCCTGCTGTCCGCATTGGCGAAAGACCAGTCATAGGCCTTCATAGGTTCTCCTAATAGTTTCCTCATATCTTCATAGAACCTCATCCCCCACCCCAAACAATACAATACTGCATGCTTAGTTCAAACAAAAATATACTGGAAACCCTGTCCGTGCTTCGCCAGCATGGAGTGCACGACTTTGTCCTTTGCCCAGGAAGCAGGAACGCTCCCATATCGCACAGTGTGTGCCAGATTGAGGACTTTTGCGCCCATACCGCTACCGACGAGCGTTCGGCCGGATTCATGGCCCTCGGCATGGCCCTTGCCACACACACGCCAGTAGCAGTGGTGGTAACCAGCGGTTCGGCTTTGGCCAACCTCTACCCTGCCGCCTGCGAGGCTTTCTACCAACATACACCACTTGTTTTCATTTCTGCCGACCGCCCTGCAGCATGGATCGGGCAGATGGACGGACAGACCATGCCACAGGAGGGGGCACTGGGCAAGATGGTAAAGATGAGCGTAAGCCTGCCCGAAGACAACCTTTGGCATGCCAACCGCCTGCTCAACGAGGCCATGCTGGCATGCAAGGACCGCCTGCCACAAGGTCCCGTGCATATAAACATACCCATCAGCGAACCTGTCTATAAGTTCAACGCAAAAGTTCTTCCCGATGCAAGGGTAATAAGACTGAGGAACATCTCGCTCTGGCACAAGACACCGGAGAACGAGCAGGACTGCCTCGTACTGCCACAGGGGCGCACGCTGATTGTGATAGGACAGTTGCACATCACCGAACAGGCCGTCCCGTTCATCCTGCAACAGGTTTCTGCCAATTTCCGCATCGTGGCTGAGAACCTCAGCAAGACACCCACACCCGACTGCACCAATCCTTGCCAGATAGACTGGACCCGCATGAAACGTGTGGACTGTCTGATCACCCTGGGCGGGCACATAGTGAACAAGGAGCTGAAGGAGTTCTTCCGCAAACACAGACCCAAGGAGCACTGGCATGTCAGTCCCGACGGTACGGTGGCCGACACGTTCTGTTGCCAGACACATGCCGTAGTGGCATCGGTGGCAGGGTTCCTCAACTATATGTTCCTGTGCAACACCTCTAAGTGCAAACCTCTGAAACTTCCACTTAAAGACACGGGAGCAGGGACTGCAGACCCGCGTATTGACTTACTTGCCGAACTCTTCTCCAAACTGCCCGAAACAGTCAACGTGCACCTGGCCAACAGTTCTACGGTGCGCCTGGCACAGCAGGCCATGACAGCATACCGCAACTACGTGTACCCCATGATATTCTGCAACCGTGGCATCAACGGCATAGAGGGTTCACTTTCTACCGCAGTAGGTTATGCCAAGGCCCGTCCCAAGGAACCCGTATTCATCGTCATCGGCGACCTGTCCTTCTTCTACGACCAGAATGCGCTCTGGAATGCTCCCCTACCCCAAAACCTGCACATTCTCCTACTGAACGACGGACACGGCAGCATCTTCAATACCCTGCCCGTACCTCAGGCTCCCATGCAAAGCCGTGATGCCATAACCGGCACCCACTCCCTGAAAGCCGAGGACACTGCACGCATGTACGGCATACATTATCTTCATGGCAGGGAGCACATGGATGAATTCATCAATGCAGAAGATACCGTAATACTAGAAATAACCGGACTCTGAGTCCCCCGGGCCTCTGAGTACACCATAAAACGAAACTACTATGAGACAATGGACCCCCGTTAAAGAATACCGCGAAATACTCCTGGACGAATGGCAGGGCATAGCCCGAATAACCATAAACCGTCCGCACGTAAGAAACGCCTTCACACCGCTTACCACATGGGAACTGAGTGATGCCATGCGATACTGCCGCGATTCAAGCACCGTGCGCGTGGTCATCCTGACCGGTGCCGACTCGCCCCGCAAGGAGGGACAAAGCGAAGAGGAATGGATGCGTACCAATGCCTTCTGCGCCGGCGGCGACATGAACGTGAAGGGACGTGGCGGATACATAGACGAGGACGGTGTGCCGCACCTTTCCGTTCTGGACGTACAGAAACAGATACGCTCCATACCCAAACCCGTCATTGCCATGGTCAACGGCTTTGCCGTGGGCGGCGGGCATGTGCTTCACGTTGTCTGCGACCTTACCATAGCCTCCGACAATGCCAAGTTCGGGCAGACTGGCCCCAAGGTGGGCAGTTTCGATGCCGGTTTCGGTTCCTCCTACCTGGCACGCATAGTGGGTCAGAAGAAGGCTCGTGAGATATGGTTCCTGTGCCGGCTCTACACCGCCCAGGAGGCCCTGGACATGGGGCTGGTCAACAAGGTTGTACCCCACGACCAACTGGAGGACACCACCGTGGAGTGGGCACAGCAGATGATGCAGCACTCACCCATTGCCCTGCGCATGATAAAGCGCGGTCTCAATGCCGAACTGGACGGACAGGCAGGCATACAGGAACTGGCAGGCGATGCCACCATGCTCTACTACTTCTGCGACGAGGCACAAGAGGGTGGCAAGGCCTTCCTGGAAAAGCGCAAGCCTGAATGGGGAGACACGTATATACCGTAAAGACCCTCCCCCAACCCCTCCCAATATGGAGGGGCGTAGTTACTACAGACTATCATAACCAACAACTCATAGCCCACAACCCAGAAAAATGGCCCATATCCTCCAACACATTATACTCCCCTCCATAAAGGGCGAACGAGGCCCTTTAGAGGATTGACTAAATGTCGATCTGTGCCTCGTGAGGGGAGCAATCCCCATTGCGACGCGAGGATTAAGCAAAGGGGGAGGGGCTTCAAACAGCATGAACATATCCCTTTCACACCGCACACTGCACTTCCGCAAACCGGCAAGAACCAGCCGGGGCGAGTACCTGACCCACGATGCCATCATCATCACCATCAGGGATGAGGAGGGCAAACGCATCGGGCTGGGCGAATGTGCCCCGTTGCCCGACCTCAGTTCGGACCGCGATGCATATACACGCATGTCGGACGTGGCACGTCTGATAGAGGAAGCACTGCAGAGCGAGAACTACGCCGAGACATTGCGTCCCTACCCCGCCCTGCTCTTTGCCCTGGAATCGGCCATGTACGACTACCAGCAGAACCCCTTGCTCTACGACACTCCCTTTGCACGTTCCGAAGTGGGCATACCCATGAACGGACTGGTGTGGATGGCAGACTACGATGACATGCTCGCTCAGGTGAAGGCAAAACTGCGACAGGGCTTCCGTTGCATAAAACTGAAAATCGGCGCCATAGACTGGCCGGAGGAACTGCGCCTCATCAGCACCATACGTTCACGCTTCAGCCCAGATACACTGGAACTCCGTGTGGATGCCAACGGGGCATGGAGTCCCTCCGAGGCCGAGGAGAAAATGACGGCACTGGCACAGTACGGCATACATTCAATAGAGCAACCTATAGCGCCCTACCAATGGAAGGAGATGGCACACCTGTGCCGCCTGCAGGAAGAGGCAAAGGCACAGGGCAGGAAATACCTGCCTGTTGCTCTGGACGAAGAACTTATCGGCGTGAATTCGCTAGAAGAAAAGCGTCTTATGCTTGACACCATAGGTCCGCAATACATCGTCATAAAGCCCACCCTGCACGGTGGCATGACAGGTTCCATGGAGTGGGCAAGCGAGGCTGGCAAGCGTGGCATCGGTTCGTGGATGACCAGTGCCCTGGAGAGCAACATCGGTCTGCGCAACGTGGCCCTGCTGGCCGCTCGTGTCTATGGTCCGCGCATTACCTTTCCCCAAGGTCTGGGCACGGGACTGCTCTACACGGACAACATAGAAATGGATCTTGAACTGCGCGGTTCCAAGATGTGGCGCGCACAGGTGGAAGAGGCATGACTCCGGACGAATTCCTTTCCCTTTGGCACGATGCCTCGCCCACCATGGAGGTATGCACCAGTGGCAGCACAGGCACACCCAAGCATATATATATAGAAAAGGAACGCATGCGCGCAAGTGCACGCATGACTTGCGACTTCCTCGGACTACGACAAGGGGGCACGGCCCTATTGTGCATGCCTCTGGACTACATTGCCGGCAAGATGATGGTAGTACGCGCCCTGGAACGTGGAATGAAACTGCTCTCCGTAGAACCAGGCAGTCATCCGCTCGGCAGTGCCAACATGAAAGGCATTGGAAACCCACCTGTCATAGACCTTGCCGCCATGGTACCCCTGCAGGTATGGAACACCTTGCAGGTGCCCGAGGAACGGGAATGGTTATGCCGCATCAGACACCTTATCATCGGCGGAGGTGCCATTTCCCTCGAACTGGAAAAGGAACTACGCACCCTGCCCATCAACGTATGGAGCAGTTACGGCATGACCGAGACCCTCAGCCACATAGCGCTCAGGCGCATCAGCGAGGATCACTACACACCACTGCCTGGCATATCCCTGGAACAGGCAGAGGACGGTTGCCTTATCATAGACGCCCCTGCCCTATGCCCGGAAAGACTACACACCAACGACATTGTCCGATTCCATGGCAAAAACCGATTCCAGATTATCGGCCGCAAGGACAACACCATCTGCTCCGGCGGTATAAAAATACAGATAGAGGAAGTGGAAGCATGGCTTCATTCCATAGGTTATGATGATGTGATGGTAACGTACAGGGATGACACGGCCTTAGGGCAGGCTCTGGTGTACCTGAGCACCTCAGACATCAGCACCGACTTTCTCCGCAGACATATACCTGCCCACATACCAGTGGCGAAATATTGGATACCGAAACACGTCATCAGGATTCCGTCCCTGCCACAAACCCCTACGGGCAAACCGAACAGAGCATTGGCGAAGGAAATTGCCATGAAACGGAACACAGAACATAACAGCAACAAATAAAACAATCCAGAAATGGAGTGGCTTAAAATATCAACATCTACGGAACTGATAAAGGTAAAGACCGAGGACATTGCCTTCGTGAAAGCAGACGGCAACTACTCCGACCTGTACCTTTTCAACGGCAAACCGCATAAGGTTACCTTCAAACTGCATGTCATAGACGAGACCTTCCAGAAACTCAAAAACAACATATTCATCAGAGTGGGAAAGAGTCTGATTGTAAACAGGAACTACATCTATGTCATCAATATCACCACACAGGAACTGCTCCTCAGCAACAGCCACCTGCAGGTCGACTTCAAGCTGAAGGCATCCAGAGAGGCTCTGAAGGAACTCAAAAACACTATTGAAGAGGAGGGGGACAAGTCATGAAAGAACTGAACGAAGAAAAGGACGGGAGAATCGTTATTGTCATCGAGGATACAGACGAGTCGACTGTTGAACAGCACGAGAGCGAAACGCCCATAATCAGTATAGAAAGCGACGAGAAAGGGGAGGCCAAGACATCCGCCCACTCTGCCCGACATGGGAAATTGTCAGTGGCATTAGTCAGCGTACTGCTCACTGCAGCAATTTGCATGATGGTGGCATTCGGCTATCGTTATTACCGCAGGTACATAAACATCGGAGTGCCTGTTTCTGTCACATCCAAGGAAAACATCGGCAAACTTGCCGAGATTCCTCAAGTCCACGAGATGCCTGAGGTCGTCAAGTCCAGCGACTCCATCTTGGGTGTAGCCATAAACATGTACCAACTCATAGGGTTGAAAGCAGAAATCACCTTCACGGAACCTACCGTAGAAGATACCGACGTGTATCTATATAGCAGATGTTGCGACCAGACATCCTACGACCCGGAAAACAACCGCTATCTGGGCAGTCTGGTTCAAAACGGCAAGGAACTGCAGAGCGACAACAGCCGCCTTGGATACTGTGCCATGGCAAATGACAACATTGTCATCGGCATTGCACGAGACGAAAGGGTTAAGGACTACTGCATAGAGCAGAAGGGCAGTTTCTTCCGCCAGTTCATCCTTGTTTCCGATGGCGTATTGCCCGGCCGGTTCTATCTTCATGGCAAGGTAGAGAGAAGGGCCTTGGCACGCATAGGCAAGAAACTTTTCTATGTAGAGAGCAAGGGAAAGGAAACCATGTGGGACTTTGCCGATGCCCTGCGCGAGTATGGGTTCATTGATGCCATTTACATTACCGGTGGTACGGACTATTGCTTCTACCGCACAGCGGATGGCAGGGCACACGACATTGGCGACAAGCAGAAACATCCCGACGGTCATAAAGGAAAGGGCATTGTGCCATGGGTAGTTTTTAAGAAGAGATAAGGACTCTCCCCCTACCCCTCTCAAGAGAGGGGAGTATAATGTACTGGAGAATAAGGGGTGAGGCTGGCGTCGCATATCACTTCATACAACAAACAAGGGTGTTCATACAACGCGCCCTTGTTTTCTTTTCTATGCGATTTCATATCCATATCTTTGCATTAGAAAAACAAGACAAACAACACCTAAATACAAGCAAAGGTATGAAAAAGACATTTATCTCTATCATTCTCGCACTCGTAGTCATCCTTGCCATTGGCGGTATCTGGGCGTATTACATCAGCAAGACCACTAATCCGTGGAATGCCCGCACCATCGGAGAAATACCTGCCCCATTCGGGTACAACCGTGTGGAGGCTCCTGTGGGCAGTTATGCAGAATACCTGCGCAATCTACCGCTGAAAAAAAAGGGAACTAAGGTAATGCTCTACAAGGGAGGGCAGGCCAATTTTCAGTTCCTCAATACTGGTGTCATCGACCAAAAACTCCTCAGCAACTACGAACAATGTGCCGATGTGACTATGCGCTTGCGTGCAGAATACCTGTGGAAAAAGGGGAGGTACAGCAGTATCTGTTTCCGCGATGTCAATCGCAAGAAGGTGCAATATACTGGCGGTCCCTCACGCAAAGCCTTCGAGAAATACATGCGGGGCATTTATGGTGTATGCAGCACCTACTCCCTGTACCACGAGACCAGGCCTCGTGCCATCAAGGATGTACAGCCAGGCGATGTCTTCGTCTACCCTGCCCGTCATGGCAGGAAATACGGACATGCCGTCATAGTTGCCGATGTGGCAAGGAGCAAGTCGGGTAAAGTTGCCGTCATGTGCGTGGAGGGCAACACTCCTGCCCGCGACCAACACATAGTGCGCAACCTAAACCCAATCTGCAACCCCTGGTTCTTCTTCGACGAGGACGACACAGTCTTCTGGATAGGCCCCTTCCATTTCTACAAAGATGAACTACGGCATTACTAATCCTCCCCCAATGGTCATTAGACTATTACACGCTAATGACCGATTGGGGTTATTTAGGTTAAATGATGTGGGAAACAACTTGCCTTTCTCAAATACGACATGTTGAGCAACGTTTTGGGGAAGCATCCTCAAAGCAAGTTTTCCGCCTCATGCTATAGAAGCATGTGTTTTACCGCCACTGGCCGTGAATCTCACCGCCAGTGGCGGTAATTCTTGTCGCCGGTGGCGGTTCATTTTACGGCCACCGAGGACTAACCGAATCCTCATGAAGACCATGGTCTTTCCACACTTTGTCACAAGGGTTATGCCTGGAGGAATAGTAATTCATACCTTTGTATAGTCGTTGCACTGGTGGAAAGTCTTTAAAAATTTCCAAGATTAAGGTTATCCGCAGTCCAGACGACCGATTAAGCAAGGAGGCTATCCGTCTTGTAAAATCCATGCCAAAATGGTATCCAGCCATTCTTGAGTAGAAACGCGTAAATAGCCTTTACAATATGCCCGTTATGTTTAGATTAGGGTAAATCTGTGAATCACATATCTAATATAATACAAGGAGGCATGCCCGAAAGCATGCCTCCTCTTAATATTCTTTAGAAAATCTCTTACAGAATTACAGTTTGTCGTTAGAACCGAGCACATTCATGATCTTGTGAATGTACATCTTCTTCATGTTCTCGCGAGCGGGCTTCAGATACTGACGGGGATCAAAGTGACCGGGGTTCTCTGCAAAGTGCTTGCGGATAGCAGCAGTCATAGCCAGACGAGAGTCAGAGTCGATGTTGATCTTGCAAACTGCGCTCTCAGAAGCCTTGCGGAGCTGCTCCTCGGGGATACCTACTGCGTCGGGCAGCTGACCGCCGAACTTGTTGATGGTGTCAACCTCGTCCTGAGGAACTGAAGAAGAACCGTGGAGAACGATGGGGAAGCCGGGCAGCTGCTTCTCGATCTCAGCCAGGATGTCGAATGCCAATGGAGGAGGAACGAGCTTGCCGGTCTGAGGATCCAGAGTGCACTGTTCACGAGTGAACTTGTAAGCACCGTGGCTGGTACCGATAGAGATAGCCAGAGAGTCGCAACCTGAACGTGTTGAGAAGTCAACAACCTCCTCGGGCTTTGTGTAGTGAGAAACTGCAGAAGAAACCTCGTCCTCAACACCAGCTAATACACCGAGCTCAGCCTCAACGGTTACGTCGTGAGCGTGTGCATAGTCAACAACCTTCTTTGTCAGAGCGATGTTCTCCTCGTAGGGGAGGTGAGAACCGTCGATCATAACAGAAGAGAAACCGTTGTCGATACACTCCTTACAGATCTCGAAGCTGTCACCGTGGTCGAGGTGCAGAACAATCTGAGGATTCTCGCAACCCAGCTCCTTAGCGTACTCTACAGCACCCTGAGCCATGTAGCGCAGGATGGTGCCGTTAGCATAAGCACGAGCGCCCTTAGACACCTGCATGATAACGGGAGACTTGCACTCTACAGCAGCCTGTACGATAGCCTGCATCTGCTCCATTGTGTTGAAGTTGAAAGCGGGGATAGCGTAGCCACCTGCTACTGCCTTAGCGAACATTTCACGGGTGTTCACCAGACCCAATTCCTTGTAACTTGTCATTGTTGTAATTGTTATTAAAGGGTTTTGGTAATATTGTTATTATAATGAGTTTGCCTTTACGAGATATACCAGCACTGGCAGATGGTCGCTATATCCATCAAGCCATACTCCACGGGAGTGTGTGCGCTTGGGAGTTCCCTTGTATGCTCCTTCGCTCTGCAACAGATAGTCACGCTTGAATATCTGGTATGAATGCAGAGTGAGGGTATTGTATGTATTGGCCTTGTATTCCTCTATCAGACTGCGTCCCATGACTATCTGGTCAAAGAGGTTCCATGCTCCCTGATAACTCAGGGTTCCCTGTCCCTTCTTGCGCAGGATGTCCCACCATGGGTTATAGAAATCGCCTTTTTCCACCTCACTTACCTTACGCCTTGCTCCGAGGCACTCGGCCATAGAGGCATTGTCGGGGTCATCGTTCATATCTCCCATTACAATTATATGCTGACTGGGGTCTGCCTCGCCAATGCTGTCGGTAAGTGCACGCACCTGACGTCCGCCATATTCGCGGAAGATTCCTTCTGCAGAACGGCTGGGCCAATGGCACACCACCACAGTGACATTCTCACCGGCCAACTTACCCTGCACGCAGAAGAACGGACGTGTACGGCGTACTGTATCGCCGTTTTCGTAGACATAATCCTTGTTAAATGCCTTAGTGACTTGAAAAGCACGCGGATTGTATATCAAAGCACAATCCACACCTCGCTTGTCCGGCCCCTCGATATGGACATAGCGATAACCGCGCTTCTTCATTTTTGGCTGGGCCATAAGGTCGTCCAACGCCTTGGAGTTCTCCACCTCACTGACACCTATGATGCTGGCACCGTAGGGAAGTTTGTCCGTTCCGAGTTCACATATGACACGGGCCATGTTGGCCAACTTATGCTCATACTTGACTTTGGTCCAATGATACGAACCGTCGGGCAAGAACTCCCAGTCGTTCTTTCCCTCATCGTGACATGTATCGAAAAGATTCTCCAAATTATAGAATGCCACCGCATGCATCTGCAATTTGCGCTCTTGGGCAAGCACCTGAACAGAAACTGCCAGCACAAACATGCATAACAGGCAAGAAAACACCTTCTTCATTATATATATTTAGATTTTACTCTATATCTTTATACACATCGGGATACTATAACCCATAATAATCACGCAGTGCAAAGTTAATGTTTTTTTACATAAGTCGTATGCTTTTGCCTAAAAAAAAGAGGAGAGCAAACGTATTTACAGATAATTTTACGAACTTTGTGCGTGATAAAATACCATTTAAACTTTAACCAAGCATTATGAAAAGAAAGTTTCAACTAACGGCTCTTGCCCTGCTGGCAACTACGTGTGTCTGGGCCCAAAGCAGCACAGAGTCGGAGGCGGATTCTACCATCATGACTATCGATGCCGGCGATTTCACCATTTCAGAGTCGCAACTCGGTGAAGACGACGACATGACTTCCGACGTCATCCAGGTGGGTTCTTCCAACAACCTTTACACCAGCAATATCGGTTGGACATGGAGTGCGGCACGATTCAAATTCCGTGCCTTGGACAACAAGTACAACGATGTCTACATCAACGGTGTGCAGGCAAACCAGGTGGAGAACGGACGTTTCCAGTATTCCAACATCGGTGGCATGAACGATGCTGCGCGAAACAAGGACGCGGCAAATCCATTTGAGAGCAACGCCTTTGCCATGCCCGGTCTGGGAGGTGCCACCAACTACGACTTCCGCGCCTCAAGCATGAGCACCGGCAGCAAGATTACCCTTAGCGGCCTGAACCGCAACTACACCCTGCGAGGCATGTTCTCGCACGGCACCGGCCTCAACAAGAACGGTTGGGCATTCTATGGCTCGCTGGCATACCGCTGGGGCAACATGGAAACTGCAGCCGTGGACGGAACATTCTACAACAGCCTGTCATACCTGCTTTCAGTACAGAAGAAGTGGGAAAACGGCCACTCTCTGAACCTGGCCACATGGGGCAACCCCACAGAGCGCGCACAACAGGGTGCAAGTACCGACGAGGCATATTGGCTCGCCAACGACCGCCAGTACAATCCCTATTGGGGCTACCAGAACGGCAAGAAGAGAGCCAGCCGAATAGTAAATGACTATGCTCCCACAGCATTGCTGACATGGGACTACCAGATTAAAGACAACATGAAGCTGACAACCAGTGCCATGGTGCGCTACCAGTTGTACAGCAGCACCAAACTGGATTACAGCGGAACTAACCCTGCCCCTGACTACTGGAAGAACTTCCCTTCCTACAACTACGACGCGTGGGGAGAGACCGACGGCAGCAACAATAACTGGGATGCCTACAATTCCGCCAAGGAATACTGGCAGAGCGGTCCGCAGGCACGTCAGATAAACTTTGACGAACTTTACTTTGCCAACCAGCAACTGAACAAGACCGGCAATGATGCCATCTACTGGATCCAGGCCCGCCACAACGACCATCTGACCGCATCGTTGGGAAGCAACTTCAACTGGACCATAGACAAGACCAGCAAATTCAATGCCGGCATCCAGCTCAGCAGCACCCAGGGTATGCACTACCAGACTCTGGAAGACATGCTCGGCGGCGAGAACTTCCACAATATTGACCGTCATCTTGTGGGCACGTATCAGGAAACTGACCCAAGGGCCGACTATGACCTGAAGAACCCCGGACGTACAGTGAAAGAGGGCGACCGCTATGCCTACGACTACGACATAATGGTGCAGAAGTTCAATGCCTATGCCGCATACACCAAGACTATCGGCATAAGTTACAACTACATTGCAGCACGCATGGGTGGCACCCGCATGTACCGCGACGGCAAGATGCAGAACGGGCTCTTTGCAGAAAACAGTTACGGCAAGAGCGGTGTGGCCGGATTCCTGGACGGCGGTGTAAAACTGTCCAGCACCATGAACCTGGGCAATGGCCACAGCCTCACCCTGGGAGGCGGTTTCGAGGCCAAGACTCCCAATGCACGCGATGCATTCATCTGCCCCGAGAAGATGAACGATTTCGTGCATAACCTGAAGAACGAGAAGATAGCCAGTGCCGAACTCAGTTACGGAGTGAACAACAGCTGGCTCCGCCTGAACCTGACCGGATTCTACAGTTACAAGTACGACGGCACAGAATGGTCTTGCTTCTACGACGACAACGAAAGCAGTTTCGTGTACGTAAGTTCGCAGAACATAGCCAAGCGCAACTATGGTGTGGAACTTGGTGCCAAGTTCAAGGTTACAAGCAACTTCGACATCACCCTGCTGGGTACATACTCTGAGGCCGAAATCGTGGGCAACACCGATGTGGACTATATGCTCTCCGACAACGGCAAACTGAAACGTACTACATGCTTTGCCGACGGCATGCGCGAAAGCGGCACTCCCCTGGCAGCGGCAAGCCTGGCACTGAACTACCGTGTAAACGGCTGGTATCTGGGACTGACAGGCAACTACTACGACCGCATCTACCTGAGCTATACACCCGTTACACGTTTGCAGAGCGTACAGGAACTTTGGGCTGCCAACAACTACGGCGGTGCATTCATAGATGTTGACGGAACTCCCGTATATTCCATCCCCGAGCAGGCACAGGGCAACGGCGGTTTCGTACTGGATGCCTCTATAGGCAAGCAGTTCTATCTGGGCAAGAACCCCTTGAGCGTCAACCTCAATCTGAGCAACATCACCAACAACACAAGCCTGTGCACCGGCGGTTACGAACAGAGCCGTGCCAACTACAGCGTGAACGACGGTGAGATGTCCAGCCGTACATACAACTTCCTGAAGAACCCCAAGAAGTACTACGCTCAGGGCTTCAACTTCATGCTGAACATAAACTACCGTTTCTAATTTAATATATTATAAGGTATCATAAGACATGAAAAAACTTAATATATACACGGCACTGCTAATCGCTGCACTCGGTCTTGGCTCTTGCATGAACGAGGATTGGCAGGCTCCCGACTTCGGCGACAACCCTCCCTACGGCAACAATGAGATTATCCCCAGCACAAGCAACAAGATAACCATTGCCGACCTGAAGGCAAAGTATGCCAACGTTTTCTCCTCCAACGGGTACAAACTCATTGAGGAGGACCTGCAGTTGCATGCCGTAGTGAACGGTAACGACCAGGGAGGCAACCTGTACAAGCAGATTTCCATCCAGGACGAGACCGGCGGCATCATCGTGGGCATTAACGGCACAGACCTGTACGCTTTCATGCCCGTGGGACAGAAGATAGTGATAAACCTGAAAGGCCTGTACATCGGTGCCTATGGCAAGATGGCACAACTCGGTTCGGAATACAACGGCGGCATGGGACGCATGGACCTGAATGTATGGAAAGAGAGGGTGCGCCTGGTGGGCGACGAGGTGAAGGTCATTACCCAAACAACTGAAAACAATGTGGTGAAGTACGACACCACTACTGTGGAAATGACCGCCAAGGCCGACACCATCGCTTTCAGCGCTCCAAAGGACTACAACTCCATGATTGGCCGCATAGTAAAACTGAGCAACGTGGAAATCTCCGGCGAAGGCACACAGACCCTGGCTCCGGAAGACGGCAGTGTGCGACTGACAAGCAACTGCGCCAACCGCGACATCAAGGGTGCCGGCAGCAGCATAGTCCTGCGCACAAGCACATACAGCGACTTCGCTTCACGCCCCATCCCCACAGGCAAGGTGGACATCTACGGCGTATGTACCATATACAACGGCACATGGCAGATACTGATGCGCACCAACAGCGACCTGGTGGAGCACGAGAGCAAATAAAACCTAATACATACAAGTAACAACACAAAAAACATTCATATATGAATAAGATTCTTAAAACCATGATGCTTGCCGCCGTCACCGCTTTCGGTCTGGCAAGTTGTGAGGACGTTCCCGCTCCTTTCGTTGAACCTGAACAGCCGGGTACGGGCGAAATTGTAGGAGCAGAAGGCAATGGAACATTGGAGGAACCCTTCAATGTTGTTGCTGTTATTGAATATGTACAGGAATTGGGTGCTGACGTAGAATCACCCGAGAAAGTATATATCAAGGGCATTGTTTGCTCAACAAGCGAGATATCACCTCAGTTCGGCAATGCCACCTTCGACATCAGTGCCGATGGAACATTGGGTAGCGAGAAATTCACTATATACCGTGCAAAAGGCCTCAACAACCAAAACATAAAGTCAGAAGATGAGGTTCAGGTTGGTGACGAGGTTATCGTATATGGCAATGTCGTTAACTACAGAGGCAACACACCTGAAACCACACAAGGAAAAGCCTATATCTATTGGCAGAAGCGTGGTGACACCGTGCTGGACGGCAGTGCTTCCGATACACCCGACACGCCCGATACCCCCACAGATGGCGGAACATGGGACAAGCCCTACACCGTTGCCGAGGCTATTGCCAACCAGGCTGACAAGGAGGTTTGGGTGCATGGTTATATCGTAGGTTCAATTCCCGAGAATGCAGGTTCTACCGTTCTTGAGAACATGACTTTCACCGCCGATGGCGCACACTACACCAACCTCTGCATAGCGGATATTCCTAACGAGACCAACTATGCCAACTGCGCTCCCGTGCAGTTGCCTTCCGGCTCTGATGCCCGTGCAAACCTGAATCTGAAGGAGAATCCCACCATGTTGGGCGTTGAGGTTTGGCTGAAGGGCAAAGCCACCAAGTACTGCGGTGCTCCCGGCCTTAAGGAAATCAGCAAGTACACCCTTACCAAGCCCACTGCCGACGACGACAAGAATGCCGGTGACACACCTGCCGAAGGTGCCAAGGGCGACGGTTCTCTGGAGAACCCCTTCAACGCTGCCGCTGCCTATAACTACACCGCTGCCCTGCCCGCAGGCCAGGCAACATCAGAAAAGTTCTACGTAAAGGGTATTGTTTGCCAGAGCAGCAAGATGGATATTAGCGTGCAGTACAAGAACGCTACTTTCCACATCTCTGAGGACGGAAGCGCAAACGGCACACAGTTCCTCATCTTCCGCACCAAGGGCCTGAACGGAGCCGACATCACATCCGAAGACGACGTTCAGGTTGGCGATGAAGTGGTAGTATATGCTTCACTGGTGAACTACATGGGCAACACTCCCGAGACAGCACAGGGTGGTATCATCTATTCACAGAAGCGCAACGGCCAGGACCTGGGCGAAGGCGGTGGCGAAACTCCAGATGACGGCGAAGACACCCCCGACACTCCCACAGAAGGCAACATACTGGAGAACGGTGACTTCGAACTCTGGGACGGCAATGTACCCACCAACTGGAAGAGCGCTTCCACAGCAGGTAACGTGAGCATAACACAGAGCACCGAGGCACACGGCGGAACATACGCCGCAAGCATGGGCTATGCTGCATCTTCCAACAAGCGTATGGCATACAAGGAGACAACCCTGCCTGCCGGCACATACAAGTTCACCTTCTATGCTAAGGGTACGGACACCACTGCAGGCAGCAAGTGCCAGACACGCCCCGGCTACGTTCCCATGAAGGCCGATGGCACAGTCGGAACTTATAATTATGGTGACTATATAGACCTTAGCGCAACTGAGTGGACACTGGTAGAACACGAGTTCACCCTGACAGAGGAAACCACCCTCTGCCTTGTAATCATGTCACCCAAGGGAACAAGTTACCACACCTCACAGAACATCCTTGTGGACGATGCTTCATTGGTAAAGGTCAACTAAAAGAAGAACCATACCCCACTTTCCCGCCGCCAAGCCGCTCGCTTGGCGGCTTTTTTATAACTTTGTCACGTAAAAGTTTGGTCGTGAAGATAAAATGCCGTATCTTTGCACTCCGAAATAGCACTCCATTACACCTGTATAGTTACCAACTATATAAAACCTGATAATAATAAATAATAAAAGATATGAAAAAAGGACTTCATCCCGAGAATTATCGTCCCGTTGTGTTCAAGGACATGAGCAATGGCGACATGTTCCTGAGCCGTTCTACCTGCAAGACAAACGACACCGTTATGTTCGAAGGTCAGGAATACCCCGTAGTAAAGCTGGAAATCTCTAACACCTCTCACCCCTTCTACACAGGTAAGAACAAGTTGGTGGACACCGCTGGTCGCGTGGACAAGTTCATGAGCCGCTACGCAAAGACCCGCAAGTAATCGGATTTGCATTAGGCTTAGCAAAGAAATTCACAGGAAGATGTGTCATAAATCATGGCACATCTTCTTTGTATCCACACATCATACCCAACAAATGACTGAAAGAAGAAGACTACATTGCCGTATGCTGCGTCTGGCACTGATATGCTGCGCCTGCCTTTATCTTGCTTCGTGCGACAATGACATTCCGGAGCCAGACAAACCGGTTCCAACCGTAAACGAGAATGCCAACCACCCCGGCATAGCCGAGGCCGCACGCATGGAAATACCACGGTTGAAGGAAGGGACATACGACCAGTTCATCGTGAAAAGGGCAAAACTGAGAGACAATGGCAACGAGATGTTCGTAAACTTTTGCATGGAGTACGACCAACTGAAGAAGGCCACCCGATGGACAGCATTCCGTTGGGACATAGACAACACCTACGACAGCAACTGCGGACGAACAGGCAGTTTCACTACCGACCCCGACGTGCCCAGCCAGTACCGTGTGGGAAGCGGCACGTTCAGAGGATACCAGCGTGGCCACATGCTGGCCAGCGAAGACCGCCAATGTTCAGCCTCGGCCAACTCGCAGACATTCCTGATGACAAACATACATCCGCAACTAGGCCGCTTCAACGGCTACGACGACAACGGCAGCTATGTCTGGGTCAATGCCGAAGGATTTGTCAGAAAACTCTACCAGGGCTGGACACGTGCCAACAATGCCACAGACACCATATACGTGGTGAAAGGCGGCACCATAGACAAGAGCACACAGATAATGGGATATACGAGCAACAACAGCACCAGCGGAATCATTGTGCCCAAGTACTTCTACATGGCCATGCTTTACAAGACCGGCAAGTCACAGACACAAGGCGGATACAAAGCCATAGCCCTGTGGATTCCGCACAACGAAGGTAACACCACTGACGGAAAGAGCATAGCACAGAAATATGCCATCAGCATAGACAAACTGGAGGAATACACCGGCATAGACTTCTTCTGCAATCTGCCTGACCATTTGGAAAAGGTGGTGGAGGGTTCCTGCAACCTGGCAGCATGGGGATGGCAGTAGCACGCCTCTAAATTGTCACCCGGGACAACAAGGACGAGTCACCGAGGGTGACAAGGGCGAGTCACCGAGGGTGACAGGAGCGAGTCACCCGGGAGGACAAAAACGCACCCTCACGATGCCTCTTCTAAAACATCAAGACCGATTGGGGATTATACTTTGATAGCCCTTAGAAACACCAATGGATGCGGTTTGATGTTTAGCGGTCAACAATATATAAAAAAAAGGAAGCCTTCATGGCTTCCTCGTTACGGGTTGCAGATATTTGTCTGCAACCTTTTTTGTTTCCTTGTTGAACTCCTTGGTTTGAAGCGTCCAGGATATGGTGGTATCATCCTGTGAAAGCGATGCCTTTATCAAAGGAAGGAAGTCTGCTTCGGAGCATATCATCTGCATTGTGTCTGCCATCTCCGAAGTCCAAGATTGGAACGCATCCTGACTTTTCAGGAATTCCTTCACATCGGGACGAGCGACAATGCGGACGAAACGCCAATCCAGGCCGTAGAGCCTGACATCGCTGTCCTCCACTGGTCCCAAGTATGTACGGTTCACACATATCAGCGTATCACTGCCCTGAGGCATGAGTTTCATCTCCACGAAAGAACTCTCGCTGGTACGGACATACAGATAGTCTTCGGTAAGCGCCTCAAGTACCACCTGGTCGTTAAACCTGTTCTTTACTCTGGCATTCATGTTATTCTCTATGAAATCTATGCAATCCAGACGGTTGTTCCTGGTCATCAAAGTCAGGACAGAGTCCGGCAGTTGGGCAAACACGTCCTTCATCCGCACCTGAGCGACGGAAGGAACGGCCACGAGGAAAAGGAAGGACAGCAGAAGTATCTTTCTCATATCTTGGTCAATCATTACATACAGTACCCAAATACAGGAACAGCAGGCCCAGCAGGACAAGAACGAGGTCCACGGCCTTGCTCTTCAGGTTACGCTCGTGGAACAGGAAGGCTCCCATCATGAAACTTACTATCACGCTGCCACGGCGCACCATGCTGACTACGCTTATCATGGCATCGTCCAATGACAGGGAATAGAAGTAGGCCAGGTCTGCCGCACAGATGAACAGGCTTATGAAGGGTATGGTCCAACGCCATTGGAACTTGGTTTCGGGCTGTCCCTTCCACCTCTCCAGCATTATCACAACGAGCATTATGCCCAACTGGTAGAAATTGAAATAGCTTTGCACCGTCAGTCTGTTCAGTCCCAGACCTCCGTCCTCGGGCGAAGACATCAGGTATTTGTCGTACAGACCGCTACATGCTCCCAACAGGGCAGCGGCAACAAGGCACAGTGCCCAGCGGTTGCGCATGAAGTCTATGCCTTCATTCTTTCCGCCCAACTTAAGCAGCAGGAAGGAACTGAGGGCCAGAAGAACACCTGTCCACTGGAAGAGGTTTAGGCGTTCGCCGAAAAGGAACATCGCACCCACCAGAACCAGCATGGGACGGGAAGCATTGACAGGACCCACTATGGTCAGGGGCAGATGCTTCATGGCATAATATCCGCATATCCAGGAACTGAGTACGATGAAGGCTTTCAGTACGATATACTTCTGCACCTCCCATCCTCCGAAGGGAGCATACCAGATCATGGGCAGGAATATGATGGACGAGAACAGGCAGTTTAGCAACAACACCGTAAGCACGGCATTGTCCCTCAAGGACTGCTTCTTGAACACATCATAGAAACCCAGCAAAGTGGCGCTGACAAAGGCAAACAATATCCACATATCCTATCCTACATTTATTACATCTCAAGTCAATACCGCACCTCCATCAGAAAGAGGGCATTTCCAGGCACACTGTCGCCGGCACGGCAACGGTCCTTTGCTTCGATGACACTACGGAGCTGTTCTATAGTCATTCGTCCGCGGCCCACCTCCATCAGCGTTCCCACTATGGCACGCACCATATTGCGCAGAAAGCGGTTGGCAGTGACGGTGAAACGCCACTGGTCCTCTCCCACCCTGTCCCAACGGGCCTCTGTAATGGTGCAGTCGTTGGTCTTGGTGTCTGTATTGACCTTGGAAAAGGACGTGAAGTCCTTGTACTCCATCAGCACACGGGCCGCGCGATTCATGAGTTCAAAGTCGGGATTGCCGTACACCTGCCAACTGTATGAACGCAGAAACGGGTTCTTGTCCAAATGCACATAGTAATGGTATGTCCTGGATTTGGCCGAGAAACGTGCGTGCATATCGTCAGCGACAGGCTCCACATGCTGCACCGCAATGTCTCTGGGCAGGAGTTTGTTCAGTTTGTATACCAACTGAGGGCAATCCACCACCTCGTCGTGATCGAAGTGGGCAATCATCTTGCGTGCATGCACTCCAGTGTCGGTACGGCCAGCCCCCACCACCTCCATGGGTTTGCGCATCAGAGTGGAAAGGGCCTTCTGCAGTTCCTCCTGCACAGTAACGCTGTGTGGCTGTATCTGCCATCCATGGTATGCAGTACCGTCGTATGAAAAGGTGATGAAGTAGCGCATCGGCAAGTATTGGTTATCTTATGTATAGCCTGCCGTTCTGTATAAAGACACCTTTGGTCTTGGCTGGATTTACCCTACGTCCGGTCAGGTCGAACACCTTATGCACCACAACCTCGTGTGAAGTTGCGGTAATATCGTCTATGCCTGTCACGGCAGGAACACCCACAACCTTAACGTCCCTGATTTCCCAGCCATAGCATGCATCTGCATTGCTGGTATAGTGGAACGCCAGTACTATCTGCCTACCTGCAAAGACATCAAGGCTGATTGTGCCCGAACTTGACTCTGGCGTCCAACCGGAAGCCGGTGCAACGGGGAAGTCTACATCCAGAGTTTCCCATGCCGTTTCCTGGGGAGCATCGCAATAGTCATCGGTTACGAGCACACTGAAATATACATCCTTGACATCAACTCCGACATTGAAACCAGTCTGGTGCACGAACTCCAACTTGGCAGACTTGTAATCCGTCAGGTCCACATCGGCAAGGAGATAGTTGTCTGCAACCTTACCCATGCTGTATGCGTTTGCCACTGCTCCATACTTGCTGTCACTACGCCACAGGGTTCCCTCAGTGCCATCGGGCTTGACATCACGGAATATGCCCAGGCCTCCGGTCATCGCCTCGTCGACAATGCCAACCGTCTCCTCGGGAACAACTGTTGATGCTCCTTCTATCGTGAAGGCATAGTCCACACTGTCGCCCCAGACATACTCACAAAGGTTGGGGAAGTCGACAAACGGATTGCGGTTGCCCTGTATGCCATATACAGCCTCGTTACGTGCAATCTCTATCTCGTCTACAGGATCCTGGCGAGACCATCTAAGCACCATTTCCATTGTCCAATCGTTGAACGTTGGCCACTGGTTGTTCTCCAACTGGTCAAGGCCATTGCTTCTCCATGTCAGGTCGCTGTAGCATGTAACCATGTACATGTAGGTACGGGCAAAGTCACCCTTCCACTTGTCTTCGGGTTCCCATACCTTGTTGCTCACCTCATTGCAGTTGCCTATCTTGATGCTGCCATTGTCGTAAGAAATGTTACGTGTCACCTCGCCCATGGCATAGTTGCTCTTCTTGCTGTTTGCCTCACTGTCGCTGGGCATCAGATTGAACAGGTCAAAGTAAGCCTGAACCTCACTGCCTCCCCACCAACTCTTGGCAAAAGAGTGTTCGATGTTCATGCCGCTCGGTGCCTTGTTAACCGTTGTAAACTGGCGGCGGTTGGTGCTGTATCTGTCTATACAGTAGTTGTCTGCCGTGCGGTCGGTAACATAGAAACCGCTCCACGTACGTCCATCGCCACCACCATATCCCAACACGGAAGCCGCGCGGATGATGTCATGCAGGGCAGACTTCAAAGCTGCCTTGCTCTTTCCGTTTGCCTTGTCGTAATATCCGTCAGGAAAAGTGGCCGATACAAATTGCACAACAGCGCACAACGACCACACAAATACAGCAAGTCTACATTTCATTATTCCTGCTCCTCCTTCTCGTTGGCGTTGATAACCTCAAAATCCACATACTCTGCTTCGCGGGCCTTGCGGGCTGCTTCCTCTGCCTTCTTCTGCTCACGCTCGAACACCTTGGTATAGTGCTTGGTACGAAGGGCCAGGAACATGTCGCTAAGACCATAGTAGATACACGTCGCACCCAATATCTTGAACAATGTGGCGGCAGCCTCACTGGTATGCGTAACACAATATGCGCCCACACCTATCAGGACAAGAGGCATGAACATAAGCAACCATGAAAACGGTGACACCTTGCGGTTTACAAACATGGAAAGGAACTGGTTGATGCCGGCCAGCAACAGCAGGAAACCTATCAGGAACACAAGGTAAGTTACAAAGTTATCGGGATACATTATCAGGTATACACCCAACATAATACTGCCTATCGACATCAAGGGAAAGGACGGACGAACTATCGCATTCCTGCTAAGTTGACCATACAGATACGCAATTACGCCGAACACTCCAGGCAACAGGAACAGCAAACCTATCAATTTGACTATCAAAGCAGGCATCTGCTCTGCATTGAATAGCAAAAGCAAGCCTACCAACAATGAGCACAATGAGCGAAAGATATAACTACTTATCAACTTCATAACATCTATTCTCTAAGATTAAACATCAAATAATTCTCCCTTACAAGGTACAAAGGTACAATAAAAAGATGACAAAGCAATCGTTTAGACTAAAAAGCTACACCAAAGTGTATAAGCATCCGAACAGAGAGAGCAAGAGGAAGTTCTCCCAAACTTTCCCCACAAACACAAAGGAGTCCTCTGGAACATTCTCCAAAGGACTCCTCTTCTCTAAAAACGGCGGCTACCTACTCTCCCACGGGTGTGCAGTACCATCGGCGCGGACGGGCTTAACTTCTCTGTTCGGAATGGGAAGAGGTGGAACCCCGACACTATAACCACCTGAATAAT
>JAFTUK010000038.1 GCA_017466325.1 Bacteroidaceae bacterium | reverse complement strand
TTCTTCTTACATGATCCAGAACAAGGCTACCGGTCTGTTCGTACGTGCCGGTCATCCCATGACTCTGAGTGCCGTTCCCAGCTACTTCAAGGCCAACCAGGCTATCGGTGCTGGTGGTAACCTGATTGCTTACACCGACGTACTGGGCAAGACCGACGGCAGCCATGTTTATATGCACGGCGAACGCTCTACCAACTATCTGACCAAGTGGGAGGCCAACACCGTTGGTTCTAACTCTATGATCTTCATCGAGGAGGTTGAGGCGGTTACCGAGGCTCCCGCCACCGAATACGCCGCCAAGTTGTGGCCCGGTAAGGTTTACACCTACACCTACCCCGTTGACGTAACTGTTGCTGACGGTGCTACCGCTTATGGTGCAGAGTTGGTTGTTGCCGAGGAGGATACCGCTATCGTTCTGAAGGCTATCGAGGCTGAGACTATCAGCGCAGGTACTCCCTTCATCCTGATTGCCAACCTCGAAGGTGAATACAAGACTACCGCAGACCGTCTGAAGGAAATTGCTGCTGAGGTTCTCGCCGAGAAGGGCCAGTATGGTCTGAACGAGAAGCAGGAAGCCAACAGCAAGTTGAACGATGAGTATGCTATCGTTAACATGGACCACGGCATGGAGGTTGACACTGTTGTTACAGAGTTGCTGAGCCTGCGTGGTACTCTGGAGAGCAAGACCGTTGAGCGCGGAAAGGGTATCGTTGCAAACGAGAACACCTTCAAGTATGCTCGTCTCGACACCAATGTAAGCAATTACAGCGCATGGATTGCCTTTGAGTTCGAACCCGATAGCGAGAGTGTAATATCCGGTCTGACCGTCAACATCGAAGGCAGCATCGAAACCGGCATCAGCGAGGTTCTCGACAAGGTTGCCAAGTCTGGTAACATCTACAACGCTGCCGGTCAGCTCGTAGGTAAGGGTAACATCAACACCGTGAACAGTCTGCCCGCAGGCATCTACATCGTGAACGGTGTCAAGGTTACCAAGAAGTAATCACTGAGACGTAAGGTCTATACCTTATATTGTACCGACCGCCCTGCCCCACAAAGGCAGGGCGGTTTTTGTTGTGGTATAAGGTTTCAGGTGTCCATCCGCCTTGTCCCTACTTGGAGGAATAGGGTCAACAGACACTTGAAACGTGAAACCTGAAACTCTGAAACCTTAACGCTTACCTCATACTACAAGAGGACAAATAAAGGGTCCTCAAAGCAGTGATAAACAGCCAAAACAATAATAATTGCTAAAACATGGTAAAAAAAAAAAAAAAACGCATTTTTTTGAGATATTATCAATACCTTTGCTCCGCAATTATACACTTAACAAACCAAAACCATGCCTATGAAACAGAAACTTTTACTTTCCCTGATGGGATTTTTCATTTGCCTGACAGCGCTGGCACAAACGCCGACGAGAGGCAAGTACTACCGTATCGTGAACGCACGCTACAACAAAGTGATGAAGGAAAACTGGGGTGCAAAAACCGTAACCTGCAACACCCTGGATAAAGAGGACTACACCCAGATATGGCAGTACACTACAAGTGGCGCCCTGCAGAACGTCTACACAGCAAGATACCTGCAGAACCAGAACTCCGGTTCTGCTATATTCAATACTGGAACCACTGCACAGACCGTGACTTTCACCACCCATTCTGACGGACACCTGGGCATAAACACCAACGGCAACTGTCTTCATTGCGACGGTTCAAGCAACGTGGTAAAATGGCAGGACAACACCAACGAGGCCAACCACTGGACCGTGCAGGAAGTTAGCCTGACTGCGGAGGAGGTAAAGGCCGCCCGCGAAGAATACAAGACCCTGGCTGACATGAGCAGCAACTCGGGAAAGTATTCTGAAATACTGATGACCTTCTTCGCAAACGAACTTGGCACGGAACTGAAGGCCGAGTACGCTGCCATGGACGACGAAACCCTGAAGGCTGCCATGCTGGAGGCCGGTCTGCCCGCCATGCTGGGCGATGTGGCCGTGAAGATAAAGAACCAGTGGTGGAACGATACGGACAAGTCTGCCTATGCCGACGCCAACAAGTATGCCAAGGAATTCCGTGTGGCATCCTACCAGCCCTACTCCGACGCCAACAACTGGAGAGAAAAAATGAACACATACTCTCCCAGCTTCATGGGCAACCCCACCGGTATCTATGCCCAGAACAAGGACATCATTCACGTGTTCGTGGGCAACGACATCCCCGAAGGTGCTACCCTGTATCTGACTCCCGTGCGCAATCACGGACGTATAGGTGCACGTAACGAAGGTACACAGTTGAAGAAAGGTTACAATGCAGTAATTGCTACTACTGACAGTCTGATGTACTTTGTGAACTATGTGGTAAACACCATACCCACTTCAGGAGTCAACGGCAAGACCCAACCCATTGCCAAGATCAGCGACTTCCCCAAACTGGACATCCACATCGAGGGCGGACAGTGTGTGGGCTACTACCAGAAGCCTGCCGAGAGTTCTGCCGAGGAGGATGCCAAGTTCCAGTACCTGAGCAAGAATGCCAACAACAACATGTACTTCGTGGTAAAGGGCGAGGCTACAATATTCTACTTCCTGAAGCATACCTTCACACAGACATGGCCGAAGACCATCTGGAACAGCATCAACTGGTTTGACCGCCTGAGATACTGGGAATGGGGTCTGGTGGGCCTGAACAAGGACGTTGCCGACGGTCTGCTTGAAAACGAAACGGAATACAGCAGATCCGGACACCCCTTCAACATAAAGGGTGGCGATGACTTCTATCCCACATACTGCAACAACCCCTCCATGGCCATAGAGGGTCCCGCAGGCAAGAACCCACATGCCACCACCTTCTACACCAGTTATCCCGGCACCGGTGGCGTGGAGAGCAGTTTCAATGCCGAGCGTGCCGATTTCGACGTATGGTGTGCAGGACACGAGCACGGACACCAGATGCAGGGTCCCTACAATCTGGAATCCTGTGCCGAATCCAGCGTAAACTTGCCCTCGAACGTTATCACACACATGACAGGTTACCGTCTGAGCCGCGGTTGGAACTTTGAGCAGAACTACGAATACGTAGCCAAGCAGGTGCCCTTCGGTCTGCGCGACATCAGCATCACCATGCGCATGTACTACAACCTGTTCCTCTACTACCACACCGCCGGCAAGAAGAAGGACTTCTACCCCACCTTCGTGAAGAGCCTGCGCGAAGATCCCATGGACTTCAGCAAGGATGCTGATTACCAGCACCCCGAATACGGATGGGCAGGACACCACCGCGCAACGAAAACATGGATACACCTGTACAAGAAAGCCTGTGATGCAGCCCAGGAAGACCTGACCGAATACTTCCGTCTGTGGGGATTCTTCGTTCCCTGCGACAAGGTTTGGTTCGGTGACTATTCCAACTACTGGGTATCTCTGACACAGAAGGAAATTGACGATGCCATTGCCGAGGTGAAGGCAAAGGGCTATCCCGAGAACCTGCAGATTATGTTCGTAGAGGACCGTCAGATCATGCGTCTGCGTACCGACATCTGGGCAAGCAAGGCAACAGGTACACAAAAGTACAAGCCCACCAACTGGGGCGAATGGTACACCGAAGAGCAGCTGAAGGCAGAATACGGTGACGTGGGCGACGTGCTCACCTACATCGACGGCAGCGCCAACACCAGCGAATACACCTATATCCTGAGCGGAAACAAGATTACCCTGAAAGGTAAGGGCGGTGTAGGTTTCATCGTTTATGACAAGGACGGCAACAACTCTTACATGAGCAACCGATACAACTTTGAGATTCCTGCCGAACTGGCCTCTGCCGGATTCACTATCAAGGCAATCAATGCAGACGGAACATCTTCGGAGGTAGCCAACGGTGCAGACTCCGCTACCGATGCAGAGAAACTGGCCATCCTGAAGGCAGCCATCGAGGCCTCCAAGGAGATGACAAGCCTTGAGGATGCTACAGGCAAGAAGGTGGGCTACTACAGCAGCGAAGATCTGGCAACGCTGATAGGCTACGTGGCAGATGCCAACACTGCCATAGCCAACGGCAATGTAGACAACTACATCTCTCTGGCTAACAGCATTAACTCCGAGATCCTGAAACTGCAGAACGCAGACTGCATGAAGAAGATTATCCCCAATGCAATATACCACATAGCCTGCGTGCGCAAGGTAAACGGCGCCACACGCTATCTGGCTGCCACTACAGCAGACGGATTTGAGACCAAGGCTTCAAACAACAACATCAGCCGCTGGGCCTTCGTTCCCACAGGCGAGGAGAACGTCTACTACCTGCAGAACAGACAGGCTGGCAAGATGATGGCGGCTGTGCTGAACGAGAAGGGCGGCGTTACCAACGTGGAGATGACTGAGGCAGATCCCGACCTGGCCTGCACCGTGAAGGTGGAAGCACTGGGCGGAGGCAAGTTCGGCATCAGACCCAAGGACAACACATACCTGAACATGCACAATCAGGGCTACATCACAGTATGGGGAAGCGCCGACGAGGGTTCGCAGTGGTACATCCATGAATACGAGACCTTCGAGGAACTTACCGACGAGAAGATGAACGGACTCGTTGGCATGACAGAGGATCTGATAAACGACGTCTGCGACTACAGCATCACCACAAACAAGTACAACTTGCAGTGCACCGATGCATCACAGCCCGCATACATCTCAACAAACCAGCCTGATAGCGACAGACCCACCAACCAGATAGAGAAGGCCATAGACGGCAACAGAACAACATTCTTCATGAGCAACCGAAGCAACAACAATGCAACGGAACCTCACCATCTGAAGGTTGACCTGGGCAGCGGAGTCTCTACACAGTGCCTGAACTTCTACATGTACGGCCACAGCACATGGAACTATGCTACCGCCGTCGACGTATATGCAAGCAACACCAACACATCTTGGACAAAGGTTGCTTCCATCCAGGGAATGAATGTTGCATATACCAGCGACATGCTCAAGGCAAGTACAAAATACCGTTACTGGAGATTTGACGTTGTTGCCACAACCGGCAAATACACTGACAATTCGGACTATCCCTGGTTTACCGTAAAGGAATTCGAACTCTACGAGAACATCGAGAACATCGTAATGAAGTCCGGTTTCGAGAGCATCACAAAGACGATGATCACAAACTGCAAGAACGGCATTTCCGGTGTAGAAAGCGAGATGAGCAAGACCTTCAGAACTATGCTTGGCGATTACATCGCATGGACAAAGTTGAACAGTTACTACAACAACCTGTACAACAAGGCTTCTGCTATCGACCCCACTGTGGACATCAACGACATCGAAGCAGACAGCAAGGTTGAGGGCGCCATCTACGACCTCTCCGGCCGCAAAGTGAAGAAGACCGGCAATGGTGTTTACATCATCGGTGGCAAGAAGGTAGTGAAGTAACGAGGGGCGAAGCATGGTAGGGACACGGCATGCTGTGTCCGAACAACATGATTTTGCCAAGCTAAACGAAGTTTAGGTAATCCGCAAAAGGATAATACCCTACCCCATCGCCGTGGCGTGCCCAATCAGGCACGCCACTTTTGTTTTCTTTCCTCCCCAGTAGGGACACGGCATGCCGCGTCCGCCAACGCAAAAAGGGACACCGCGGATGCGTCGGACACGGCATGCCGTGTCCCTACAGTCCTCCAAGCTCCAAGCTTTCCGCTTCCCGTTCTCACCTTTCCGTTCTCACATTTCCCTTTCTCAATTATTTTTATTATCTTTGCCGTGATTATGAAGCAAAAAAACACTACAAAGATAAACAAGGCACTACAAGCGACAACAAAAGAGAAGAAACGCCCTCTGCTATTGCCAGTATTGCCTTTATTGTTCATAGCCACATACCTGTGGGCAGCATGGTACTTCGGTGATGTACTGCGCATGGCACGAGAACGAAGTTTCTGGGTTGCAAGCACAGAGCAGATGGAATTCCTGCTAAGCCAGGAATTCGGCGGACTATGGTACGTGGGCAGATTGATGCTCTCCCTCTTCCGCTACCCCTGGATAGGTGCACTGCTTCCTGCCACGATGATAACATGGGGCACATGGTGCATAGGCTACGGTATGAGGCTGACAGCACGATGGCGCTGGATACAATACCTGCCGGCAGGAGCATATTTGCTATGGATGGCCTACGAGGGCGTAAATCTATTCTTTGAACACGAGTCGGGCAAGATACTGGGAATACCCCTCTGTGCAACCATAATCCTGACGATATGGGCAATAATGATTGCCAGTTTCTCCAGGAAGAAGTCACCTGCAATAATAACCATCCCCAAGGATGAGACAGCACTGCAGAACAGGTTGCAACTGCTGATGATTGTGACAGTCTTCGCCACACATGTAGTTGTAGACAAGGTATGGCGTCCATACACCAGAGTCATAGCAAGCATGAACGTGAGCATGCTGAATAGCGACTGGCAGGGAATGATGGAAACTGCACGCGAGAATGCAGACCTCTCCTATCGTCCCATAGCGGCAAACTATGCCATAGCCCTGGTGAATACGAACCAGATCTGTGAACGCCTGTACGACATACGCCTGGACTACGATCCCATGTTCATACACAACCGTAGCAGCGAAGGAATAGTTCAGGAGTTGTCACTATACCAAGAGGACTGCGACTACTATGCCGGTTTCATACAGACATGCATACACCATGCCATGGAACGCATTACCATGATTGGCCCGAACATCCACTCCATGGAACTGCTGACAAAATGTGCCCTGATGACAGGCGAATGGGAGGTGGCCAAGAAGTACCTGCGCATTCTGAAGGACGTGCCCTTTGAAAAGGAGTTCGTAGAGAAATACAGCGCATACGTAGGCAAGCCCGAGATTGTGAATACTGACAAAGAGATGGCCTTCATACGACAGTTAGAGCCGATACACGATTCCTTCGAGAACGAATACCAGCAACCGGTATTCCTTGGATACAATGCGGCACTGACTGAAGGCAGAAGCAGGAACGCCCTCATGAACTCATTGGCAGTGTGCATGTATTCCAAGTCAATGCCCTCATTCATGATGCGCACACAACCGCTGGAAGGCACAATGCCTCCGGAGAACGTGGCGGATGCCTTGTGCCTGATGACCTCAAAGGACCCCGACATAATGAGGCGCTTCCCAAGTCTGCAGTTCAGGCAACAGAAACTGGCCGCAACACTTGGCGAGATGAAAACCTACATGAAGGACCGCCCCGGCTTCGCACGCGAACTGTTCCCGAAATATAAGGGATACTACCCCTACTACTACTTCTTCGGCAACCTTAAGGCAACACGAAAGACCCCGAAGAACGAGGGATCAAGCACTGCGGGAGTGAATTAAGCGGAAATGTGAAAACGGAAAACGGAAATCTGCAGAGGAAATGCATTTACTCTGCCGAGCGGGAGCAGATTCAAGACGACAAAGTCGGATTAAAACGGAAAACGGAAAACAATCAACCTACACAGGAAGCATGGTAGGGACATGGCATGCCGTGTCCGAAAAACAAGAGCAAAGCGGGATAAAAACCAAGAACTACCTTAAGGACCCCAAAGACCCCAAGAACTTCAATGAAAAATATACACTATATATACCTTATTATATTATTAGCCTCGGGCATAATGGTTGGCTGTGGCAAGCAGACCAAATACGAGGTTCCCACATCATTTGAGATGCGTGACAGTCAAGCCGACATATATCCCGACTACAAGGACATTGTCATACCCGAGAACATTGCACCGCTGAACTTCATGGTGGAGGGTATAGAGGGATTGGTAGTGACCCTGCAGGGCAAAGATGGCAAAACCATGACCATTTCCGGAGCAGACCGCATAGACATGGATTCTACCGAATGGAGAAATCTGCTGAAGGAGAACCAGGGAAAGGAGATAAAGGTGACGGTGTACACCATGGAGGGAGAACAATGGTTCAGTCATGCCCCCCACACACTCACCGTGGCGGAAGCCATAGACCCATACCTGTCCTACCGCCTGATAGAACCTGGTTACGAACTGTACCGCCAATTGGGGATATACCAGCGTTGCCTGGAGAACTTCACACAGAAGGTAATCTACGAGAACAACAGAACCTACGAGGAAAAGAACAATCACTGTATCAACTGCCACAATTTCCAGAACTACAGCACAGACCGCATGCTGTTCCATGTACGCTCCAACCATGGAGGCACCATAATGATTAACGGAAGCGAAGCAAAAAAGATACAGATCAAGAATCCCAACATACTGGCAGCAGGCGTGTATCCGTCATGGCATCCCAAGAAGAACCTGGTGTGCTTCTCCACAAACCAGACGGGACAGACCTTCCACATGTATCACAAGGAAAAGATAGAGGTGGTGGATACTAACAGCGACCTGATCCTGTACGATGCCGACAAAAACGAGGTAAGAAACCTGCTGAGCACGGAATACTTCGAGACATTCCCCTGCTGGACACCGGAAGGCGACCGTCTGTACTTCTGCGCCGCCAACATCCCTCCTGTGGTAGGCCTACCGGACAGTCTGCGTGCAGAAGTCATCACAAAGAACTACGACAAGATACACTACAATCTGATGTGCATGGACTACGACGAGGAGACCGACAGTTTCGGCACTCCCAAAGTAGTTGTTGACGCTGCTGCCGCCGGCAGAAGCATTACCTTCCCCCGCGTGAGTCCCGATGGCCGGTACGTGCTGTATGCCGAGGGCGACTACGGACAGTTCCACATCTGGCACAAGAGCAGCGACCTGTGGGTAAAGGACCTGCAGAACGATACCTGCTATGCGCTGACCGACGCCAATAGCGACGACGTGGACTCGTACCACACATGGAGCAGCAACGGCAGATGGATAGTGTTCTCTACACGTCGCATGGACGGCAACTACACACGTCCGTTCATTGCCTACTTTGACAAGCAGGGCAAGGCACACAAAGCCTTCTGTCTGCCACAACGCGACCCAGAACACAACATACTGCTGATGAAGAGTTACAACGTGCCCGAACTGAGCAAGAATGCAGTACAGGTGTCGGAGCAGACTCTGCGAGAGGTCATCTACCACACAGACGGAGATACCGCCACCTATGTGGGCGAACCAAGAACAGATGCCATGACGGGCGCAACGAGGAAAACGGAAAAGTGAAGGCTGCGAGTAAGCGAGAGCAATGAAGTTTACTTCAATGCCGAGCGGGAGCAGGCTCGACAAAGTCAAAACGGAGAACGGAAAACAGTTAGGACTTACTCCCCACGCTTTCCTCCCCTGAGACAGGGGAGGTGCCCACAGGGCAGAGGGGGATGACAAACGGAAAACGGAAAACGAGAAACGGAAAACAAATAACCCGAAATATTAACCCTATAAACAATTACAACTATGCGAGTAATTATCGAACCTAATTACACTGAGTTGAGCCGTTGGGCTGCCGAGTATGTTGCCGCACGCATCAACGCTGCTAACCCCACCCCCGAGAAGCCCTTCAAGTTGGGTTGCCCCACCGGTGGTTCTCCCCTGGGTCTCTACAAGAACCTGATTGAGATGTACAAGGCCGGTAAGGTTAGCTTCGAGAACGTTGTTACCTTCAACATGGACGAGTACGTGGGTCTGCCCGAGGAGCATCCCGAGAGCTACCACAGCTTCATGTGGAACAACTTCTTCAGCCACATCAACATCAAGAAGGAGAACGTACACATCCTGAACGGCAACGCCGAGGATCTGGAGGCAGAATGTGCCGCTTACGAGGCTGCTATCGAGGCTGCCGGTGGTATCGACCTGTTCATGGGCGGTATCGGTCCCGACGGTCACCTGGCCTTCAACGAACCCTTCTCTTCTCTGACAAGCCGCACCCGTATCAAGAGCCTGACAACAGACACCATCATCGCCAACAGCCGTTTCTTCGACAACGACGTGAACAAGGTGCCCAAGACTGCTCTGACCGTAGGTATCGGTACCGTTATGGATGCCAAGGAGGTTCTGATCGTATGTAACGGCCACAACAAGGCTCGTGCCCTGCAGCATGCCATCGAGGCTGGTGTAAGCCAGGAATGGACCATCTCTGCCCTGCAGATGCACCCCCACGCCATCATCGTTTGTGACGAGGCTGCTACCGCTGAACTGAAGCACGGCACATACCTGTACTTCAAGGACATCGAGAAGGACAACCTGTAAAGAGGAAGACCCACCCTAACCCTCCCTATAGGGAGGGGACGCAGGTGCAACGTCAGATATGACAATATGATAACAAGCGAGGCAGCGCGATAGCACTGCCTCGCTTGTTGTTTATATGCACATCCTCAGGGGGAGAGTTGGGCGCGGTGGGACTTAGCAAAATATTTATTGATGTCCAATAAAAACAAATATGGAGCACGAAAATTGGTTCCGTGCTCCATATTCATATTACCTGTTTTCAGTCCTCTTACTTCACATAGTTCCAAATCTTCAGGTCCTTGACGGTGCTCTTGAAGTCACCTGCCTTGCGGAGAGGGAACACGAGGGTGCGCTGGTAGAAAATCTTGGCACCATCGGTGTTGTAAAGTTCTACATTCTTCATGTTGGGGTCGGAGATGTAGTTTGCCTTATTGCTCTCGTTGATGGAGTACAGCATCTTCACACCAAGTTCCTCGCGCTGCTTGCCATTAACAAGGAGGCGTGTCATCTTGTTGTTGCCCTGGATGGTAATCTCTACGGTCTGACCCTCGGGCACACGGTAGTTGAAGGTGTTCAGGTAACCGTCGCGCTCGAAGCCGAGTTTGCCCTCTCTCGGGTCAGAGAGATAGAAGTTGGTATGCTTGGAACTGAAGAGTTTTGTTCCCTTCTGCTCCTTGGCGCCTGTAACCTTGAATGAAATGGTATAGTCATAACCGATTTCCTCATAGGGAAGTGTTGCACCAGCCTTAACCTCTGCTATCTCTGCAACGAGAGACTGCTTCTTGTCGCCCTGACGGCCCAACCAGTTAACACCGGGAGCCTCGCTCAAGTCCCAACGCTTTGCATCCCACTCGGCATAAGGCAGAGAAGTCTTGCTTGCAGACCAGCACTTCACGGCAATAGTCTGGAGGGCGGGATATGTACGGTGATGCACATCGTAGGTGGAGATACCGTTACCGTGGTGGTCGTTCCATACAGCAAACATACCGCCAAGGATATCGGGATCGGCCTCCTCGAACTGAACACCGCCAATGTTGGCAGGAGTCCAGCTGTTGTAAAGATACTGGCAGTTCAGGTAGTCGTAGTAGTAACCGGCTGCGGGCACAATGTAAACGAGACCGTCAGGAATAGACACCAGTTTGTAACCCTGCTCCTTCATGTCCTTGGGCTGGGCATAGGGGTTGTGCCAGATGTTCATGATTACGTTCTCGCTCTTAACGGGTGTCTCGCCATTGGCATGTGTCAGGGCACCCCACACCATAGCCTGCTTGCCGAAACTCTCCACAAAACGGATGTAGTGGTCGGTGAACTCGCGGAACTTCTCCACAACCTTCTTGTCGCGGTTGCTGTACTCGTCGGTACCGATGTTCACGCGCTTGCTGCGGAATACGGGGTTCTTGCCCTCGAGGTACTCACGGAATACGCTATCAATGAAAGGATAGGTTTCGGAGTGGAACATGTCCAAGTGGTCCATGCCATACTCTTTGCTGCCCAACTGAGGCTTGTAGTGCACGAATGCCAGGCTGTGAGCAGGAACGTCAATTTCGGGGATAACCTCCACGTAGTTGTTCTCACCCAAAATCTGGAGGTCAATGAACTCCTGCTTGGTATAGTGGCCATCCTTGGAGGTAAGACCGGGGTGCAGGGTGCTTTCCAGACGGAAGGCAGATGGGGTCTTGTCCCAGTCATTGCCGAAGAACTGGCGGAAGCCGTTGTCATTGAGGTGTACCTGCAGTGCATTCATCTTGTAGTAGGCCATCACCTTTACAAGGTCGTTCAGGTAATCAATGGGCATGAACTTACGTGCCACATCAACCATGAAGCCACGCAACTCATAAACGGGGACATCCACAGTCTCACCCTTAGGCAGGGCTGTATGCTGTTCAGACAACTGCAACAAGGTACGTGTTGCCCAGAAAGCGCCCTGTGTGGTAGCGGCAGTTACGGTGACGTAATTGCCGATGTTCATGCGGTAACCCTCCTTGCCAAGTGCCTTATCATTCTTCTTGAGCACAAACAGGATATCGCCGGCCTTGGGGCTGCCTGTAGTAACTGTAAGACTCTTGCCAAACATGGTCTCATAATCGGCAGCATAGGCCTTGGCAACGCGCATCAGCTCCTTGTTGCCACCTTTCACACGCACCACACCGGAGAGTGCTACCTCGCCCTCACCACCTGTCCAGGATTGCAGTTCTGGAATGACAAAAGGCTTGGGATTGACATCTGCATGGGCAATGCCCGATACGAGCAACATACATGCACAGACGAGCATGCGTCCAATCTGCTTTAAGTTTCTCTTCATAAATTAGGTGTTTTAATTAATAATATATAATGTATTGTTCGCTTCTCTGGGATATCAGTGTACAAATATAGTAATTTATTTCCACTTCACATAACTGCGAGCAAAATAAAAAGCCGTCGCCACGAAGGCGACGGCTTATATTATATAAGGTATAGGCCTTTCCGGGCCAAGATATATGTTTAGAACAGGGTGTTCTCGATAATCTTACCCATCTGCCATACGCAACGTACATTGATGTCGTCGTCGAGGATAAGAATGTCGGCATCCTTACCACGAGACAGAGAACCCTTGCGGTCGTAAACGCCCATGATGTGGGCAGGAGTCTCGCTGACCATGCGGCAAGCATCTTCCAGAGGAATCTCTGCCTGCTGAACGGCGGTGCGGATAAGGCGGTCCATTGTGGCAACAGAACCTGCGAGAGCAGAACGGTCGGCAAGTTTGCATACACCGTCCTCAATGATTACACGGGGATCGAATGCCTGGGCATCGTCGCCGGCAGCGGCAACAGCCAGAGCATCAGTGATAAGAGCCATACGCTCCACACCCTTGATCTTGTAGCACATGCGCATGATGGTGGGAGGAACGTGGATACCGTCGGCAACAACCTCCACAGTCATGTCGTCCATCAGGTAGACGCTCTCCACCGTACCCTCGTACTTGTACTCACCCTTGTTGTGGAAACCGGGCATGGCGTTGTAGAAGTGGGTAACGTGGGTGAAGCCGGCCTCGAAAGCAGCCTTCACGTCCTTGTATTCGGCAGCAGTGTGGGCAATAGAGGGCAGTACGCCTTTCTCTGCACAGTACTTGCCGAACTGAATGGCACCGGGCATTTCGGGAGCGGCATCCCAGCGTGCCAGACAACGGCTGTTCTCCACGATGGGGATGTACTCGTTGGGATCGGGGTTCTTGATGCACTCTGGCATCTGGGCACCGGCCTTATTGGGGTTCAGGTAGTGACCCTCGAGGTGCAGACCCAGGATGGGGCTGTCGGGCTCTGCCATCAACTTGTCGCAAGTGGCAACAGCCTTCTCAATCATGGGAATGGTGCTGGAACTGAGTGTGGGATAGATACTGGTTGTACCATACTTGGCATGAGCGGCACAGGCTACGCGGAATGCCTCTTCCTCGCCCTCCTGGAAATCGCGGCCGCCACCACCGTGAATGTGCATTTCAATACCACCGGGGACAACGTTCATGCCCTTGGCATCAATGACTTTGGCACCGATAACTGCGAGGTCGCAGTTGGTAACCTCAAGAATCTTGTTATCTCGCAAGATGACGCTACCATCCTTCAACCAACCCTGAGGGGTGAGGATGCGTGCGTTGATAATCTGTGTTAACATAATAGTGAGTTTGTTTAAAATTAAAAGCCCGGGAGGTGGTCCCGGGCTGACAGCCACGGGACACTATCCCGTTATCTGTTGTATTTACTTTACCATTGAATAGACAACATCCATGATATCCTTGCCCAACTGGTCGGCAGCCTCCATGGTACTTGCCTCGGAGTAGACGCGGATGATGGGTTCGGTGTTGGACTTGCGCAAGTGTACCCACTTGTCGGGGAAGTCAATCTTAACACCGTCGATGTCGTTGACCTCCTGGTCCTTGTACAGTTCCTTTACCTTCTCCAGGATAGAGTCCACATCGGTACCTGCGGTGAGGTCGATACGGTTCTTGGCAATCTGGTAGGGAGGATATGTAGCACGCAGTTCGCTGGTCTTCATGCCCTTCTTGGCCAGATATGTAAGGATAAGGGCGATACCTACGAGAGCGTCGCGACCGCTGTGGGCAGCGGGATAGATGACACCGCCATTGCCCTCACCGCCGATAACGGCGTTAACCTCGCGCATCTTGGTAACTACGTTCACTTCACCTACGGCAGCGGCGCTGTACTGGCAACCGGCATACTTGTTGGTAACGTCGCGCAGGGCACGGGTAGAACTGAGGTTGCTGACGGTATTGCCAGGAGTGTGCTGCAGGATATAGTCGGCAACGGTAACGAGAGTGTATTCCTCGCCATACATGGTACCGTCCTCGCAGAAGAGAGCCAGACGGTCCACGTCGGGGTCTACAACGAAAGCGATGTCGTGCTCGCCCTTCTGCATGAGTTCCTTAATCTCCACAAGGTTCTTCTCCAGAGGTTCGGGGTTGTGCTGGAAGTCACCGGTAGGCTCTGTGAACAGACCGGTAATCTTCTCCACACCCAACTGTTCGAGCAGCTTGGGCAGGATAACGCCACCCACACTGTTTACTGCATCGAAAGCAACCTTGAAGTGTGCATTGCGAACTGCCTCTACGTCCACGAGGTCGAGATTCAGCACCATGTCAATGTGCTTCTGGTCGTATGAGTCGTCCTCGGTGTACTTGCCCAGATGATCAACATCTGCATATTCGAAATCCTCTGCCTCGGCAATACGGAGAACCTCCTCGCCCTGCTCCTTGTTGAAGAACTCGCCCTTCTCGTTGAGCAACTTCAAGGCATTCCACATACGGGGGTTGTGGCTTGCAGTGAGGATGATACCGCCGTCTGCGCCTTCCATGGTAACTGCCACCTCGGTGGTGGGAGTGCTGGCCAAACCGATGTTGACAACATCAAAGCCCATACCCATAAGGGTACCGCATACTACGTTCTTGACCATCTCGCCTGAGATACGTGCGTCGCGGCCGACAACGATCTTGTTGGAACCTACGGGAGAAGTCTTGCGGATTACGGTTGCATAAGCGCTCACAAACTTGACAATGTCAAGGGGGTTGAGGGTGTCACCGGCCTTGCCGCCGATGGTACCACGAATACCGGAAATGGATTTAATCAGTGTCATAGGTATTGTTGTTTATTAGGTTAATGTTATTTTTCCCATACAAATATACACATTTTTATTTAGATGCCGTTGTTCATGTTCTGTATTTCTTACAAATATACCCACTATTTGTTAGTATTTTTATGCCAATGTCTTTGTGCTGTACCATATTTTGCGTACCTTTACACGCATTTTAACCCCAAGAACGCGCAAACAGCGATACCAGACATGAAGGTAATCGACCTCATACACGACAAGAACAGCAGACCGTTTTCCTTTGAGGTCCTACCACCTTTGAAAGGCAACGGAACGGCACAACTGTTCAACACGATTGACCGCCTGAAAGTCTTCGAACCACGGTACATAAACATAACCACTCACAGGAGCGAGTTCGTGTACAAGGACCTTGGCGGAGGCCTGATGCAAAGGCAGAGGGTGAGACGCCGCCCAGGCACAATAGCCATAGCCGCCGCCATACAGCAGAGGTACGGCATACCCGTAGTGCCGCACATCGTGTGCAGCGGACACACAAGAGAGGATTTGGAGTATATGCTTCTGGACCTCCAGTTTCTGGGCATCAGCGACCTGCTGGTGCTGAGAGGCGACAAGGCCAAGGAAGACCACATGTTCCAACCCACCGGCGACGGTCCTTCGCATGCCATAGAACTGATAGAGCAGATAAAAAGGTTCAATGGAGGCCAGTTCTTTGACGGCACGGAGATAAAGTGTCCCGGAGAGCATTTCCGCTATGGCGTGGCATGCTATCCCGAGAAGCACGAGGAGGCGGCCAACATGGAAAGCGACATGGCCGTGCTGAAGAAGAAGGTGGAACTGGGTGCCGAATATGCGGTAACGCAACTGTTCTACGACAACGAGAAGTACTTCTCCTTCGTGGAACGTGCCCGAAAGGAGGGCATCAGCATCCCCATCATACCGGGCATAAAGCCATTGGCAAAACTGAACCAACTGAGCATAGTGCCCAAGATATTCCACTGCGACCTGCCGGAAGCACTTTACCGCGAGGCCGTGAAATGCCGCACGGACGAGGAGATAAAGCAGGTGGGCATAGAATGGGCGGTGGAACAATGCCGCGAACTTCTGGACAAGGGTGCGCCTAACCTGCACTTCTACACTGTGAGCGCCGTGGACAGTATTTGTGAAATAGCAAAAAGAATATATTGAACTTCGACAATATCATAGGTCAGGAAGAAACAAAGGCCAGACTTACAGAGATGCTGGGCACCGGCAGGATACCGCATGCCCTGATGTTCTGCGGTCCAAAGGGGAACGGCAAGTTGCCCCTGGCCCTGGCATTCGCCAAGATGCTTGTATGCAAAGACAGCAGCGACGAGGCCATGCTGAGGGACTGGGCGCACCCCGACCTTCACTTCTCCCTGCCCGTGTACAAGAAGAAGAGCACTGACCATCCCGTTTCTGACGACTACCTGCCACAATGGCGCGAACTGCTGTCCGAGAAACTGTACCTTGACGTGGAGGACTGGCTCCTTGCCATCAAGGCAGAGAACCAGCAGATAGTGCACTACGTCTATGAGAGCGATGCCCTGCAACAGAAACTCCAACTGAAGGCCAGCCGTGGCGGACGCCGCGTGGTGGTGGTATGGTTGCCCGAAAGGATGATGGTGCAGGCCGCCAACAAACTGCTGAAACTGATAGAGGAACCGCCCACGGAAACATACTTCCTGCTGGTAAGCGAGGACCCGGAAAAGGTGCTGGGCACAATACAAAGCCGTACACAAAGGCTCAACATACCGCCACTCTCCGAAGAGGAAATCGCACAGGCCCTGGCCGAAGAATACAACCTGACAATGGAGAAGGCCATGGTGATGGCGCATGTGGCACAGGGCAGTTATACCGCCGCCCTGAAGCGTATGGATGCCGAAAGCGAGGAGAAGATGTTCTTCGACCTGTTCGTGCAACTGATGCGATTGAGTTACATGAGACGCATAAAGGACATGAGGGCATGGAGCGAGCAGGTGAGCGACCTGGGACGCGAGGCACAGAAAAGGATGTTGGAATACTGCCAGCGCCTCATCAGGGAGAACTTCATGTACAACTTCAAACGTCAGGAACTGGTCTACGAGACAGAAGAGGAGGCGGCCTTCAGCACCAACTTCGCACGTTTCGTGAACGAGAAGAACGTAATACCGATCATGGAAGAACTGTCTGCGTGCCAGCGCGACATAGAGCAGAACGTGAACCCGAAGATGGTCTTCTTTGACTTTGCATTGAAAATGATAGTACTACTAATACAATAATGGAACATAAATATATATCAGGCGGAGGACGCGGCCTTTGCAGCAAGGGGTGGCATACCAACCACTACACGCAACTGAACGTGTGCGACTACATGGCCGACATCCCCAACAACACAGAGGTGACGGACCTGGTGGAGGTGCAGTTCAAGAACACCCGCAAGGGATACTACCACAACTCCAACGGACTGGAACTGAAGAAAGGCGACATAGTGGCCGTGGAGGGCAATCCCGGTCACGACATAGGCATAGTGACACTGACCGGCACACTTGCCGCACTGCAGGTGAAGAAGGCCAACCTGAAGAGCGAGGAGGAGATAAAGCGCGTGTATCGCCTGGCAAAGGAGGGCGACATGGAAAAGTACGAGCAGGCAAAGGCACGCGAGCACCAGACCATGATAGAGTCACGCCAGATTGCCAAGGACCTCGGGCTGGAGATGAAAATCGGTGATGTGGAGTATCAGGGCGACGGCAACAAGGCCATCTTCTACTACATCGCCGACGGACGCGTGGACTTCCGCCAACTCATCAAGGTGCTGGCAGAGGTGTTCCACGTGAGGATAGAGATGAAGCAGATAGGCGCACGTCAGGAAGCCGGACGCATAGGCGGTTTCGGCCCTTGCGGCAGAGAACTGTGCTGCTCCACATGGATAAAGAGTTTCACCAGTGTGGGCACTGCGGCGGCACGCTTCCAGAACCTGTCGCTCAATCCCCAGAAACTGGCAGGACAGTGCGCCAAACTGAAGTGCTGCATGAACTACGAGGTGGACCAGTACATGGAGGCCGGCCGCAAACTTCCCCACAGGGACATAGTGCTGAACACGCAGGAAGGCGAGTGGTTCTTCTTCAAGGCTGACATCCTGGCAGGACTTGTCTCCTATTCCTCGGACAAGCACTTCGCCGCCAACATCACCACCATCACGGCAGAGCGTGCCATGGAAATCATAGCACAGAACAAGAGGGGCGAAAACCCCGTCACCCTGTCCAAGGATGCCAACAAGGAGAAGGCACGCCCCATAGACCTTGCCACACAGGAAGACCTGGGACGCTTTGACGCCCAACTGGCAAGCACGAAAATGAAGAAAAAGAAGAAGAACAAGCGCAATGACAACCAAGGCAACTCTGCAAAGGACAATCACGGCAGCAATCCTGACGCTCCTGCTCAGTAGTTGTATCGGCGACATCGTCCAACACCAGTACAAGCACATCAGCATGGACGGATGGAGCAGGAACGACACCATTGCCTTCGAACTTCCTCCGGCAAACATGGAAGGCCGCTATGCCATAGACACGGAAATACGCAGCGCACACCAGTTCCCCTACCGGAGGGTGTACCTTATCAGGGAACTGTCGCTACAATCCCCGATAAAGATACACAAGGATACAGTCTGCATAGAAATGGGAAGCAGCGAGGCCTACTCCAAGGGGAAAGGCGTGACCATGAAAGCATACAGCCACAGCGATACCACCCTGGTGCTGAAGAAAGGGCAGAAAGGAGACATGAAACTATACCATATAATGTCGCGCGAAGTGCTGCCGCACATCACAGACATAGGAATAAAAGTGAGGGCCATCCGATGATGGTCCTCACTTTGCTTATTGTAATTGCAGCAACTCGCAGACTCGCTCAAACATCAAAGAGCAGCACACATCTTTCTGATGTTAAACAAACGAGAGCGCAATGCAGGTTTTTGCCTTGCAAGAGCCATATTGTACCTGTTCTGCATATTGATCAACATCTCGGGGGCAATACCAAGTGCCGCTTCTACCATCAAGGCAAAGTCTGTTGAGACAGGACGCTTCCCGTTCAGTATCTCATTCATCTGAGTATAGGGGACACCCAACAGTTCTGCAAACTTCTTTTGGGTAATGCCTCTATATTCTATTTCCTCTTTCAGCACATCTCCTGGATGTGTTGGCAGCCTATCGATTATTTCCATTTTCATATTCCTTTCTATTGATAGTGGTTAGTTATGTCAGTAATAGTACAAATGCTTATCAGTGTTTCTTCACCTTCAACCCTTATCTTGAACTCCAAACGATAATGATAATCTATGCGGATAGAGTAATAGCCATTGTCGAGGGCTTCGAAATTCAACGAATTAAAGACAAACAAATCTTCCATACGCGTTGCACCAATCAGCGTATCTATTCGCTTTTGATACTTCTGTACCACCTGCTTTTGGAATCTGAACTTTTTGCTCTTACACTTCCCCGACACATAGAGTTCCTGCAAATAGTCTTTCTCGTATTCTATGAGCATTACAACCGAATTTTGACGCAAAGATACATAACTTCGCCGTATTCACAAAATAAGTGAATATATTTTTGCAGTCGAGAAGCATACTTTTTGTTGCACCGATAACAAAGGTCTGTTGATACGACAACACTGTCCTGTTGACAGTACAACAAAGGGTGAACCGCCACGACAAAGGAGGGAGGCGCTTAATGCCGCATACGGTTGCGGGCTGCATCTATCCTCAGGAAAACGAAGAGGAGGATGGTGAAGCCCCACAGGGAGGAACCGCCGTAACTGAAGAAAGGCAACGGGATGCCGATGACGGGGGTTAAGCCCAGCACCATGCCCACGTTGATGAAGACGTGGAACAGGAAAACGCTCATGACACAATACCCGTAGACACGGCCGAAGCGGAGCGGTTGGCGCTCGGCAAGGTGTATGAGCCTGAGGATGAAGACGAGGAAAATAGCCAGCACCAGGGCACTACCCACAAAACCCTGTTCCTCTCCTACCGTGCAGAAGATGAAGTCGGTGTCCTGCTCGGGCACGTATTTCAACTTTGTCTGGGTTCCGTTCAGGAAACCCTTACCATGCAATCCGCCCGAACCGATGGCAATCTTTGCCTGGATGACATTATAGCCGGCTCCCTTGGGGTCGTCCTCCAATCCAAGGAGAACACGGATACGCGTCTGCTGATGCGGTTGGAGCACATCGCTGAGCACATAGTTTACGGAATAGAAGAAACCGGTACTGCCTATGGCAAACAAGGCTATGAGCGCGTATGAAAGCAACTGTTCGCGCACCGACAGGTAGAAAAGATAGCCCACCATAACGGCAAGCACAATCCATTGCACCCAACAGGTATTGACGGGAATCAGGTACTTGGCATACAGGACGGCCAGCACATAGGCCGACATTCCGAAGAGCAGAACCTGCAGGAACGGTTTTCTCAGCGAGGTGTACACCCACATCATACCGGCCGAAAACAGATGTATGCCGGCCAGGACGAGGAACTCGCCCATGCTGATTTGGGGTATGTCCCACAAGGGAGCATCGGCAAACCTGACTCCCACCACGAAGTAGAACACCGCCGCGGCTCCTGCAAAGAGGATGCTGCCTATCATTCCCTCGCGATAGAACATCAGGAAGAAGGCAAGGTAGACCAAAGCAGAACCCGTCTCCTTCTGCATTATGATAAGTCCCATGGGCAGAACAACAAGTATGGCACTTATAATGAGGTCGCGCCAACGGGAAAGGTCGAAATTGAAGGAACTTATCACCTTGGCCACACAAAGCGCCGTGGCAAACTTGGCAAACTCTGCCGGCTGGAGGCTGAACGAGCCTATCTTTATCCACGACAAACTACCCTTGATGTCGTGGGCCAGCATGGGCGTGACAAACAACAGGACTATGAAACCTATATATATAATATAGGATAGGCTCTCCACAAGACGGTCGTCTACACACAGGATGATACTGCCCAGCACCAGGGAGGTGAGAATCCACACCATCTGCATGCCGCTTCGGGATGAAAAGTCCAGCAACTGGGTTCCCTGGTCGAAGTCGTAACTGGCACCGCACACGCTCATCCACCCCATAGCCACGAGGACCACGAAGATGAACAACGTGAACCAATCCAAATTACGGATAATACTCTGCTCCTTATCTCTCTTGCTTGCCGAAGCCATTGTCTACGGATATTAGATGTCGTTCCTCAAAAGTCTTTGCCTTCTCTTCACTCTCCGGGGACAAACCGCCGGTCAGATACTGTTCCATCATCAGGGAGCCTATCGGCACACCGAACGTGGCTCCCCAAATGCCGTTCTCCACATATACGCAGATGGCTATCTTGGGGTCGTTCATCGGGGCAAAGCCCATGAAGGCCGAATGGTCCTGACCGTGAGGATTCTGTGCCGTGCCCGTCTTGCCGCAAACCTCGTAGTGTGGAGAATTGGCAGCACGGCAAGTACCGGCAAGCACCGCCTGGCGCATGCCCTGCACCACATATTCGTAATTGGAGCGTTCGGCCATAGTGTAGCGACGGGTCGTGTACAACGTATCCAACTCCTCGTCCTGAATGTCCTTAACCACATGGGGAGTGATGAACCAACCACGGTTGGCTATGGTGGCGCCAAGGTTGGCAATCTGCAAGGGTGTGGCATTCACCTCGCCCTGCCCTATGGAAATGGAAATGACGGTAAGGCCGTTCCACGACCCGCGGTATGCCTTGTCGTAATACGGAGCGTTGGGAATCATGCCACGTTTCTCGCCCGGGAGGTCCACGCCGAGGGCATAGCCGAAGCCCATGGAAACCATATAGTCCTTCCATCTGGTCATGGCATCCTGCACGGTGGCATACTTCTTGCGGTTGGAGAACATCTGGAAGAGTCCCCAGCAGTAGTAACTGTTGCACGAAGTGGCCAAAGATGGCACCAGGGGAATGGGGGCGCCATGAGCATGGCATCCCACGGTAAGACCCTTGAAGCGGAAGCCCATGCTACACGGGAAAAGCGTCTGCGGCGTGATGATGCCTTCCTGCAGGAAGGTTAGTGCCTGAGTGGTCTTGAAGGTAGAGCCGGGAGGATACTGTCCCATGATGGCACGGTTCAGCAAGGGTTTGTGGGGATTGCGTGAAAGGAGGTTGTTGTTGGCACCGCGCTGGCGTCCCACCATCATACGGGGATCGTAGGTGGGGCTGCTGACCATGCAAAGTATCTCGCCCGTGGAGGGTTCTATGGCCACTATGCCACCCTTCTTGCCCGTCATAAGACGCTCGCCAAGAGCCTGCAACTCCACATCTATGGACAGGGTGAGGTTCTTGCCGGGAACGGGAGGTTCGTCGAACTTGCCGTTCTGATAACGTCCCTTGATACGTCCACGCGAGTCGCGGAGAAGTATCTCCACACCCTTTTCACCACGCAACTGTTCCTCGTACTGACGCTCTATGCCAAGTTTGCCTATGTAGTCACCGCTACGGTAATAGCCGTCACGCTCTATGTCTTTCGGTCCCACCTCACCCACATCGCCAAGGACGTGCGCAGCATAGGGGTAGGAATATTGGCGTATGCTTCGCTTCTGTATATAGAAACCGGGATAGCAGAAGAGTTTCTCGCGGAAGGTACTGAACTCCTCGGCCGACAACTGGCTCATGAACAACTGCTGGGTGTATCGGCTATAGCCGGGATTGCGCCGTGGGTCGCGTATTTCATCCATGCGGCGCTTGTACCACTCGGGAGTGATGCCAAGGGTATTGCACAGGTCAACGGTATCCACGCCCACCTGTTCCTTCATCACCACCATTATGTCGTAGGCAGGCTGGTTGTACACCAGCAACTTGCCGTTGCGGTCGGTTATGGCACCACGGGCAGGGAACAGTATGTGCTTCAGGAAGGCATTGCTGTCGGCACTCTCCTTGAAGTCCTCGCTGAGCAGTTGCAAGGAGAAGAGCCTGAGGATATATGTGAAAATGATTACGCACGCAATGCCTCCCAACACATACTTGCGCTTGTGGAGTTCGTATTTCTTCTTGTTCTTCTCTGTTGTGGCCATAAGTCTATTTCTCCTTGGACGACAACATCATTTCTATGGACAATGCCAGCAACATGGACAAGACATAACTTCCGAGGAAGCGCAGGAACAGGTCCAGGGCATTGAAAAACGTAAAGGCCTCGAACATGAAATACACCATGTGATGCACGGCCATCAGTATGGCAATGTACGCAAAATACGTGTACCTGCCCATCAGTCCAGCACTGGGGATGGCATCCTCCACGGCATCCTTGGGTGCCATGGCATGCAGGAGGGGATGCTGTACAAAGGCGGTGAAGGTCATGGCACCGGCCGCAACACCCGGTGTATTGCTGAAGGCATCGAGCACAAGACCGGTGAAGAAAGCCATGAACATGTTGCCTATACGTCCGGCATTCAGGGGTACATGGAACAGTACCATCACTCCCAGCAACGGCACGGCATACCCCCACAGGTTTATGTGATTGCACACAAGAACCTGCAACAGCATCACCAGGAACATGAGTCCCAGCCTATGGAACAATGTCTGTATCATGATCGTTCAGAATTACCGCCACATCACGTATGTTGGCAAGGTCCGAGGAGAGTTGCACCGTCAGTTGGTAACTGAGTCCGTCCCTGCTGTCACGTATCTGTATTATCCTGCCCACGAATATGCCCGGGGGGAAGACATTGCTGAAACCGCTCGTCTCTACGGCATCGCCCACCTTGAAGTTGGCATGGCGCGGGACATCATCGAGGCTTGCGCACAGGACATTACCGCCATACCAGTGCAAGTAGCCGAAATAACTGCTTCCACGCAGACGGCATGACACGCTCGACTTGCTGTTGAGCACGGACATGACAACGGCATAATGGTCGGTCACCTGCGAGACGATTCCCACAACACCCGTTCCGCACACAACGCCCATCTTGGGTCTGACTCCGTCCTTGGCGCCCTTGTCTATGGTAATGTAATTGTCGCGCAAAGTGATGCTATTGCCCACCACGCGCGCCGGCAATACAGGCAGATCACGCAACTTGGCGGCCAAGGTTCGCTCCGTATAGGAACTGTCATGCCTCAGTTCATTCACCTCGTTGCGGAGCACCTCCAGTTCACGTTCGAGTTGAAGGTTTCTTGACGTGAGTTCGGCATTCAGCGTGCCCAGGTGCAAATATGCCAGACACTCCTGCTGCCACTCCTGAACCTGCCCCACCACACGATTGGCACCGGAGAACCACACACTGCCCTGATAGCCGTTGAACGACACCAACAAAGCAAGGCTGATACTCTCCAGAAGAAGAAGTACCAACCAGTGCGTGTTCCTGCGAATCCAATCTATGATGCCCTGCATGTGACGCAAGCCTCATCCACGCGAATGGATGAGGCCTTGTTATAAATTACATCAAGAACGAGAACTCCTGTATGTGCTTCAGTGCGATACCCGTACCCTTGGCCACGCAATGCAGAGGGTCCTCGGCCACGTGGAAGGGGATGTTTATCTTGTCTGTCAGTCGGCGTGCCAAACCCTTCAGCAATGCACCGCCACCGGCCAGATAGATGCCGTTGTGCACGATGTCGGCATACAGTTCGGGGGGAGTTTCCTCCAATGCCTGCAGGATGGCGGTCTCGATCTTTGCAACCGTCTTCTCCAGACAACGCGCTATCTCCTGATAGCATACGGGCACCTCCATGGGCAGAGCCGTAATACGGTTAGGACCATGCACGATATAGTCCTCGGGAGCCTCGTCGCCAAGGTCGGTAAGAGCGGCGCCCACGTTAATCTTGATACGCTCGGCCATACGTTCGCTGACCTTCACGTTGTGCTGGCGCGACATGTATTCCTGGATGTCGGCGGTGAGTTCGTCACCTGCCACACGAAGACTCTTGTCGGCCACGATACCACCAAGACTGATAACGGCAATCTCTGTGCTACCGCCACCTATGTCCACTATCATGTTGCCCTCGGGAGCGAGGACATCCAAACCGATGCCTATGGCTGCTGCCATGGGTTCGTAGATGAGATACACCTCACGTCCGCCGGCATGCTCGGCACTGTCGCGCACGGCACGCAGTTCCACTTCTGTAGAACCGCTGGGCACACCGATGACCATCTTCAGGGAGGGGGTGAACAGGTGCGTGCCGGTATGAATCTTCTTGATAAGACCACGCATCATCTGCTCGCAGGCATTGAAGTCTGCAATCACACCGTCGCGCAAAGGACGGATGGTGCGGATGTCGGGGTTGGTCTTCTCGTACATCATCTTGGCCTTGCCGCCCACGGCAATCATCTTCTCCGTACGGCGGTCCAATGCAACCACGCTGGGTTCGTCCACCAACACCTTGCCATCACTGATGATGATGGTGTTGGCAGTACCCAAGTCCATGGCTATTTCTTTGGTAAAACTAAAGAATCCCATTTATGCGTATGTTCCGGTTGCTGACGATGGTTACTTGGTGAAATACTCGTGAATGGCAGTATCATAGTGACTGCTCACGCCGAAGGCCTGTGCGGCAAACCACTTGCGGTCCTCGATGTCGCTCTCGCCGCCCTTCTTCTGGAGCAGGTCCAACAGGGGCTGGTACTCTGCCTTGCTGGGCACGATGATGACGTCGTTGAAGTTCTTTGCTCCGGCACGGATCAGGCTGATGCCGCCTATATCAATCTTCTCGATGATATCTGCCTCGCTTGCACCGCTGGCCACGGTCTGCTCGAAGGGATAGAGGTCAACGATAACCAGGTCTATCTCGGGAATCTCGTACTGCTCCATCTGCTGACGGTCGCCCTCCAGGTCACGACGGCCCAGGATGCCGCCGAACACCTTGGGATGCAGGGTCTTCACACGACCGCCCAGGATGCTGGGATATGTTGTAACGTCCTCTACCTTCACGCAGGGGATACCAAGGCTCTCGATGAAGGACTGTGTGCCGCCGGTGCTCAACAGTTCCACGCCCTGAGCGTGCAAAGTGCGGAGAATTTCATCGAGACCGTCCTTGTGGAATACGCTTACCAAAGCGCGCTTGATCTTTCTTGTCTGTGACATTTCGCTATTTATTTTATTGTTATTTTCCCTTATATTAAAGATGTGTGCAAAGATACATCTTTTTTATCAAATTATGGTCAAGTCTACACTTTAATTTATATCTTTGCATCAACAATAACCAATAAAGACAGAAATGAAGAAGTGCTTGACACTGCTCATTGCCATGCTCGCCCTTGCAGGCACGCTGGCACAGGCACAGATTGTGAAAAAGGAAGGCGCCTTCCGTTGTGGAGGTTGGAACGACGATTTCCGCCAGTTGCGCGACCTGCACTGGAACATGGAGGAACTGGACATGAGTCTGGCCGATTGCGACAGCATCAGGCAAAATGCCCTGCACTCACGCCACAGGCTGAAGAAAATTGTCTTTCCCGACAAACTCCGCATCATTGGGAGCCAGGCTCTGTTTGCCTGCGACAGCATTGAGAGCCTCATCCTGCCTGCCGGAACCGAGAGGATAGAGAGCCGCGCTTTCGGTAATTGCACAGGCCTGAAGACCCTCACCGTCCTCGCCCCCACCCCACCCCTATTGGCAGAGGACGCCTTCAGCGGAGTGGACGTCAGCAAGATAAGACTCGTCGTGCCAAAGGGTTCCAAGAAGGCTTACAAGAGCGCCCCCAACTGGGATCGTTTTTTCAAGAAACCCAGAACCGTGGCCGAACAATGCCCCGACGAGTATGCCATCATCCCAGTGCCCAACCGTATCGTCTACCATTCCGGCAAGACGCTCAGCACCAAGTCTTTGGGAAAGATAATTGCACCGGCATCCCTGGTCAACGAGCAGGAGCGCCTCAAGGAAGTTTTGGGCCATAGGCTCGGCATCAAGAACTTCAACAAGGGCAAGTGCCCCATCACCCTCGGCATTGACAACAAGATTGGCGGCAAGGAGGCCTACAGGCTTGTCATTGACGAAGATGGCATCTCCATCACAGGTGCCGATGCCACGGGTGTGTTCTATGGTATAATGACCCTCGACCAGATGCTTGTCCCCGAGCAGGAGGGCGGAAGGCTGGCATACCTCAATGCCGTAACCGTAGAGGACAGCCCACGTACCGGGATGCGCGAACTGATGGTCGACCCCTGCCGCATATTCATCCCCTTCGAGGACCTGAAGGGCATGGTGGTGGAGATGGCCAGATACAAGATGAATGCTCTGCACCTGCACCTTACCGATGACCAGGCATGGCGCATAGAGATAAAGAAGAACCCCCGTCTGACGGAACTGGGAAGTTTCCGTGTTGGCATGGACGACATGCAGATGCCCATAGGCGGTTTCTACACCCAGGAGCAGATGAAGGAACTGGTTGTCTTCGCCTCGCAATACCATGTGGAGATAATCCCCGAAATAGAGATGCCCGGCCATCAGGTGGCGGCCATACATTGCTACCCCGAACTGACGTGCGGAGCCGTACAGTTGCCCATACGCACCACCTGCGGAGTATCCGACAACCTGCTTTGTCCCAGCAACGAGTTCACCTACGAGTTCCTGGAGAACGTCTTCACTGAACTATCCTCCGTCTTTACCTCAAAGTACGTACACCTTGGGGGCGACGAGGCGGGCAATCCCCCGCTTGAGTGCTGGTCGGGGTGCGAGAGTTGCCAGGCATTGCTGAAGGACATAATGTCCTCTCCCGACACCAAGCCCAAACCGGGTTCCAGAAACGACAACTGGAGGTTGCAGAAGTACATGTTCGACCGTGTCATCGACTTCCTGCACAGGAAGTTGGACAAGACGCCCATGTTCTGGTACGAAACCGATTTCCACGAGATACAGCCCGGCTGCATCGTCTTCGCATGGCGTCACGGACTTACCGCCACGGCCATTGATGCGGCCATACGCTGCAACGCAAAAATCATGCTTTGCCCCGGCGAGCATTGCTATCTCGACTACCCTGCCGCCAAGGGCGACATGCCGGAGGTGAACTGGGGCATGCCCGTAACCTCCCTGGCACAGACCTACAGACTTGACCCTGCATGGGGATACGGCAAGGACTTCGAGGCCAACAACCTCTTCGGCGTGGCAGGCACCCTGTGGAGCGAGTGCATCAACTCCACCGAGCGCCTCTACTACATGGCCTTCCCCCGTGCCCTGGCACTCAGCGAGGCAGGATGGAGCCGGCAGGAGAACCGCGACTATCAGGACTTTCTGAAGCGTCTTGCCCGCATCAGCCGCGACATGCACCACCGTGGCATCTGCACGGCAAACCCGTAAACATAGAAGAATCAAAAGCAAAGGTCTTTACAACACAAAGTAGAGGCCTTTGCTTTTACCCAACCCAGCCATTAGCGTTACGATGGTAACAGCCTTTGTTTTTGAACAGGCGACAAAAGACGGCATCATTAGCGTGCAACAGCCTAATGAGCGATTTGCGGTTATAACAACACACGACTTTTTTGAAAATTTTGTACGTTTCCTGTAACAGAGAGCGCAATATTCCCGTTTGCTTAGATAGAAGACGTAAATTTACGAGAACTTTTATTTAGCAAACCAAACACAGACAACATGAAGAAGATTATCCTATCACTGGCAATGCTCATAGTGGCATGCAGCGCCTTTGCACAAGATGCCGACCACCTCATGAAGCAATATCGGAAAGTAAAGGGGGCGGAGTATGAGAACATGACCAAGGCAATCAAAAAGAAGGCAAAGAAAATGCAGTACATCGACCCAATGGAGTTTGCCGTGGCACAGACACTGGAAAAGGTTGAAATACTACAGGTAAACCTGAATGAGCGACAAAGAGAAGCCCTCACCGAAAACATCAAGAACATCAATGGCTACGAGAACCTGTATGAGAAGAAGAGCAACGTCACCGACATGTTTAGTGACACATGGACGCTTTTCCCTCTTGTCCAATATTATGGCATCGAGGAAAGCGGCACATTCAAGGATGTCATTATCCGCATAGACACAAGCAAGGACAACAAATGCATCACCATCATTATACACATTGTGGGCGAAATGAGTGCGGAAGAGGTGATGCAGGCGGTAGAACTGGAAGAAGAGAAAAACATAACTATCAGTTCTGAGTAAGGCACTGAAAAATCAAACCCGACAATGAGTCCGCAAGAATTCAAGGAAAGGTTCATGCCCTACCACAGAATGCTATACCGAGTGGCATTCGGGTTCACCGGCAACGTGCAGGATGCAGAGGACCTGCTTCAGGACACCTTCATGCGGATGTGGCAAAAGCGCGACCTCCTCAAACACGAAACGGCAAACGAAGCCTACCTTATCATAATGATGAAGAACATCCATCTGGACAAGGTACGGCAGAAAGCGCCCGACACCTCCGCTCCCCTGGAGGATTACAACGAACCTGCGGAGCATGGCCGTCCGGACACGAAAGCGGAAAGGAGGGACGAAGCCTTCCTGATGAAAAGCCTCATCGAACGCCTGCCACAAAAGGAGAGGGATGTAATGACAATGTACGTGATTGAGGAACTTTCCTACGAAGAGATAGAATCGGCCACAGGCCTGAAACAGAACAACCTCAGACAGATAGTGATGCGAACACGAGAGAAACTTAAAGAACAATTCACCAAAATAGCACAATCATGGATGAAATGAAATACCTGGATCTGGAAAGGACCGCTGAAGTCCACATTCCCGAAGGATTGGAAGAAAGGCTCTCCATGAAAATTGACCAATGGGCGAAAGACGAGGAGAGACACACCGTTCCGGCAACAGAAACGAAGACTCCCGCGAGAAGCATTTCCGCCAGATTCCGCCTTTACCGCAACATTGCCATAGCGGCATGCCTCTCGGCACTCATCTGCATAGCCGGCATCACAACCCTTGACGACAAGGTAGACATTGCCCACAGAGACACATTCGATAACCCGGAACTGGCACGCATCGAGGCAGAAAAAGCACTCTATCTGCTTGCATACAATCTGGACAAGGGGATGAGGCATCTGGAAAAAGCCGAAGACATTACGGTCAAGACACGACACACACTTAACAACACCCTAACATTGAAATGACATGAAACAATTTATAGCCAAGGCGTTTGCCTTTCTTATCATAGCACTTACCTGCATCAACGCAAATGCGCAAGACAACCCTTTTGACAAATTCGCTGACTCAAAGGACGTGACATACGTCTACATATCCGAAGCCATGCTGAAACTCTTCGGCACTGATGTCATGCCAAGCATCAACGGAGTGGACATCAGCGAGATAGGAAGCAAATTGAAAAGCATACAGGTTATCACATCGGAGAAAGCCACAAAGAAGTCCCTGAAGTCCGAAGCGATGGACATCATAAAAAAGCACTCCTACGAAAGGCTGATGCAGATAGCAGAGAAAGACAACAACGTAGACATCTACCACAAGGGAGGCAAAGACAACTCGATAATAGTGATGGTGAACGAAAACAACGACGACACTGTACTGATAGTATTCTCCGGCACATTCAACGTCTCCAACATCCTGCAAATGTTCAAGTCCGCAAAACAAGAATAAGGAAGGCATTTAATGGCGGTGATATTTTGTTGCCGTATCAACACTGTCCTGTTGCCGTATCAACAGAGCCGTGTTGATACGGCAACAAAACTTTATCATCGGTAGGCGTGCGGCACGATTGCACGACAAGACTTCTGTCCAAGCTCAGGAAAGAAGCAACGGAGCCTCAGGGCTTCCAAGGAATGCTCGCGCCGGGCGCATAACGAAAAAAAGGGAACCCGAAACGAGTTTCCTTTTCCTGTAGCGGGAATGGGACTTGAACCCATGACCTTCGGATTATGAATCCGACGCTCTAACCAGCTGAGCTATCCCGCCATTACCACTCCGACGTGCGGAGGTCTTGCTGATTTGCGAGTGCAAAGGTATGACAATAATTTGAAACTGCCAAGAAGTTGGCGCTTTATTTTATCACAAATTTACAAAATAGCACGTGCCACACCCTACTGTAATGCCTTTTTTGTATCTTTGCGCGGATTTATCACGCGCGCATGAGAATAATAAAGAAGTTGGACCTGTACATACTGAAGAACTACCTGCTCCTGTTTGCGGGCACTTTCTTCATATGCCTGTTCATCTTCATCATGCAGTTCATCTGGCAATACATAGATGACCTGGTGGGAAAGGGATTGAGTTGGGACGTACTGCTGGAGTTCTTTTTCTATGCAAGCCTGACCCTCGTGCCCATGTCCCTGCCCCTGGCCGTATTGCTGGCATCGCTGATTAGTTTCGGCAACATGGGAGAGAAACTGGAACTCCTCTCCATGAAGGCGGCAGGCGTGCCTCTGGTGAGGATACTGCTCCCCATTTTCATAGTGGCACTGCTGGTGTGCGGAGCAAGTTTCGTTTTCCAGGACCGCATACAGCCCAAGGCCACACGCCAACTGGCCACATTGCTTTGGAGCATGAGGCAGAAATCGCCCGAACTGGACATTCCCGAAGGCATATTCTATAGCGACATACCCGGATACAGCATCTTCGTGCAGAGGAAGGACACTAAGACGGGCATGCTGCACGGGGTGATGATATACAGCACCCAGGGGGGATACGACAAGATGGAGATTGTGCTGGCCGACTCGGCACGCCTGCAGGGCACCGAGGACCAGAAGTTCCTGAGGCTGACGATGTACGAGGGCGAGAGGTTCAGGAACATGGATTCGCAAACGGGAAACATGCTGAAGGCCAACATCCCCTACATGCGCGAGACATTCCACACGGAGGTGGCGATGATTCCCTTCGACGCCAGTTTCAACATGATGGACGCAAACCTGTTCAACGGCGATGCCAAGACCAAGGAACTGACCAAGATACTGAGCGGCATCGACTCGCTCAACTCGGTGAGCGACAGCATAGGACGCCATTACCGCAAGGTAGCGAAAAACCAATACTTGAAGGGAAGTTTCCCGAAGGAGGTGATAGATTCTGCCGCACTGGTGGCCAAGGCGCAGGAACAGGAACCGCTGGATTCCACCTACCTGCACCTGAGTCCCGACCAAAGGAAGACGGTGATAAAGAGTGCACTGAGCAACGCGCAAAGCACACAGGCGGAGTTCGAGTTCCGAGGCATGACCACGGAGAACACCAACATGACCCTGCGCCGCCACCACATGGAGGCCAGGAAGAAATTCACCAACAGTTTGGCGTGCCTCATCTTCTTCTTCATAGGAGCGCCTCTGGGTGCCATCATCCGAAAGGGAGGCCTGGGCGTGCCCGTGGTGGTGAGCGTGCTGGTGTTCATATTCTACTATATCGTGAACGCCGGCGGAGAGAAGATGGCCAAGAGCGGAGAATGGGCGGTATGGTTCGGCATCTGGCTGAGCACCATGGTGCTGACTCCCATAGGCCTGTTCCTGATAAACCGTGCCAACAAGGACAGCGTGGTGTTCAACATAGAGGGATACCAGAACTTCTTCAAGCGCCTGCTGGGCATACGAACCAAGCGCAAACTGAACAGGAAGGAAATCATCATACACGAACCTGACTATCCGCAACTGACAAAGGACATTGAGGCACTGGCGGAGGATTGCCGACAGTACAGCAACCGCAAGAAACTGCTCAACATACCCTCGTACTATGCCATCTTCTTCCGCTTCCACGAGGACCACACCGTAAGGGAACTGAAAGACAGGACGGAAGCCTTGGTGGAACAGTTGCACAACAGCAAGGACAACGCCATAATAGGCGCACTGAACGACATGCCCATCCTCTACACCGATGCGCACACACGACCCTTCAACACGCGGAGGAAGAACCTGATAGCCGGCATCTGCCTGCCCGTGGGCATACTCCTTTGGCTCAGGATATGGAAGTTCAGGCTCGGGTTGTATCAGGACATAAACCAGATACAGAAGTTAGGACAATTTATCATTGAACGAATAAACAAACAAACAGATAATGGACAAGGAAATCATGCTTAGCACCATAGAAGATGCCTTGGTAGACTTCAAGGAAGGCAAATTCGTGATTGTCGTAGACGACGAGGACCGCGAGAACGAAGGCGACTTCATCACCGCGGCAGAACTGATTACCGAGGAAAAGGTGAACTTCATGCTGAAGAACGGACGCGGTGTCCTCTGCGCCCCCATAACCATGAGCCGCGCCGAGGAACTGGAACTGGAACGCCAGGTGCAGACAAACACCAGCATGCTGGGCACCCCGTTCACCGTCACCGTGGACTTGCTGGACGGCTGCACTACCGGTGTGAGCACACACGACCGTGCCGCCACCATACGCGCACTGGCCGACCCCACCAGGAAACCTACGGATTTCGGCCGTCCCGGACACATCAACCCCCTCTATGCCCAAGACCGTGGCGTGCTGAAGAGGGCAGGACACACCGAGGCCGCCATCGACCTGGCCCGCCTCTGCGGACTCCAGCCAGCCGCCGCGCTCATCGAGATACTGAACGAGGACGGCACCATGGCACGCATGCCCCAACTGAAGGAAGTGGCACGCGAGCACGGCATGAAGATAATCACTATCAAGGACCTGATAGCATACCGCCTGAAGCAGGAAAGCCTGGTGGAGAAGGGCGTGGAGGCCGATCTGCCAACGGAATACGGCCACTTCCGCATAATCCCCTTCCGTCAGAAGAGCAACGGTCTGGAGCACATCGCCATCTTCAAGGGCGAATGGACACCCGAGGAACCCGTACTGGTGCGTATGCACTCCAGTTGCATGACGGGCGACATCTTTGCAAGCAGACGCTGCGATTGCGGAGAGCAGTTGCACCAGGCCATGCAGATGATTGACAAGGAGGGCAAGGGCGTTGTCGTGTACCTGCAACAGGAGGGACGCGGCATAGGCCTGATGAACAAGATTGCCGCCTACAAACTACAGGAACAGGGCGACGACACCGTGGAGGCCAACCTGCACCTCGGTTTCAAGGCCGACGAACGCGACTACGGAGTGGGTGCACAGATCCTGCGCGAACTGGGCATAGGCAAGATTCGCCTCATCAGCAACAACCCCGTAAAGCGCGTGGGCCTGGAGGGTTACGGCTTAGACATAGTGGAGAACGTGCCCGTGGTAATCACCCCCAACGAATACAACCGCCGCTATCTGGAGACAAAGAAACTCCGCATGGGACACAAACTTTGAGAACGGAAAACGGAAAACGGAAAACGGAAATCTGCGAGTAAGCGAGAGCAATCAAACTTGTTTGAATTGCAGAGCGGAAGCAGATTCAAGACGACAAAGTCGGATTAAAACGGAAAACGGAAAACTCAGAGTAATCGGAAAACTCAGAGCAATCGGAAAACTCAGAGTAATCGGAGAACTCAGAGTAATCGGAAAACTCTGAGTAATCGGAAAACTCAGAGTAATCGGAAAACTCAGAGCAATCGGAAAACTCAGACAACTCAGAGCACCCATAATACTTAGAATACCCAGATAACCTAAACAGTAAACCTCCTCCCCCTATAGGGGGGGGACTGAGGAGGTCCTTAAAATACTACAAAATATGAACAACATTCTTTCCGAAAGACTCGGACGTCTGTCAACGAGTGCCACACTGGCCATGAGCCAGAAGAGCAGTGAACTGAAGGCTCAGGGCATAGACATCATCAACATGAGTGTGGGAGAGCCCGACTTCAACACCCCCGACCACATCAAGGCTGCCGGCATAAAGGCCATAGAGGAGAACTGGAGCCGCTATAGTCCCGTGCCCGGCTATCCCGACCTGAAGGCGGCCATAGTCGAGAAGTTGCAAAGGGAGAACGGCCTGGAATACAAACCCAGCCAGATACTGTGCTCAAACGGTGCCAAGCAGAGCGTGTGCAACGTGATAATGGCCCTGGCAGGTGCAGGCGACGAGGTCATCATCCCCGCCCCCTACTGGGTAAGTTACCCCGACATGGTGCTTCTGGCCGATGCCACACCCGTGTTCATCCCCTCAAGCATAGAACAGGACTTCAAGATAACACCCGAACAACTGGAGGCTGCCATCACCGAGAAGACTCGCGCCCTGATACTCTGCTCTCCCAGCAACCCCACCGGCTCAGTGTATAGCCGCGAGGAACTGGAGGGCCTGAAGGAGGTGCTGCTGCGCCACGAGCGCGTCATCGTCATTGCCGATGAAATCTACGAGCACATCAACTACGTGGGCGAACATGCCTCCATAGCGCAGTTCCCCGAGATCAAGGACCGTGTGGTAATCGTAAACGGCGTTTCCAAGGCATACGCCATGACCGGTTGGCGCATAGGCTTCATCGCCGCTCCCGAATGGATAGTGAAGGGTTGCAACAAACTCCAGGGCCAGTACACCAGCGGTCCCTGCTCCATCAGCCAGAAGGCTGCCGTTGCCGCCTTTGCCGGTGACCAGCAGTGCGTGGAGGATATGCGCGTGGCATTCGAGCGCCGTCGCGACCTGATAGTGAAACTTGCCAAGGAGATACCCGGCCTGGAGGTCAACAATCCCCAGGGTGCCTTCTACCTGTTCCCCAAGTGCAGCAGTTTCTATGGCAAGAAGTATGGCGAGCAGACAATAAACGACAGCGACGACCTGGCCATGTACCTTCTGGAGGTGGGTCACGTTGCCACCGTGGGCGGTGCTTCCTTCGGTTCTCCCGAGTGCTTCCGCATGTCATACGCCACCAGCGACGAGAACATCATCGAGGCACTCAAGCGCATCAAGGATGCCTTGGCTCTGCTGAAGTAATACCGTATATATATAAATAAGGTAGGCAACCACGCGTTCCTACCTTACCTCCCACATACAGGAAAACAAAAATCCCTTGCTTCTTACGGCAAGGGATTTTATTCCTCCCATCAGGGAGGCACTAATCTTTCTTAGAGAGTGATTGCTCCAGAAGGACATGCATCAGCGCAAGTACCGCACTCTGTGCACTCGTCGGGATTGATAGAATACTTCTCGCCCTCAGAAATTGCACCAACGGGACACTCATCAATACATGTGCCGCAAGCAACACAATCGTCATTAATTACGTAAGCCATAACTGTTGTCGTTTAAATTAGTATATACTATTGTCTGTTGTCGAATCCGAACTCGATTGCAATGCAAAGATAATCATTTTTGATGATATGAACCGATGTTAGCAATAAAAATGTTGGTCTTTATCATTAAAAACGATGATTTGTACAATAAAACGGCACCTGCCCATGTTATTATGTATATGAAACGTACCATCGCCATATTGCTTCTCCTGTCCGCATGCCTGTGCACCTTCGCACAGAAGGAGACGATCATGAACAAGCCCTTCATAGACAACCGCCGTCTGCACTGGGGCTTCTTCTTCGGCATGAACTTCATGGACATGGAAATGAAGAACAACGGCCACATCGACCCCGCCACGGGCGAGCAATGGTTTGCCGACGTCAGCAAGTACGAACCGGGATTCAGCGTGGGTGTGCTGGGTGCGTTGCGCCTGAACAAATACATGGAACTGCGCCTCACCCCCACCATGCACTTCGGGCAGAAGTTCATAAAGATGCGCGACAACGTGTCGGCACGCGACACCTCGCAGAACATGCGCACCAACTATATCTCCGTGCCGCTTTCCGTGAAGTTTGCCGCACCGCGCTACAACAACTTCCGCCCCTACTTCACCCTGGGCCTTGCACCGACCTTCTGCCTGAACAACCACGACCAGGAGGCCTTCAAGGCAAAAACCTTCGACTGCTATCTGGAGGTGGGCATGGGATGCGACATCTATCTGCCCTACTTCAAACTCATACCGGAACTGAAATTCTGCTTCGGCCTGGCGGACATCATCAGCAAGAACCGCGACGACCTGCTGGACAAATCCATGATGAAATTCACCAACAGCATAGAAAGCAGTTCGGCCAACATGATAGTCCTTTCCCTCTATTTCGAGTGAAAAAGCGCCTCGTAAAGCGGACTTTCCACACACAAATCACCACTTTACGGCATTTTTCCTCTTATATTTGAGGCTGTTTCAACAAAAAGCCGTATCTTTGCACCCGCTTTACCATAGGTCGCTGGTGGGGAGAAGTGTGACCCGTTATGCCTATGAGTGATGACAATACAACCTATTAAAAAGTCATAAGAGAAATGGCAGATTTAATTAAGATTGCAGAAGAAGCATTTGCTACCGGCAAGCAGCACCCCTCATTCAAGGCTGGTGACACCGTAACCGTAGCTTACAAGATTGTCGAGGGCAACAAGGAGCGTATCCAGCTGTACCGCGGTGTAGTTATCAAGATCGCCGGTCACGGTGACAAGAAGCGCTTCACCGTTCGCAAGATGTCAGGCACCGTTGGTGTGGAGCGTATCTTCCCCATCGAGTCTCCCAACATCGACAGCATCGTTGTCAACAAGATTGGTAAGGTTCGTCGCGCCAAGTTGTACTACCTGCGCAACCTCACCGGTAAGAAGGCTCGCATCGCCGAGAAGCGCGTTGCCAGCAAGGAGGCTTAATCCCCCTTTTTACACAAGCAAGAAAAAAAGGAAACGTACGGCACAATGCCGTACGTTTTCTCTTTTTGTAAAGCCTGAATGTTTGTCCTCCGTTGAAAGTTGATGACAAATGCCTATGTATTTTCTGCGTAACTATACTTTTTTTACCATACTTACGCAAGTTATTGCGCAATAATCTGCGTAACTATATCCAAAATATGCAACTTACGCAGATTATCGCATCAACAACACAGTAATTGCATCTCAAATAAGGAGTCCTTATTCAGTCAAAGCGATTGAAGTTACAAAACCCCACTCTGACTATATCATGTTAGCACGGTGCTTTTGCATTTGCAGAATTCAGGTAAAAATCCTATATTTGCATGTCATTTCCATTATACGCCCCTATGAAGAACAAGACTTCTGCTTTTTTGCTGATATACATAATAATTACTGCGCTAATTAGCACTACTTCATGCCATCGTTCCGGACACACAGAGCAGCAACTGTTTATGATGGACACGCTGTCGGATGAAAATCCAGACACCATTCTCACCATGCTGGAGAGTATGGATTTCAACGCCATGAGCAAGTCTGAGCGCATGCATGCCGAACTTCTCAGGGGCAAGGCCATGAACAAAGCTTATGTGAACTTCACCACAGACTCCGTTATGCTTGAAGTCGTTGACTGGTACGAACGTCACGGCAATGCCAACCAAAAGATGCTTGCATACTACATATTGGGCTGTGCTTATCGCGATTTGGAAGATGCGCTTTCGGCACTGAAATACCTGAACCTGGCAGTAGATGCCGTTGACGAAAACGACGAGGACTGCGACCTACATACACTGATGCGTGTTTATAGCCAGATGGGAGGATTGTATCAGCGTGTCGCTGCGTTTGAGAACGAAAGAATAGCAGATTCTAATGCAGAACGATTGGCATGGCAGATTGGAGATACAATATCGGCACTTCGTTTAATGTGGTTACAGGCATGTTGTTTATTTGATTCTAGAAATCAATCAGAGGCAATCATGATTTTGGATAGTATAGCGCAATTTACAGAAAAGAATGGAATTCAAGAGGATCCTGATTTGATATATCCAATTAAAACTGATTACTATCTTGAACGTAAAGACATTAAATGCGCGGAAATTCTATTGCGTGAATACGAATATAAGACAGGGATTCTAACAGAATCTCTAGATACCTTGAATTATGACATGGCTCACTTTTATCTTAAGGGCAAGTATTACAACATTGCTCAAAAGCCAGACTCAGCTATACAGATGTTCAATAAGTTGTCACATTTGATAGAGCTGCGTCCACTTTATACTTCTCAGCGCCACGGACTGAAAGAGGTCTCCTATCAAGGACTGACCAAGGCCTATTCGCTCAAACATCAGCCTGATTCTGTTATTAAATATGCTAATTTATATTGTCAATGGAATGATTCCAGCACTCGGGCTAAATCATCTGAGTATCTTTTGAGGTATCAATCACTTTACAACTATACAAAGATTCAAGAGCAGGCCCTGAAAGCAGAGCAGAAGGCATCACGTCTTCGTGTAATAATAATTTTGTTGGTGGTTTTCGCCACTACTATTGTCATTGTTGCGTGGTTAATTTACCAGAAGCGACTAAAAAAAGAACGACAAAAGCAGATTGAAACCAACAAAGGGTATCAATCGTTGTTGCATGAGATAGAGAAATCTGCAGAAGAATTGCTATTAGTCAAAACAGACTCCGAAAGATTTCAAAGGGAGAAGGAGAGCGAAATACAGAAACTCCAAACGGCACTTGCCATGTATCAAGACAATGAGCAGAGTGTTGAGCAATGGAGTGACGAACGTGCAATATTCGCATGCGATATTGCAAAGCGTCTGCATTCTCTTTCTTCGCATGCTCAAAAAGCAACACCTAATGAATTAAATTGTCTTCTTGTCACAGCTCAAAATGCATTCCCAAAATTCTATGCTAATATTACAGATGCCTCCAAAGGACTATCTCATACAGAAATTATCATAAGTATCTTGATTCGTTTTCGATTCATTCCATCGGAAATATCACTGCTCTTAGGACTTAGTTCGCAACGAATCACCAATCTTAAATCGTCAGTCAATCAAAAATTGTTTGGAACACAAGGGGCTAAGACACTTGATTCTCACCTCATGTCCTTGAAGTAGCCAACACGAACACCGCTAAACAATCACACCCTATCTTTCAATTTTAAATATAAATTGGGAGATAGGGTGATTTTTATATACCTAATAATCAATATACCTTGAGTGTAAAAAGTGTAAAGCAAAAGATAATATACTGAAATAAAAGCAAATACCCCCTCCTGTATTTTGTGGCAGTGTAAAAAGTGTAATGAAATAATGGGATTAAATCCAATTATATGTCATACTTTTACATTGAGAAAATTAACAACCATATATTGGAATCGCTCATAAACAATACTTCAACACCCACACAAATAAAAAAGTTATATCGTATAATGTTGGATATTAATAAAGATGGTTTAATATCTCCACTGGATTTTTATCAACTATTTTTCTGCATATTTCTAGCATTAACAGAGAAACAGAGGTTAAATAGAGATTTATAATTTTACAGCAGAATTATTATGAAAAATAGATATTATCTGATATTAGGATGCCTATTTACATCCATATTTCAATCTGTCTATGCAAACAATCTACCAATGACTGAGGGCACTCCCGTAAATACCTCATCTACAGACAGTATTAACGTAGATACACTTTCGGAAGTAACTGTCCGTGCCACAAGACTACTGCTTGTTACCAAGAACGACACCACCATCTACGACCTGGATGCACTAACCATAAAGGAAGGGGCATTGTTACGCGATGCCTTTGAGCGTTTGCCTGGCATGAGTTTCAGGGATGGAGTACTCTATCACAATGGACGTGAAGTGAATAGCATTCTTATCAACGGAGTTGACTTCTCGCGCAAAGACCCTATGCTGGCCTTGCAGACCCTGCCATCATATATTATGAAAGATGTGAAAGTATATGAACGGCATAGCGATTTCAGCATGATGCATGGAAAGGACGACGGTTTCCGTGAATTGGTGGCTGATGTCACAGTACGTCGTAAATACATGGGCACATGGACTGGCGAGATTGCTGCCGGTGGCGGCAGTGACAAGCGTTTCATGGGTCGCGGATTTGCCAACACCTTTACCGACCAGTACCGAATATCGTTATTTGGCAATGCCAATAATATCAATGAACAGATATGGTATAGTGGCGACGGACGTCAATGCCCGGGAGATGCAGTGGCAGGAGATAACCGCTATTACACACCTGGTGCCACATTTTACTGGAAAAACAAGCTTCGACAGAAACAGAAGGGATACTTCAAGATAGAGGGTAGCGTGGATTACAATAAGGAACAGCATGACAATAACACTCAGACAGAGCGCGAACTATATCTGTCTGACGGAAGCATGTACTCTGCCTCTGATGTACAAAAGAATAGCGACACCGACCGTATTGCCGCAATGATGAGACTCGACTGGAAAATAGCCGATGCCACGTCCTTGAGTTACCAAGGAAATTTAGACATTCATCAGCACACCGAGAATCTGTCTTCTCTTACAGCTAATTGGAACGAACGTCCTGAGTATGGCGAACACCTTGCCGACACCTTGCTATACCTCTCCATAGCTCCGCCTTATCAGCCTTCAGTCATAGACCTTCAACGCAAGTCTGTACTGAATCGGGGCGATGCTGCAAAGTATGATCATAATCTGAAAATAACTCATGCTATTGCTGATAAGGACATATACATCTCCCTCTTTCATAATATGCACATAGGATACGATAGTGGGGCAGAACACAACCAGACATACTACAAGTATTTCAATACAGAACATACAAACTCCACCTTGATTAACCGCTACAAGGATATGCAGAGCAACAATTCCAAGCAAGATGTAAAGGCAAGGATTATGAAGTATTATGATGTCAAGGGATTTAATTATTTCTGTACGTCTTTGGTATACGACTACAAATACCAGCATGAAGAACATGACGAACATGGATATTTGCTAAACAATCTGGGTGGTGTCTACAACGACCCTACCACATCGCACGAACTCTTTGGCACTTTGCCTACCGATGCCTCGTGGCGCTCTGTAGCAATGGAGGACGAGACCACCCGACATTGGGAGTCTACAAGTAATACTCACTCCATAACACCAGCCATAGATCTTGGCAAAGAGATATTCTATATGGAACTTTGGCCCACTATCTGTTTCGCCAAGGAACGGTTATACTATACCAAGGGAACATTGCCAACACTCACTCCAGAGCGCGACTATATATATGTGGATCTTAAATCACAGTTTAGATTCAGCACAGACAAACTGGGTACTCTGCGATTCTATGGAGACATTTCGCACACACTACCCGACATTCTATCGCTCGTAACCTATCCTGATATGGCCGACCCCCAATATATCATTTATGGCAACGAGGCTTTGAAGAAAAGTACCAAATACAATCTGCGAAGTTCATACAACAAAGATCTCATCAGTTACCGTGCAGATAGCAGCAAAGTGACACGGCAACTGAGTGCCAACCTCAACGTAGCCTTTATTGAGAATGATTTCACAAACCTCATGACCTATGACCGTGTCAGTGGCGAGGTAACCTCTACACCCATCAACGTCTCAGGCAACTGGTATGGCAGTCTGGGGGCCAACTTTACCACTCCACTCGACCGTTCACAACGTTTTTGGCTGGATGTATCTGCCAATGCACACATACACCACACCAACAGTTATGCCGTGGTAGGACATAAAGATGAACAGCCCATGCTCAACAGCAACTATCTCCATGCTTACTCGGCAAAAGTAAAGCCTCGTGCGAAGTTTAGTAATATTGATGCATCCATCGCCTACGAACTTACTCTTGAGAACAACCGTAGCACTTACATCGCTGGCAATAATAAAGAACTGTGGCAACACCACATCCAAGGACGTCTGACATGGCAACTGCCTTGGTCGCTCAACTTCGATGCTGTAATAAATTACCAGAACTATGCGGCATACCATGCTGACCGCAAACGCATGGACTGGCTCATGATGGACTTCTCTATCGAACGCCACTTTTTGAAAGGAAAGAATCTTCTTGTCGAAATATCTGCCCATGATTTGCTGAATGAGAACACCGGCTTCACTCGCATGTACGATGCCACCTCTCTCACCAATACGTACAATAATACTCTCGGTAGGTATGCTATGCTGAGCGTGAAGTATCGTTTTGCTACGAAGAAAAAATAATTATCCCGCAAAGAAACACACATCTATCATGCAGGAAACACACACTCCCAAAGGCAGTAGTACTTGCTTCGCAATGTAAAGGCCTTTACTTCGTAATGTAAAGGTCTTAACTTCGCAAAGTAATGGCCTTTACTTTTTTAGGAAGGTTGCACAATATTGAAACCACACTTACGCAAGTTATCGTATTAAACAGAAGGATGCGATTGTGCGCTGGCGCACGGCAGGTTCATGGACACGATGGAAGTGTAAAGGAGTAAAAGTGTGCGGTACCGCACACTTTTACTCTTAACATGGTTCTTTTAGAGCATTGTCCTGTGCAGAGTCGTTTATTATGTATAATTTTGCGTGCATATGACAATGTAATCTGCTTTTGACATAGAATGGAGAAGTTTGGAAAAATCCTTGTTGTCGACGACAATGCCGATGTGCTTTTCACCATCAACAACCAGTTGGCGCCACGATGCGAATGGGTAAGAGTTGCCTACACACCCGAGCGTGCCCTGATGCTATGCAAGAAGTATAAACCAGATGTAGTGCTGATGGACATGAACTTCACCCGCGACGCCGTAAGCGGTGAAGAGGGATTCCAGTTGCTCAGGGATATGCTGAAGATAGACAAGACCCTGGCTGTTATCATGATGACTGCCTATAGCGATACTCCCAAAGTGGTACGCGCCATCAAGGCAGGTGCCACAGACTTCCTGCCCAAGCCTTGGGAGAGGGGCCAACTGATGACAATGCTTTCTTCTGCCATGCGGCTGAAAGGTTTGGGCTGCGAGGAATCTACGGCGAGAGCGCAATCCACAGGCACCTCGCATGCCGACACGGAGATAATAGGCGAAAGCGAATCCATGCAACAGCTGCTTACCCTTGCCAGGGAAGTGGCCAAAACGGATGCCAACATACTCATCCTTGGCGAGAACGGTACGGGCAAGGATGTCCTGGCACGATACATCTACAGGCATTCCTTGCGCAATAGCAAACCCTTTGTAGGCATTGACCTGGGAGCTGTACCCGAGACCTTATTTGAAGGCGAATTGTTCGGATATGAGCGAGGTGCCTTCACCGGTGCCCTGAGTTCCAAGGCAGGACGCATGGAGAGCGCCAATGGCGGAACCCTGTTTCTGGACGAGATAGGAAATCTAAGGACAGAGATTCAGGCAAAGCTGCTGACCTGCATAGAGAAGCGCCAATGCTCACGCCTTGGCTCCACCAAGGTCGTCCCCATTGATGTCCGCCTTATCTGCGCCACCAATATTGACATACACAGAGCAGTGGCAGAGGGAACCTTCCGCCAGGACCTGCTCTACCGCATCAATACCATAGAACTGCGTGTTCCGCCATTGCGCGAACGCATTACAGACATTCCCCTGCTGGCAAAGCACTTTACCAACATCTATGCCCGCAAGTATTCCAAGAACATCACCGGACTTTCTGCCGAACTGCTCAAACGACTGAAGGAATACAGTTGGCCGGGCAATGTGCGCGAACTGCAACATCTGATAGAGCGTGGCGTTATCCTGTGCAAGAAGTCCGTTATTGGCATAAACGACCTGCCGGCCGATAGTTTCAACAGGCCTCCCTCTGCCAATCCGGAAGACACGCTCGATCTGGAAACCGTGGAGCGCATCTCAATAGAGCGGGCGCTGGCGCGTTGTGAAGGCAATGTAAGCCGTGCATCCAAACTGTTGGGTATTACCCGATTCATGTTGTACCGAAAGATGGAGAAGTACGGCCTATGACAAGATTCACCCTAAAGGTTCTGTGCACAACCGTCCTGCTCACACTCAGCGCCTATGCCTTGGTAGCGTGTCTGCTGCACGATTTCTACTTCAGCGCCTTCGGATGCCTGCTGGTGCAGGTATTCCTTATTATATATATCGTCTCCATGCAAAAGCATCTATTGTCCACCATGCTTGGCACAATAGAACTGATACGCATGGGGGACACGTCGGACAGGGTTTCTTCGTCCAAGGGCTGTCTTGGGCGTACGCTTGTCAGGGAACTGAACCTCACGTTTGACATATTCAGACAACGTCTGCAAAGCGAAGCCATACGCCAGCACTACTACGAGCAGGTTCTTGACGAAGTGGACACCGGTGTACTCGTGTGCAGGGAGGATGGCGAGATAACATGGCAGAACCGTGCCTCCATACTTATGCTCGGTTCCATGCACGGCTTGCCACAGGAATGGATAGCAACACGCTCGGCACACAAGGTGACACACACCCACCACAATACGGTGTACGAGATGCTGGTATGCTCGCGCAAGTTTGTACTGGACAGGCAGACCTACCGCGTTGTCAGCCTCAGGGATATACACGAGGTACTGGAAGAAACGGAGATAGAGGCATGGCAGAAGTTGGTGAGCGTGCTGACGCATGAGATTATGAACTCGCTCACTCCCATCATCGGCCTTTCAGAACACAAGGATTCCCATTCCTCCAACACTGCCACCGAGTCAGAACAGGCACTGAGCGTAATACACCGGCGCAGCAAGGGGTTGCTGGACTTTGTCAACAACTACCGCAAGTTGACACGCATACCCCAGCCTCAATGCGAAGCAATACCCGTGCAGGAATATTTCAACGACCTGATGGAGTTCTACGGCCAGCGCCTGAGGTGCAATGCCACACCCTCCACTCTGGAAGTCAATGCCGACCCTCGCCTGCTGATGCAGGTTCTGGTGAATCTTGTCAACAATGCTTCCGAGGCGGGTCCCGGTCCTATAGACATCAACGTGGCTCGCAATGCCAACGGCCACATAGAAATTTCCGTCCGCGATTACGGACAAGGCATCCTGCCCGAAGTGATTAACAGCATCTTCATACCGTTCTTCACTACCAAGCCACAAGGGTCCGGCATAGGCCTGAGCCTCTGCAAGCAGATAATCCAGCGTCATGGCGGACGCATATCCGTAAAGTCACAACCTCAACACGGAAGTGTATTCACGATAACACTACCTTAGGGAAACGAAAAACTATTCGTGCGATTCCGCACACCTGATGTGCGCTGGCGCACGGTTTTGAGAACCGGCATAACGCTGTAACTATTGCATAATCAGCAGATAAGATGTTTGGCACGGTTTTTGCAAGAGTATATACATAGGACCAACCGCACTACGGTGTCCTTGATACGAACAGCAATAACCGTTAAACCAAAACAACAGATCCTATGAAGTTACTATTCATCAATTTCGTTCAGGCCCTTCGCCACATCAAGCGCAACAAGCTACAGACCTGCCTCATAGTGGGCATACTCTCCTTTGCCATGGCAGCCTTCGTATTCTCCGCTGCTGGTATATGGGAAATAACGCACGAAGAACATGGCATCGGTGACGATGCCGATGTATATGCTTTACAAGCATACACACCAGAAGGACTCACACAATCCAATTATTTCTTTACGGTAAAAAAAGCACGCGAACTGACAAAGAATATGCCTGAAGGTATGATTGCTTCAATGGCATCACTAAGTGGCAATAAATTAAAAGGAAGGACAGATAGTGCATCCAATCAGACTAAGACTATGCTATTGGTAACTCCCGAATTCTTTGATGTGGTACAAGCGGATTTTATCTACGGCCGACCTGTACAAGAAGAAGGTGAAGTGGTCGTCTCCGAACAAGCCGCACAGGTTCTGTATGGCACAACCGATTTGGTGGGTACTATGGTGGAGATAACTTTAGAAGAAGACCATAACAAAAGCATACAGGCAAAAGTATGTGGTATAGTCAAAGGAGAAGAAGGAAGCATGATTACAGGTGCTCAGGCGTTTTTATATCGTAAGATCGAGAATGTGACATGGTTTAGTAAATACACATGTAAAACCAATACCGCATTGATTGTTACAAGGACCACAGATAGCAAGGCATTGATGGCATTGATAGAACAGAACAATGAGAATATGGAGGACAAGGTAGCAGCATTAAGACTGGTACCAGTAAGAATGTTTCACTTGTTGTGGAGCAATAGCAGTTTCTGGAAGGCAGCCCTTTATCCTGGAATATTCCTTATACTGTCTGCCTTGTTGCTCATATCTGCGTCATTCTCATACTTGGCATTGCTTAATACAAATGCCGAAAGCCGTTGGACAGAGCATCGCCTAAGATTGAGTTTCGGTGCAGGTTCCGACACCTTGCGACGCATCTATGCCGAGGTGCTATTGGTACTTCTTGCCGTTGGATTTTGTGCGTGCATAATACAGGAACTGGGTTACAAAGCTTTCCTGGAGTATATGCAGATGCCGGAATGCGATGTGATGCAATGGCTCGTGACGGTATGGTTCGCAATGGTGGTGCTCTTGATTTTTCTGTGCACAATACCTGTGTATCTGCAACACAAAAAGTACAAGAAAGCCATCCATGGCGCACCGCAAGGCAATTCCTCGTTTCTGAACCATATCTTTGTAACAACGCAGATAAGCGTCAGCGTATTATTGCTCTTTCTGGTGTGGAATGGTGGCAGACAATTGAGGTATGTCAGCCACGATGGCTTGGGATTTAATGCACACAAAGTCTACACTATAAAAACTACTGATGCAAAAAATCAGGTTCTGGTCAGTTCCACCGAATTTGCACATGAAGTTGCATCAATAGCAGCAGTAGACACCTGTATCGTACAAGCCCCGTTTTATGATGTTACCTCAAATACTGTCACGCCCTTTGAGGGATTTGACAAGAATATGTGGACCTTGCAATTGACTCCTGCTGCAATGCGTCTATTCGAAATCAAGCCAAATCTATGGAAAGATGCAGATGGGGAGTTTGAAATGAAAATGGGCCAGATTTTGCTCGCAACAAATACCGCGAAGTATTTTGGCATCACACCAGAGAATCCCTTTCTGCCAAATGGTTTGGAAGCAGTAGGTATCTTGGATATTTGTACAATAAATATGCATCAAGACCCCTACTTGGTTGCCTATAGCCATTACCATAATTCTTGGAACACAAATGTTGCCTACTTCAGTTTCCATCCCGGCAAGGAGAAAGAAGGTATAGCAGCCGTGGAGGATCTGTTGCGTCGTAGGGACATGAATGTGGATGCCGGACTTGTCCGTGTGGTCAACTTTGGAGATATGATATCTGATACTTACGAGAAGGAGCAGAACTACCTGAAACTATATTCAGTTCTCTCTGCCATAGGTTTCTGCATCGCACTCTTCGGTTTGTTGACACTCATCAGTGCCGACCTCCAGCGCCAACGCCGTTCATTGGCCATCCGTCGCATCTTTGGTGCCACATACTCTATATGCTTAGGCAAGACCCTACGCACCTATCTCCTCATCACATTCATTGGCAGTGCCATGGGTCTGTGCATAGGCTATATAATGATGACTATGTGGCTTGAAACATATAGCGAGCAAATAACACTTGGCGTAATGCCTGCACTCTGCATCATTGTGCTGATTGTATCCGTTGTCTCCATCCTTGTTGCCTACAAGGTGAAGATGTGCTTCAAGGAAAAACCGGCAATGGTGATTAAGGCGTAGTGGAGCGACGAGCGATTAGCGACGAGCGATTAGCGAGTTTAGATAATAGATAAGAAAATTTAACAAGACAATATTATGATTAAGACTGATAGTATATCAAAAGTGTTTCGCACGGAAGAGGTTGAGACTCATGCATTGATTAACGTTTCCCTTGAGGTAAAGCAGGGCGAGTTTGTAGCCATAATGGGACCTTCGGGTTGTGGCAAGTCTACGCTGCTGAATATACTTGGCTTGCTGGACAGACCTACCAATGGTCAGTACATCCTTGATGGCAAGGACATGAGCGCACTGACCGAAAAGGAGCGCAATGTGATTAGACGTGGCACACTGGGCTTCATCTTCCAGAGCTTTAATCTGATTGACGAACTTACCGTAGAGGAAAACATCGAACTACCTCTATTGTACATGAAAGTTCCTGCCGACGAGCGCAAGCGTCGCATCACCGATGCCCTGAAACGTATGGCCATTGAGCATCGTGCCAAGCACTTCCCCTCTCAGCTGTCGGGTGGTCAGCAGCAGCGTGTTGCCATAGCACGTGCCGTGGTGATGCAGCCTAAGATAATCCTTGCCGACGAGCCTACGGGAAACCTTGACTCGAAGAATGGTCTGGAGGTGATGGGGCTGTTGCGCGAATTGCATCGCGAAGGTACAACAATAGTGATGGTGACACACTCGGCACGAGATGCCGCCTATTCCGACCGCATAGTCAACCTCTTCGACGGTTGCGTGGTGGACGAGGTGATGATGTAAGTCTTCTCAAGAATTTATACTGGCTAAAAAGAGCTTCCCAGTACCGAATGAATACCAGCATATCGGTACTGCAGTACCAGTATATAAGTACTGCAGTACCGGTATATAGAAAACTCCAGTACCGATAGCGTGGTACTGAAGGGGGTACTATATGGGATAAAATAGTCAAAACGATAAGTGGTCTGAAACGATGATTTTTTCATCACTTTAGACATAGTATCGCACGATAATCCCAAATATACGATGGTCCAATGACCGATTTGGGTTTAATTTAGAGTCGAGACTGTAGATATACGATTTCGACTTTCTATTACTACGAATAAAAGTTAAATACGGAGCTTTATCGCAAAATGACGATATCTGGCTATTGCAATATTAAGGGGTATTGTCTTACTTTGCATTGTCGAAACATAAATCAATATTGTTTCACATATATAAATAAGAATTTGTTGGTGCCAGCTCCTACACTTTTACCAACAACTTCGACCATAGTTTAACTTTTAAAGCATATCACTATGATGCAGAAATCAAAATCCAGTGTGTGGATGCGCAGCAAGGTGCTGTACATCATTCCTATGGCAACTCTGGCACTCAGTGTCTTTGCCACCAGTGAGAGTCTGTTCCCTTCGGGCAATGTATTGCCTATAGCGCAGGAATATCCAAGCAAGGAGAAATTGGTACCAGTGGACGAAATGCGACTCCTCTTACTTCAACCAAGATATGGCGGATATGATGAGATAAGAGTTCGTAAGAGTATGTTGCATGACCAGATAAAAACAAAAACGCAAGCATTTTCTTGCAAAACTAATTAAAATTCAAAGAAATGTAAAAGATTAAGAAATTTACATTAACTAGCGCGATGTTCAGTTGCTCTCTACAAATGAACAAAAAGAAATTGTTGGAGGAGATTTAATTTTAGAGGGATGTGCTCATAAAACGCATGAACAATGTTCTGGTGCGTGTATCTTAGATGGATATGAAGGATACGCAACTTCAGAAGCTTGAATTAATAAAATTATAAATAGGGACATAAATTATGAAGAACTTAAGGAATTTATTTACTGCTTTAATTTGTAGCATAGTGAGTTCATTCACTTATGCACAAACAGCAGGAATGACAGACGTAGAGATGATTAATCTGGTAGTAAGTTATGAGATGAACCAACTTTGCTCGCCTGCGAGCGACAACAATCCCAATGAATGGCGTGTAAAAGAAACATTGATGCTGGAGATTGGGCAAGGTGTAGCTCATAGCTATGTGGTAAGGGAGAGGAATAAATTATTTGGCCAATTCCAGATGCTTGCCCAAAAGAATCGTTGGAAAATAGAGATGTTTCAGTTGCATGCCTTGGTAGGAGAAACATACATTGGTTATCCCAAGAAAGGTAAGCTGATGCAAGTTGTTGATTTGGATGCAGCTGGTGTATATAAGTATACAGAGTCCATACCTAATATTAAATGGAAGATGGAAGCCGGACAGAAGGATATTCTTGGATATAATTGTCAGCAGGCATCATGTACTTTCAGAGGTCGTCAATATGAGGTGTGGTTTACCACCGATATTCCTTTGAGCTATGGACCTTGGAAGTTGCAGGGGTTGCCAGGATTAATTCTCGAAGCAAAGGATTCAAAGGGTGAATATCACTTTACTGCAGTAGGGATAGAAAAGGGCAAGAACGACAAGAAAATACAGTTCTATGCAGAGCCTATTCGTGACATAAAGAGAAATCGGGCGCTCAAAATGGAGAAAATGCTGCATAAAGACCATGGCGCCTTTGCAGCAGATTACGGAGTCACATTTAGAATGGAGGGAGGATTTGAGCATATGCCAGTTCCATACATTCCTATTGAATTGCAATAAGGCAATATGATAAAATATGTCATTTCCATAATTCTCTGTATTATTGCATGGTCAACGTCCAAGGCTAGCAATGATAGTATATGTATCTCGGGCACTATAACTGGAAATGATAAAGTCTTTGTAGAGGACATTATCGTGACTATAATGCAAGTGCCAGATTCGACGATAGTAGCCTATTGTCGTCCAGATGAAAGTGGTACCTATAGATTGATGCTGGCTACCTCTGCCAAGGAACTGCTGGTTCGTTTTTCTGGCTTTAATATAAAAAAGGAGATAAAGCGTATTGATGCCAAGTCGCAAACCTTGGACTTTTATGCTATAGAAGAGAGTACGCTCCTACATGAAGTTCAAATTAAGGCTCAGAAATTGTGGGGTAGCAGAGACACGCTCAATTATCTTGTGGCTGCATATACCAAGGATCATGACAATAGTATAGCCGATATACTTAAGAAACTACCAGGTATAACAATAGACAATGGTAAAATCAAATATCAGGGATTACCCATTAGCCATCTATATGTTGAGAATATGGACTTGATGCAGGGTAGCTATGGTATTCTTACGGAATCATTGAAAGCAAAGGATGTCGCTACTGTTCAGGTTCTGGAAAACCACGAACACATTAAGGCTCTCAAAGACCAGGTTCCACCAGACAATGCAGCGATCAATCTTAAACTTAAGAAGGAAGCAAAAGGCATATGGACCAAATCACTGACATTGGGTTTGGGCTATGGTGATAAGGTATTGTGGAGTAACGATGCTAACCTGATGTTTTTTGGCAAGAAGCGACAGCACTTCATTTATTATGGTAATGATAATACAGGTAATCATCCCAAAAGTAGAGTTGCAAACAATGCAGCAATTCTAACAAGTGTGTTAGAACCAGGTGCGTCTCCAGTTGGAACATCGCTCTTCAACAATCAGCACTTGGTTACGATTAATAATCTGAATAAACTGAATGATAGCACTACGCTGCACTACAACTTCTCGTACAATCACGACAGAAGGCTGCGTAGTGCCTATCAAAAACAAACCTACATATTGCCAGAGGCTGATGTACGTGTATTAACGGAAGATATTAGCTCCGTGAATACATCCAACGAGGCTCTTCTTCAGTTGGTGTACGAAAAGAATGCTGATAAGAAATATTTTCGTAACGACTTTTATGCCAATGGTGTATGGAATAGTGCTAAAGGTAGTGTATTATCCAACAATGAGGATATCATGCAGAAGGCCTATAATCGGAATTTAGGCATAGAGAACAAGACCCACTACATACATCGTACTGACAATGGTAATGGTATAGAAGTAAGGAGTAACAATTCTTATAATACCTCGCCTCAACGTCTTTCTGTTTATGGTGACATGAGTGCTAGTCAAGAGGTTGATGTTACACGTTTTAGTTCTAAAAACACATTCTCTATGCTACGTGATTTACGTAGAAAACACTGGACTTTTGTTCCAACGGCTTCTATAAATCTTGATTACGTGGGTTTGGCTTCCTCGTTGCAAGCCAAGGTAAACGATGTTGCTACGATGGATTATCTGCAATTCGAGGCTAATGCTGGAGCAGCTGCCAGATATGTATATAATGATTTCAGAATGACATTACGTCTGCCACTATCATTATCATATACTACTGTTCTCAACGAAACAGATGCTCTGAGAGTGCGTCTTCGCCCCAGTGTCAGTATTTTATGGAAAGCAAATGACTTTTGGACTTTGTCAGGTGGCAGTAGTTATGGCATCAATCAAACACCCTGGAACCAACTGATATCTGCATACATCATGGCAAACTATCGAACCATTAACCGATACAAACCTACCATATCCGAAGCACAGACAGCAGGAGTCAACCTTAAACTAAATTTTAAGGATATAATGAACGAAATCTTTGCATACGTTGAGGGCAAGGCTTCTTTTTCGTGGTCTGATGTGGTATATGGTTCTTATATAGAGCAAGATGCGCACACCATCATACAGGCTGTTGATATGCCTAATCACCAGAAGACCTTTTCATGCATAGGCAATGTGAGCAAAGATATAGAATGGCACAATATACAACTGGTAGCCAATGCAAATTACACACATTCTGTCAATACAGTACTACGCCAATCGGTAGTCAGCAACTTAAAGTCCAATTCCTTTAATGCGCAACTAAAATGTAGTGGTGATGTTGTGTCTCGGTTACGTCTCAGCTACAACCTCAATTGGAACTCGCTAAATTCCCGTTCAGAAGATTACACACAAACTATCCACACTCTGGAACAAAGTGCCAACATGTACCTGAGCATTATTCCCAAGCATTTCTTCATATCGCTTACTGCCAATCATTCTTACAACAAGAGTAATCCAGACAAGAAGAATTATGTGTTCTTAAATTCGTCGTTAACACTTAAGACCAAGAAGAAACACGACTTTATCTTAGAAGTTAACAATATCACCAATACTCGCACATACCTATCTCAATCTAATACCGATTTGGTAGAATACGTCAATCTATATAACATTCGTCCTATTAGCGTTTTGTTAACGGCACGTTTGAATATAGAAAACAGGAAGAAATAATACTAAGTTAAACTACTTAAGCGAAATACATACAAACAGGATGGAAAGAATATTGTACCCTCCCCTACTGATAGTATTGACACATGAGTTTCCCTATTGGAGCACTCGAGTTTTCTTATTGGAAAACTACAGTGCTCCAATAGGGAAACTGGCACGCTCTTATGTCTAATTTAGGGTTAACGGCTTTGGCAAAAGTTTTGGTGCTTTAGACACAGTATTACACGATAGGTGGTCTAAAACGGCGATTTTTTCGGCACTTTAGACACAGTATCACACGATAGATAGTCTAAAACGATGATTTTTGGGGCACTTTAGACATAGTATCTAAAAAATATACTTATCTTTGCGATAAACTAAAGGCAAAAAAGCATGAGCAACATCATCGGGCGCGATAAAGAAATAGAAGCCCTGCAAGAATATATGAGTTCTGGCAAGGCTGAATTCATAGCCGTTTATGGCAGACGCCGAGTAGGAAAAACTTTCCTAATTCGCGAACTGTTGGGCAATGAATTCACCTTTGAAGTATCGGGAACCATCAATGGCAAGAAGAGCGAACAAATGTTCAACTTCATACAAGCCTTGCGCAGATACGGATACGACAGAACAGACATACCCACAGATTGGAACCAGGCCTTCGGAATACTGCAACAAATGCTTGAAGACAAGGTCGGATGTCAACGATGCATTATCTTTATAGACGAACTGCCATGCTTTGACACCACCAAATCTGACTTCATCAGAGCATTTGACCATTTCTGGAATGGTTGGGCTGCTCATCACAGCAATATCAAGCTGATTGTCTGCGGTTCGGCCACCTCGTGGATGGTAGACAACATCATTGACAATCACGGCGGACTACACAACCGCATTACTCACGAGATGCACCTCCGCCCATTTACATTGGCAGAAACAGAGAATTATTTCAAAGAATATGGGTTTGAATGGAACCGTTTGTCCATACTGCAAACCTACATGGTATTAGGAGGCGTACCATATTACTATAGTCTGCTCGACAAAAAAAACAGCCTTGCACAAAACATCGACCGCCTATTTTTTGGGGAGGACGGGGAAATGCGTCGCGAACACGACCGTCTATTCAAGTCCTTGTTTGCATCACCCGATTCCTACCTATCCATTATTAAGGTTTTATCGGAAAACAAACAAGGCTTATCCAGAGATGAAATAGCAAACAAAGCAAAATTATCCAACAACGGACGACTGAGCAAAATGCTCACAAATCTAAAAATCTGCGACTTCATCCGAAGTTTCAACGTAAAAGAAAAGAAAATCAAGGCCAATGCACAATTTTACCAACTCACTGACCTCTTTACACTATTCCATTACACCTTTGCACAAAAGACAACAACAGACGAACACTATTGGTCCAACATGATAGGGACAAGCCGAATGAATTCATGGTTGGGACTGGCCTTTGAGCGCGTGTGTCTGCTACATATACCACAAATCAAGTCAACACTTGGCATTGACCGAATACACACTGAATACTATTCCTGGCGAAGCAAACACAGTCAACCTGCCGCACAGATTGATCTGATAATTGAACGGGCCGACAACCTGGTTAATATCTGCGAGGTAAAGTACAGCGAATTTCCATATAGCATCAGCAAAGCAGAAGAGACTCGGCTTCGCAACCGAATTGGCTGTTTTCAAGAAGAGACTCAAACCCGTGGAGGACTTCATCTCACCTTCATAACTACTTTCGGAGTGAAGAAAAACATGTATAGCGATTGTGTCCGCAATGAACTGACAATGGACGATTTGTTTCGCTGACAGCACAGAAGCCAGCCTCTATTTCCTTACACAAGTCTCAAACCTTCGTCTGTGATGGTTATCAGGCGGCGCTTGTAGAGGTCGCCGATGGCTTTCTTGTAGACCTTCTTGCTCACGTTGAATGTCTGGGCAATGTCCTCGGCAGGGCTCTTGTCGCCCAAAGGACAATGGCCGCCGTGGTCGTGGAGGTAGGAAAGGAGGATGTCGCTGAAGTCGGCCACACCTTCCTGACCCTGACGGGTGAGGGTTACGTCTATCTTGCCGTCCTCGCGCACCTTATTTATATATGCACGCGTGCGCATGCCTGTGCGCAGGTCGCGGAACACCTGCGAGTCGTAGAGGAGTCCGCCCCAACGGTTGTCTATGATTACCTTGAAACCGAGGTCGGTCTTCTGCCACACAAGGATGTCCACCTCGTCGCCACGGCGGTATGGGGCAATGCCGTGGTCCAGATAGCGTTCCACCTTGGCGCTGGCCATTATGCGGTTGCTGTCCTCGTCCAGATGAATGTGTACGATGTAACTCTGCCCCTTCACCATCTTCATTTTCTGCTCGCGGAAGGGGACGAAGAGGTCCTTCATGAGGCCCCAGCCCAGGAAAGCACCGAAGTTGTTGACCCATGCCACCTCCAGGAAGGCAAAGTCGCCTACCTGTGCCAAAGGTTTGCGCATGGTGGCAATGAGGCGTTCTTCCTGGTCGAGATACAGGAATACCTCCACTTCCCGGTCTATGGCAACATCACCCTCCACTTCGTTCTGCGGCAGGAGAACCTCGCCATGTATGCGTCCGCCATCCAGATAGTATCCGAAGGGAACCTGCTTTACCACCCTGAGGGTGTTTATTTGTCCTAATCTTATGTTCATAGTTTGTGTCGGACCCCTCCCCAACCCTCCCCTGTATGGGAGGGGAGTATATGGTACTGGGGAATGAGGATTTTGATATTGTAGGGACACGGCAAGCCGTGTCCGCC
>JAFTUK010000037.1 GCA_017466325.1 Bacteroidaceae bacterium | reverse complement strand
TTGTTTTTTATATCATAATATTTTATATTTTACAATTCCAGCAAATAACGCAGTAAATCCCCAGACAATATAAAATTGTAATTGGTGTCCTTTAACATAACTATCCGTCTCTGTCTGTATTTTATAAAACATAAACAAGGAGGCAATCATTAATAAAACCAATATAGTCTGCATCCCAGGTTTAATACATTGTTCACAAATCCTATACTCTTCATATAAACTGAATATAAGAGTAGCTGCCGAGAATATATAAAAACCAGAATTGATCAAGTCTGTAAACAAATGCACAAAAGGAAATCTTCCTTCTCCAAACCAAGACACAATAGCAAGGAATAGGACAGGAACAATTATAGGTAGCAACGCATTAACTGCAAACCAAGCTGTAATTTTACTAAACATACCAACTCATTTCTTTTGCAAAGATAATACATATCCCTCAAAAATTGTCATCATTTTCACTTTTTGTTTCACTTTTGAGTTGATTTTCAAGTTTAACACACTCAAGAACACCAAGATTAGCACTATATTCACCTCTTTTGAGAAGAATAGCAACATCATCAAGAATAGGTTCTAATCAAGTTTATGAGGGCCGCGATGTAAAAATGAAGCAGTTTTGTAAACCCAACCATTCCAGCTTTCCTATTCTTATTAAAACGATAAAAAGACAAACAATATGGAACTACACATTAAGGACAGAATTTACATTCCACAACTTCTGCCAGCGCAGAACTCATTCATGGAATACAACTTGAAGCGTGAGATTATTAAGAAGGTCGCTCTCACGGAAAAGGACAAAGAAGAGTATGCAATCGTAGATGACGCTCAGGCCGGCAAGGTGACATGGGACAGCAAGAATGACATGGAGCAGCCGTTAGTAGTGGATTTGTACAAGGTCTTACTTTCTTAAAATCTATCATATATCATATATTTTTGTTAAGCAACTAGTACATTAGTAATTTTGATTTATCTAATTATAAAATCTCTCTGTATATAAACGTGTCGTTCATATATATATTGTTTAAGTGAACCTACATATATTAGTACTTCTTAAATTATTATTATGATGATGTTGTGAATTCATTTATTTTTCTATCATATAACTTCGTATAACTATATTTTATTATCAGCAAGCTCATCTTTTAAATCTCACCCACCATGGCATTATAAACACTAAGGCGAATAGTGAGGCCGTCAAACCAACAATAATGGTGATAGCAAAGGTATACCAAAAACGGTTTTCACTACCGTCTAGCAGGAAGGGGATGAGCGATAATACTGTTGAAAGGATTGTCAGTATGACTGGAACAATTTTGTGATTGTAAGCCTGCAAATAGGCACGAAACGGGCTTACAGTATTGTTTTTACGAATCAAATCGTATTGAGACATTATATAAATGGCGGCGTTGATGACTAATCCGCACAGAAGCACCAGTGCAGCAAGTCCACCTGTACCAAATGGTATACCAACAAGATAGAACGCAAGGAAAACAACAGTAAGCGTGAATGGCATGAGAGCAAGCAACATGGCAAGAGGACGCCAAAGACTCTCAAAGAGTATGGTCATTAACCAATATGTAATGAGAATACAGAGTGCTATCAACCAGTATTGTTCCATGGCTGTAGGACGGTCTGTCCATTGTGGACGCATGCAGCGAAATCCTACTGGCAGACGTTTTTCCATCTTTTCCGTCACCTCCTTAATATAGTTGCTGGTATAAATATAGGAACCAAGGATATTGAACTCCACGCGCAATACATATTCTTGATTACGTCGTGGAATTACGTTTTTGGCTTCACGTTGCTGAATATCCATTACCTCGTTTAGACGAATGTCCTTGTCACCAATCTTCACGTAGGAGTTGAATAGATGCCACACATCGTGCGTATCGCGTCGCGTGGACTTGATGATGATGTTGGTATTAAGTGGGTCGTATCGACCGAAATTCCATGTCTGTAGTAGATCGTTTACTGCCGAGTGAATTTGTTCTGGCGTAATGTTAAGTAGTCTCAATCTATCCCAATTGTAGCGCACATAATATTCATCCTCCTGATTCTCATGTCCTGGAGTCACTATTGTTACGTCCACAGCACGGGGATTTTGGGTTAACAAATCACAAAGATCCTGTGCATAGCGATAAAGGCGGTCGTAGTTGTAACCAGTCAGTTCTATACGATTAGAACGGTATTGTAAGTTAAGCGAGTTGCTGAATCCACGCTGACTGACTCCATACGTACTCCAATCAGCACCGCCAATACCTATGACTCGCCCTATAACACGGTTCTCCACTTGATATGGTGCAGATGTATGTAGGGCTTCTGGACTAAATTGAATCGTGATATTGGCACCATTGTTGTTCACCCATGTCTCAAAACGCTTAATGTCCTTCTCGCCCATTAGCATTTCCTCTAATACCTTTACCTTGGCGTTTAATTGTGTGGCTGTACCCCCTAAAGGCATCTGTGCTCTTACATATAGTTTCATCTCCTCTTCTTCACGAGGCCAAGATGCACCATCCATGGATTTAGAGAACAGGTAGGCAGATCCACCGAAGGATCCTATGTAAAGCAACAAAAGTAGAGAATAGATAAGTATACGTTTCTTACGCGACCATCTTATAGGAAGTTTAATATATTTGGCGTAGAGGCCTGTCCAATATGCCAAGAATCGCTGTTGACGTGAGAAAATGTGAGTGGAACAATTGGTGCGGAATTGCATGCAGTCTACTAAGGCTGGCACAAAAGCTATGGCTACGAACAGAGCCACTGTCAGATTGATTATGATAATCCATGCAAAGTCGTACAGATCATGCTTTAAATTTTCTGGAGCAAACAGAATTACTACCAACGTGCCTATCGTAGTAAGAAGTGCAGCCAAAATAGCCATAAATACCTTACGGTTGCGATAATAGCTATAGTGGTCTATCATCACGATAGAGGCATCTATAATCAACCCCAATGACACAGTGATACCAGCGATAGAGAAGACATGTAGACGCAAGTTGAACAGATAATAGCATATTATTGCAACTGCAAGACATACGGCCAAAGTAATGGCAACGATGCTGACATATTTCCATCCTGGTCGCACCATGAACACGAATACCAAAAGTATCATCAATGACATTAGGCTACGGGTGATTAGTCTATTAAGCTCACCTTGTTGTTCCTCAGATGAATCATGTTGGAGTTCTAACTTCACCTCATGTTGCAGTTTGGGCTGCATCTTATTTATCTGTTCACGCAATTTTTGGGCTAATTTGATGAGATTAGCATTGGCATTTACGTAGATATTCAAGCTCACTGTCTCATTACCGTTTATGCGATAATAGGAAGAAGGTTCATAGTTGCGGTACTCATATTGAGCTAAGTTCCCCATATAGGTAATATGTCCATCTTTGCTCTTAATGGGCATCTGTTCCAAAGGACGTTTGAAATTCTCAGTGGCCAACCTTAACGTGACACGCGCACTATCATGTATTACGTCGCCAACAATCTCGTTACGTCCGATAAAAGACTTAAGTCCATTGTCAATATCAGACGAGTTGAGACCACACGCTTGCAATAGCAAGGGGTCATATGATACTTCCAGGTAACGTCCCACACCTCCCGACACGGTTACCCATTTGACATGTTCATTTTGCTGCAGAGTAGGTTGTACATTTTTCTGCACATAGTCCTGCAACTGCGCGGAATTTAATTTGCTGCTAATGGTGTAGGATAGAAGATGAACAGTCTCGTCATTCTGTTTTCGTGTATTGTTAACAATGTTACCTCCCGACAATGTAGGAGTACTGACACCATCTGGCAATTTGTTTCGTAATTGCCTCAACAACGAAGCTATTTCGAATCTTACTGCAAAGACCTTTACATCAGGTTTTAAAGTGACTTTTACCCATCCATTTCCGAACCGGGATTCCGATTCCACATTTTCCACACCGCGTACGGACACCATCATGCCCTCTATTGGTGCTGTCACGTTTTGCTCTATTACCTTTGCTGACGCACCGTTCCAACTATAGGTTATCCATAGTTCATGTCCTTGTCGTGGACGAGGCTTTGCCCCCACATCGATTAATGGTGTGAGAGCAATGCCTATAATAAGCAGAATACAGGCAGTGAGAAGGACTGAGAAGTTACTTATTCGCATCAGGCAATATCACTTTTTGTAAATTATATAATATACCAGTGGTACAAAAAATAAGCTTACCATAGTGCCAATGATCATGCCCACAACCAAGGTGAGTGAAAGCGGATATTGCAAGGCACTGCCCATGTCAGCACGAGAGAGCAATGGCAGAATAGCCAAAATAGTAGTCAGTGATGTCATTACGATAGGACGCAGACGTTTATGACCTGCTTTAATGATAGCCGTTAGCGTAGACATACCACTGCGACGCAGACGATTAATGGTATCCACCTTTAGGATTGAGTCGTTGATGACAATACCAGCCATAACCACTATTCCTATCATGGACATAATATTTAGAGATTCGTTCATTAACCACAAAACAAGGAAAACCAATGCAACATCCAACACCATCTCGCTTAGGATAATGAATGGCTGTATCAGACTTTCAAACTGTGCACCCAAAATGAAGTACAGCAATGCTAATGCCACAGAGAGGACAATAAGCAGTTCACTCACCAATTGACGGCTACTAAAATAGTCGCCGGTAAACGAGGCTTGTAACCCCAAAGGCTCTTCTTGTATCTTATCACGAGCCATAAACTCTTGTACCCAGTTCATAACCTCATGTGCTGTTTTGTCGTCGCAATCCAGGTGAATAGGATAATATTCACCAGACTGTCCAGAGTTCAATCGCTTGAAATCCTCGCCTTCGCCTGTTTTTACAAGGAGATGCAGTGGAATGGATGTACCACCGACAGTTATCGTAGAAGCCAGCACAACACTTTTGTCGGGTATCTCATCATTGATTACTACTGGTACCATAGCAGAACCGTCGCTGATACTAAATACACGACGCTGTCCCACCTTTTTGCGTAGCTCTTGAAGCAGATTATCGTAAGTAACACCATACACAGCCATACGCTCAAGACGCCCCTTGTATTCAATGGTCTTGTCTGCAACTACAGGTTGGACCGTAAGGAGCGGGAACGCTTGGTGTAACGAGTCAATGAAGCACCGTGCTTGTTTCACAGATGGTCTGCCACCGCTGTTGTTCTGTAATTGGATGGTTAGACGGCTTTCATCCGAACGAAATATTACGTCCAAAAGGCTTCCCACAGTTTCATATTTCACTTGCGCACGTGGGTATTGTTCTGCCAATGTCTTCGTTAAGTGTTGTTCTGCCTTCAAGCGTTCTTTCTCATCACTAAACTTCATATACACAACAGCCTCTGTGGCCGTAATATCCTTTGTATGTGAAAGCAGGAATGTCTGTGCGCCCACCATGGCTGTACTGGTCTGCAAGGTACTGTCCAAAGTAGCAAGCAGTTCTAGGACACGTCGGTCATTCTCCTGTTCTGAGATACCTAAGTTCCAATCGATGGTCATCATTGTGTCCTCATGTGGCATGTCGGGTAATTGCTCTTTACGTAATGCCATAAACAGAAATACCGAACTAATCACAGCAATGAGGAAAACGGAAATCATCATCCTTGCGTGCCGGAAGGTGAACTTTAGCATAACGGAATAGAGCGACACAAATACATCAGTACCCTTGTGTTCACTTATCACCGCTTTCTTAAAGAAGAGCCTAAAGTATACAGGTATCACAATGACAGCTACTAGCAAAGACGAAAATAGGGCTATTGTGACAGCAATGGCTTGGTCGTAAAACAGTTCACCTGCTGTTCCATTAAGAAATATCAGCGGAATGAACACCGAGCAGGTGGTTAGTACCGATGACAACATTGGCATGAATACCTCCTTGGCCCCCTTTACCACAGCAGTATCTAATTCTTCGCATTGCAAACGTTGACGTATGTTATCTATCACAATAATGGAATTATCCACAATCATGCCTACGCCCAATATTAGACCAGACAAGCTGATAACATTGAGCGATATATTTATAATGTAAAATGACAGCAGAGTCAGTATAAGTGACAATGGTATGCTAATGATTATAAGTAACGGCAACCTTACACTGCGCATAAACACGAATAGCACAAGACATGCCAATAATGCTCCCAGGACGAAGTTTTCTTTCAGGTTGTCCATGGAATATGTCAAGAGTTGCGTTTGGTCACGGGTAAGATCAAAAGCAATGTCTGGAAACTCCATGCTTAAGTCAACTACGAGTGTATCAATGCTTGCTTGCAGCTCCTCCATTTTTGCTTGTGGTTGTTTAACAACAGCCATTGTCACAGCACGACGTCCGTTATGACGTATCAGACCGCCAGTACTATTAGAAGAACGGAACTTCACCTCACATATGTCCCCTAAACGCAATAGACGGTTGTCGTGACTGAGAACAATATCCCGAATATCATCGTCAGTCAGCAATGTGGCATCGAAGTGTATGTTATATCGGTATATGCCATCCACTATGCTTAGCGATGTCAGTGTGATGTCATGCGCTTTAATGGATCGCTCTATATGCTGAGGAGTGATTCCAAGAGCATCCATGCGTTCAGGGCGTGGTATTAACACAATCTCAGCACCTTCTGTACCGCTCACGTCAACCATTGCTGTCTGTGGTAATTGCTCTATGCGTTTACGAACTACACTCTGTGCAAATTGTGATAGTTGCACAAAACGCTCCTTACCTGCTGTGCTATCTTTCAGCGAGATGTCCAGGAAGAAGGCTGGGATATCCATGGAACTAGCCTTCACAACCTTAGGACGTTCTATTTCTTTAGGTAGCCACGACATGGTTCGGTCTATCTTTTCACCCACTTCAATAAACAAAAGATCCATGTCGCTCCCAGGTTCGAAGGTCAGTTTTATTGTAGAGGCGTCCATGCGACTTTCACTATCTAGAGATTTCAGTCCTGGTACTTGTGCAAGTTGGCCTCGTAATGGTCCAGTCACCTTATTTTCCACTTGACGCACAGATGCTCCAGGATATGATGCGTGGACAGTTATCTGCGGTATGTCAATGTCTGGCATTAGCGATACGGGCAACTGACGTGAAGACAAAACGCCAATGATTGCCAATGCCAATACAAACATGCTTACGGCAATGGGACGTAGTATAAGCTTTTTAAGCATAATTTAGGGAAGTTAAATCGAGTCCGTTGTTTTGATGCGCCAATAATAAACTTAATACTTTTTAATAACGAAGTGTCTTGAAAACAAGAAGAAGCCTTTGTGTCGGTGCCTCTAAACTAACTTTTATGTTTCAGTTCCACCTTCGTGTCATCAGCAAGGTTCATATTACCGCTTGTTATAACAATATCCCCTTCATGGAGCTTGGTGTCCTTTCTGGAGCATCCCGTGATAGCATGGCTATTGATATTACTATGTAATATATCTACATAGGTCCAGCTAGCGTAGCCCTTATTATAAAGGAAAATAACATTATATCCATCGCGCTCTACAACAGCATCCTTTGGCACAACAAACATGCGAGGGACATTGCGTTCCACTACCACGCGCACATTCATACCATCTAACAATCCTGCTCTGCCGTTCACTCTAGCTGTCACTTTTATCATTCCATTTTCGTTTACGGATGGGTTGATACTCACAATACGTCCGACTACTACCAGACTATCGTCTGTAAATGGACTGACCTTCACGCGCTGCCCTTTATGTATCATTGCCAACTCGGCTTCCAATACACTGAATTTCACATCAAACTCCGTATCATCTATTATATAGCAGAATTTATCAGCACGTTGGTGTAGTTGCGCTGTGATATCCGCTATGCGCCCCGTAGCAGGAGCTCTCAACCGGCAATCATCCAGATTCTGACGTGCAGTTTGTAATTGGTAACGTGCTGCATAGTGCCCTGATATTATCTCTGCACGGCGAAGAATATCATCAGGAATATCACCCTGTGGTGTCAAGTCAGTATCCACATTATAACCCATTGTAATCAGTTTGTCTGCCAGATCCACACGTGTTTTCTCTACATCACGTTCTGCACGCTCTACCTCACGGGTATATTGCATTTCATCTGTTACAGCCAGCAGTGTACCTTTCTCTACCCATTCCCCTTCGCGCACGTTGATAGATGTGATAGCATCTGTGTGACGCGGAACCAATTGTGTTTTTATTTTAGCGTACAAATGACCATTACATACAACCTCGCGCTGGAAGTCCGTTAAGCATAGCGTCATGGTGTCTACGTAGTTCTCGGTCAGTTCTACCTGCCCACGCTTAATACGGTCATCCTCTTTAATTTCATTGGATTTGTCGCAAGCAGTAAATAGAATAAGAGTTGCCACTATGGCTGAAAAGTGTCTCATTTTGTTAATTTATCAAAATCGGTTGTTATTTCATGATTATTCACGTAATCCCAAAGCGTATGGCGTTGTATGTTGTAGTAGTTACTCCAATATGTTCGCAGCTGGCTGATGTATTGCGCACGCGCCGACTCCTTCTCCTGCTGCGCCGTGTTCAACTCGGTCACGCTGATGCTGCCGGCCTCGAAGCGCTGCACGCTGAGCGCATACCGCTCGTCGGCTATCTCCTCGGCACGGGCGGCGTCGCGGCACTGCTCGTATTGCAGGTTGAACTGCATCACCAGCTTCTTGATGGTCTGCTCATATTCGATGTCGTTATGCTCGATCTGCGTCTTCACCACGTCCAGGTTGGCCTTGGCGATGCGCACGCGCCCCTTGCTCACGCCCCAGTCGAAGACGGGCAGCGAGAGGGTGAGGCCCACGACCTCGTTGTCCTGCAGGCGGCTGTAGGCGTCGCCGATGCGGTCGGCCGTGTTGCGCAGTCCCAGTTCGCTGTGGATGGCCAGCCGGATGCCGCGCTGCGCCTTGGCCTGTGCCAGGCTCCGCTGCGACTCGATCAGCGAGAGCTTCTGTGTCATCGGATGGGTAGAGGCCGTCATGGCACGCTGCATCACCTCGTCCCCGTCCAGAACCATGTCGGGAATGTCGTCGGGGGCCAGCAGCTCCACATCGTCCCACTTCACGGCCTGCAGGTAGGTGAACAGCATGAAGCGTGCGTCGTCCAGCGAGAGGCGGTCGCGCTTCACGGACACGCGGGCGTTGATGGCCGACAGTTCCAGCTGCAGCAGGTCGCTCTTCGGCACGGTGCCCAGGGCGAAACGCTTCTTCGTCTGCTCGTAGAGGCGACTGCGCTCCTCTGCGGTGGCCACGGACTGCCTGTAGTCGGACTGGGCGGACAGTACGGAGAAGTAATGGCTCGTCACTGTCACGGCGATGTTCTGCATGGTCTCCAGGTACTGCCGCTTGGCACGCTCATAGGCCACCGGTTCCGACTTGCCACGCCACTTCAGGGAGTTGAACGCCCGCAGGGGCTGGTCGTAAATCAGGCGCAGGGGCTGGGTGTTGAAGGTACGCAGGTCGTAGTTGAACTGCTCCAGATGATAGAGATAGGACTGCAGCGACACCGTGCCGCCCGTGGGCACGATGTTCTGGCTGACCGACAGCGTGAGCGAGTTGCTCAGCGAGTTGTTCTCCACGTAGTTGATGCGTCCGTCGTCGTAGTTGCGCACGCTGGTGACCGAGCGGTCGTAGTTCAGCAGGGAACCCGACAGCGAGGCCGAAGGCAGCAGCTCGGCACGGTAGGAACGGTACGTCCAGTAGCTGGCCAGGAAGGAGAACCGCGCCATTTGGGCCTCCAGCGAATGCTCCTGCGCCAGGCGGATGGCTTCGGAGAGCGACATATAGATGCTGGCACGCGAGGGCATCGCCAGAATAAAGGTGACAATGAATAAGATGGTTTTGCGCATTAGTATGGGGAAACGATTGTTATATCAGATGGAAACAGTTTGGTCTCAATCTACATCATATAGTATTAGTATTGGATTTGAACTATTGTTCAAATTTTCCAGACCTGTATTCTCCTTTAATTTCTTCAAGAGAAAATCGGGTAAAGCGGAAATGTCCAGACTGAATATCACTCCATCCCCATAAACCCCTATTATGTTACTTGACGGAGACACAGGAATACGGGAATCATGAAGTAAAGAGAAATCATATATATCCACATCCCGGCTGTCCATATTGTAACAAACATGAAATTCGCTGCTTGTGTCGCCCGCATTGTTCCTGTTAAAAGAAAAGAACAAGTAAGAATTTACTTGATAGACATCCTTTACGTAGCCTATATAGTTCTCCTCTGCAATCTTCTGGAAAAACTTAGTTTTTGTCATATCGTTGCTCTCGTCTGCCTTATTGTCCAGGAAGTTAATTTTTACATAAGGAGTAATCTCATCGCCGGCTATCTTATATATTGTATTCATATACGACGATGCAAACAACGCTACACTATCACCCCAAAAAAATGACTTTTCTTTACGTATCGGCATTTTTTCCCCATCAAGGAATGGGAAATATCCCTGTTGGATTTCATTTGTATTGATATCTGTACATAAAAGCATCTTGCCAGCTCCGTCCAACGCGTAATTCTCCAACCAAAGTTGATTATGTGTAAGTAAGAAGCCGGTAGCATAGTTTTTCATGGAGATTCTCCTTTTGAAATCTCCACGAATACCATATACCAATATCTTTAGTGATGAGTTATCCAGCAAATATATTTCCTTGGTATTATAATCTACATTAACATCAGAAATTCGCATGTATTCATTGGAAGCCCTTCCTTGATGTCCGACGTTGGATATATACGATCCGTCCGAGTCGAATAGCGCAACTTTCTTACCATCCCATACAACGAAAGACGAATCAACTGAGAACACCCTTTGTATGTCGCCTATTCTGCATTGCTCCGTTGTTTCCAAAGGTATTAACTTGGAATAGTGAAATTTCTCTGCGAAAGGATAATCCTTTTGGAACTGCTCCATCGCTACAGGAATGGTAATTTGAGCCTCTAGCAACTTATTTTCCTTTCTACATGCAGTGAGTAACATGCTTATAGTTACAATCGCAATCAAGTACTTTTTCATTTTAGTTCGTTTTTGGTTAAAAAATGCAAATGTAGTGTGCTACGATTTAGCACACTACTAATACATTTTATGTCACACGTATAACAGACTCTTAGCATAGAGAGTAATCACATGTAGGTAATCCGACAGTGCAAGTTTCGCAACAATATGTTGAGTAAGTAGTTGTTTCTATTAACCTACCTTCTTTATCGTATGTGTATTTCGTTTTCTCACACTGTCTTGCCACATATCTTTTGTCACTTTGTCCCGTATCATTATCTGCTAATGCTTCTATATTTTGTAATAGCAGATTAGGTGTCTCTTTTGAATGTACGTTAAATAAATTGGTTTCTGCCAGCATTGCAGTCGTTACTGCGATACATGCTAACACGACTTTTTTCTTTTTCATAATGTTTTTTAATTGTCTGTATGAGTAAGTATTACTATAGATGTCTATTTATTTGATTGGTAAGACATCATTCCCATTGCCGATACCACTATAGTATTCTAAAGTAAAGGCTGATATGTTAAATAGATTAGTTTTATCCTAAACAGCGAGATACACCTCCTTTCTTATTGAATAGTACTTTATTTATATCTATATCGCTTCTTTTTAAGCAAGTATATCATTATTATCACTACCACTCCCCAAAGCACCAAGGATTTGAGGAATGAGCCTAAAGGCGTAAAGTGTATGAGTTCTCCAAAGCATCCGCAAGACTCGATTTGACCGAGAGGGGAGGGATTAAAATAATTGTCACCGGTCAGCCAGACAAAGAACATCAGAACAAGGAAGGCCGCCATGTTGGCATAACAACGCAGTGAATGAATCAGGTAGGCAATGCCGATGAGCAGTTCTGCCAGGCATACCATACCGGCAAGAAACAGACTCGCATCACGCAACCAACCGCCAAAATAGATGTCAAGATACAACCTCATCTCATCGGCGAACACAGGTAGACCCACGGCCTTGGTCACGGCGGACAGAATGAAGACACCGCCCAGGCAGTAGGTCACTAATATATGGATGTCTGGCTTTTGTATATTCATATTAAGGATTATCTTGTGAATGTATGATTGGTTAATGTCGTTATCATCTCCTCCGCCTCTTTCTTTATATCCCGCGTAGCGGGCGATTCCACCTTCACCTTGAAGTATGTGATTCTTTTGGCCATGTCCAACATCCTTGTGCTGTCCTTCATTGTTTCGTACAGCTTCATACGGCGATAAAGTGGATAGACGCGGTTGGGCACCATGTGGAAGGCGTGGCTGTACAGAGAATCGGCAGTCCCGTACTCTTGCATGTCTTCGTAATTACGCCCCATCAGGATGTGGAACATGGGGTCAGCACTCAACAAGGTTCCTTGGCGCAGCATGGCGTTGCTGTCATTATATCTGCCGGCATCACGCAGCAGCGAGCCGAAGTTGAACAGGAACTTGGGATTGTCATTCAACTTTGGCAACAGTTCGTAGTAGTCTTTGATGAAAGCCTCATCTTTCAGATAGGAAAAGAGTTCATGCTCCTTCTTTGCCTCGATCCTTGGCAAGAGTAGAGCGTAGACAGTGACGCCCAGTGCCGTAGCCCCGATGAAGGAGCACACCTTACCTGCACTTACACATTTCTCCTCACCCATATTGGCAGCCGTGGCCACAATTACGGCCAGGATTGCCCCGAACACGGGAATATTGAACGGATAAGAGAACAGGGAGAACACCAACAGAGCTAACAATCCGTAGAACAACGGATGCCGGGCCCTCCACAATCTCCATGCCGTCAATACCAAGACGATTGCCACTAAGACCAATCCTACGGTTCCTAATTCCACAGCCAACCGTATGGGTTCGCAGAAAGGCATGTCGGCTACGCCCACACTTGGGATGAATGTGGAGGCAGGATGCGCTGCGAAGTACTCGGCCTGACCTTCTCCTAAAGCATGCAAGTATCCTCCCACGCCGGTACCCAGCCAGAAATGTTTCATCCAAGAGTGGACCGAAACCACAAACATCAACGCACGGCTGTCGGCCGAACCACGTTTTAGAAAATAGAACACCACCATGGCGGTCAGGGCCACAGCCGCCACCGTCTTCCAATACCTTATTATATAGGTCCGATACAGCACAGCTAGGCATACGGCACAGGACAGCAGAGCAGCCCTGCTCCATGCTGCCGGCAATACGATGAGCAGGGCCATAGCCATTGCACCAAGGACTTTGCCTCCTTCCTGCTTGTATGTGGCCATTACCACCGACACCATCACGGCCAGAAAAGCCCCGAAGGGTGCGGGATTGAAGAAGCTGCCCGTCATGGCATACAGGTGATGCCCAGAAGGCTGGAACCCCATAAGCTGCATCAGCCCTAGTCCCGCCTGTATACACCCCAAGGCGGCACAGAGGTATGCCCATACCTTGTGAGGGATGCGTGCGAGTGGCGCGCAACACAACAGCATATAGAGACCCATCCATGCGCCTACGTGCAATACGACTCCCGCGCACGGTGTATGACTCACAGCCATTGCATTTCCCACAAAATAGGTGAAACACAATGCCACCCACAGGTCTATCTTGGTAAACATACCCTGTCCCATTTTATCTTATCCGTTTCCTTGTCTCTGGCATAGCTGACCAACTTCACCACACCCACGATATAATCTTCGGGCACCAGTCCCCAATAGCGCGAGTCCATGGAGTCGTGCACGTTGTCCCCCGCCATGAAATAGTAGTTATGCTGCCATAGATGCTTTTTCACGGGCACGCCGTCCAGCAGCACGCGGTCCGTGCCCCAATCCACCGTCACCGTCTTTCCCGTCTCATATTCCAGCAGGCTTTTGTATATGATGCCCTCCTTTGCCGTCAACGCCATCATGTCACCATTGCGCGGGATGTACAACGGCCCCATGTGCTTGAACGTCCATCCCACATGCTCGTCGAACGGGTACACGGCCATGCAGGCAAAATCATAAGCGTCATCAGGCACGGTCTCCAGACGATTCTGCTCCGCTTGCAGTCCCAACACCCCTTCATGGTTGTTGCAACGGTAGTGCCCGTTCACGATGCTCAGCGAATCCCCAGGCAGGGCAACGCACCGCTTGCAGTAGACATAGTTTATCTTGAAGGCGATGCGGTCACCCACCTGCGGATAATTGAACACCACGATGTCGTTGTGCTTCAGTCGCCTTAGTCCTTTCATCCGTACGCTTTTCAGTTCCTGTCCGCCCTTTTGGAAGTCGAAGTCCGTGTATATACGTGCCCCCATAAGGAGTTTGTTCACCACCACACGGTCGCCCGGTACCAGTGTTGGTGCCATGGACCATGTAGGAATGATGAACTGGTCGGCAATAAAGATACGACTGCAAAAATAGTAGACCATGAAGACACAACATGTTGATATTGTAATGATTATACACAGCTTTACAACTTTAACTATAGAGTGGAGACATTTCATTTAATATATATATGGTATTGCTTTCATTTGGTAGCTATTTTTCTTAGAGTATGTCTTCTGGACTTTTTTGCCCAGAAGACATACAAAAATCCAGCCTTTATTTGTAAGGAATGTGTACTTAAATCGTATTATCAGACTATATAGATCCCCCTTGTCGAATATGCATTTTAACAACCAAAGGTATAGCATTTTTTATGTCCAAATCAGATAGGGGGCGTAATGCGTGATCCTTAATATATACCATCCATTTGTTTCTTGAATCAGCATCCATATATGAAAGAGAGGATGGGTCAATATAACCATACACCCAATTGTCTTTTAAAGATATGATGGAAAAAGGGTAGTACAATTTCTGCTTCTCTATATCACTGCGGACATAGTCTTTCCTTTGCTGGCTATTTACGAATGAATAATATGATCCTTTTGAATTTTGATAATACAAAAACCATCCTTCATGATATGGATAAACTTCTACCTCATTTACCAATTTGTCTGTTCCATAAAGTTTTTGTATAAACTTTTCTTGAGACATATCTGAAGTCTCATCAATAAAATCCGATACAACTTGATTGTCTTGAAGATTCATACAGATGACCGGAGTGACTTTTGTTGCGGTTACCTTGAATATGGTGTCACATAAAGGATATGCAAACAGCGCATCTTGATGCTGCTGTTTAATAAAGCGCCCTGCTACATATTCTTGTGGTTCGGTATAGGGGAATGACGTTCCCATAATATCCATTTTCGCATCAAATACAACTAAACGGAAAAGAGAATTCGGCCTGTATCCAGAGTATGCACCTAATACTATACCATCATTTAATATACAGAATTCTTGTGGTGCTCCATCAGCAAAATTTCTGGTATTGGTTAGTTTCCCGTCCACGTTATACGTGAGGATACGACCAACTCCAGCATCCTTTATGTAAATACTATCCTCAACTATGTACATACCACCCAAACTTAAATACTCATTTGGCCCATGTCCAACCGCACCAATTGATGAAAGATATTCTCCTTCTGAGTTGTATAGACAAACACGTTTGTTATCTGAAATTACCAGTGTGTCATTTAGGTGCTGTATTTGCACAATCTGTCCGAGCATCTGTCCAGACTTCTCTTGCAAAGGCAGTACTACCACTGAATCCATTTCATTTTCGATTAGACTTTCATATGACACCGTGCTTGCCTTAGGCCATTCTAAAATAGAATCAGCCTTGTCTACCGGCATAGATGCTTCTGCCTGTTTCAACGTTTTATGGGTTTTGTCGTGACAACTACATAAAACACAGCACATCAGCATTATATTCAAAACTTTTTTCATCTATGTACCAAATTGCTTATATATCTGACAATAGAAATAATAAGTCCACATTCCTTATTATATTAAATCAAAAACTCACTTATTGACAGTATATCCACAATCGCCACATCCAATGCACTCCCAGATGTGTGCAACTGACCCTTTACCTTCTCCAACGAAAGCTGCGCTTTTGGATTGATATTTTAAAAAGATACACTGGCATGTTACTGCAACACAGTCATAGTCTTTGCGATTCCAGGATTCTCCACGATCAAATCCCAATGCTTCTACATTTTGCAAGAGCAGGTCGTTAGTCTCATATGCATGTGGCTCGAAAGCCTTTTTGCCAACAAAACTTGCAATGGCAACAGCTGCAATACATGACAGCATCATAACTTTTCTTCTCATAATGATAAGGGTGTGCGTGTGATTGTTAATAATCAATTGATATTTACACCACATAGGCAAGCACACGCACTTTAATTCTTGCCTGTATGATGGTTATGTTTGTTATTCTATATTGTTTAACATAAGTTCTTTTAGTTTCTCATTTTTTAGAGGATTACCGACAATTGTTACTGCGTTGGCAGAGTTTAACAAGAAACTATGAAGTAAAGCTGACGATGGAATATGAGAATTATGTGCGGAAAAATTCCCATTTGACACAACTATAACTTTTGTTGGCTATGCAAATTGCCTTAGTGCAATGGTTACTTCTTTCATACGTTTTTGTGTTGGTTCAAAGACGAACAACGTCCTGATTCCGGCAGAATCGAAGTATTCAACCGTTTTTTTTATAGTCATACATGTGCGAAACAAAGCATGGAGAGCAGGATGCCGAGTCAATGTAGAGGATAAGTTTGTACACGGAATCTTCATCACAGAAGTCTGCCTCCACTCCATTTTCAAGGTAGACTGCATCCTTGCACGCTTTCAAGTCTATAGGTCGGGACTGCATTTTCAAGATTTCATCGGCAAAGCTCTTCTTTCAGCAGGAGGATAAGAGCATCAATGATGCAAGAAACAGGTAATATACAGTTCTCATGATTCAAGATAAGTCAGTTTTTATCATTCTATTTAACGTGATTTTAAAGAAATTTGTTATTGATTTAGCCTATCTCGAATTCTCCAAAAGAAGCATTATCTTTGTTCCTGTGACGGACCTTTTCACCACACTTCATTAGTCATACTTACGGACAACCTATCAGGAACTACTCTTCAAACGCATCTTGATAAGGTAATAATTGTCTGTAGGAGAAATATTTCCTTTCCTCTCGTCCAATGTATTGCCAAGCATCTTTCTAATGGAATCCATGTAATCCTTATTCATATAATCAAGAAGCATATTTGCAGAAACAAGAAAATAGAAACAATCCGAATGGCAGCAGTCAAACGAATAATTCAAATCGTTATGATGCATAATGTCTATGGTCTTGCCGGATAGAGAAAACTTAAAATCATAATACCCATCGCCATGGTCGATTACACCTCGAATCACGCCGTCACACGCTTGATATGAGGTGATGCGATACGCCGTTTCCTCCGTGTCAGCCTTTTCCCGTACATCTTTCTCCTTCAACATTTCATCCAGTCCGATTGTGTATTTGACAACCTTCCCTGTGTTTTTGTCACTCACATAAATACAGGAATTGAGCACATCTAAGCAATAGACCTTGTCGCAGTCCTCTTGAAGAATATGGCCGTTATCAACACCCAAAGGGGTGCCTATAGGGTCTACGGGTGTTTCTATAATATCAGCGACATGTTTCATGGTACCTTTGTCATACAAGCTCATCATGCTTTTCTCTTGTCGATGGAAATATCCCAGATAAAGTCCCTCGTTGGTAAAAAGGACATCCTCCACCCCATTGTTGTTTTCCAGCGGGAGCGAAGTCAGGTAACGCCCGTTTGCGCCATACAGCAATATATCCGGATAACCGACAACAGCCACGGTATCACCATTGGTCGTAGCTCCAACATTCATAACCATCTGGTATTCACCTTTTGCATGTCCCATGGCACCAATCTTGTTTTTGAACCTGCCGTCGTGCCGAAATGCAAGAATACGTGGTGACGGGGACGCATCAAAAACATATATGCCGGCATCCGTCACCATAATTTTCTTGATATCCGTCAGCATACATTCTGTCTTATTCTCAAAATGGATTATTTCCATGTCAGTAAATTCGTCAGATAACGATAACGCGTCCTTTATGAAATGGGGTGTCAATATGATTTCCCGCGATTCTGTCTCATTTACTGCACCTTTCTGACAGGAGGACAGCAATGTCAAACATAAAACAATCAAACATTGTATTTTATTCATAATAATACATCCTTTATATTAGGGGTTTGATAATAAATTTCCTTATGATGAAAAAAATATAGGACGAATATATTCTTCTAAGGTAACAGCATTCATGTATTGTGTAAAATAATATTGTAGCTAATCCACTGAATAAGTCCAAAATGAGCCCTAAATCAGTATCCTGTTATTATAGGGATCTAGGATTTTGGACTTTTCAGTAGGTGTTGTTAGACTTTGTCATAATACTCATAAGGAACTGGCTTCTTATCTGTGTCACCAGGATTACATTTAGATTTTTGTGGTACATCACAATTTTCCCACCACATTAGCGCATTTTCTATCGGCAGGACCTCACATTGTTTCCTTGTGTATTTATGATACGAATGATAGTATCTTTTGATTGAGTAATATTCTTTAGCAACCTCATCATAATTGGGTTCAGTTATATAATCGTTTATGTCACAATAATTTTGGTAACATGTTTTAGTATAAAGAGGATTAATCTTCATAATAAAACCGTTTGTTACGTCTCCCTGGCTTAAAGCCTCAATGTTTTGCATAAGTAAATCGTTAGACTTATTTGTCTGCAGTTCATAAGCCTTATTACTGACGAATGTAGCGATGGCAACGGCTGCAATACATGACAGCATCATAACTTTTTTTCTCATAATGATAAGGGTGTTCGTGTGATTGTTAATAATCAATTGATATTTACACCACACAGGCAAGCACACGAACTTTAATTCTTGCCTGTATGATGGTTATGTTTGTTATTCTATATTGTTTAACATAAGTTCTTTTAGTTTCTCATTTCTTAGAGGATTACCGACAATTGTTACTGCGTTGGCAGAGTTTAACAAGAAACTATGAAGTAAAGCTGACGATGGAATATGAGAATTATGTGCGGAAAAATTCCCATTTGACACAACTATAGCTTTTGTTGGATATGCAAATTGCCTTAGTGCAATGGTTACTTCTTCCATACGTTTTTGTGTTGGTTCAAAGATGAACAGCGTGTTAACACCCGCCGAATCAAAGACGTTAACAACTTCCATATAATCCTGCATGTGCGAAATAAAACATGGAGAGCATGATGTAGAGTCTATATAAATAATCAGTTTGTATGCAGAATCATTGTCGCAAAATTTTGTTTCCTCTCCATTTTCAATAAGGACAGCATCCTTGCAGCAGGACATGTCTATGGGACGGGACTGCAACTGTAGAATTTCATCTGCATATTTCTTGTTTCCGCATGATGATAAAACCATCAATACTGCAAACATTATGTAATGTACTATCTTCATAATTATAAATCTATTATGTTATCGAACTACTTAATATCAATTATATCGTAATATACGAATCTCTGTTTTCCCTGTTCGTCAATGATAAACGGCATTTCCTCCCGCCCTCGTGAATTGTTGCGGAGCCAGTAAAGTTTGTTGTGTGGAATGTTATCAAAGATGATGTATTCATACTTGGCCCTGGCCGTGCCACACGACATCCAACCGTCATCCCAGTAGCGCAGCTCATATTCATCTCCGGCACAAATTCCGTTGTCTGCATTTTTAGGAGAAAAGCGAACATGTGTTACCATCTGAGGTTCTTTTAGTTTTAGTGTAATATTAGGATATGCACTTGGTGCCGTCTGCATATTACCATCATATTCCGCTTTCCATGACATATCATCCCATTTCTCAGCATCCATTAAACGGACAAGGTGTTTTTCGCCATTCACTGCCATGGTATCGGACGGGGAAAGGACGTGCCTGCGCTTGGCCGGCATGGTGTTTGTATACCCGTAACTTTCGGGAGTCAACCATTCCAGCATGGATATGTGCGCATGGGGATGTTCCTCGGATGCCTGGAAACGATAGCTCTTGTATCTGCCGACATGCGACAACGGGTAGGTCAGAAGGGCGGGCTGCGGGGCCTCCTTTATTTCCAGCAGCGTCACCGCATCGCTGAAATCGCCCTTGCGCGAGCCTATGAAGCGTCCTCCGATAAGTTCCTCCGCAACACGCTTCATGTTGGGCTTACGCGGATATTTCCGCGTGAGGGTGATGGAGGTCCGGGAATCGTCGCCCCGGTCTATGTAGGGAACCTCGCGGATGACAGGTACACTGTCCTCCATCTCTATATAGAATGGCTGCCCGAAGGTGCGATAGCTCTCATCAGGATAGTATATGGGGAAATAGAGCAGCCCAGGCATGGCGTGGTTGAAGGTGACCTCGCCACGGGAACGGTCTATCACTCCCCAAGTAACGGGGATGGCTCCCTGCCAGTCGCGGCTGTAGGTGGCCAGATAAGCCAAGTTAGAATTTGTACTTTCATGGAACGGCAGGGTTACGGAGGCGGTCTTTGCCAAATATGCCGTCACGTCCTTGATGCAGGGATCGTTCAATATAGAGGGCACATACTCCCCTTCGGCTTTCAGAAAAGGCGGTGTATCCTTCTGTGCAGCGTAGGTGGAACGATATACATTAGCTGTTTCTGCAAAAGCCCAGTCACCATCTCCAGGCAACGAACTCTCGGCATTGAACGTCTGCCAAGTATCTGTGGAATCATTATAGACACTGCAATGGTAATGCCGTCCAGAAAGGCTGCGGTAGCAGATGTTATGCTCCACGACAACTGGAAGACCACAGGCTCGCAAGATGTTGCAACCGTATGAAGCCACGTCTACACAGCCATGGAAGTCGCGAGAATAAAGGTCGTATACCCCAGCAAGGCGTGTGCGATGAGTCTTGCCGTTCATGTCGCGAAGATTATTGATGGCAGCATTATAGTATTGAACTGTGGTGCGTAGATCCGCAGTACTATCACTCATAACATATTTCGCGAACAAGTCGTAATAAGTTTTGCCAGTTTCATTGAAACCATATCCCTCTACAGAACGGTATGGCAAAATGTATTCCTTAAATTCCTCGAAAGTTAGATTGCAAGCAAACGGAGACTCATGCCATACACGGAACGCATTGTCTATGTGTTCAGTCAGAAAATCAAAGTCTAACTCTTTGATATCGCATAACATATTGTAGTCTATAACAGGGTCAGGTAGGGTGTCGGCTTCAATAATTTCTCTACGTGCCTTCTTGATATGCCACAGAGTATCCCATGGAAAGTTGTCCATTCTGTATCCCTTTACGATGGAATAATAAATACTATCCGTCTCACGCAACCATTGTTTCAAGGTGTCATTATCATTGTATATACGCTTTTGAGAATAATGATATGGCATATTCTCTATAAGAAAGCACGCTGCCTTGTACTTTAATGTATCTCTATCAATATACTTATAATAGGCTAATGTGCTGTATAACTCCCACTTGTTTCCCTGTGTCTGCTTTGGAACCTCCTGTATGCATCCGATTAGTGTGGGTAGTCCAAACAATGCCAATATATACTTTCCCCAACTTCGAAGATGTGTTTTGCAAAAAATGATCATAATTATAAATGAAGTTGCATCTGTTTAATATGACTGCGATTATCCTGAGATAAAATATACAATTTTAATGCAGGTAAATCTTACACTTTTGTAAAATTAAGTAATAATATATATCAGGCATTGTTTCTGGACCATTTTTTATAACTCAATATTACCGTAATAATAATATCTGTCACTGTTGAATCTAATTTCATATTCACCTTCAAGATATTCAGGAAGGCTTATCTGTGTTGTAGACTCTGTGACAATAGTTTCGTATACGACCTCATCAGTCTGTACATCAATAAGAATTACAGAGTGACAGAATCCAGATGTCTCAAATATTAAATTATAATTATCCTGATAAACAACAGGAGATGAAACCAGTGTCCTTGGGCCTAATTGAACTATCCCATCAGCCGGACGCTTGTTATAACATTTAAGATCAATAATTGGAAAATCAATCTCGGATGATGCATAAATTGATAAAATACTAATGATTCCAAAAAGGATACTAAGTGAAAACTTTTTCATGATTGAAAATTTTTAAATTAGACTTATGGTTGTTAATTTTCTCGATGCAAAAGTATGACATATAATTGAGTTTTGTCAATTTTTATCTATACATATTTTACATATACACCAAAATATAGGGGGGGGGTATGTTATTGATATACAGCCATTTACGACACATAATACATATTTTACACGAAAGGACTATATATGAGTATATTACATAAAAAATACCCAAACCGTTGTTAATTTGCATCATTAACAATGGCTTGGGTAAATATTAAAGAGAACTTGTAAAGCCTTATTTTAAAGACATCAAATTAGAATCAAGCGTTTTGGCACCATTTTTATCGAACAATTTTTTGTTAATTGTTGACTTGAGATTGGTTATCTGTTGATAACTATTGTTTGTCAGTACAGCTATTTCAGAAGGAATGAATTTAAAGCGAATCAATATACATGTAATAATTTCACGATTTGACAACCTCTTTGTGGGGTCTGTTATAGTTTGGTGAAATTTTAGGAAAACATTTTGGGCAATGGTTACTAAACCATCTAATTCATCCTGAGTTGCCACTTTACCTTGTGCAGACAACGAGTGCAGGTGATGCACAAGGTCACATTGTAAGATAGTGCGTTCATTGTTCCATTGCTCTACATTCTGCACATTGCCCTGATACATGCTTAGTGCCGTTTGAAGTTTCTGTATTTCGCTCTCCTTTTCCCTTTGAAATCTCTCGGAATCTGTTTTAACTAATAGCAATTCCTCTGCAGATTTCTCTAGTTTATGTAACAACAACTGATACTCCTTGTTAGTGGCTATCTGTTTTTGTCGTTCTTTTTTCAGTCGCTTCTGGTAAATCGACCATGATACTACGACTAGGGCTGTGACGAAAAACACTAACAAAATTATTGTTACACGAAGACGTGATGCCTTCTGCTCTGCTTTCAGGGCCTGCTCTTGAATCTTTGTATAGTTGTATAGTGACTGCAGACGTAATAAATCTTCGGAAGAATTGTCTCGCGTTAGCGAATCATTAAATAAGCAATAAAGATAGGCATACTTAATGACAGAATCGGATTGATGTTTGAGTGAATAGGCTTCTGTTAGACCACGATAGGAAACTTCCATTAGTCCGTGTCGTTCTGAAGCATATAGTGGACGTTTTCCAATGAGATACAACAACTTGTTGAACATCTGTATAGCTGAGTCGGGATTTTGAACAAGGTTGTAATATTGTCCTTTGCGATGAAAGTGAGCAATGTCATAAACAATGGCATCTATACTTTCTGTAAGAATACCTGTTTTATGTTCGTATTCACGTAATAATGTTTCTGCTCTTTTGATGTCCTTAATTTCAAGATAGTAATCAGTTTTCATCGGATAAATGAGAATTGGCGATTCTTGTAATTTATTATCCTGAATGAATGCATCTATACTGTCCAGAATCATGATTGCCTGCAATTGTTTCTTTTCCTCAAATAGACTACAAGCCCGTGCCCACCTTAAACGAAGTGTCGATAAAGTATCGCCAATCTGCCACGCCAATCGTTCAGCGTGAGAATTTGCCACCCTATCGTTCTCAAACGCTGCAACGCGCTGATACAATCCTCCCATCTGGCTATAGACACGCATCAATGTGTTCAAATCGCAATCCTCATCGCTTTCGTCAACGGCATCTACAGCCAAGTTCAGATATTTCAGTGCTGAAAGTGCATCCTCTAAATCTCTATAGGCACACCCAGCCATGTAGTTTGCCATCATCTGCTCGTTGGCATTGCCATGGCGCCCATAATAGTCCACCAAACTTAGAACTATGCTATCTGTGGTAAAGTTAACAAATGCCTTGTTCTGTGCCTGTGCATAGACAAGCTCATAGCGCATCTGTTGCGAACGAGGCCAATCTTCCTTGCTTTCCCGGATATCATCAAGTACAGCAAGGGCAGAATCCGGCTTAGTGTTTAATAGCTGTTCTGCCTTAGTAATAATGGATTCTGCATGCTGGTCAGTGCATGAGAATAATATGAATGCCCCAAGGAGGAAATATATGAACCTTAATCTCGAATTCATGAAAGGTTAGGTATATGAGTCGATATTTTTTGGCACTCAGAGAGAAAAGAAATACCTATAAATGTTATGGCAGAATTTATTTGCCATGCTTAGTATGCAATAACTCAACACGTGCAAAATAAATTTTGTCTATACTTATAAAATAGGACATGCATTATCATTTTAGGCACATAGAGTCTATAGACACCTAAGTCCGAATACTATTCTAATGTAATTACAATTGGTTCTGGCAGTGCCTCGGTTAGATTTATAGGTGGCAGAATGATGTCAGCAAGTTCTGATTCTGCCGCTTGACATCGTGCATGAATTTCTCCTCGTGCAGCTCCCACATTTATTGTAGACAGATACTGTGAAAAAAACGGTTCAAGAGTAAATTTGTTTTCCTGAAACATACTCTGAAATGCATCTGGTTTTACATCAAATGTACTAATAAGTGTCATTTGTAACAATTTTGTTCCTACTTGAAGATAAGTATAGGAATGACGAGCTATAACCAGATGTTCATCGATGTTGACTCCAAAATCATAACTTGTGAGCACTTCAACAGGAATCTCTTCCTGAAATTTATGGTCTGTAAGAAAGAAAGATTCTACCTGAAGACCTACGATGCGAAAAGGAATATGATTTGTCATAATTGTTATGCTGCAACGAAAAAACAAGAATCAGATTGAGATTGCTTAAAATTCTTTTTTATAGGCGAGGTGGTACAAGATTGTGTAGACACCCATGAATAGTTCGAGCGGTGTGTTTTGACTGAAACTGCCGTGGAATAACGCAATGGACTAATAGTAGAGAAAGTTCTTTCTCCACCTATTACTTCAGCATTGTCTGAGAGTTTGAAAAGCAACTCCTCGTCGGTAAATAGAGGTGCATTGTTGCCAAATCGGGCATTCATGTCATCAGCAAACTTTAATGCAGCAAGATTGAACTCATCTGATAACTCGATTTTGCTAGTAGGCGCAAATGACACCATAAAAACATCACGATTCTCATTAAACTCAAATTTAATGCGAAGCCAACGATACTGATTGGTCATCTGTGTGAACCATTCACGTAACTGTTGTTCTATTGTATCTTTAATCATATGTTTCCGAAATATCGTTTAAGGGTGCTAATTAGTACTTCTGCATTCTTCTTACAATCAAGACATTCTAAATCAGTAAATTCTTTTTGCTGATAATCTGCTTCAACTCTATTTTTCTTCAATATTCTTACAGCTTCTGAAAAGTTGCGTATTATTTTGTATGGCTGATTGATTCTATTCTTAGTTTCGTTTAAAATATATTCATGAGAATCTTCTCCATTATGGCTATTCTGTTCTGTAAAAGAAATAGGGTTGCTATTCGTACTAGCCAACATGTACTTCATGTACTGGAAAACGGCATAATAAGAACAATGAACACTGCATGTGTATTGTTTTTTATCAATCAATATTTGAGCGGATTCCAAGTTATTTTGTGCTTTTATTTTCATTGTATGATTCTAAAATGCCATTGCTATATACCCATGTTTCTTGCAAATGTACGATTTTCTGCTGATTTTATTGTAAAAATACATTCTAAATTGATATGAGCGTTAATATTTTAACATTTTGACTCCTTATTCATGATTATATTTCGACATCATTGAAACAATTGTAAAATTAATTTATTCCACCCCTCCCACACTATACCTTTAACAACTATTTGTGCTCTGAGGAAACTTGATATTAACATATCTTCTTCCGTCACGACTCGGCATAATGAATGCAAATTCACTATGCTCTCGCTGCTACGTCAGTTCTCACACACGCTACGAAACACCCGAAACAGAATAACTTGGAGAGTGATTTGTTTGTGGGAATTTCTCCGCTCCAATATACAACGTATCAAAAGCATCCGTCCCATCCGTGCGGTGCTCCAACAAATCCTCCTCCGATTCTGCCAGCTTCTCTCCACCCTTATCCTTACGGAACCCATTACGTCCACGGGTAACACCAGCCGCCTGAATGGCAAGGATAAGGTCGTCATTATTCTGTCTGTTGAAGAACGGCATCAACCTCTGCTTTCCGGCAAATCCCTGGTTGATGAGCAGGTACTTCTCATCATGACGCATGGGATTGCCAAGATACACATCAACCACCTCCCAACCACGACGTTCAAACTCGTGGATGATGACCCAACGGAAGTCCTGTTCATTCACTGCATAGTTTGAACCAAGGGCTGTTGTATCGTAATAGAATATCACCGTTTTGTTCTTATGGAACGCATAGTAAGAACAGAACTCCTCCACAAGAGCAGGTATCTTTCTTTCAAATTTAACATAGAAAGATTTTATTACATTCAACCTCCTTCCAGAAGGCTGTCCAGCCACAATCCAGTTAATATTAGCATTGTAATCCATCCCAATGCAAATAGGCGCATTCGGGTCAGTATCCTTGTCCGCACGACTATCCATCTGCGCCCCTATGGCAGAAATATGAGAATCATCATTATCGTAGAATGACTGAGCAACATTGTCCAGATACTCCATGTCTGAAGCATCATACTTATGCCCCTCCCTCATGGAAGAATAGAAACCATCCTTTGCTATACCAATGCGCTGACAAAGTATCGAAGTCTGGAACGTCAGTGGAGTCAAGTCACGCTTCATCTGACGGATATAGTTCTCTCCAAGCAACTGCAAATTCTCAATAGAAGAATACTCCTTATAGTAAGTGGCAATGGAACGTAACTGATTTAATTGTCTGTCTTTATGCTTTAATGTATAAAGAAGTTGTTTAGGAATTGCTTCGCCTGACTCCTTGAAGGATTTTATCCTCTCCTTCAACCTCCAAATATCATAAACAAGCCCCTCTATAGCAGCAATCACCTCGCTGTCCATCTTATCCTTATAATGCAGGAACCAAGACCCCTTCTGCGTTTGAGGCATGTCACTAAGTATCATGATAGAGTGATTACAAGAATGCTTGCCGAAGTAAGACTTAATGCCACCATTGGCAGGAAGCGTCTCATCCTTCAGCTTGTTGTAGTCGATGAACTTCGCTTCATCCACAAGAAGCCATGAAAGCGTCAGCGAGTTAGAAGAACCAGGACGGTCCTGAGAGATTATCACAGCACAAGACCCATTGTAAAAAGTTATAACGTGCTCATACTCTGCCGGCTCAATTATAGGCTTGGCAAAAGTCTTCGGAGGCTTGCGCCCGATGACATAGTGAATGCCACGGATGTACCCCCATCGCTTCCATGCCGCAAGGAGTCCCGGCAGAGTATTCGTAAGCCCATGTTTGAAGGTAGGCACCACTATGCCACCTGTAGAACCAGGCATACGCTGCATGTTACGAAGCACAAAAGGAGCCGCAATAGAATCAGTCTTACCAGTACGACGACCTGCAACAATAACAGAAATATTAGCACCAATCAGCTGAGTCAAACGCTGGGGTTTGTTGAAATAAACTTCCTTGCTCATAGGTGGACAAAATACAATTAAAGTCGGGATGATTTTTTGAAAATAATTCGGACTATAGTTTGTTGTTTATTCCAGTAATAAACACAGTATTCTTTTGATGCTCGTTAAGAAGATTCTTCATTGCCAGCAATGTAGATCCTGTCGTAACGAAATCATCAAAAACAATCACATTCGGTTCTGCCGGAATGTTATTAGGAAGGAACACCGCCCCGACACGCTGTTTGCTCTGACAATGTGCACAGTCAAAGTAGAAAGGAATCCCAAGAGTATTGCCAATACCTTCAGCAATACGCGAAGCAAAATTATGTTCACGATGTCTACGCATAGGAGTAGTAACTATAGCCCAATTGCCAGATGATATATAATACCCTACACATTCATTGATAATCGGCACAAGAGAATCAATGAAGAACTGCACCATTGAATCATCAGCCTTTATCTCAGTCAGTGTCCTTCCGAATATGGACTTCTGCCAAAGCGAGATAAAGTTTGTAGAAGCACGACGAGTAAGACGAAGCTTAGGAGTAAAGTCACAACGTGCCTCTACAGACTTATCCCAGGCCTTTCGCTGTTCTACGGCAAAGATATCCTTCTTTGACAGATTGTCGTCCTCGTTCCAATTTGGAAGAGCACCAATGTCTATATCCTGTGTGACATCGGAAATAGACTGAGACAAGGGAATTTCATTTAGAATATCATCAAGCATAAAATGAATCTCTTACATAAATACCCAAGGACCATCATAGCCCCTGGGTATCCAAATTCAAACATGAATCAAAACCCTTTACAATGAATCACAGATGTTATTCACCCCAATTACCATTGAAGTCGTCATCGTCATCGCCACCAGTATTGCCACCACTACCAGTATTGCCTGTGTTACCACCCGATGTAGCCCCGTCACCACAATGTATAACCCCTTCCTCTGTATCCAGAGTACCAACATAGAACGGAGAAGGAATTTCATCCGTTGCTTCCACGGAGATTGTCGTAGACGTAGTGCCCGTAGCACCCTGGCCATTATCCTGGGCAACGGTGGTCTTCGTCATCCAACGCTCCGAACCGACAATACGGAAATTTCCCTTCATATCTTCGACTACGAATACATTATCCGAATTGTTGAGATAAGCAGAAGCCGCCGAAGCCTCGGGACCCACACCAGGATGAACAAGCGTCGCCTTGTTCAGCTGAGTCTGTGAAGGAACTTCGCCCTGTGCCTCCGAAGTCAGTTGTGACTTGTCGGCAAGGATAACAATATAATGCCACTTGGCATCAGCAACAAGAGTGAAAGAACCAGAGAGAGTAGAGGAGGAGACCCGTCCATTGTCATCACGGAGGAATGCCGGCCACTTTACAATCTGATTCTTTGCAATATAGTAAACCCTACGCTTGATACCCGGCAATTCCGGTGTACCCATGCACCAATCCAGCGAACGCTGTATGTTTATACAATTTGCCATAACCAATACACATTAGACAAGTTCAACAACCTTGAATCTACGCTTGTCTATAGATTCAAACTGACAGCCAAAGAACATGGTAGCGATGTACGACAAGATGAAAGGTTCGTACTCCTTTACCATCACAGACTCCACGTCACCCATCTGGTCATATCCAATCAGCATATTGGACTTAGGACAGATGTGAATGTACTTGGAAGCAATCTTGTTGTACATAGGCACGATATGCAGTCTGCCATTGGACCCCTCCACGGTAGTCTGCGAGTATTGCGTATTGTAGTTGATGCCACCATGAGAAAGCTGATACCCCTCATTGTACTTGTCCGCAAAATCCTGAGTGCAGAACATGTAGAGGTCCTGAGCACGCAGACGAGGATCCAGAGAGAAGAGAATTTCTTTTGCAATGTCCACAGCATTTGCGGAAGTAATCTCCTCGTCAAGCTTCATATAATTCCCCTCTTCTGCAGCGATAGCACCCGAGGTTACTTCCTTTGTGGTAATGGTATCAAAACCATCAAAGAGGTCCATTGTGGTATCGCCTGCAGCATTACGCTTTCCAGCCCAAATAGCCTCGTTGAGATGTTCTGACAGACCACGAGCGATAAGAGCAAGGACATGCAAGGCAGTAGGAGCCTTCATCTGTCCGTCGCCCTTAGTGGCACCCACCTGCCCAAGGAGAGTAGATACAGCAGAGTTAGGTTCGAACTTCGCCACTACAGAACCCATGAAAGTCTCCAGAGTCCGATAGTCCACGTTCAGATTGAAGTCCGTAGAACGCGAAGGCTTGTAGGGACCGAACTGGGCATCACCAGAAAGAGCGCCCACATTCTCCTTGTAGCGAATACCGGGACGGGCAGTCATGAACTTCAGAGTCTCCTGACAACCGATGATAGGAAGCATCAGAAGGTCTGCTCGCCATTTGGTAGCAGCCTCCTGAAATTCCTGAAGAGTAAAAGTAAGTTTACCAGCCATATTATTAACGATGAAAGTTTAACGATTAACGAAAATAGATTAGTGAAGTAGGGAAGTGACCAATTTTATGGAAGCATGTCATACAACTCCTGAGCTCGCACCTTTGTCTCGAAGAAAGCCTCTGGAGAATTAGGGTCAAGGGAGCCGGCGCCTTTCTTGCTCTCATCCACGATATGTGATGTAGAATCACCAGGAGTCTTCTTCAGAGCCTCAATCTCATCTCTCAAGGCTTTAATCTCTGCATCCTTGTCTGATATAGCCTTGGCCTGCACATCAGCAGAAACAGTCTCAGAAACAGCAGAGGTATCCTCGGAACCAGTAAGAACCTTCTCCTCTGCATTAGCTTTAGTTGAATTTTCAGTGTTCATTTTCTCAATTTTATTTTGATTAGACCTAAAGAAATTAGTCAGCGCAACGATAAAGCGATTGAATGCAGAAGAGTTTGCGCGAGAGAAATTTTCAGGCATAGGAATGCCAGCTGAGGACATATCAGCAGCCATATCATCAGTGATGACAGGCGCCATGTCGTCCTCGAAGTCTGTTATCTCATCCACGAACCCCCATTCAAGAGCCTCCTTAGCAGTGAGCCAGCCACCTTTCTTCATAAGAGCAAGAAGCTCCGAAGGCTCACGCTTGCACTTGGCTGCATACATCTGGGCCACATTGGCATCCATCTTATCAAGATCCTCCTTCATCTGTTCCGCCTCCTTGATGATGGAGCGAAGCTTGTCACTATTTGCAGAAGCCCATTGGAAAAACTCCATGGAACACTTATGCACCAAATACATGGCAGAAGAATCCATGCTGACATGTTTGGCACCCAGAGAAGCGATAGTTGCCGCTGACGCATTCATGCCAACGAAATGCACATTTACATTTCCATGATTGCGGAAAGCAGCAACGATAGAAAGAGCCTTGGAGAGTGAACCGCCAAGCGAGTCAATAAGCACATTCACCTCGCCATCAGGATTTTTCCCTAGAACATAGTCCACATAGTCAGCATCAAAATCCCAACCACCGACGTACCCTTTAAGATGAAGATTGTAATTTTTCTTTGCCATAGAAATAGTAATAAATCTATTGCAAAGATATATAAGGTATTAGATACTGTAAAAGACAGAAAATAAGCCAATAATAAAAACGCAGGGCTCGAGATGAATCACGTCACACGAGCCCTGAAACTATATCTGTTTGCAGATAAGCATTACAAAGATAGGAAAATAATACAAGATAATAATCCATAATCTGTATAAATTAACCAGTAAAACACATAAATACTAAATTAATTAGTATCTTTGCAGGCAAATAAATGATTTTTCGTCAGAATGAAGACTATAGAGCAGATAAAGAAAATAGAATCCGTAGTATTGTATGTACTACGAAATTTTCCTGAAGGGGTAGATTATATCAAACTCTTCAAGATAATCTATTTTGCACAAAAAGAATATCTGGTAAACTACGGAAAGGTACTCTGCCCTGATACATTCAAAGCGCGCAAATTTGGTCCTGTGCCCGCCTTGTCAGACAAGGTAATCAAGTTGGTGGAATTGGGAGACGAGGACATAGACCAGTATCCTGATTTAATGGGATTCCGCAATTCTATCCGAGTTGTTGACCAAAAGGTTTTTGCCATTGCAGAACCAGATATGGATTATTTGTCACAGAAGGAATGTGAATATTTGGATAAATGGTTTGTCTATTGTAAGGAAAAAGATTCCAAGACAGAGTTATCACCAGAATCACACGACAAAGCATATGATATAGCATATGCCCGTTTTTTGGAAGATCCACAATTAGGAACTCTCACTAACATTGAGATTGCCAAAGCCGGTGGCGCTACCGATAAAATGATAGCGTACATTCGTGAAAAGGAGTTAATCGCAACAGAGCTTTCTTAATGGACAATAATACAAACAATGTTATATCACATCTCAGCGAGATGATGCATAATGAGTCTATTGTTAAAGATATGCATGATCTTCAGGTTGGAGACATCGTATATTACGACATGGACAGGGCAGATGGTATTGTTCCCAAGGGAGGATATGATTCAAGGCTTAAATATGTAGTTGTCGCTGGTTCTAAGTCCAATCAAAAAGAAGTATGTGCTGTACTGATAAATTCAGATAATGATTTCTCTGCATCACCAGACTGGCAAGCAGAACAGTATCTAATCAGACAAATAGATTATCCAGAAATCCTTGACCATGACAGCTGGATAGATTGTACAGACCCCAAGGAATTAAAGGTTTCAAAGATTAAGGCCAAGAAAGCAGAGAAGATGGGGCATCTGAATGCACATGATTTGCAAAATGTCATGAAGCATTTAAAAGAAAATGCCTTTATAGACACTCATACACGCAGGGTCTACGGTATTGACAGATTTATTATTGATGACACTAAGGAATAACAATCTTATTCCTATGCGGTATAAATAGTGTGTGCGGAAGCCCCCGTCGCTCCGTATTGCACTCTAAAAAGGACGAATAGGGATTTAGCATTATCGCTAAATCCCGTTTCTTTTATATAGCACAAGGAATCAAAGCACGCTTACCTGAAAATGTAACCTTAACATCGTAGACTCTATTCGTGCCGGAAATCTCTCTTGTGTATTCAATAACAGGATACGGACGTTCTTTCGTACCAATAAGGTAGTTTTCACCCTCAACATCAGTCACCACCAAAGCCATCTTACGAGCATTTGGGATTCGTGTTGTAGTCAGGAATTTTAAGGTAAGGCTTTCGTAATATCCGCCATTCTCATATTTACTCTCCAATTCCAAAGAATGCTCAGGAAAAATATCAAGGAGAGAAGCAGCACAATTAATACCCACCGGAATGTCACTCACACACTTTGCCATTGCATGTTGAGGTAGACCGGCACAAGAGAGAATCTTAATTTCTTTAATACCAGGCAAAGACTGTTTCATATAATCAGATTAGGTGGACAAAACAGAATTAAAGTTGTGAAGATTTCTTTCTGTGTTTGGAAGATTTGTGATTAGTAAGTCTACCATTGGGAGTATAAACTGCTCTTTTGCGTTGAAGAATCTTAGCGATAGTATTCCAATTTCTATCATCCACCTCTATACCATTTTTCTCCATCCAGGAAGCTATTGTCTGGTCAGTTCTTTTAACAACGTTACCTACGGTATGAAGGTCTTTCCAGAGTTTGACTTTAAAACGAGTTCTTATACACTCCTGAAGAAGAATAATACCTTTTTGAGGCAGATGATTATATGTTCTGATATCTTTATGCTGGAAGTAAGGGATAATAACTTCTGTCTCCTCTGGGCTATGCGTAAACTTAGGCAGTTTGGTCTTAGGTAAAGGAGTAAGGTAAACCTGAAGAAGATCAGCCTCTGCAGAACCACGTTTAAGACGAATGGGATAATTACCACCATGCTCATGCCTAAACCACTGAGCAAGATAAGGTTCAAGATTAAGGAAAATACTGTATGTCATATAGTTAAATATTATGCTACAAAATTACGGAATAATACACTTATAACAAAGTATAACTAATTAAATATCAAGCAACAAACAAACTAAATAATGTTAAACCAAAATACATAAACAGGAATATACTTTATTACTCAGTTCATAAAATTAATTTTTCATTCTAAAAGCACAGATACCTACCGCTCAAAACAACCGTAACATTTGTAACATCGTCTTAATAATCTAATTTATAAGCATATATAAAATTATTAAAATGTAAATATTGTTTTTATAACATGAATAAATTTACAAAACACGATATTTGCCATTCCTTGTTACAAAATGTTACATATAATTTAGACTATAATATATGTCTAATATATTGAATTTATTTATGTTACATAATGTTACAACTGTTACATAGATTTCAGCCCCACAATTTTTACTATCAAGAGGACGAAAAAAAACAAGATTTTTATCCTGGCTTTCTCTATCACTTAATCAAATTTAAACTCTTTCTCCATATCCTTTCCTTCATCTTCATCCCCGTCATAACTTACATCATTATTTTCAAGTTTTGTTTTTTCGAAATTTACATCAAAGCTCTCTACTATTTTGGTGTAATCAAAACAATATGATCTATGAGTCGTGGTTTGTTTTATTAAAGAGCCCCCGACTTTCTTTTCATTCTTGACATATTGAAGGATTCCCTTATGGTAGACATCGTATCTTGCAGTCTTCTCCCCAAGATATGCCTTTGAATTTTCAAGATAGTATTTTAGGGAGCCCTCAGGAAGCAGTGTGTCACCAACAGCCTTACCATATTTCTTGTAAAGCATGAAGACACGAGTCTTCTGTATTAGAAGAACAGGACGTGACTCTAACCACTGCTGAGTACATATTGAGGACTTGAAATTACGGACATACTCTATTTTGTAATCACCACCATCAATTATTTCACCCTCGCTAACGAGATACTGAACCATATTCCAGAATGAAGCCAGTTCGCTATTCTGTCTGCATTCCGCATTCTGATGCTTGATACCCTCAATGGTAATCTTTTGCATCTCTTTATATGTAATGGAGATATCAATATGATTCTCCAAAGTCCTGAGCATAGCAAGAGGGCCAATCCAGTTAAGCAGGATTCTGTCCTCGATGGGATTATCCCTTAATTTCTCGACCACATCCTGAAGAGTCGCATTATACATCTCCTTAAATGTAGAATCAACCTTATTCCTAAAAGAAAGAATCTGCAAGGTAAGGTGCGACATGCCGATGCCTCTTACCTTTTTAAGAAGTTGATAAGCCTCCTTTTCCTTGGCAGAGAAGTCAGATTTGGGGAATGAAAGGAAGATAAGACGAGAAAACAAAGCAATATCCGCTGTAGCCATTTCCTGGCCACTAAGGATAATACCGCTATCCACGGCTGTAGTCTCCTTTTTCTTGTCCAGATCCATATTCATGCGAGTTCGTCCTGGACCATCCCAAAGTCCTTTGAGAAATTCCCTCTTGTTTATATCGATGTCATTCTTGAATTCATCAATATGTACAAGAGCATTAGCCACTGCCGCAACTGTTTCGTTCAGTGCCGGCAGAGTAGAGTTCTGAATGTTTGGTGGAACATTGTCAGCAATGAAGAATGACATCAATGTATGACCAAGTTCAGATTTACCGCTACCTTTAGGACCAAAAAGATTAAGGATAGGGAAAGAACGTGACTCTCTTGTTACTATGTCACGGAATAAAGTAGCGAGGTAGAAGCAAAACCCAATTTTTCCATTATTGCCGAACACATTGAAAACATGGTCTGAAAATTTTCTTAATGCAATAGAAGAAAGCTCCTGATGGACAAACCTGCGCTCAAACTGGAACAGTTTTGAGTCATTGTAGTAGATCTTCGAGTGTGCAGGAAGGTAATAATTGCCCTTATCCTTAATACGCACAATGCCATAATCGTCTACCTTGATAAAGGCATTGTCATAATATATGCCATTACCGAAGGCAAAGAAACCATCCTTTTGCCAACCAAGCTGAGAAATCTGTACTGCAGTCTCTGTCTTCTCATACAGATAAGACTTCAGTTTAGTTAATTCTTTCTCTGAAGCACACCAAACGAAATTACCCACCCCCTCCACTTTTTGCTTGAATTTGGAAATGGAAACCAAATCCTCCTGTTTCATTTCCACAAGTTCCTCTATGCCAAAAGTATTGCGAAGGATGTAGATACGCTTAGGAGAAATAGAGTCCTTTATATGGAACAATGGTTCCATAGTAAAATTGCTCCATTCGTAGTATCCTTTATCACCGATAGAATAGTATTTGTTCTTGTCTACATTAAATCCATATCTTTTAAGCAGACCTTCCTCTTTTTCAGCCTTTTCTTTTGCTTCATTCTCACGATGCTCGCGACGAAATCTCTCTCTAGACTTCTTCCACACAGACTTTTGGCTATATTTAAGAAGGCGAGAGATGTAGATGTCAACCTTTGTCTCGTCATTGATACGGGCAAGCAGGTCAGCAATCCTGTTTACTGACTTGCTTCTGTTCTCCGTAATCATCTCATCAGAAAAAAGCAAATCAGCAAGCCATAGAATGAAGTCATGTTCTTCTATAGCTTGAAAAATAGCCAATGACGTGCAGAAAGTATCGGGATCTTGCTTCACATCAGATACAGGAATCTGTTTTACTGAAACGGAGAACCCTAACTGCATGGCAAGCTCACCAGACTTTATCACAGCATTTATTCCAGGACCAAACTGTTCCCCCTCTTTAGGAGGATCAGCGTCCGGAAGAAAGCATAGATGAGAAGCTGCACGTTTAAGGATATTGAAATGCGCTTCCGTCCAGGCAGTGCCAAGAGTAGCGACGGAATTATATACGCCAATACATTGCAGTCGCATACAATCCGGAGCACCCTCAACAAGATAGAACCTCTCTTTTTTTGCCGCTTCTCTCCATGACGTATCAATACCAAAGATAGATTTTGATTTATTGTAGATAAGCGAATCGGAAGAGTTCATGTATTTTGGCTTGCTCTCATCCAAAACACGAGAAGTAAAACCGATAACATGCTGTTGTCTATCTTTGATAGGTATTGTTATTCTGCCACCAAAGAAATCGTAACCAGCCATATTACGAAGATGAAGAGCCTCTGCAATTTCATCTGTAATACAGCTCTCCTCAACAATTTTGGAATCTCTCGGACAAAATCCGATACTCATTTGAGTGCAGAATCTTTCTCCCCATCTATTGTAGGCATAGTCACGAGCAAATTTATATTGTGGAAGCATAAGAACCTTGGCATATTCCTTAGATAAGTAATCGTTAGCAATCCACATAGCCTCCTTTTCACGAAACTCCTGCTCCTGTATAGGAGTAAGATTTTCCTCCTGAATATCTATATTGTATTTCCTTGCCACCCATTTAAGAGCCTGAGGGTAGGACATATTCTCATGCCTCATAAGAAAGCCGATGGCATTTCCCTGTTCCCCACAGCCAAAGCACTTAAATGTACCTGTTTTAGGAAATATAGTAAAGGAGGGAGTTTTTTCTGAATGAAACGGACAACAAGCAATAAGATTTACTCCACGCTTCTTAAGAGGAATAAAATCTTCTATTATCTGAACAATGTCAGCAGCGTCAAGTATTCTGTCTATGGTATCTTGTGAAATCATAAGGAAGGTAGGTATTTATCTATACACTTACAAGTAACCCAATCTACCAAATATTCATCTTCTATACTATATTTGAATACAACTACCTGAAGGTCATTGACCTTTTCCTTAAGAATCAGCTCCAAAGGTAGGGAATGTCTAACTTGCATTTCAATCATCATGTCTGCGACCACAGGAGGCACTGCTATATCTCTGGTAACAAAAATTGTACTGTCCATAACTAAAAATGCCTTCGGTCACTATCTTCACAGACCACAAACCGAAGGACTTGGGCATTTAGAGTATGAATATGTTTACCTATTTCTCATCCATGCAACAACTTCGCTCTTTAGAAGCAGCCAGATTCTTAGATGCTTATGGGCTGGTAATTGTCTTCTTTGACACATTTTAAGGACGGCTTCACGAGACTTGCCGAGAAACATAGCGACGTCATCTAGAGTCATAACAGTATCATTGCAATCTATCAATCGCTGTGATAGTGTAGTATTACCATTATTCTTCATTTTGTTGTTCATTAGAATCTTCAATAATATTACATGTTAGAGTATAAGAAATCTCAATCCAATTTCTTTTCCCACTAATAATCACTCCTTTCTCACAGCCTTCACTCTGATTGTATCTACTTACTAGAGTAGAGACGCAATCCAATTCTCCACGAGAACTGAAATACCCAATTTTTGTTTCACCAGGACGAATCGATCTGATCCAATCCATTTTCTTTTTAATGATGTTACTCATTGTTTGATTGATTATAAATTAAAACTCTTCCATCTACAAAGGATGGCTTGGTCTTAATTTATCAAATGATACATTTATAAATAGTGAACTCTGCTTGTTAGTTAATTAATCATGTATTTTCCAAATTATTCAAGTTGAATTGCGATGCAAAAGTATCCTATTATGTTTTAAGGACAAATAAAATTTTAAACAAAAATGGCAAACAAACAAAGTTAATTATTAGATAGTTATATGTATTATAGGTAGGGTAGAGAAAATAGCTCAGTAGCACTGTCAGTCTTGTTGCTTTCCCCTTCCTTTAGTGCCGCGAAAGGGGCAAATTGTGCTGCACGTGCCTCCATGCTCATGCGCTGCAGCCCCGTGGGGTTCCAGTGGGGAAGGTTGATGATGTCTTCGTAGTCGTTCATTTGCGGTGTCCTCCTATCTGGCTGTTGCGTTCGCGCCCTGTGGCGCCTTCGTCGAAGTTCACGCCCTTCAGCAGGGCGTTCTTGCCATAGCGTTTGCGTATGGCAAGGGAAGCCTCCATCAGCCGTCTCTCCTTGCTGTCCGGGGCGTCCTGGGGAGCGGGTGCATTGTCATGTTCGGGCATGTCATTGAAAAGGTCCAGTTGTACGGCACCGCCTTTTGCATGGTGCATGCCTTCGTCCTCCGATACCACATTGGCCGCGGTGATGTTTATGCGGCGGACAAGCAGGATGGGGTTTATGATGCGCTCGTAGAGTTGCATGGCAGCCTCGGTGATGTGGTGTGCGGAGCAGGTGGTTAGGGGCAGGTTCTGGCTTCCGTGTGCATGTGCCGGAACCTGGCGACCGTAGTGGTCGGTGGTGACAGGACCGTGGTAGAGGCAACGGATGTCCTCTCGGACAAGGTTCTCCATGTCATAGCCTATGGTGAGGATAATCTGCGGAGTCAGCAAGTGCTTGGACAGGAGGTCGAGAGCCAGGGCCTCTGCCATCTCGCGTACCACTACGCGTGCCTTGTCGGCAGAGTAGGGACGGTTCAGTACCTGTCCGCTGGACACGGAGGACGACTTCGGACGGTATGCCTTGATGTCGCTGATGCGGCACGGCTCCCATCCCCAGGCATGGTCGATGAGCAGTTCGGCATTGACACCGAAGAGCTTGTACAGGAGCGCTTCGCTGGAGAGCGACATGCGTGCCAGTTGCCCCATGGTGGTGACTCCGTATTTGGCCAGTTTCTCTGCCGTCCGCCGTCCCACGCGCCAGAAGTCGGTAAGGGGGCGGTGGTGCCATAGTTGGCGGCGGTACTCGCTTTCTGTCAGTTCGGCTATGCGTACCCCGTCCTTGTCGGCAGGGATGCGCTTTGCCACGATGTCCATGGCCACCTTGGCCAGATACATGTTCTCGCCTATGCCGGCCGTGGCGGTGATGCCAGTTGTGCGGAGCACGTCGCGGATGATGCGGATGGCAAGCTCGTGGGCGGACACCTTGTAGAGGAACATGTAGTCGGTAACGTCCATGAACACCTCGTCCACGGAGTAGCGGTGCAGGTCCTCGGGGGCAACGTATTTCAGGTACACGTCCGTCACCCTCTTGCTGTACTCCAGATAAAGCCCCATACGAGGCGGAGTGACGATGTAGTTGAGGTGTCCGGCACGCTGGCGCACTTCCCACAGACGGGCACGTCCGGAGATGCCATAGGCCTTCAGTGCCGGGGTAACGGCCAGGCAGATAGTCTTGTCCGTGCGGCTCTCGTCCGCCACCACCAGTAGGGCGGTGAGCGGATCAAGGCCACGCTCTATGCACTCCACAGAGGCATAGAAGGACTTCAGGTCTATGGCGATGTATGTGCGCATGGGGAGAGATTAACGGTAAGCGGGTGAGCGGAGAACTCGAGTTCTCTGAATACTCTGAATGCTCTGAATACTCTGAATGCTCTGAATACTCGGAGTACTCTGAATACTCAGAACAATCCCAATACTCCGAGTTCTCGATAAAACAGTTCCGTTTTCACCTTTCCGTTTCTGTTAGTCTCTGCGTTCTCTGTCGCGCTAAGCGAGCGACTAATCCAGCGACAGCGTGGTTTGCTTTGGAACTTTGCGTTCTCTGCGCTCTCTGCGTGAGGTTTGTTTGAGAGCGGTTATGTGTTTTTTGCACGCAGATTACGCCGAGAGCGCAGAGTTTTATATTTTCCTTGGCGTATTACGCTGGCGCTGGAGGGGTCGCAAACTTCGTTACGACGAGAGTGCGCAGAGGGGAGAGCGATTAGTTTTCCGATTTAATCCGACTTCGTCGTCTTGAATCTGCTTCCGCTCGGCAATTCAAACAAGTTTGATTGCTCTCGCTTACTCGCAGATTTCACCTTTCCGTTCTATTAGTTTCCTGCCTTGTTCTCGGTGGAAACCTTCTGGCCGGGTTGTGCCTGCAGGAAGCCACGGTTGCGCAGAAGACCGTCAATCTTGGGATCGCGACCGCGGAAGCGGCGGTACATCTCGTCGCCGGGCAGGATACCGCCGGGGGTGAGCACCTCGGTGAGGAAGCGTTCTGCCACCTGCTGGTTGAAGATGTCGCCAGTCTCCTTGAAGGCCTCGAAAGCATCGGCATCCAGCACCTCTGCCCAGATGTAACTGTAGTAGCCGGCGCTATATCCTCCACCCATGGTGTGGGAGAAGTTGGTAACGCTGTATCGGGGCAGTATCTGCGAGGGCATGCCACGCTTGCGCATCTTCTCCGCCTGGAACTTCATCACGTCCAGTTTCTTGGACATCTCGGTGAGGTAGTGCAGATCCAGGTCCACGTAGGAAGCGGCAAGGTACTCCACGGTGGCAAAGCCCTGTCCGTACTTGCTGCTGGCATCTATCTTCTCCACCAGTTCCTGGGGGATTACCTCGCCAGTGCGGTAATGGCGGGCATATTGGCGGAGCACCTCGGGTTCGAAGGCCCTGTGCTCGTTTATCTGCGAGGGCAGTTCCACGAAGTCGCGCTCCACACCGCCGGTACCCTCATACTGCACATCGCGGAAGAATGAATGCAGGGCATGGCCGAACTCGTGGAACATGGTCAGCACGTTGTCTACAGTCTGCAGGGCAGGTCCTCCCTCCTCTGTAGGCAGGGTCATGTTGCACACGTTGGTGACGATGGGCTGCACGCGCATGGCACCATCGTAGGACTGAGGACGGAAGCGACCGCACCATGCACCGGCACCCTTGCCGTCGCGGGGATAGTAGTCGCTATAGAAGATGGCAATGAGGTTGCCTTTCTTGTCTATCACGTCCCAACTCTGTTGTTGCTTGTGGTACTGGGGATAGTCCTCGGTGCGCTCGCGGAAGGAAAGGCCGTAGAGTTTGTTGGCCGTCCAGAATATGCCCTGAATGACGTTGTTGATTTCCAGAAACTGGCTAACCTCGGCCTCGCTGATGTTGAACTTCTCCTGCTTGGCCTTGTCCAGATAGTACATGTAATCCCAAGGCTTGGGCTCGCCCTTGATGCCGTCCTTGCGCATCATCATGCGGATGTCGTCCAGTTCGCGCTCGGCGGCCTCCACGGCAGGCTTCCAAATCTGGTCGAGCAGGTGGTAGACGTTCTCCGGCTTCTTGGCCATACGAGTCTCCAGTTGCATATCGGCAAAGGTCTTGTAGCCCATCAGGTTGGCCATTTCCAGTCGCAGGGCCACGATCTGTGCAGATATGGCCTTGTTGTCGTACTGGTCGGCATGGTTGCAACGGTTGTTGTACATCTCGTACACGCGGCGGCGCAGGTCGCGGTTCTTGGCATACTGGAGCACGGGATTGCAACTGGGGCGCTGCATGTTGAAACGGTACTTGCCCTTGGCACCTGTGCGCTCGGCCAGAGCGGCGGCCTTCTGTATGTCCGCTTCGGGAAGTCCCTCCAGTTCCTTTGCGTCGGATACGGTAACGTAACTGTTGTTCGTGTCGTGCATCAGGTTCTGGTTGAACTGAAGTTGCAACTTGGCCAACTGCTGGTTAATCTCAGAACGGCGCTGCTTCTTGGCATCGTCCAGCATGGCACCGCCACGCACGAAACCCTTGTAGGTCTTCTCCAGCAGGCGCTTCTCCTCGGTGTTAAGGTTCAGTTTGTCCTGCCCGTCATATACGGCCTTCACACGGAGGAAAAGACCCTCGTTCATGTTCATGTAGTCGCTATGTGCGGAGAGCAGGGGAGAGAGTTCGCTTTCCAGGTTCTGCAATTCCGGTGTGGAGCATGAACGGCTGAGACCGTAGAACACTCCGGCGGTGCGGTTCAGCAACTGTCCCGAGCGGTCGAGGGCGGCAATGGTGTTTTGGAAGGTAGGAACCTCGGCATTGTCCACGATGGCGTCAATCTCCTTCTTCTGCTCCTCCATGCCACGCAGGAAGGCCTCGCGGTAGTTGTCTGTGGTAATCTTCTCGAAAGGTGGAATCTCATAGGGAGTGTTGTAGCGGCGCTCCAGCAATGGATTCGTGCTTTGTGCCATGGCACTGAGTCCCATGCCCAGAGCCATAGTGGCGGCGATAATGGTTTTCTTCATTGTATATATTATATGTTTAAATAGTGTGCGGTATATCTTTAATATACAGTCTTCTATCTGATAACGTTCGTCATTGCCCAAGGTTCGTCGGCAGGACGGCCCGGGGCAGGCTTGCCACCGGTGGACTTGAGAAGCCATGCCATGTTGCGGGCAAGGGTGCGCATGGTTTGCATGCCTTCGGCATCGAGGGCCGCTTCGCCCTCAGCACGTCCGTAGACTATGTTCCAGTATTGCGAGGTTACGATGGGCATGTTCATCATTTGGAAGGGCATGTTCAACGTCTCGAAGACGGCAGTTGCTCCGCCTCTGCGGCATACGGCAATGGATGCAGCGGGCTTGCCGGCGATGTTTGCCCCGTTGGAATAGAATGTACGCTGGATGATTGAGAGCAGTGCTCCGTTGGGCTGGCCATAGTAGACGGGGGAACCGACTATCAGGGCATCGGCATCGGCAAACTTGGCAGATATGTTGTTGCAGACGTCGTCGTTGAAGACGCACGCTCCCAATGCCTTTTCCTTGCATTGGCCGCATGCGCAACATCCGCGTATGGGCTTGTTGCCTATCCACACGATTTCACTCTCTATACTTTCTTCTGTAAGTTGGCGCTGAACCTCTGCCAGAGCCGTGGCTGTATTGCCGTTCTTGCGAGGACTTCCGTTTATCAATAAAACTTTCATGATTCTTATAGGTTGAAAATTATCAGTTAATCAGCGTTATTCTTTCCACCAACCATTCTCGTCGTACCAGCGTGATTGGCTCAGGGGTAGGATTTGTCCAAAGCGTGACCAGTCGGGATCGTTGCGGTAGTGGTATACTTTCGAGTCGGCAACGTAGAGTTTGCATTCGGAGAACAGGAATGATGCCTTTTGGATGCTCTTGGGCATCTTGAAGTATTCCGGAGTGAGAAGATATATTGTGTTTATTTTCTTGCAATGCGACAGGTGATTGAAGAAGTGATACTTTGCATTGTTGGGGATGGAAACTTCGCTAATATTGTTACTGTTCTTGAATACGGAGTCTCCCAAGTTATTCAGGGTTGTACTCAGAAGAACGGTTTCCAGATTGGGGCAATTCGCAAACGCCTCATCATTGATGGCTTTAAGGTCTTTCTGTATGATTACCTTTCGTAGCGAGGTATATCCTTTGAAACTCCCCTCTGCAATATAACCTATTCTGGAAATATTCACGCTCTTGGTCTTCTCGTCATAGTATTGGCGGAAGTCTGCCTGGTTTTTACGTATTCTTGCCTGTTTTTTTGCTTCTGCCTGCTGTCTTTCCAATCTGATAAAGTATCCCTTGGGATAGATCTTGAATTTAGCATTGTTGTAATAATTGCTGTACGGGGTGTTTACAGAGTGTGGCTTCATGCTAAATGTATCTTTGCATAAAATAACCTCTGCATTGGGCAGATTATAGGTGCCTTCATTATTTGCTTGGAGCGTGAATAGGAATTTTATGTCGTGAACCCATACCTTTTCATCGTCTATAATGTGGTTTTTGTTGGTATATTCGTATAGCGGACCTTTTACTGTCTTAAAACCATTTCCGGAAGTTAGTGAAATACTCCTGACGTCCTTGTCGCTCTGGTTCTCGTTTAGCTTCATGTGGTATGTGATGGAAACATTATCGCCAATCTCCAATGTATTGAATTTTTCCTCTTCTTGTTCGAGTTTCTGCCTCTGCTCTGCCCTCCATTCACGTTTGTATTGCTTTTGTCGTGTGTCTGTACTACTCTCTCTTTCAAAGAAAACTGGAATCATACAAAGCATGTTAATCACGACATAAAGGACATAGATTCCGATTCCAAATAACAGTCTCTTTAAGAGCATGGTGTTTGTATTGCCGTCGGTATTGGAACCTGCCCCCTCGGTATCGTCTGATGTCGTTGGCATTGTTGTGTAGTCTCCGTCAGGTTCTTCATCTGGTATGAGAGTGTATGAGTCCAGACCTGATGTCTCGATATAGAACCCGATGTTGTTGCTGTCATTGATATCTGTAGACTTGGCAGAACGGAATGTTCTGGAATATATCTCCGTTTCTGATGTTTCCGTGTAGAAGTCGATATAGTCGTGTTCTGGTTCGGAAACGATACAGGAGAGTGGGGCCTCGGTATCGTCATCGTTGGTATTGGGCGATACCAACTGTATTGTTTCCTCTATAGGTTCCTCTTTTCTGGCCTCCTCTGCCTCATTGGGTGTGTTGAAAACAAATGCCTCGTATACATCCTCAGTCACCTCCGCCTGTAGTTCCGTTGACTGAGGTTGTGAGGATGGTTGGGAATCGTGCAGATACTCCCTTTTCTCTGGCTTCCTGTCGTCGGAAAATATAGCCTTGAGATTATCCCAGAAACCAGGTTCGTTGCCTTTGTATCCGGAGTTGTTTTCCTGTTTGTTGTAATTGCCTTCGGAGCGTTTCATGATGGGGTAGGTTGGGACTTGTGGACCGATTTGGATTTAAGGTTATAGGTAGGTTCATTCTCTGCTGACCATAAGTTTGTCTATTCGGGCATTGTCTTTGTCCACGATCTGGAATTTGAAACCCTTCCACGTGAAGTGCTCGCCGGTGGAGGGTACGCGCTCCATTTCCGTCAGGCACAAGCCTGCCACAGTGGTGTAGTCGGCATCGCTTTCCATGAGATCCTCGCTGTCGAAGAAGGTGAGGAAGTCGTACATGCTGCACTGTCCGTCCACGAGCCATGCCTCGCGGTCGTGGCATTTCACTATTTGCGGGTCTTCGGCGTTCCCGTCTTCTATGTTGCCGACGATACCTTCCATCATGTCCTTCAGGGTGACAATGCCCAGACACGAACCGTATTCGTCGCAAACAAGGCCTCGTGAGATGTTCTCGGACTTCATCTGCTCCAGCATCTTGTAAATGCTGGTGTTCTCATGGAAATACGTGGCCGGGCGGATGAGTTTCTCCAGGGCGAAGTCCTTGTCGTCCAGTGCCACGAAGAGGTCTTTTAGGAGTGCCAATCCACGGATGTTGTCCATACTGCCTTCGGAGACGGGATACACCTCGTAGAGGTTTTCGCGTATCACGGTCTTTATCTCCTCTGCGCTTTGTCCGAGGTCCAGACAGACGAGGTCGTGCTTGGAGGTCATTATGGAACCTACGGTCAGGTCGCCCATCATGAAGATGCGGTTCACAAGGTCTTCCTCCATGGGCTGGACTTCACCGCTGTCCTTGCCTTCCTGTATGATGGACTTTATCTCCTCTTCCGTCACCTTGCTTCCCTCGTCGTGAAGGCCTATCAGCGAGAATATGACCGCCGTGCTTTTGGACAGAAGCCATACGAAGGGTGCTGCCATGGTGGAGAGGTAGTTCATCGGTGCCGCCATAGTCTTGGCTATGCTTTCTGCCGTGGCCATTCCTATGCGCTTGGGCAGCAGTTCTCCGAAAAGCAGTGTCAGGAAGGTAACGATTATTACAATCACTCCCTGTGCCAAAGTCATGGAATAGTTGTGTGCCATGCCCATGGCGTCCAGCAATGTGGCCAGGGAACCGGCCAACTTGCTCCCCGAATAGATACCTGTGAGTATGCCTATGAGCGTGATGCCTATCTGTATGGTGGAAAGCATGCGGTTGGGGTTCTCTGCTATGGACAGGGCACGCCGTGCACGCTCGTTGCCGTTTCTGGCTTCTGTGGAAAGGCTCGACTTCCTGGCCGAAACCATGGCCATTTCCGTCATGGACAGTATGCCGTTGAGCAGGATAAGTCCCAGTATGATAAGTATTTCGTTCATGTTATTTTACTGTCTTGTTTGCTTGTATCAGGCGTGCTATCTCTCCGAAGAGAAGCACGGGCATAGTCATGGCGGATATGCAGAGCCATTCCGTAAGGCTTAGGGGAACCACGTTGAACATCTTGCCTCCAAATGTGACGATGATGTACTGGCCGCCAATGATGAGCGCTATGACCCACAGGAAACTCTTGCTCTGCCAGATGCCGGCAAAAGTAGAACGGCCTGTCATGAAAGCCTTGGCATTGAACATGTTCCAAACCTGAAGCATTACGAAGAAGGTAAAGAACCAACTGAGGTCTCGGGGAGACAGGTGTCCGTTGTCCTGAAGAACGAGCAGTACGCCCACGAGCAGTGCCGTGAAGAGGATGCCGGTGGCAAAGATGCTCCTTGCCATGGACTTGCTGATGATGAAGTCGCCGTTTTCTCCGCTTCGGCGCGGACGGTCGCGCATCACGGTCCAACTGGGAGGCAGTGATGCCAGGGCGCCGGCTGCAAAGGTGTCCATGATGAGGTTCACCCAAAGCATCTGTGTGATGGTGAGCGGAGAGCCGGTACCGATGAGCGAACCGATGAGCACTATGGCGCAGGCAACCACGTTGATGGTCAGTTGGAACATGAGGAAGCGCTGTATGTTGCGGTACAGCGAGCGTCCCCACATCACCGCCTGCACTATGCTGGAGAAGGAGTTGTCCAGGATGGTTATGTCGCTTGCCTCCTTGGCCACGGAGGTACCGTCGCCCATGGAAAGGCCCACCTGTGCCGCCTTCAGTGCAGGGGCATCGTTGGTGCCGTCGCCCGTCACGGCCACTACGGCATCCTGTTCCTGCAGGAGTTGTACCAGGCGTTGCTTGTCGGTGGGACGTGCACGGCACATGATCTTCAGAGCCTGTACCCGCTTGGCGGCCTCTTCGTCGGACAGGGCTTCAAAGGCAGGGCCTGTGATTATGTTCTTGTCCGAATCCTCCTGTGTCCAGATGCCTATCTGACGTGCTATCTCGCGTGCGGTGGCAGGAGTGTCGCCAGTAACTATCTTTATGTCTATGCCGGCCTTGCGGCATGCACCCACGGCACGGGGCACGTCCTCCCTGACGGGGTCGGATATGGCCACCACACCCAGATAGGTGAGGTCCCTGGCCGACAGCCTGCCGTCCTCGTATGGAGTCTCTGCTTCCTTGTCGGTAAGTATCTTGTAGGCAAATCCCAGTGTGCGCATGGCCTGATTCTGGTAGGAGAGCAGGAGCGATTCTATGTCGGCACGCATGTCGGCGGCAGGCTTTGTGTCGTTTTCCATGGCCACGTCCTTGCAATGTCCAAGCACTATCTCGGGTGCGCCCTTCATGTAGAGCACCTTGCTTCCCAAAAGGGGAGAGTCTACCACGGTGGCCATGTACTTGCGCTCGGTGGAGAAGGTAAGTTGGTTCACTGTCCTGGCTCCGGAGCGCAACTTCTCATAGTCGTGTCCCTGTGCGTCAAGCCAAAGCAGCATGGCTGCCTCGGTGGGGTTACCCAAGGTCTTGACGGTGCCGTCCGTCCGGTTCAGGTTTGCCGTGGAGTTCACCGCTATGCCCTCGCGTATGAGCATGCTTGCATTGTCCTCTGCCAACTTCTGCTCCTTCAGGGGGAAGAACGATGTTGTGTTCACACGCATCTGGTTCTGTGTCAGTGTGCCGGTCTTGTCCGTACAGATGACTGTGGTGGCTCCCATCGTCTCACAGGCATGCATCTTGCGCACCAGGTTGTTGGCCTTCAGCATGCGGTTCATGCTCAGTGCCAGGCTCAGCGTTACGCTCATTGGCAGGCCTTCGGGCACGGATACCACCACCAGGGTGACGGCTATCATGAAATTGTTTAGGATATGCTCTATGTAGTAGAAGTTGCCGGCCTCTCCGCCCTGTAAGAACACCTTGGCGGTGAGCACCAGGAAAGTCAGTGCCGCTATGGTGTAGCCGGCCTTGCTGATGATGCCTGCCAGACGCTTCAGTTGCAACTGAAGGGGAGTGTCCAGATTGTTGTCCATCTGTGCTCCCTGGTTCACCTTGCCATACTCTGTGGCGTCGCCCACGGCCTGCACCTGCATGATGCCGTGCCCGTCCACCACGGTGGTTCCGCGCATTGTCTGGTTGGAAGGATAGGTGGCCTCCGGGTCGAAGTCGGCCTCTGTTGTAGTCTTGGAAATCAGAGGTTCGCCGGTAAGGGTGGATTCGTTCACCTGCAGGGAAACGGACTCCAGCAGGATGCCGTCCGCAGGAATCTCGTCGCCAGTGCCCAGCATCACTATGTCGCCCACGACGATGTCCGCCCTGGTGGTTTCGGTAACGTGTCCGTCGCGTACCACCGTCACCGGTATGTCGTCGTTCACCTGGTTCAGCACCTCAAAGGCCTTTGCCGCCTTGGCTTCGAAGAAGAAGCCTATGGTGCTTGCCAGCATTATGGCAAAGAAGATGCCCACGGGTTCTATGAAAGCCTCCAGTCCCTTCTGGTCGGGTCCCCAGCAATGTATTGCCGAGATTATCATGGCCAGCACCCATGCAAAGAGCAGGATGCGTATGATGGGGTCTTCAAACTTCTCCAGGAACTGAATCCACAATGAAGTCTTCTTGGGTGGAGTGAGAATGTTAGTACCGTGTTTCCGTCTACTGTCTTCCACCTCCTGCGAGGTAAGTCCCTTTTGCAGGTCACCTTGTTCCATAATGTCTGTATGTTTATTTTATTCTTCGTGCAAAGGTACGCATTTTAACCGATTATACAGGTACATACATTATTATTATAGGATTTCTTAACAAATATCTGCCTTTCCTCTCTCTTAGTGTGGTGTTGATGACGGAAGTCGTGAACTTGGGAATTTTAAAATAATCTCATATCAAGTTAAGATAGAGGGGACTTGTTTCCAGTATGAGCATAATTGGAATTATTCAAATATATTTGTGATTTTGCATGTTAAATTGTATCTTTACCTTGTGAAAAGGAAGATTTATCATGGCTAAATACGAAATCAAGGACGGTGTAGGCATTATTCCTGAGTGGATATTGGAGTTAGAAGACGAGGCTTTCAGGGGATGTTTAGAACTAAGGAGAGTCATTGTACCCAAGTGGGTAAGGAAAATAGGTAAAAGGGTTTTCTATGGTTGTGAGAACCTTAAGGAGATTTCTTTGCCGGAATGGTTGGAAGAGATTGATGATGAGGCTTTCCATGGTTGCTTTTCTCTTCAAGAAATTATTCTTCCGCGATGGATAAGGAAAATTGGAGATAAATCATTCTGTGGTTGTACAGGTTTGATTGATTTCACCATACCTCCATTGGTAACAAAAATCGGGAAGATGGCTTTCCTTGGTTGTGATTGTCTGAAGAACATTACTGCCTCGCCCCGTGGAATGGATACTTTTTCATTAGGTGTTGCAGATATGTCTTTGGAAAGTAAGATTGAAGATGGCGCTTTCCAAAGATGCACAAGTCTTGTTGGCATCACTATCCCAGAATCAGTAACGGAGATAGGAAACTGGGTCTTCTCTGGTTGCTCCAACTTAAATAACGTCACCATTCCGTCATCAGTAAGGGTGATTGGGAGTATGGCATTTCTTGGCTGCACCAGTTTGGAGAATATTGCCATTCCATCATCGGTAAATGCTATTAAGGATGGTGCTTTCCAAGGCTGTTCTAGTTTGTATAGTATAGTCATTCCTCCATCAATAACAGAGATTGAATCCGGAACTTTTCAAGGTTGCTCCTGTCTGAGGAACATCAGTATTCCATCATCAGTAAGGGAGATAGGAGATGGCGCTTTTCAGGCTTGCAGCAATCTCACGACTGTTAGTCTCCCACCATCGGTAACAGGGATTGGTAAAATGGTATTTCTTGGTTGTTCTAATCTGCAGAATATCACAATTCCTCCATCTATTACAAAGATAGAGAAGGGTTCTTTCGCAGGTTGCTCCAGTCTGAACAGCATTGATATTCCTCCGTCGGTAACAGAGATAGGATGGCTTGCTTTTCAAGGATGCTCTGGCCTGACAGACATCAGCCTTCCCCCATCGGTAAGAAAGATAGGGAAGGCGGCCTTCTCTGCCTGTACCAATCTATATGAAATCCGTATCCCCAAAGGGTTAAAAGTCGAAAGGGATACCTTTAAAAACTGCTCTAACGTAAAAGTCATCCGATATAGGCCCTAACTGGAATGGTATTATAACAGAACCGAACAGCGTGGAGATGTTGCCTATACGCTCTCTCACCGAGTTCTTTGTGTAGACATACTTGTGAACAAATTTAGAGAGCAAGGAAAATGATGTCTGGGGAATATTCTCCAATCATGTTTCGGCACTCTCACGGGAGTACTGACTGGGTACTGAGGTGTCGGAGGTGTGCTATATCTTGCCCAAGATACGGTCCATAACCCAGTTAACACTTGTTGCGGAGGTGCAATCGGAGGTGCATACGTCTGAACCTTGCAGATGTTTGACCACCTGTTGGATAAGCGGAAGTTGGACATGTTTGGGATTGGGAACTGTAATCTCCTGCTCGCCACTACTGGTTTGGAGTATAATTGGATTATATGTAAAGACAGAGAAGCATATACGCCCCCTTTCGCCAATCAACTCAATTTGGTCAGTCTTTGCACTTTCATGCCCAACAAAACACCAGCTGCCGCTTCCCGGCATGCCGTCCTGAAAGGCAAAAGATGCGGAAACTGTATCTTCTGTCTGATACAGTCCGCCACGATTGGCATGGAAACCGCCTACGTGGACTATAGGGCCGAAGAACTCTTGGAGGAGATCTATCTGGTGGGGGGCCAAATCATAGAAGTATCCGCCTCCGGCAATATCGCGTTGTACACGCCAAGGCAGATTGGTACTGTTGTAGTCAAGGTCGCGTGGTGGAACTGAGAACCTGATCTGTACGTTGATGACCTTGCCTATTGCTCCTTCTGCAATTAGTTGCTTTACCTTATTAAAATATGGCAGACAACGACGATAGTATGCCACAAAACATGGAACCCCGGTTTGCGCACTGATACGCATTACGCGCTGACAATCCATGTATGAAGCAGCCAAGGGTTTCTCTACATACACAGGTTTGCCGGCTTTCATGGCCATGATGGCGTAGGTGGCATGTGAAGAGGGTGGGGTGGCAATGTATATAGCATTTACTTGAGGGTCATTTATTAGTGATTGTGCATCCGTGTAATAACGTGGTATGTTGTGACGTTCTGCATAGGAGGCTGCTTTTTCCTTGTTGCGCGACATGACTGCAACAACACTGCTGCCTTCTATCAGACTGAAGGCAGGACCGCTTTTGCGCTCCGTCACTTCACCGCATCCTATAAATCCCCAGTAAATGTTCTTCATATCTATATCAATTAAAGAAGTTCCATGAAAGACCGAAATTTATCGTCATCGGATTCATGGGCATGTGAGGGGCAAGGAACATGTTTCCTGCCCCTGCATTTACATGTGCCACATTGACGTATATTCGGCAGTGTTTCAAATGTAGGTTGGCATACACGTTCACAATAGGATAATTGCCGTTTTTTATGCGTGTATGACAGGCATCCTGTACTGCAAACATGCCGGCAGCACCAAAATAATCCGGTGCATAGTATCCTGTAAAGAAGCGTAGGTCTCCTCCTAATTGCACACGCAAAACCTTGGCTATACGGAATTGCAGATATATGTTGGAGTATATGTTTATCAATGGCAATGGCAGTACATCCTGATTGGTGCTGTGCTGTAATGTCACCTCGTTTTCCCATCCAAACACCTTCCATATCAAATCCTGGAAAATGGATGCTGTAAATACCTGCACACTGGCATCACTCTGATGCACACCTATATTGTGAGTGTAATCCCCAGGAATGACACTTCCTTCGGGAGCACCTGGTTTGAGGGTGTTATCCATGGCCAGGTAGGTGTAATTTGTAAGGTTCTCCCAACCGAAACGCAGTCTTGTACGTGTACGGCTATACCTGATTTCGCCTTGCAGACCGGTGCGGAATTGGCGCGAGAGGTTGTTATTATTCCAGTTGATGTATGCGTTGCGGTAATTGCGTAGCAGATAGGTCGGTTTCTGGTTCTGTATATTTGCACGGACAATCAGTGTTGCAGAGTCACGTTTGCCCAAACGGAAATTCAGGTCGCCTTCTGCTTGGATATTGAAGTCACCGACATTAGGCCCCACCAGACAGAACTCGCCATTGGCATTGTAGTGCAATGTGCGTCCCTGTGATTTTCGTATTTCTGCTCCGATCAGCACTTCGTGTTCGCTCTCGTTTGTCTGGAAGGCTGTGTCTGGCAGGTGGGTCGGAAGACCATAGCGCCTGTATTCATGAGTGGCAAAGAATGTAAGGCCCATTTTTACCCATTTCCTGAAACCTTCGTTCATGGCCAATCCTATGGTGTTGCGCACACTCATTACATTGGTTATGTCCTTAATGTCGCCATCCTCCCCCCAATATTTGTTGGTGTAGAACGAGGAATTGTTGCCCTGGTCCATAAAGGTATGTTCCAGATTTCGCATCTGAAACGTATGGATGATACTTGCCACAGAAACGAATTCCGTTGGTTTTACCAACTCGTTCTCCCATTTTGTTCGCAGGGAATCAATTACCTGCTGACATGCAACACTGTCGGAAGAAAGTAATACACGGACCGAGTCGTCAAGTTCGTAGAGCAGTTCAGAATCAGTGGGCGGTTGTGGTTTCAGGGAATCGGGCACCTCTATTTCGCGGTCATATCCCATATTATATCGATGAGTCAGATAATATGTCTGGTCATCATTCCTGTTCCAGGTATTGTTGAGGTTTACCGGAATATCCTTGCTGCCGAACTTCTGCTGGTATTTCCATGGTTCTGTTATATATGTATCATCTAACAAACCTCCATTCTCAGCATTTTTCATGTGGTTTGCGTTGATATAGGCATGCATGTTATAACGGTCGCCCAGATAATAGCCGTAGACTATACCTCCAAATTGACTGTTTTGCTGGTTGGAGTAGTAACCGCGTGCATAGTTATAGTCAAGCCGGAATCCTATGCCCGAAATCTTATTAATATTTGTTGCGAAATTCCCTCTGACTCTATCTTCTCCGTTTTGTTTTGTTCCGCATGAATGATAGGCTATGTTGGTTATCGGACTTTTAGTGTTGGTAAAAAGGAATTTGGCAACCCCTTCATGGAAATAATCCAGAGGAGTCAGGAAAATGAAGTCTCGGTCTTCCTTTCTGTCCATGAAGATGCGCGAAAGGCGGGCAGAACCTGTATTGCCGATATGGGAATATGCTCCTGTCATTCCATCCTGCATCTTCCAGTTTTGGAAATTATGTACAGCCGTATCCGTATTCTCTGTCGGTATTACAGTTCCCAACCGTTTGTCTATTTTCCACTGGAAGACTCCCATGGGCAGCGGTTTCTGTTTTCCACGTGTTGTATCTCGTCCCCACGAGGTGGAATTCCTGTCGTTGTCCTGTTCTCTGTATTCGCTTTGGATGTCCTCCAGCAGGTAGTCATCGCTTTGGCCTGATACAGCAAAGCGGGCCCACGAAGGTAGGCCCACTATAGTTATCAATGCCAGTATTGTCAGTTGTCTTTTCAATTTACTTCGTAGTGTAGAGTAGGAGTTTTAGCACCTATCTGATGATTCTTATGATGATTTCCACCAACTTGAATGCCATAGCAATGCCAACCAACATCATGCCGTTGGTGTGGTTCTCTTCTCCTGAGAAGTAGGTGACGACACCGCATACGGCCAGTATAAGGAAAACATTATTCAGGATTCGGCGTGCACGATCTTTCCAATTGCCAGAACCATTGCGCTTTGCCCTGATTCGTTCTACTTGTTCTTCCAAACTCAGTTCTTCCTTTGCCATGATAAATTTGCTTATTCAACGACGAACTGGCGCTTCTGCACCTTGGTTTCCTGTTGTCTTGACTTTTCTTCCTTGACCTTCTCTTCAAACATGTCCATGGCATTCTCGAAGATTTCATTCACGCGATCTATGGTCTTGCGACGGAACTTGCCACTGCCAGAGAGAACCTTTGTCCCCTTCTTGTTCAGAGCATGTTCATCGGTAATCCACTCTTCGGCACGGTAGATTTCTCCACCCATACCTGTGGGTTTGCTCTCATGCCACTCTTCGCCATAAAGGTATGACACCTGGGTTACAGTGATTTTCACGGCACCCTGACCGGTGGTTACGTTTATCTGATAGCGAAAACGTGTCTGGTCAAGAGACAGGAATTTCTTGCTGAATACCATCCACTCCTCTACTCGTGCAGCTATTACGCCATCTTCCTTTCCCTCGCTGAGCATGCGGGTCCATGCATCCTCGATGCCCTTTACTACAAGGTTGTCCTTCACGTAGAACAGCATATTCTCGTACAACTGTGCATCGGTTTGGCCAGGTACACGGAATGTCTTGCTGAAGGTAACAATACCGTTCTCCACAGGTACTGCTCCTTTAAGGTACTTGGGGGCATTCTTGTCTTCCTTTGCCTTCTGAGCCATTGCCATAACAGGCATAAGGAGCAGCAATATCAGAATAATTTTTTTCATAGCAATGTATCTTTTAGGTCTTAATGTTGTGTTTGTTTGCTTGTGTTTCCAAATGCAAACTTACAACAAATATTTGACATATTGCATGCTTTAAGTCGTTTTTTACTTCTTTTAAGCAAATCTACTCGTATCGTATTGCCTCAATAGGATCCATACGTGCTGCCTTGCGGGCCGGCAGGTAACCGAAGAATATGCCTATGAAGGCACACACACCGAAACTCAGCCATACTGACCACAGGGGCACACTGCAGGGCATCATCAGGAATGTCTTGGCGGCAAAGGAACCGCCATATCCCAATGCAACACCCAGGAATGCACCGGTCAAGGAAATCATGATGCTTTCAATGAGGAACTGCAGCATGATGTCCAGTCCGCTGGCTCCTACGCTCATGCGCAGGCCGATTTCCTTGGTGCGCTCCGTCACGCTCACCAGCATGATGTTCATGATGCCGATACCGGCCACCAGCAGGGAGAATGCCGCGGCAACAACGAGTATCAGTGTGATGCCGTCCATGGTGGAGGACATGGTGTCCATCATTTCCTGTTGCGAGCGGATGGTGAAGTTGTCTTCGTCCCCTTCCTTTATCTTATGGCTTCTGCGCAGTATTTCCTTCAACTCTTCAATGGCGGCTTCGGACATTTCCTCGCTAAGGGCGCTTACTGCTATCGAAGAGTACCACGTCTGTGCGGCCACACGCTTCATCACCGTGGTGTTCGGGGCTATGAGCAGGTTGTCCTGGTCCATGCCCCAGTTGTTGTATCCCTTTGACTTGAGTATGCCCACGATACGGAAGGGAATGTTCTTGAAGCGTATGTTCTTGCCTATGCAGTTGTAGTTCTTGTCACCGAAGAGTTGTTCCACCACGGTTGTTCCGACCACACACACCTTGGCGTTCTTTATGCAGTCCTCCTCTGTGAAGCAGTCCCCTTCTGCCAGTTCCCACTTCTTGATTTCCAGATAGTCCGGACTCTCGCCGTAGAGCGTGGCTGTAGTGTTCTTGTTTCCGTAGATGACCTGTCCGCTGGCAGTTACTTCGGCAGAGACGTGTGTCACCAGGGTTGCTTCGCGCCTGATGGCTTCCACGTCCTCGTCCTTCAGTGTCTGCAAACTTGCGGGGTCGGGGCGTGCACCGGCAAAGCGCCGTTCTGCACCAGGGCGTATGGTCAGCAGGTTTGTGCCCATCTTGCTCAGTTCGGCCTTCACGTTCTCCTTGGAACCCTGTCCGATGGCCATCATTATTATTACGGCGGCAACACCTATTATTATACCCAGCATGCTCAGGAAGGAGCGGAACTTGTTGCTGAGTATGGCACGAATTGCCACTTTCAGTAGATTCAGATAACTCATTGTGGTCTTTCTGTTTATGTCTGGTTAGTCGTCCTGGGGCAAAGGCAGTGCGTCGAGCGCTTCCTTGGCACTGAGTATGTTTTCGTTCATGATGTCGGAGCGTATCTTGCCGTCGCGCAGCATGATGTTGCGGCTCGAGTACTGTGCTATTTCGGGATTGTGCGTCACAAAGATTATCGTACGCCCCTGGCGGTGCAGTTCCTGGAAAAGGCAGAGGATTTCAAACGAAGTCCTGGTGTCCAGATTACCTGTTGCCTCGTCGGCAAGTATCACGGCAGGATTGTTTACCAGGGCACGTGCTATGGCCACACGCTGCATCTGTCCGCCCGACATCTGGTTGGACTTGTGTTCCAGGCGGTCGCCCAGCCCCACCTGCTGCAATGCCTTTACCGCAGCCTCGCGGCGTTGGCGCGAGTTGTAGTTCTTGTTGTACATCAGGGGCAGTTCCACGTTCTCCACGGCGGTGGTCTTTGCCAGCAGGTTGTAGTTCTGGAAGATGAAACCTATCTTCCTGTTCCTGAGTACGGCCCTTTCCCTGCGCTTCATCTTCCTGACGGGAACTCCGTCCAGGAAGTATTCGCCGCTGGTGGGAGTGTCCAGGCATCCCAGTTGGTTGAGCAGGGTAGACTTGCCCGAACCCGATGTGCCCATGATGGTAACGAACTCGCCTTCATGTATCTTGAACGAAACCCCTCTGAGGGCCCTTACTGTTTCGCTTCCGACATGGAACTCGCGCTTCACGTTCTGCAGTTCTATGATGCATTTGCGTCCGTGTTCGTCCACGTTGGTGTTTTCCTTGAATTCAGCCATAATATTTGTGTTGTGTCAGTATGGGGTCTGGCCACTTTTACTTCTTTGCGTTCTTGTTGTTGTTCCTGTTGCGGGGACCGGGCATGAAGGGGTTCTGTGTCTGCTGCTGCTCCACCTCGGGCATCTGTGCACGCAGGTCGGTAACCACCATGTCGCCGGGCTTCAGGCCGCTCTTCACCTCGGTGAGCATGCCGTTTGTCACGCCTGTTTCCACGCTCACTGCCTTGTATGTGTTGCCCTGGCGCATCCACACCTTGCTCTTGCCCTGGCAGTCCTCTATGCTCTCGTCCTTGTTCAGCATCATCTCGCGCGGAGTGAAGCGCAGCGCCTTGGCAGGAACGGTGACAACGTCTTTTACCTCCATGGTGAATATCGTCACGTTTGCCGTCAGTCCGGGTTTCAGTTTCAGGTCATCGTTGGGAGCGGATATCACCACCTCGTAGGTAACGACGTTGCTTTCTGTTGCTGCCTCCTGGCGGACCTGCTGCACGCTGCCCTCGAACACCATGCTGGGGAAGGCATCCACGGTGAAACTTACACGCTGTCCTTCGCGCACCTCGCCTATGTCGGCTTCATCCACGTCGGCAATCACGCGCATCTGTGTCAGGTCCTGTGCTATGTTGAACAGGGTGGGGGTGTTGAAACTTGAAGCCACGGTCTGTCCCTCTTCCACCTCCTTGCTAAGTACCACGCCGTCTATGGGGCTGGTAATGGTGGCGTATCCCAGGTTGGTGCGGGCTTTCTTGACGTTTTCCCTGCGCTGGGTAACGGTCTGTTCCGACTGGCTGTATGAAAGGCGTGCCTTCTCGTACTCGTTGGCAGACACCAGGCCCTTGTCGTACAGGTTCCTGTATCTCTCGTGGTTTGTCTTCTGGTACTCGTAGTCGCTTTCTGCGCTGCGCAACTGAGCCGTGGCGCTCTCCAGTTCGGAAATCAGGTTTGTGCGGTCCAGTTCGGCTATCACCTGTCCTGCCTTCACCACGCTGTTGTAGTCCACATACAGTTTGCTTACTATGCCTGACACCTGTGTACCTACCTGTACGCTTGTCACAGGTTCGATGGTACCAGTGGCGGTGACGCTTGTGGTGATGTCGCCGCGGGTAATCTCGCCTTCTGTATATTCAAACTTCGGACCGCTTTCGCAAGCAACCAGCATTGAGGCCAGTGCCAGTGCCATGATAATATTTTTCTTCATGTCTGTTGTTGTATTGTTTCTTGTTGTTCTTCTTTGTAGTTTCTGTTAATCCGTCTTACAGGTCAAGGTTCTCGCCCATGTAGAACTTGAGCAGTTGCAGGTTCAGCAAGAAGGTGTATTTGCTCTGGAGTTTATCCTGTTCTGCCGCCAGGATGTTGTCGCGGCTTTGCAGTACGTCAACGACATTTTTCAGGCCGTTGTTGAACTGCTCGTTTACCAGTTCGTAACTTGCCTGCTGGCTCTTGCATTTGGCCTGTGCGGAGACAAAGCGGTTCTGTCCGGTCACGGCATTCAGCCAGAACTGCTCTATGGTGTTTGACAGACTGCTCTTCCTGTCCTCCAGATCCAGTTGTGCGGTTGTCTTCTGCAGTAGGGCCTTCTGCTTGTTCGTGCTGGTACGGCGCTGGTCCCAGATGGGAACGCTGAGGCTCACCGATGCGCTCATGTTCAGGTTGTTCTTCATCTGCTTGCCTACATCGTTCTGGCTGCCCGAATTGTGGCTGTCGGATATGCCTGCGTTTAGTCCTATGGTGGGGTAGTATCCGCGCTTTGCTATGTTATATTGCAGTTCGGCACTCTCTATGCTTTTCTCGGCACTGCGTATTTCGGGTCGTGTGAGCAGTGCTTTTTCATATACGCTCTCGGCTTGGGGGATGACTGCCATCACGGCTTCGTCCGAGGGTGTGTTGCCTGTTACGTCAAAATCCACATCCATGTCAAGTTGGAGCAACTTTTTCAGTTGCATGATATAGTTCTGCACTTGGGCATTGCTATTCACCACATCGTATTGTGCGCTGGCATACTGGGCCTCCAGTTGTACCAGATCAGCCTTGGACATCTGTCCCTCCTTGTGCATTTCGCAGCCCCTTTCGTACTGTTGGCGTGCCGTTTCCACAAGAGCCTGGTTCACCTTTACCGCCTCTCTCGTGTACATGATCTGCACGTAGAGTTGTACTATCTGTTCCTGTACGGTCAGTTCGCTTGTCTCTGTGGCCAGGCGGTTGATTTCGCCGGTTACCTCCTGTGCCTTCACGTTCTTGTGGTTTATGCCTCCGTTCCACACTGTCCAGTTCATGTTTATTCCGTATGAACTGTTCCAGCTGGTGTTGGGTGTGCTTACAAGTTCTCCGTCGACGGGACGGATGGATTCCGTTTCCTGTCCGGGGCGGTAGTTCACGCCATGCGAGGTGCTGAAACTGAGTGAAGGCCACAGGGCGCTTTTGCTTTGGGTCAGCGATGCTTCGCTGCTCTCCTCGCTGATACGGTTCTTGCGTACGGTGATGTTGTTCTGCATGGCATGCTGTATGCAGTCGTGCAGGGTCCATGTCTCTGCCCATGCACTCATGGTGCACATCATGAACAGAGCGATTGCTGATTTTCTCATCATTGTTTTTATGGAATGTCGTTATTTATTTTCCTGCGCAAAGTTACGAAATTAATTTTTTTCGCATGTGTATTATTTCTTCATTTTGACTGATAAGATGAAGTTTGGTTTCATACGTTAACATTTTTTAGGAGTAGGAGGCGGGGTGTTATGTGCATAAAACTTTGTATCTTTGCCTGCGTATAGCATAAAACACCCTATAATTTAGAGAATATATGTTCAGTGGTATTGTAGAAGAAACCGCCAGTGTTGTGGGCATTGTTCATGAGCAGGACAATGTGCATCTGACCCTTTCATGCTCATTTGTAGATGAACTCAGCATTGACCAAAGTGTGGCGCACAACGGTGTGTGCCTTACCGTGGTGAGCATACAGGACGGTACGTACACCGTTACTGCCATGCGCGAGACTCTGGAGTGCACCAATATAGGTCTGCTCTCCGTGGGCGACGAGGTCAATGTGGAGCGTTCGATGCTCATGAACGGTCGTTTGGACGGCCACATTGTTCAGGGTCATGTCGACCAGACGGCACGTTGCATAGCCATAGAGGACCAGGAAGGTTCGCATCAGTTCACTTTCAAGTACGAGAGCAGCAAGGATATGGTACGCAGGGGATATTTCTGTGTGGACAAGGGGAGTGTAACCGTCAACGGTGTATCCCTCACCGTATGCCGTCCCACGGACGACACCTTCCAGGTCTGCATCATTCCCTACACCTTTGAGCACACCAACTTCCATAATTTCAAGGTCGGCACGGTGGTCAACCTCGAGTTCGACATCATCGGCAAGTATCTGGCCCGGATGAACTCATTGCTTTAACCCAAATCAGTCATTAGCTGGTAACAGTCTACTGACCTATTGGGGTTTAATGTTGTCTTGATAATATTTTATATACCATGTTGAGAAAACTGAGAATTGGCCTGGCAACGATATTCTTCTTGCTCGTTACGGCCTTGTTCCTTGACTTCACCGGTACCGTCCACCTTTGGTTCGGATGGATGGCGAAGGTGCAGTTCCTGCCTGCTGTATTGGCAATGAACTTTGGAGTGGTGGTACTGCTCGTGGTGCTTACCCTTGTGTTCGGACGTGTCTACTGCTCCATAATCTGTCCCCTCGGCATTATGCAGGACATATTCGCCTGGATGGGAAAGAAGGCCAGAAAGAACCGCTACACCTATTCTCCGGCCAAGTCATGGCTCCGCTACATCATGCTGGTGCTGTTCATCCTTTCCCTGGCATTGGGCGGTGGTGTGCTGGCCAAACTCATTGCACCTTATAGTGCATACGGACGTATTGCCGGTAGCCTTCTCGCCCCCTTGTGGCAATGGGGCAACAACGGTTTGGCCTACCTGACAGAGCGTGCCGGCAGTTATGCGTTTTACGAAACCGAGGTGTGGCAGAAGAGCGGCCTTACCCTTGGCGTGGCCGTCTGCACCCTGCTTGTGCTTGCCGTGCTGGCATGGCGTGGCGGTCGCACATATTGCAATACCATCTGTCCCGTAGGCACGGTGTTGGGTTTCCTGTCGCGCTTCTCATGGTTTCGTCCCGTCATAGACACGAGCAAGTGCATAGATTGCGGACTTTGTGCCAGGAACTGCAAGGCTTCGTGCATAGATGTGGCAGGTCACAGGATTGACTATAGCCGTTGCGTGGCATGTATGGATTGCATAGGCAAGTGCAAGAAGGGAGCCATACGCTATGCCCACAAGCCTGCCCAGTGCACCTCGTGCCAGTGCGATACGCCCTCTAATGAAAAGGTGTCCGACTCCCGCCGTGCCTTTCTTGCCGGTGGTGCGGTCTTCATGGCATCCACAGCCCTGAAGGCACAGAAGACGAAGGTGGATGGCGGTTTGGCCGAGATAGAGGACAAGGTGGCCCCCAAGCGCGAGAAGCACATCCTGCCCTCAGGAGCCATGAGCGCACGCCATTTCGCCCAGCATTGTACGGCATGCCAACTTTGCGTGTCCGCATGCCCCAATGGAGTGCTCAGACCCTCTTCCGACCTTTCACGGCTTATGCAACCCGAGATGTCCTACGAGCGTGGATATTGCCGCCCCGAATGTACCAGGTGCGCCGATGTCTGCCCTACGGGTGCCATACATCCCATTACACGCGAGGAGAAGTCCTCCGTGCAGATAGGCCATGCCGTGTGGATCAGGAAGAACTGCATCCCCGTGCGCGACGGTCAGTCGTGTGGCAATTGCGAGCGCCATTGTCCTACGGGAGCCATACAGATGGTTGATCTGGAGGACGGCGGCAAGAAGAAACTGAAGATACCTGTTGTCAACACCGAGCGCTGCATAGGATGCGGCGCATGCGAGAACCTTTGTCCGGCACGTCCCTTCAGCGCCATTTATGTGGAAGGGCACGACAGTCACCGTATAATATAATATATATAAGAACACTATGGATAGACGCGAATTTCTCAAGATACTGGGTGTCACTTCCGCTACGGCAGCCCTGGCGGGATGCGGTGCAGGACAGGAGCAGGCAGGGGGGGCAGGCGAACTTGGCCCTGTTCCCACTGACAAGATGACATACCGCAGTTTCCCTGCCCTGGGCGAGGATAAGGTTTCCCTGCTCGGCTACGGTTGCATGCGATGGCCCACCATCCCCAATCCCGAGGGCAAGGGAGACATCATTGACCAGGAGGCGGTGAACAGCCTTGTGGATTATGCCATAGAGCACGGTGTAAACTTCTTCGACACGTCGCCTGTCTATGTGCAGGGCAAGTCGGAGCGTGCCACGGGTATCGCCCTCAAGCGCCATCCGCGCGAGTCGTACTATGTCTCCACGAAACTCTCCAACTTCTCCGACTCCTCACGCGAGAACTCCCTGGCCATGTACCACCGCTCCTTCCGCGAATTGCAGGTGGACTATATCGACTACTACCTGCTTCACTCCTTGGGTGGCGGAGGTATGGACAATTTCCGCAAGCGCTACGTGGACAACGGTATGCTGGACTTCCTTCAGGAGGAGCGCAAGGCCGGCCGTATCCGTCATCTTGGATGGTCTTTCCACGGTTCCAAGGAGGTGTTCGACGAACTCCTTGCCCTGCACGACACATACCATTGGGACTTCGTGCTCCTGCAGATGAACTACGTGGACTGGCACATTGCCAAGGGAAGCGGCATAGGTGCGGAATACCTCTACAACGAGTGTGCCAAGCGGGGCATACCCGTAATGGTGATGGAACCCCTTCTCGGAGGCCGTCTGTCCAAACTCCCCGACCATATCGTGGGACGTCTGAAGCAGCGCAGCCCCGAGCGAAGCGTTGCTTCGTGGGCATTCCGTTTCCTGGGCACTCAAACCAATGTGTTCACCGTACTCAGCGGTATGACCTACATGGAGCACCTGCAGGACAACATCCGTTCCTTCTCGCCCCTTGTGTCGCTGACCTCGGATGAGACCCAGTTCCTCTTCGATACCGCCAAACTCATAGAGCAGTATCCCACCATCCCCTGCAACGATTGCAAGTATTGCATGCCCTGCCCCTACGGCATAGACATACCGGCCATTCTCCTGCACTACAACAAGTGCGTGAATGAAGGCAACGTGCCCGAAAGCCGCCAGGACGAGAACTATCGCAAGGCACGCCGTGCCTTCCTGGTGGGTTACGACCGTAGCGTGCCCAAGTTGCGACAGGCCGACCATTGCATCGGATGCAAGCAGTGCAACCATCACTGCCCGCAGAGGATAAACATCCCTAAGGAGCTGCACAAGATAGATGCCTTCATTGAGAAACTGAAAAGGGATACCCTGTAGGTATAATGCAAGAACAACACTAACAAGTAAACGAAACCAATATGTTCGGAATAGGATTACAAGAGATTATCGTCATTGCCCTTGTGGTACTGCTTCTCTTCGGAGGCAAGAAGATACCAGAACTCATGAAGGGCCTTGGAAAGGGCGTGCGCAGTTTCAAGGACGGCATGAACGGCAAGGAGGAAGAGAAGAAAGAAGAATAATTATCCCTAAGGACTCTAAGGACCCTAAGTACTTTAAAGTCCCTAAACTCCCTACACCCTTTCACTCCAGTCACCCGTGTCTGAACCTCAAACCTTTTGGGAGCATCTCGACGAGTTGCGCAGCAGTCTTATCCGCATGATCATTGCCGTGGCGGTGTGCGCCGTTGCGGCCTTCTGCTTCAAGGATGCGTTGTTCGGCATTATCCTTGCCCCCCGGCAGGCGGACTTCATTACCTACCGCCTGTTGCAACGGGTGGCGGAATTCTTTTCCGGAGCAGGGGAGGGCAGTGCCATGCTCCCCATGGACGTGCGCCTCATCAACACGGGCTTGGCACAGCAGTTCCTCTTGCATGTCAAGACCTCTTTTTATGTGGGCTTCATGCTTGCCCTGCCATACATTATATATTTATTGTTCCGTTTCGTTTCCCCGGCACTGTATGACAGGGAGAGGCACTATGCCGTGCAACTCGTTTCCAGCGGTTATGTCATGTTCATGTCGGGCATGCTGCTCAGTTACTTCCTCATTTTTCCCCTCACGTTCCGTTTCCTCGGCACGTATCAGGTCAGCGATGTGGTGGAGAACACCGTAACTATAGAGTCCTACATCGACACTCTCCTGACGATAAGCCTCTCCATGGGTCTCGTGTTTGAAATCCCTGTCGTGTGCTGGATAATGGGTCGCATGGGCATCATCAATGCCGGCATGATGCGCCGCTACAGCCGCCATGTTGTTGTGGCCCTGCTCGTAGTAGGAGCAATCATCACCCCCACCGCCGATGTCTTCACCCTCCTGCTTGTCTCCATGCCCATGTGGCTGTTGTACGAATCCAGCATCTGGATCGTCGGGAGGTCTAAGTCGTAAGATTACGTAGTTAACGTGTTTTCTTGCTGTTGGCCCTATAGGGGGCTTCCGTTAGCCGTCGGTGGCGGTAAAATGAACCGCCCTCGGCGATAAAGTTCACCGCCAGTGGCGGCTCATTTTACCGCCACCGAGGACAGAAATGGGAACTCCCGAAGAATGAGTCCAAACTCTGGTGCTTCCAAGATACTCTCGCTCGGAAATCCTCAAATTATTTGGGATTTCTCTCACTTAATCGTATCCTTGAGTCTTGCGACTCTAAGATACTCTCGCTCGGAAAAATCAAATAACATTTGCTTTTTCTCTCGCTTAATCGTATCTTTGCAGAGCAATAACATACGCACACTATGCAACAACTACTTATCAGCGCAGCCGGACTATGCGGAGCCACCATGCTGGGTTCCGTGCTCGGCTTCTTTATAAAGGAATTGCCACACAAGTGGAACGACACCGTCCTGGGATATTGTGCCGGTATTATGCTGGCGGCATCCACCATAGGACTTATAGTACCTGCCTTCGAGGGGGTGGGAGAGGGTATGCCCTGGTGGCTTATAGTGGCGGGAGTGATGGCAGGTGCCTTCTTCCTGAACGTCATAGACCTTGTAACGCCACACATGCACACCATCACGGGACTGGACACGGAGGAGCATCGCAACAATGCATCGCTGAACCGCATCATGCTTTTCGTCATGGCCATTGCCATACACAAGTTCCCCGAGGGCATAGCCGCCGGCGTCAGCATGAACGGCGACGAGGTAACCTCGTGGGCTGTTACCCTTGGCATTGCCTTCCACAACATTCCCGAGGGCATGGTAATCATCGCCCCCCTGTTGCTGGCAGGAGTGTCGCATGCGCGCACCTTCATGATATCCCTTGCCATAGGTCTGCTGGAGGTGGTGGGAGTCCTCGTTGGCTACGGTCTCGGCGCCATGTCGGCCACCCTGCTTCCCGTTATGCTCGGCTTTGCCGGCGGTGCCATGCTCTACGTCACCTCCGACGAGATGATACCCGAAACCCATGCCCATGGCTATCAGAAGCAGGCAACGTATGCCCTCCTGCTGGGCTTCATGTCCATGCTCCTGCTTGAGGAACTGTAGGCCCTTTGCGCCTATGCATACTCCTGCGGACTGATTACCGCGTGTATGTTGTCTATGTACTTGCCCAGCGGAATCATGTAGGGTTGGAACACGATCAGGCGCTCGTCGAAGGGAGCGCTGTTCACCACTATGTCCTTGGTTATGTCTCCGTTGGCACACACATAGGTGATGATGCTCTTCAGGAAATCCTCCTGCTCGCTGTTCAGCGTGTTGTCCGACAGGTACTGGCTGAAGCACTTCAGCGCCTCCTTCATGTCTACGCCCACCATGGTGCGTATGAAGGCCGCCACGTTGTCGCCATAGGGTTTGCCCAGGGTGTATTTGTCATAGTCCTCCCTGTTGCCCAGTTCCACCCACAGGATGCGCTCCAGTTCGTCTATGTCCTGGGTGGAGAGTTGTTGCAGGTTCTGTATTTTCCTTAGCACGGGCAGGTCCCTATTTTGTGCCAGGAAGTCCAGTACGCGCTGCTTGTAGGTGATGCGCGGAGCCACGCCTGTTGTCTCGCCCTCGTCGGTAATCACGTCCTTTATGTCCACCACAAACCAGCGGCCCTTGCCCTCGCGCAGGAACTGCATCAGGTCGCGCAGGTCCTTGCGCACCTTCTCCAGCCAGCGCAGGGAGACGTTCTCCCATGCCGTGGCCGACAGCACCTCCTTCAGTGTCTTCATCTTTGCCTGCACCTGGGGCAGGGTGGCCTTGCTCTCTATCAGCGTGCCGGCCAGCGTGCGCACCTTCTCTATCTTGTTGTTCGCGTTATATTCCTCGTTCACGAGGCCCAGTTGTATGCTGAGCATTATGGCGTCAAACATCTTTGCCGTCACCTCGGCCGTGTTCTTGGGCAACAGGGGTGCTATGTCCGTCTTCAGTGTCTGCACATCCACCTGCGAGAGCGACATCCATGCCTCGTCCGTCTTGAAGCGGCTCACCGTTTCCCATCGTTTACGCACCGATATGTGCGAGTCCGACAAGGCGGCTACCTGTTCCTTCAGCATGGCCTTCAGCCCGTCGTGCAGGCCACGGGCAAACTCGTCCTCCTGATACTGCTGGTGTTGCAGATGGAAGGCTATCTCCGCACGCAGGCCGAAGAGGCGTTCCGTCAGCGACACCGTCGTGGCAGCACAATCCCCGTTGTCCTTGTCCTCGAAGAATTCCAGGTTCCGGCACCAGTCGAAGATGTAGAAGCCCTCCTTGTCCTTGCCCTCGCCGAAGAGGTCGGGCGACAGGCGTGTGCCGCGTCCCTTCATCTGCTCGTACTTTATGCGGCTCTTCACCGTCTTGAAGAAGACCAGGTTCACTATGTCAGGCACGTCAATGCCCGTGTCCAGCATGTCCACCGACACGGCTATCTGCGGGTCGGCGTCCCTCACCTCGAAGCGGTTTATCAGGTCCTGGGCATAGGTCACGTAGTTGTCTATCAGCACGCAGAAGTCGGGGCCGTATTCGGGATAAAGTTTGCAGAAGCGCTCCACTATCATTTCCGCATGCCTGTGGTTGTAGGCAAAGATTATCGTCTTGCCTATGCGCTCGCCATACTGAACCTTTATGCCGTTCTCCATCAGGTCCTGGAGCACGGCATCCACGGTGTCCCTGTTGTATATGTAGTTGAATATCTCGCCGCTGGCTATGTCGCGCACATATTGCGGACGGCCGTATTCCGCCTCATCTTCCGCCACCATGCCCAGGGCAGGCTCCTCCAGGGGCTTTACGGCCTGTTCGTATTGCCAGACTTCCTCCAGTTGCTCCCTTTCCTTGGCTGAAAGGCTGTTGTACTTTATTCCCTCCTTCAGTATCATCGAACCGCGCTTCAGCCCCTTCCAGTTCACCAGGTATCCATCATTCACGGCATCCTCCAGTTCGTAGGCATAGTTGGGCACGCCGTGCTCCATTTCGAAGACATCGTAGGTGCTCTTGTCCACCTGGTGGCGCGGTGTGGCGGTAAGGCCCACGAGCATCGCATCGAAGTAGTGGAATATGGCCCCGAACTTTCCGAAGATGGAGCGGTGCGCCTCGTCCACTATTATCAGGTCGAAGCGTCCCACGGAGAAGGTCTTCTCGTCCGTGTCTATGCAGTTTATCATCGTCTGGTAGGTGGAGAACATTATCCTTGCCTGCATGTCGCGCTCCATGCCCGAGGCATTGTCGCTCAGCACGCAGGTGGTGGTGTGGGGCAGGAGTTTCACGAAGTTCTTGTGCGCCTGGTTCACCAGACTTGTGCGGTCGGCCAGGAACAGGACGTTCTTCACCCAGCCGTTGCGCATGAGCACGTCCACCAGCGATATGGACACGCGTGTCTTGCCCGTACCAGTGGCCATCACCAGCAGTGCCCTGCGGTGCATGCCGTTCAGGTGCTCGCACACCGCCTTTATGGCCATCTTCTGATAGTCGCGGTCGGTGATGTGGGGCTTCACGCTGAAGTCCGTTATGTCCTTGCGCTTGCGTTGCTGGATGATCCATTCCAGGTCGGCGGCCGTGTGGAAGGCATACAGGCGGCGCGGAGGATAGCCAAGGCCGTCTATTATGTATGTCTCGAACCCGTTGGTGTAGTATATCACCGGCCTTGTGCCGTACTGGCGTTCCAGGCAATCGGCATACAGTTCCGCCTGGTGCTTGCCCTTGGTGGGAGAGACGGACGTACGCTTGGCCTCCACCACGGCCAGAGGCTTGCCGTCGCCTCCGAAGAGCACATAGTCGGCACGGCCCGTGTCGTGTGCGTTGGGCATGCCCTTGAGTTCCACCTCTATGCACGCCTTCAGCGGTTCCACGGTACCTTCGGCGGACAATACCTGCCACCCTGCTTCGCGAAGCATCAGGTCTATGTACATCCGGCGTGTCTCCGCCTCGGAGATGTCGCATGCCACCTGTGCCACGGGTGTGGTGTCTTCCACGGCACTCATGTCCGAGGATTGCACCAGTGCATCCGTGGAGGGAGGTACGGTGGGGGATGGTGTCACGAACGTGCGTTCTATGGAATTGGGCACCAGTGTCTTGTCGAAGGGGCGAACCTCGCTGACCACACGAAGTTTCAGGAGTATGGCACCCACCACGTTGTAGAGGTTCAGCAGACAGAAGAACGATTCTCGCTTGCCAGTGTTTCCGGCATGTGCGGCAACGTTGCCCACCTTGCGCACATAGTGCACCGCCATCATGGTGCGGTCGTCGCCGATGAACTCCTTGAAGGGCATGCCGTCCACCAGTTCGAAGAGCGAGGTGCGTTCGCCCACCTCTATGTTCTTCATCCTGTACAGGGCCCTCACCAGATATTCCAACGCCCTTCGTGCGCTGATGGCACTGATGTCGGGATTGCTGACTTGGTTCTCCTCGCATGCCGAGCAAAGGCGGTGCAGGTCGTGCAGGCCAAGGTCCTTTATATAATCGAAATTACGCATGGTCAATTAGTAAATAGTAGTGAGTAGTGAGTAACTCTTTTTTCTCATTACTCTTTTGCTTTTAAGATTCTTCATTCCTTACTATTTTTCCCCTGTAGGGTTTTGGTTGAAGAAACTAATATTTTCATTAACTCCTGACAATCTCTGTAAATACTATCAAATTCAGTTTTGTTTATGTAATCGCTTTCGTATAAGAGTTCTAACCAATATTCCGTTTCAGCACATTCCTTTTGGGCAATAAAAATCTTTGCTTGAAAGTCCGCTTTTGATTGCGCGAAGGCAGCCTCCTTTACATTTGCACCTACACTTGTTCCACTTCGCAGAATTTGTTTAGAAAGGATGCGCTCGCACCTTTGTTCAACGAGAAACTTATATAACTTTATAATTCTCAATGCAAATAACTTGCTTTTATCAAGTAACACATTCTCCTTCATACTAATTCCTCTACTCCTTCCCAATTACTCTTTACTCTTTACTAATTACTCTTTACTAATTACTCTTTACTCTTTACTAATTACTAATTATTCATTACCCAAAGTGCTCCTGCATTCTTGCATTGAACAGGGTTTCGGTTTCGCTTATAGATTGCTTTATCAGTTCCTTCTGCTTCTCTATTGCCTCTATCTTGGTGGCAAATTGGTGCTGGAGGGGGAGGGGAGGGAGGATGATTTCATAGTTTCTAATGACCTTTAAACCAACATTCTTTATAGTGCTTTTTGAAGAATTATCTTCAAGAAACATCTTAAATTGGAGACTATTCATTAAGCATTCTACATACTTTGTTGTCAAAAACTTGTCATTTATATTACAATAACATGCGCTCTTTCCTAATATAATGTTTTCATTTCTGTATATTGCAGTTCGCCCCAATGTTCCATTAATAGACAGAAGAATTGTATTAGTATTCATGTCAATTCTGTATCTCTGTGCCTCTAATTCATTTACAAATAGTGTTCTATCTGTAATTAATATCTTGCCATCGATAAGATTATTGCCATTTATAAATGCAATTTCTCCATTCTCGTCATATGTAGGAGTTCCATGTAAACCATCTCCAATTTTATCGCACACCTCTCCCAACTTCTTCACCTCCCATCCCTTTTCATTAGTTATGGGGTCTCCAAACATATCATAGAATATAGATTGTGCCAGTGCATCGAGTTCTTTCAGTTGCTCGCGCTTCTTTTCTATAATGCCACTAAGCAAATCTAACTCGGATACAATCTGCTCTTGAACGGGGAGAGGGGGGACTGGGATGGGGATGTTTCTTAGTGCTTGTTGAGTAAGTTTTGGAACTATTGCTCCTGTAATAAACTCTTGTAAATCTTTTGCAACAAGATAGTATTCAACTAACTTGTCAGATAAGCAATCGTTAATTTTAAGTATATGTGCGTGGTTGTTGACCCAAGATTTTCCTTCTATTATATATGCACTCTTGTCATTAGGTCCCCATTTTGCTCCGTCTTCTCCAACAAGTAAATAGCGACCATCAAAAATGTATGAATCTATATAGTCTTGAACGCCTGATGCCCCATAGTACGGATAGCATCCTTCGCGCCTATCCTTTTTTGTAATGGGCACTCTAAGATGGTCTAATATCTCGCACACCTCCCCAAGTTTCTTTATCTCCCAACCTTGCTTCATATTGTCCTCTTTCATTATTCAAGCAGACTTAATAAATGTGTCCTTTTTTCCTTGATTTTGTGTCCTCGTATTGTTAGAGCCTCGTCCTCGTATTGTCAAGCCTCTGTCCTCGTATTGTCAAGCCCTTCGCCTCACGATGCGTTGCCCATCGCTTCACGATGCATAAATCGGTTGATGGTAATTCATGTTGTTGTATAGTGTAGCACATGATTATTGTCTGCTAACTTTCCAGTATCCGCCTTTGGCACTTCCTACCCTTTCCACAAGTCCTGCGGCACGCAGTTGGCGTATGATTTTCTTTATACCGCTTTCGGAAAGTCCGATGGCATCTTGTAGTTCCTTGATGGTGATGTAGGGATTCGTTTGCATTGCATCCAAGACCTTTTGTTCACTTTTCTGGTTACTTTTCTGGTTACTTTTCTGGTTACTTTCTACCATTTCTTGAACTGCTTGTAGTAAGCAACGTAGCATGAATGTGATAAATGGAGTACTTGAAGCCTCACGGTCACTTTGTGCTATCGCCTCGTAGTATTCGCTTTGATGCTCCTTTACCAAAGTTTCTACCGGTATCCATGCAAATATGGGGTTCCATTGCATTAGGAGAAGTGTCTGCCACATGCGCCCCATGCGTCCGTTGCCGTCAGCAAAGGGGTGTATGAACTCAAATTCGTAGTGGAACACACAACTGCTGATGAGCGGATGTGTTTTGGTGGTGTGTACCCATTGGAGCAGGTCGGACATCAACAGGGGTACACGTTCCGCAGGTGGTGCTATATGTACACATTTCTGTCCGTCGAATATACCAACGCCACCACTTCTGTATCGGCCGTTTTCATTTACAAGGTCGGTCATCATAAGGCGATGGGCACGAAGCAGGTCTTTTTCCTTGTAGGGGTTCAGTTCCAGAAGCAGTTCATAGGCATCCAGGGCATTCTTTACCTCTTGGATTTCATTTGGCGCACCCAATACACGTTTGCCTTCTATGATTGCCGTAACCTGCTCTATGGTGAGCGAGTTGTTTTCTATCGCCAAGGAGGACTGTATGGTCTTGATCCTGTTTTCCTTGCGCAGACGTGGAGATGGCTGATGTGACGGGTCGGCAGACAGGTGTCCTATCAGTTCGGCCACATCGGCTACAAGTGACATCATTTCGTCGGTCAGTGAAAAGGGCGGTTTATAGTCCATTATTGTCTTGTTGTCTGATATTAAGTTAGTTTCCCTAAATCATCTTCTTCAACTCGTCCATGGCGCCGAGTATCTCACTTTCCAGTGCGCTGATGCGAGTCATTATCACCTCGGGGGCATCGTAGACGACTTGTTCGCGCTCCACTTCCTTGTACTTGTTTATGGAGAGGTCGTATCCCTTTTCGCGTATCTCCTCCACGGGGACAAGGAAGGACTGCTCCTTGCGTGTGCGCCCGGTTTCGCCCTCAAGGTTGTGGAAACGGGCAATGAGGTCGGGGATGTCGTTCTCGCTTACCTCGTTGCGCTTCTGGTCGAGGGAGTAGCCGTCGGCCTTCATGTCGTAGAACCAGACACGGTCGGTGCCTCCGGCATTGGTCTTGGTGAAGATGAGGATGGCGGTGCTCACGCCGGAGTAGGGCAGGAACACGCCCGAGGGCATGGAGATGACGGCCTCCAGGCGGTGGTTGTCTATGAGTTCCTTGCGTATGGACTTGTGGCCGGTGCTGTTGCCGAAGAGCACGCCGTCGGGCACGATGCTGGCACAACGGCCACCCGTCTGCAACATGCGCACGAAGAGGGCCAGGAAGAGAAGTTCCGTCTTCTTGGTCTTGGTGATGGCAAGCAGGGACTTGCTCACCGCCTCGTTGTCCAGGCTGCCCGTAAAGGGAGGGTTGGCCAGGCAGAGGGTGTAGCGGTTCTCGTCGGTGTTGTCCGTGGAGAGGCTGTCGCGATAGGCAATGTCGGGATTGTCCACACCATGGAGCATGAGGTTCATGGCACCTATGCGGAGCATGGTGGCGTCGGTGTCGAAACCGTGGAGCATGCCGCTCTTGTAGTGCTCCGAGTTCTCGCGCTTGAGCAGGTCGCCCTTGTAGTTCTGCTGGATGTACTTGGCGGTCTCCACTATGAAACCGGCCGAGCCCATGGCGGGGTCGCAGATGGTGTCCTTGATGGTGGGTCGCATGAGTTCCACCATCATGCGGATGATGTGGCGCGGTGTGCGGAACTGGCCGTTGTTGCCCGAGGCGGCCATCTTGCCAAGGACGTATTCGTAGACGTCGCCCATGGTGTCGCGGTTGTTCATGTCCAGGGCATTGATGCCCTCCACTATCTTGGTGAGGGTGCGCGGACTCTGTATGAGGAAGGTGGCGTTTGCCATGAAACGGCTATAGGCACTTTCGCGTCCCTCGCCCAGGGTCTTTATGAAGATGAACACGTCCTTGCTGATGGTGCGGTACATGGCCTCGGCCTCCCGGGGTTGTGCCATGTGCCCTGGCGGAAGGTGGGGTCCTTCACCTCCACGCCCCAGGCGTTGGCATTGGCCTCTTTGGTGCGCTGGGCATCGTCCAGCATCTTCATGAAGAAGAGGTAGGTCATCTGCTCCAGTATGGTGATGGAATTGGTTATGCCTCCCGTCCAGAACGTGTCCCAGATGGAGTCTATGCGATTCTTTATCTCGCCTGTTATCATGTGTGCTGCGTATTATGGTTTACATGCGTAAAGTTACGAAATTATTGCCGAATAAAGGCACACTGACGGAAAATATAGGCAGAATGGGTGCAATGTTGCCCTTTCTGCCCGCTTTGGTTGCGGATAAAAGTTGGGGAAATGCTATCTTTGCCCTTGCGTATATATAATATATAATGTGTAAGGACAGATGAAGAAAATACTTTTCGTGTGCCTGGGCAACATCTGCCGCAGCCCGATGGCGGAGTTCGTGATGAAGCGTCTGGTCAGTGAAGCCGGCATGGCAGAGGAGTTCGAGATAGCCTCGGCCGCCACCAGTACGGAGGAGTTGGGCAACCCAGTCTATCCGCCGGCACGCCGCAAGTTGGCGGAGCACGGCATAGATTGCAAGGGTAAGACGGCACGCCAGATAACCAAAGCGGACTATGACTATTACGACCTTATCATAGGCATGGACTCCAGCAACCTGAGGAACATGCACCGCTTCTTCGGCGGTGACCCGGAGGGGAAGATAAGCCTGCTCCTGGATTATACCTCGCGCCCCGGTGACGTGGCCGACCCATGGTACACGGGCAACTTCGACGCCACATGGCGCGATTGCATGGAGGGATGCAAGGGCTTGCTTTTGCAAATGGGATAGACCCCTCCCCGGCCAGTCCGCGCGTCGCAATGGAGATTGCTCCCCTCCCGAGGCACAGAAGCACATTTAGTGCTTCTTCTAAAGACCTCGCTCGCCCGCAAGGGGAGGGAGAAGGGGATGGAAAAACGGGAAGGTATTTTCTGAGTTCTCTGAGTTCTCTGAGTTCTCTGAGTTCTCCGAATACTCTGAATACTCTGAATACTCCGAATTATGCAATCGCTCACCTCTCACCATTAAGGACCGTCCTCTGATACGCCAGCCGCGGGTCTCCGTTCTCCAGCAGGATGATGCCGCAATAGGTGAAACCGTATTTCTGCAGGAGGGTACGCATGGTGCGGTTGTCCTGGTGGGTGTCTATGCGGATGGTGTCCGTGAGTGAGAAAGCATAGTCAAGGACACGTCGCATGATGCCATGGACACCCGGTGCGGAGGCAACACGATGGATGACGTAGTAGGGTAGGGAATTGAGCCACTGGCCTTCGTAGATTTCGGCATACGTGGGATCGGGACCTTCTATAAGGGCAAAGGTGGCAATGGGACAACCATTTTCGGTAATCATGTAACTGACACCGTGGGCAATGTCCGTCTCAATCTGCTTGACCGAGGGATGGCCGTTTGTCCACTGGGTGGTATTGCCCTCTGAAATCATTTTCTGCCTTCCATCCTCTATGAGTTGCAGGATAGAAGGCAGATCTTGTATAGTGGATTTCCGTATTGTCATTATTTCGTAAATCTTTTGGCCAGCCAACGGCGCACGGGCTCGTCGTAGAGTTTCAGGCAGGCATAGGCCAGTGTGATGTTTACGGCAAAGACGAGGACTACCACCTGCCACGTTTCACCAAGGGTGTACATCTTGTTCTTGATGAGCCATGAATAGAACAGATACATTACGGGATAGTGGACAATGTAGAGGGGATAAGAGATGTCGCCCAGGAACTTGCACACCTTGGACGACAGGTTGGTGGTCATGCTGCCCGATGCCGCCAGCCATACGATGACGGGGAAGACCAGTACGATGCATGCCAGTTCGTAGGCACTGTTCAGGCTTATGCCCTGCAGGCACGGACAGAGGTCGGCCGGTATATAGGGAACGGAGAACAGGCAGAACATCACGGCAATGGAGAGCCAGAAGATGCCCGGCACACGCACAGGCTTGAAGTTGCGTGCAAGCAGCATACCCAGGGTGAAGGGGAAGGTCATGCGGAGCAGGCCTCCGAAGAAGTTGGCCCCGTCCAGCGTCCAACCTATTCCCAACATGTCATACCCGGAAACATTGCCAACGGCAAACCATGCCCACAGAACACCTGTGACGGCCACCAGGCACGCCAAGGCCTTGTTGGACAGGCGGCGTATGAAGAGGGCGTACATGATGTTGCCAAGGTACTCGAAGAAGAGCGACCAACTGGGTCCGTTCAGCGAATACATCTCCCCGTTGCCGCGCACGTCATACCCTGCACCGGGATAGGCAGGAAGGAGAAGCATGCCCATCAGCAGAGCCACCATGACCCACTGGACGGGAGTCTCCGTGCCGTCCCACTTCACTCCGCCCTGTATCATGAAGGTGATGAGGCCTATTATAGCGCCAATTATGATCATGGGATGAAGGCGGATGAGGCGTCGCTTGAAGAAATCCGCCAGTGTGAGGCGCTTCTGGCCAGGGGTCTGCCATCTGTCGTCATAGGCATAACTGATGACGAAACCCGAAAGCATGAAGAAGAAGTCCACGCCGATATGTCCGTGGTTGAATGTCTCTATGCCCGTGCCCTGCGCAAAGGCAAATCCCTCGAATACATGATACCATACTACCATCAGGGCCGCCGCACCACGAAGACCGTCGAGCAGCGCATAATGCGGTTTGGTGTCGGCATACGATGCCGATGATACGATGTTGTCTTTTGTTTCCTGCATATTGCTTATTTATATAATTACGTATAATCAGTAAACGTATCGGGGATTGTGCAGATATGTCCGTACAAATCCCCCCCCAATTGCTGTGCAAAGATAAGAATTATATCGTTAGTTTACGAAATGAGGATGGAAATAACTTGGTCGCTCCGTCACTTTTTGCCATAGAACAAAAATGAAGGCTTGGCAGGAACTGTTAACCCCAATTTGGTTATTAGCGTTATGAATTATGTAGATTAATTTTTGCTATTATATTGAAAAAGTGTATATTTGCATTAGACAGACTTTGATGTACAAAATCACATACGCTAAATCCAATACTATGAATTATCTTGTTTTTGCTACGGCAATGTTGCCTGTTGTAGTCCTGATGTATATCATATACAAGAAGGACAGTTTGCAACCGGAACCCAAAGGACAGTTACGCAAGGCTTTCTATCTTGGCGTACTGTCATGTTTGCTGTCCATCCTGATTTCCGGTCCTTTGAACCTGTTGGGTGTCTTTCACGATAATGTCAGCACGCTGCTTGATGCCATCCGTTTGTCTTTCTTTGGTGCAGCCATACCAGAGGAGATTGCCAAGTTTGCGGTACTGTGGTTCTTCCTGCGTAAAAATCCTTATTTTGATGAGAAGGTCGATGGCATAGTTTATGCCGCCTGCGTGTCCATGGGATTTGCAGCCCTTGAGAACATCTTGTATCTGTATAGCAATATAGATAATTTCATGACGGTGGGAGTTGTAAGGGCAATCTTTGCCGTTCCTGGTCATCTTTGCTATGGCATAATGATGGGATATTATTACTCGCTGGTAAAGTTCTATCCCAATTCCAAGCGTCACACGACGAACTGCATAATGGTTCTTCTGGTGCCCATACTGCTTCACGGTTTATACGATACGATGCTGTTTTCCGTTAAGACTCTGCATCCTGTTGCCGTGCTTGTAGTGTTCGTTACTTTCCTGTTCTTCTGCTTCAAGATGTGGAAGTATGCCGCACGCAGGATAGAGGAACATTTGGCAAGGGATATGAACACCGGAACTGAAGAGGAAAGGCAGAAGTGCGTGGACGAGTTTCGCCGTCTTGCCAAGGAGAATCCAAAGATGTATGAACCAGAATTGGCTGAGGTCTTGGCATGCATGGGCGACTTCTATCAGACAGCCGAAAGATATGAAGAGGCAGAGGCAGTGTATGAGGAGTCTTTGGATATATACAAGCGTGTGGACCTGAATTCGGAACATTCATACAAGACTGAGATGGCCAAGGTGTTATATAGCCTTGGTGTCGTTTATTTCTTTGGTTTCGGAAAGTATGATGACAGCAACAAAGCCTTGAAGGAGGCGGTGCAGATATATTATGGCATGGGTAGCAACGAAGTTGTTGATACACGACTTGCCTCTGTGTTTGAGCGTTTGGGCCAGATAAACTACAATGCGGAGCACTATGACGAAGCAAGAGAGAACTTCGGTCATGCGCTGGAGTTGTACAGGAAGCATTCCGACAAGGAACGCATGGCATATGCTATGTTTGGCATAGGAAATGCCTATTGTGGCATGATGCGTTATGGTGAGAGCAGACGTTGGTTCGATGATGTTATAGAGGTCTACAAAGAACTTGAAGTAAAACATCCGGATTATTCCGATAACAGACTGCAAGCCATGATGTTGAAGGCGGACTCATTCCAGATGGAAGGGTGTTGCCTGGAGTGTGAGGAAGTCTATAACGAGGTGTGCGTGTTTCTCCGTGAACTTGAGAGCAAGTATCCTGGAGCGTATACCGAGGAACTGGCAATCGTGAAGAAGAATCTTGGCGAACTTTACTACGAAATGGAGGAGTACGAGCGTTGCCGTAAAGCCTTGGCAGAGGCCATATCCCTCTTTGATTCTATACAGGAAAAGTCGGAGCGCATCATAGAACTGCAAACCATGGCATCAGAACTTTTGGAGGAGGTTAACAAGGATGCGGACTCTCAATTGCCAGAGCAAGAAGAAGGATAGGGATTTTTAACCTGAATCGGAGATTGGTTTTAAGGACCTTAAGTGCTTTTGAGTGCTTAAGGTCCTTAGTATTTTTGTATTTTTCTAACTCTCCTCTAATTGCCTTACCGCCTCATCGCAGGCATTCACTACCTTGCGGTGCCACATGTAACCGATCAGGCCGCCTATGCATGCCGATATGCAGAATGCTATCATCGTAGGTTTGGCAAACTCCCGGGGTATGTTGGAGGAGTGGATGAAATCGTGGCAGAACCATAGAATCCAGGGGATGGTGAGGGTGGGGGTGATGTAGTGAAGCCAGAAGTTGTAGCGCCTTTTCACAAGCGAGAAGGCACGGGCGGTGGTATGGATGTCCTGTCCCATCAGGTCTCTGTCGTTCAAAGGCGTGTGGCAATGCCAGGTGCCGATGATGCAGAAGAGCATCAGCAGTATGCTGGCGATGACGAAAGGCAGGCTGAGGCTTCCCAAAACATAATTGAATGCAAAGGCCACTATGGCAACCAAGCCGCATGCCACGCCCTTCCAGCCTTGGCGGTGTATCGTGCTCACCTTTGCTTTCATGGATTGTTGCAGGAGGTGGTTGTTGACGATGCTCTGTTTGTCCAGCATCTCCTTCAGAAGGTTTATCTGGGCACGCATTTCTTCTAATTCCATATCTTTCATAACGTGTGTGTGCTTTATCTTGGTAATGTTGGTAATAATAGGGGATAGTTTGTGTTACTTGTCCTTCATCTGCTTCAGACGCTCCTTGATGCGGAATAGCTTCACGCCGACGTTCCTGGAGGTTATGCCCATAATGGCGCCAATCTCCTCGTAACTCATGTCCTCCAGCCAAAGCAGTATGATGGCACGGTCAACGAGCCCCAAGGAGTTGATGCGCTTGTGCAGAGCCTGCACCTGAAGGATGTCGTTGTCGTCATCAGCGTATAGGTCTATGTCCATGGACAATTGAGCCGATTGGGGGCGTTTCTTCTTTTTCCTCTCCACAGAGATGCAGGTGTTCAATGCCACGCGCCACACCCAGGACTTTTGCTGTGCCTCTCCGCGGAACGTGCCGAAGCCTGTCCACAGGTTGGTGAGTATGTCCTGAAACAGGTCCTGCACCTCGTCGTTGTCCTTGGAGAACATATAGCAGACGGTGTATATTGTGGACTTGTGCCGGTGCACGAGTTCCGAAAATTCTTGCTCTTGGTTCATCTTTGTCGTTCTCTTTGTCTGTTGCTTTACCCCCTTAGACGCACTGATAGTGTTTTTATTACAGGCGGAGGAAGGAAAAATGAAGTTTTGTCCACCCTGCCGGTGTTCTGGTGCCGTTTTCTTCGTGATAATCCCCAAATAGGTCATTAGCGTTAAACAGAAAAGTCCCATGCATATGTGGCATGAGACTTCCTGTGTGATGCTTCATATTTTGGAGAGACCTTGCCGTGTCAGGCCCTGTTCTCCTCCCGGATGATTTCCATGCCGTGGCGTATGGCCTCCTCGTTCATGGGGATGAGGTGATGGTGGCGCTCGGGCAGGGTCCTGTGCAGACCTTCCACCACATCCTCCACACTGACGATGGGGCGCACTTTGATGAGGCCTCCGAGCAGGAGCATGTTGAACACCTTGCCGTTCTTCATCCTTGCCGCCTCGGCCATGGCCTCTATGCTATACACGTTTATGTCCTTGCGCATGGGAGGGGTGAGGATGCTGGCCGGGTCGTAGATGAGTGTGCCGCCAGGTTTAACGAGGGGCATGAAGCGGTCCAGCGAGGGCTGGTTCAGCACTATGGCCGTGTCGTAGGTGTTCAGTACGGGCGAAGTGATGCGCTCGTCCGAGAGTATTACGGTGACGTTGGCCGTGCCTCCGCGCTGCTCAGGTCCATAGGAAGGCATCCATGTCACTTCCTTTCCCTCGATGATACCTGCGTATGCCAGTATCTTTCCCATGGAGAGGACGCCTTGTCCGCCGAAGCCCGATATGATTATTTCCTCTTTCATTGCTTTCAGTCCTTAATGTTTTTCAGGTCACCCAAAGGGTAGTAGGGCAGCATGTTCTCGGTAAGCCACTGGTTGCTCTGCACCGGTGTCATCTTCCATCCGGCAGAGCATGTGCTGACGATTTCCACCAGCGATGAACCGCGTCCCTGCAGGCTGTTCTCAAAGGCCTGTCGTATGGCTTTCTTTGCTCGAGCAATGTTGCCCACGGTGTTCACCGCCTGGCGGGTGACGTAGCATGTGCCCTCCAGCGTGGCGGCAATGTCGCTTATTTTCAGGGGGAAACCATGCAGGTCGGCCTGTCGGCCATAGGGGCAGGTGCTTGTCTTCATGCCCATCAGCGTGGTGGGGGCCATCTGTCCGCCCGTCATGCCGTAGATGGCATTGTTTATGAAGATGACGGTGATGTTCTCGCCACGGTTCAGTGTCTGTATGGTTTCGCCTGTGCCTATGCAAGCCAGGTCGCCGTCGCCCTGATATGTGAACACCAGATGTTCCGGCCACAATCTCTTCAGTGCCGAGGCACATGCCGGAGCACGTCCGTGTGCCGCCTCTATCCAGTCGATGTCCAGATACCTGTATGCAAAGACAGCGCATCCCACGGGGCATACGCCTATGGTCTTTTCCTCTATGCCCATTTCGTCCAGAATCTCGGCCACCAGTTTGTGCACTATGGAATGTCCGCATCCGGGGCAGTAGTGCATGGGGGTGTCGTTCATCAGACGTGGCTTCTGGTAAACGATGTTCTGGGGTGATTTTATTGTCTTCTCGTCCATGAGGTTGTATTCTGAGAATTCGGAGTTATTCGGAGAATTCGGAGTATTCGCAGATTTGACTTCAGCCCCTCCGGGCGTCGACCTTTGGTTCCGTTTTGACTCCGTCGAATCTGCTCCCGCTCGGCATAATCAAAATAAATTTTGCTTCTGCTCTCGCTTACTCGCAGATTTCCGTTTATAACTTTCCCATTTCGCTGATCTTTCTGCTTATCTCGTCGGGGGTGATGATTACTCCGCCGCTGTGTCCGATGAACTCTATGGGGCAACGGAATTGCGATGCCCACTGTACATCGCGCAACATCTGCCCCTCGTTCAGTTCCACCACCACGATGCGTTTCATACGTGATGCCAGTTCCAGTATTTCCTTCTCGGGGAAGGGCCATAGTGTGACTGGGCGCAGAAGGCCCACCTTGTGCCCCTGCTGGCGCAGGTTGTCTATGGCACCCATGGAGATTCGTGCGGCAGAACCGAAGGCCACTATGAGGGTCTCGGCATCCTCTGTATGATAGTGCTCGGCACGAACTTCCTCCTGCTGTATTCTTGCGTATTTCTTCTGCAGTTCGCGGTTGCGCTTCTCCATCAGCGCTTGGTCAAGTTCCAGACTTGTCATAACGTTTGGTTTCCTGTCTTTAAGCCCCAGTCCGTTAGTGGCCCAAGGGCACTGCCGGCGTATTTCCTCATCGGTGCGCCGTGGAGTGTAGGGGGGCAGTATGCATTTCTCCATCATCTGCCCAATGCTGCCGTCAGACAGGATGATTACCGGGGTGCGCCACTTCATCATCAGTTCCTTGGCAAGTCCCACCATGTCGCAACTCTCCTGCACCGAGCAAGGAGCAAGTACTATGGTGCGGTAGTCACCGTTGCCGCCTCCGCAGGTAGCCTGACGGTAGTCGGATTGAGACGGCTGTATGGTGCCAAGGCCCGGACCTCCGCGCTGTACTGAAACTATGAGGCCTGGCACTTCGCAGATGGCCATGTAGGGGATGACCTCCTGCATCAGCGACACGCCCACGCTGGAGGACGATGTCAGGACGCACTTGCCCGAACCGCCTCCGGCATATATCATGTTGATGCTTGCCACCTCGCTCTCGCTCTGAAGCACCACCATGCCTGTCGTTTCCCAGGGTTTCAGCAATGCCAGGGTTTCCAGTATCTCGCTCTGTGGCGTGATGGGGTAGCCAAAGAAACCGTCGTAACCGTAGCGTATGGCGGCATGTGCTATGGCTTCGTTTCCCTTCAGCAAAAGTATGTCGTTGTCTTTCTGCATGTGTGGAGTGGGGGATTATTCTTTGGTTCTGTATACGGTGATGCAACCGTCGGGGCACATGATTCCGCAACTGCTGCATCCGTTGCACTTCTCGGGATCTGTCTGCACGGCATAGTTATAGCCGTTGCGGTTCACCAGAGGAGAGAGTTCTATCAGTTTCAGGGGACAGGCCACGACACACAGGTTGCAGCCCTTGCATCGCTTGGTGTCCACTTCTATGATTCCTTTGAATCTGGCCATTGTGTATATGTGTGGTAGTGTGTTTGTTGTTGTCTTTTATGCTTTAGAGTCGGTGACACGGGTCAGTTATGGGTTCAGCATGTCCTTGTTGAAGAAATTGATTATCTGCATCACCATTTCCCTTTTCTCCACGGCAAGGCTTTCTGGGTCCTGTGCAATGGCTTTGGCGTAGGAATCAAGGCACTGCTTCCAGTCCTGTCGTTTCCATGCCGCATCTCCCTGGGCAATGTAGTCTTCTTCGGTCATAGTGCTGAGGAATCCGGCTCTGGTTTATCTATTTTGATGCAAATATACGCTATTTTGCCCTTTAATTCCTGTACTTTAGAACAAAAAATAAGTTAAAAACTGCTTTTTGTCTTTATAATGTGCACAAACAAATCCCAATCCTGCACACGGCACATGTAGTGTGTGCAAGATTGGGAGTTGAGTTTAGTGATGCCTTTGCCATGAACAGGGGGGGCAAAGGTTGGTGTAATGCTCTTATCAGTTGCGCTTCATGCTCAAGACCACATTTCCGTCATGGTCCTTTGCGCAAAGTAAGGAGTCCTGTAATTCCAAAGTAGCGCATTGGGCAATAGCAGTCAGTATGGCCGTTTCCACCTCCATGTCGTGTCCCATCATGGTGGTTGCACCCATCTGGTTGAAGAAGATGCTGTCACCCTTGATAGTATATTGGCCAAAGAAGGTGTTTACAGAAGCATGACCGTTCACCATACCGCTGTCGCAGAACTCTATGAAGGGGCTTGTCTCTGCACTGTCCGTGCTCAGACCATTGGCCTCCACTATGTCCCACTTGCCTATCATGTTGGGTTCTGTTGCATTGGTGTTTCCCGTACCGTTATCATTTGTACAACTGCAAAATGCCATACATGCCACGAGGGCTGAGAGTAATGTCTTTTTCATATTTATTAATGTATTATTATGTTTCCGGATGCATATTATTATGTTTCCGGATGCAAAGATATGCCGATTAGTGCAATATAGAAAAGGATTTCTCCTAAAAACCGAGGTATTCTCCCGCAATTGCGAATTTTATAAATTTGGCTGATGAGAATTACAAGTTATTATGCAATGACCGATTTGGCATTAAATCTATATTATTATTCCTGTGCGATAGGTGATGTGGGCTGTTCAAAAAAGAGGAAAGTTTCCGATAACGTTCCAGTACTCCTGCGAGAGTACTACAGTTTCCCCGTGAGAGTACAGCAATACTCTCGCAGGAGTACTGGAACATGAATTGATAACTATTTATAGGTTCTCACTTGTTGAACCCCTTTGCCGTCAGGAATTCCCATATTCTGTCCATGAAGGTGTAACTGCCTGTTCCTGGCGATGCTGTCCTCTGGTAGCAGTGGTTGCGCAGTGCCAGAGTGTGCAGTTCGCTCTGTATGCCCATCTGCAGCATTTTCTCCCACACCTTCACCGAAGTCATGGAGCCTATGGGGTCGGCATCGCCATGGATGAAGAGCATGGGCGAGGTCTTCAAATCGAAGGAGAAGTCAGGTACCAGTATGTCCTCGTCTCCGTTGCCGCCATTCTTGTTCACTCCGTCCGTGCCGTCTGTCAGTCCATAGGCCGGGTATATGCCAATGCCCCATTGCACGTTGCAGGGCAGTTTGTCCACCTTGTCTATCGGCAAGTATGACTGGTGCATGGAGGAGGTTACTCCCATGAGTGTCAGGTGCCCGCCTGCCGAACTGCCCATTATGCCTATGCGGTCGGGGTCAAGACCGCGTGCCTCTGCCTGGCTTCTTACAAGCCTGACGGTGCGTTGCAGGTCCTGCCATGCCGTTGTGTGCTTGGCGAGGGGAGGGGTGGGGCGCGGAGTGCGGTATTTCAGCGTCACCACGGCCATTCCTTTTTCGTTCAGGTAACGGCGTACGGGTGCAACCTCGAAGTCGTCGGGATTGTTGAAACCGTATCCGCCTCCCGAATATATTATCTGAATGGCCTTCGTCTTCAGTTCCCTTGGCATGTGCCATTCCATGTATGGTGTGCATTGCATCTGCAGGAGGTCGGGCATCTTGTCCTTGGGCCATATTTCCGTCTTGGTGTACGATGCTCTGGCATCGTCGCTGGTATACCTTTCCATCAGTGCAACCTCCTTGCCGGGTTTGCCCAGATAGCCCATCTGCCGCATAAACTCCACACCCCGTTCGAAGCCGTGTGCACCGTGCCCCTTGTCGGCATACAGGTGCAGTTCGGCGGGTATGCGCCTCTTGCGCAGTTCCCGGTACACCAGGGTGGAGGTCTGCGGAGCGTAGATGTCCTTTCCCCCGTGGTGCAGGCTCATGGGACAGGTGCGCTTGTCAAACTTGAATACCTGGCTCAGATGCACGTCCGTGCCGTAACCCTGCCGTGTGGCCGGTGTGCCACCTTCGGCATCCGTGGTGCCATAGGCAGGTGCGTTCACTATGGCCCAGTTTATGTGACAGGGAATTGTATCCGTATTGTCGCTATGCTTGTAGGCCGGTGTCTGCGAACTGGTGGCAAGGAGCAATGCCAGATGCGAACCTGCCGACATGGATATGACGCCTATCTTCTCCGGGTCAAAGCCACGCTCGCGTGCCTGTTGCCTTACCATTCTCACGGCCCGTTGCCCGTCGGCCCATGCTGTCTGGTATATGGGCAACCCTATGGGGCGTGGGGTCCTATACACGAAGTTCACGCATTGGAAGCCCAAGGCGGTGAGTTTCACCCTCCATTGCTTTATCAGTCCCACATCACAACAGTTCTGATAACTTCCTCCCGAAATCAGTATCATGCACCCACCGTTGCGCACATCCTCGGCCGGCGCCTCAAACCACTCTATGTATGCCACCCTGTTCTTGTCGGCCTTGAAACCTTTTCGGCTTGTCTCGTCCGTCATGGCCGCTATCTGATGCTCCTGAGGGTAGGGCATCTGTTTCTTCTTCCATATCGGTTCGCGCTCTTGGGCGTGAAGGGCAATGCAAACGATGCATGCCAGCAGTATTTGGATGGTCCTTTTCATCAGTACTTATGGTTTCAGGCGATGGCGTATGTATGTTTCCATGATGTCTATGGCCTGACGGTTGGCGCCACCTTCGGGGATGATGAGGTCCGCATAGCGCTTGGTAGGCTCGATGAACTCTTCGTGCATGGGTTTGAGTACCTCCAGGTAGCGGTCGATTACCATCTGTGTGGTGCGCCCGCGTTCCACGGTGTCGCGCAGGATGTTGCGGATAAGGCGCACGTCCGAGTCGGTGTCCACGTAGATTTTCAGGTCCATCAAGTCGCGCAAATCTTTCCGATAAAGAGCCATTATACCCTCGATGATAATCACCTCGCACGGCTCTACATGTATGGTTTCCTTCATGCGATTTGATGTGATGTAGTCGTAGGTTGGTTGTTCGATGGCCTTGCCCTGGCGGAGTTCGTGAAGTTGTTGGCACAGAAGATTCCAGTCGAAGGCATCAGGATGGTCGTAGTTGATTTTACGGCGTTCCTCCATCGTCAGATGAGTGTTGTCGTTGTAGTAGGAATCCTGTGGGATAACCGCCACATTCTCGCCCTCGAGCGCTTTCATGATCTTCTTCACCACGGTGGTTTTGCCACTGCCGGTGCCGCCGGCTATACCTATTATATACATTAGTGGAAATGTTTTGATGTGTTAGTTTACGGCCACGAAGTTAGGCTTTTTTATCAGCATTTCCGAATAATAGATGATAAAATGTAGGGATTAAAGGAAAATTATGTACCTTTGCAACCTAAGTTAAGTGAACATACAAATAAAATGAACGTATAGAATGTTGAGAATTGCAGTTCAATCTAAAGGAAGGCTCTTCGAGGACACAATGTCGTTGCTGGCAGAAGCCGGCATAAAGGTCAGTACAAGCAAGCGCACGTTGCTGGTTCAGAGTGCTGATTTCCCCATAGAGGTATTGTACCTTCGCGACGATGATATTCCACAGTGTGTGGCTACCGGTGTGACGGATCTGGGTATTGTAGGCAAAAACGAGTATGAGGAACGCCAGGAACAGGCCGAGATTATCCGCCCGCTGGGCTTCTCAAAGTGCCGCATGTCTTTGGCCATTCCCAAGGCAGTAAAATACACGGGCATTGGTTGGTTCGAAGGCAAGAAGATAGCCACCTCATATCCGAATATCCTGCGCCGTTTCCTGCACGAAAACCATATAAACGCCGACATACATGTAATCACCGGTTCGGTAGAGATAAGTCCGGGCATTGGTCTGAGCGATGCCATATTCGACATAGTAAGCAGCGGCAGTACCCTTGTGAGCAACAATCTGGCAGAGGTGGAAGTTGTGATGAAGAGCGAAGCCCTGCTCATCGGCAACCGCAACCTGTCTCCCCGCAAGCGTGCCATACTGGAAGAACTGCTCTTCCGCATAGAGGCCGTGAAGGCTGCCGAGAACAAGAAGTACGTGCTGATGAACGTGCCCACCGACAAGGTGCAGGATGTTGTGGCCGTGTTGCCCGGTGCCAAGTCTCCCACCATCATGCCGCTGGCTACCGAAGGATGGAGCAGCATACACACCGTGGTGGACGAGAAGTGCTTCTGGGAGATTATCTCTCGTCTGAAGGAACTGGGTGCCCAAGGCATACTGGTCATGCCCATTGAAAAGATGATACTTTAGAAAAGATTTCGGAAAACTCAGATTAATCGGAATATTCCGACTACTCCGACAAAACACTTGACCAACAATGATACAGGTTATCCTACACCCCGGAAAGGAAGACTACCAGGCATTGCTCAGCCGTCCGCACAAGGATGCCGCCGATTTGGGCGCAACCGTAGCCTCCGTGCTCAATGATGTGCGCATGGAGGGAGACAATGCCGTACTGCGCTATGAGGCCAAGTTTGACAAGGCAGAACTTTCCTCGCTGGCCGTTACCGAAGAGGAACTGCAAGAAGCAGAGGCACTTGTAAGCGAGGAACTGAAGCAATCCATCAATCTTGCCCATGCCAACATACACCGTTTCCACAAGGCCCAGCGCATGCAGCCCGTCTGTGTGGAAACTGCCCCGGGCGTGTATTGCTGGCAGAAGTCTGTGGCCATAGAGAAGGTGGGACTTTACATACCCGGAGGCACAGCCCCCCTGTTCAGCACCGTGCTGATGCTTGCCACTCCGGCAAAGATAGCAGGTTGTACCGACATAGTGCTGTGCTCGCCTCCTTCGCCCCAAGGCAAACTGCATCCAGCCATACTCTATGCCGCCAAGGTGGCCGGAGTGAACCGCATATACAAGTGCGGAGGCGTGCAGGCCATCGGCGCAATGGCGTATGGCACGGAAACAGTACCCAAGGTGAGCAAGATATTCGGTCCCGGCAACCAGTATGTCACCTGTGCCAAGCAGCAGGTAAGCATGACCGATGTGGCCATTGACATGCCTGCCGGTCCCTCTGAAGTGGCCATAGTGGCAGACAAGACCTGTCACCCCGAATATGTTGCCGCCGACATGCTCAGTCAGGCAGAGCACGGCATGGACTCGCAAAGCATACTTTTCACCGACAACGAGGATGTGGCACGTGCCGTCCTTGCCGAGGTTGAGAAGCAACTGGAAGCCTTGCCCCGCAAGGAGATGGCAAGTTCTTCCCTGGGTCATAGCCGCATAGTGGTGCTTCACGATATGGAAGAGGCGTTTGAAATCTGTAACCAGTATGCCCCAGAGCATCTCATCCTGGCCATGAATACGGCTCTTGATTGGGCTGACAGGGTGGTGAATGCCGGTAGCGTGTTCCTTGGACATTATAGTTGCGAGAGTGCCGGAGACTATGCTTCGGGCACCAATCATACCTTGCCCACAAGCGGATACGCCAAGGCATATAGCGGTGTGAATCTGGACAGTTTCTGCCGAAAGATAACTTTCCAGCACCTTACCCGCGAGGGCATAGACAGCATAGGACGCGCCGTGGAGGTAATGGCCGAGGCGGAAAGCCTGGATGCCCACCGCAATGCCATGACACTGAGAATGAAGAACAGGTAGTCCCTCTGAAGAAGCACCACCGCAAACACAATTATCAACAATAATACTACATATAAGCAACGAGTTGATGTTAGAGAATCTGGTAAGAAAGAACATACAGGCACTGAAGCCATATTCCTGTGCCAGGGATGAGTTCAAGGGGCGCGATGCACACGTCTTCCTGGATGCCAACGAGAGTGCATACAATGCCCCGTACAACCGTTATCCCGATCCCTTGCAAGAGTCACTCAAGAAGGATATCTCCACCATCAAGGGAGTACCTTCGGGAAAGATATTCCTGGGCAACGGCAGCGACGAGGCGATAGACCTTGTGTACCGCATCTTCTGCGAACCGAGGGTAGACAACGTAGTGGCCATAGAACCTACATACGGCATGTACAAAGTGTGTGCAGACATCAACGATGTTGAGTATAGAACAGTCTGCCTGTCTGATAATTACGCCATGTCTGCCGATGCTTTGCTTCAGGCCTGCGACGAGCACACAAAGGTGGTGTGGATATGCTCTCCCAACAACCCCACCGGCAACGATATGGACCGCAGGGAGATGCAGAAACTCCTTTCCGAGTTCAAGGGAATTGTGGTGGTGGACGAGGCATACGGCGACTTCTCCGATCTAAAGCCAATGCGCTCCTATTTGGAGCATTTCCCCAGGATGATAGTGCTGAACACATTTTCCAAGGCCTGGGCTTCGGCAGGCATACGTCTGGGCATGGCCTTTGCCTCGGAGGAGATAATAGCCTTGTTCAACAAGGTGAAGTATCCCTACAACGTGAATATGCTCACACAGGAGAAGGCACGCGAACTACTTTCCGACATGCTGAAGATTGACCGTTGGGTAAACGAAGTACGCCACGAGCGCAAGCACATGATACCGTGCCTCATGGAACTGCCCATGGTGAAGCAGGTTTATCCCTCGGCGGCAAACTTCCTGCTGGTGAAGGTAACGGATGCCGATGCCATATACCGGTATCTGGTGGACAAGGGCATCATAGTGCGTAACCGCAACCGTGTCACCCTCTGCCAGAATGCCCTGCGCATAACCATCGGCTCTAAGGAGGAGAACAATGAGTTGCTGGGTGCGCTGAGAAGTTACAAGAGATAAGACATGAAACAGAGAATACTATTCATAGATCGCGACGGAACTATCCTGCGAGAGCCTGAGGACGAGCAGATAGACTCCTATGCCAAGTTCGAGTTCATGCCCGGAGCAATAGGGGCTTTGTCGTTTCTTGTCCGTCATACCGACTACAGGCTTGTACTTGTAAGCAACCAGGACGGTCTCGGTACGGATTCATATCCAGAGGATGACTTCTGGCCTACACACAACCTGATGCTCGACATACTGAAGGGCGAAGGTATCGAGTTTGATGCCCAGCACATAGACCGCTCCTTCCCGCATGAGAATCTGCCTACGCGCAAACCTGGTACCGCCATGCTCACATCATACATGGAGAATCCGGACGTAGATATGGCCAACTCCTATGTGATAGGCGACCGTCAGACGGATGCCCAACTGGCCGTGAACCTTGGTTGTCAAAGTCTGATAATAGGCGAGGATATGGATTGGAAGCGTATAGCGGAAATCCTCTTTGCCGGAGACCGTAGGGCATCCGTATGCCGCAAGACCCACGAAACGGACATAAACGTATGCGTCGGCCTTGACGGGAACGGAAAAAGCAACATCAGCACCGGTCTTGGTTTCTTCGACCACATGCTCGAGCAGATTGCACGCCATGGCAACATAGACCTCGACATAACATGCCGTGGTGACCTGCACGTAGACGAACACCATACTATAGAGGACACTGCCCTTGCCCTGGGCGAATGCCTTGCCAAGGCCCTTGGCGACAAGCGCGGCATAGAACGATATGGATACAGCCTGCCCATGGACGATTGCCTGTGCCAGGTGAGCCTGGACTTTGGCGGACGCCCTTGGCTGGTGTGGGATGCAGAGTTCAAGAGGGAGAAGGTGGGGGAGATGCCCACGGAAATGTTCCTGCACTTCTTCAAAAGCCTCTCGGACAGTGCGCGCATGAATCTGAACATCAAGGCAGAAGGAGCCAACGAGCACCACAAGATAGAAGGTATCTTCAAGGCATTTGCACGTGCCGTGAAGATGGCCGTGAAGAGAGATATCGAACATTTTAACCTGCCGTCGAGCAAGGGTACGTTATGACGCAGAACTTCTCCTCACATCTTCTGCAAAGGGCTGTAGACGAGGTTTCCTGTCTGCCCGGCATAGGCCGCAAGACTGCTTTGCGTCTGGTTCTGCACCTCCTGCGTCAGGATGCACGTGTCACGTCCACACTGACCGAGGCACTCTCCGTCCTTCGCAACGAGGTGAAGTATTGCCGCATGTGTCACAACATCTCCGACACCGATATATGCGAGATATGCGCCAACCCCAAGCGTGATGCCTCCACACTTTGTGTGGTGGAGAACATACAGGACGTCATGGCCATAGAATCCACCGGCCTTTACCGTGGTCTTTACCATGTCCTGGGCGGTGTGATTAGCCCCATGGATGGCATAGGTCCCAGCAATCTGCACATACAGAGCCTGGTGGAAAGAGTAGCAGCAGGAGGCATCAGGGAGGTAATCCTTGCACTGAGTCCTACGATGGAAGGTGATACTACCAATTACTTCATATACAGACGTCTTTCCCAGTTGACACAAAGTAATAGTTCAGGTAATGGTGACTCTGACGATGTGACCATCTCTTTGCCCCGAATCACGGTTATTGCACGAGGAGTGGCACAGAACGACGAACTTCAGCATACCGACGAGGCTACCCTGGGACGTGCTCTGGCAGGACGAACCCCATTCTCCGTGTAGCCCCCTGTTCGCCAAACGATAATTTATATAGATTATGAAGAACCTGAAGATACTTTATTTTGCCCTCCCCGTATGGGTAATGCTGATGTGTATCCCCTTCGAGATTAATGCCGGCAAGGGCTTGGAAGTGCAACTGAATGCCAACGTGCTTTACGTCTTCCGCATGTTAGTAGTATTGTTCTCCCTTGGATCGATGGTATCGGCCTTCACGATATTGAAGGAAAGGCTCATGTCGCAACTTGTACTTCTGGCCATCTCTGCCCTGTGGGTGGTAATTGACTACTACATGAACCTGTGTACCCCAGGCAGTGACAATCTCCTTTGGCTTTTGCCCATGATAGCGGTTGTGTACTTGATAAGATACAAGGTCGTTTCACGTGCTACAAACAAGCAGAAAGACAGAGAATGAGATATCTGCGCGCCATAGAACCCGAGGACCTGGATCTGATGTACATCGTGGAGAACGACCCGTTGGTGTGCAGGTACAGTTCCACCACTGTACCCCTTTCCCGTTATGCCCTAAGGCGGTATATAGAGGAGAGCAGGGGAGACCTGTTCCGCGATTCTCAGGTGCGCATGACCATAATGGACGCCTCTACTGGCACACCATGCGGTTTTCTGGACATTACCGACCTGGATACCTCACACCGTCGTGCACAGGTGGGAATAGCGCTCTTGCCCGAAGCACAAGGTCGCGGCATAGCGCGCGAGGCCATGGTGGAGGCTTCCCAGTATGCCCGGCAACAGGGACTGCACCAACTTTATGCCATAGTGGCATCGGACAACGTACGGGCACGCAATCTGTTCCTGCACTCCTCATTCAAGGAAACGGCCATATTGCCACAATGGCTCTGCCATGAAGGAAATTATGCCGATGCAATCCTATACCAACTAATATTCTTTTGACAATCCAAACAAATACCTGAAATGACACAAGACGAAATCCTTGACCTTATCAAGCACGAAGTAATACCGGCCATAGGTTGTACCGAACCCATGTGCGTGGCTCTCTGTGTGGCTCATGCCACTGAGGCATTGGGAGAAGAACCGGAATACATTCAGGTCGGTCTAAGCGCCAATGTGCTCAAGAACGCTATGGGTGTTGGTATCCCCGGTACGGGTATGGTGGGCTTGCCCATTGCCATAGCCCTGGGTGCGCTCATCGGAAAGAGCAGTTATCAACTGGAGGTTCTCCATGATTGTACACCTGAGGCGGTGGAGCGTGGCAAAAGATTCATAGACGGAGGGCGCATAAACATTACTCTTGACAAGGGCGCTTGCGACAAACTTTATGTGGATGTCGTATGCAAGAAGGGGAATCATCGTTCCGAGGCCATCATAGCGCACGAACACACACGTCTGGTGTATTTGTGTTGTGACAACAACGTCATGCTGGACAACCGCGCGTCTTTGCATTCTACTTCCGAGGGAGATTCTGTATGTGACCTTACCCTCCGTCAGGTTTTTGACTTTGCCACACAGACACCCTTGGAGGAATTGGATTTCATCAACGAGGCACGTATCCTCAACGAGAATGCTGCCCAGGAAGCCTTGAAAGGCAACTACGGCCACGAACTTGGCAAGACCCTGTCTCGCCCCCTCGGAAAGGGTATCATGGGCGACAGTATATTCAGCCATATCCTCTCGGTTACAAGCAGCGCCTGCGATGCACGTATGGCTGGTGCCATGATTCCCGTAATGAGCAATAGCGGAAGCGGAAACCAGGGTATAGCCGCCACGCTACCCGTTGTCGTCTTTGCCCGTGAAAACCACAATACAGAAGAGGAACTCACCCGTGCCCTCGTGCTCAGTCATCTCACCGCCATATACATAAAGCAGAGCCTTGGCCGCCTCAGTGCCCTTTGTGGTTGCGTGGTGGCAAGTACGGGAAGCAGCTGCGGCATCACCTACTTGATGGGAGGCCGCTACGAGCAGGTAGCATATAGTGTAAAGAACATGATAGCCAACCTTGCCGGCATGGTATGCGATGGTGCCAAACCCAGTTGTGCCCTGAAAGTGTCCAGTGGAGTCTCAACTGCCGTACTGAGCGCCATGTTGGCCATACAGGGCAAATACGTTACCAACGTGGAAGGACTTATCGAAGACGATGTGGACCGCTGCATCCGCAACCTCACCCTCGTAGGTGCCAGAGGCATGCAGGAAACTGACCGCATGGTGCTTGACATCATGACACATAAGAAGTAAATGAGCGGGGGCGGTAAACCATAACGGGTGCAGTTTACCCACAATCGGTCATTGGACATTATTCTATTGCTCCGGTAAAATAGAACTGCCCACATCCATTTGAAGATGCGGGCAGTGATTCGGAATATCTTCCCGGTGGGAATGGTTATTTTATCTTTTGCCAATATAGTGTCTGGCCGATACCATAATGGTGGCACGCAGTTTCAACTTATTTGCAGATTCAAACTTGGCAGTAGCATTTACCCGGATGCCCTTGGTGGGGTCATAAATCTTTGCTCCGCTCCATTCCTTATCTTCAGAGTCGAACTTCAAACCACGTACAAGGACAACCTTGTCTATATCAACATTACGCAGTGACTTATCTGGATTCTTTACATCCTTGCGTTTCTTTCCGTTCTTGTCCAGAGGATGCTCTACCCAAAACACCTGAGCATCGTATGTGCCCTGGGCATTCTTGGTGATACGAACCTTGCTTTTGCTGCCACCACGATCTGTGAGATACTCGCCGACAATGTTGTCGGCCTTGTCATTGATTCCTTGTGCAAATGTAGGGCATACAGCCATGATTGCACATGTAAGCATAATAAAGAACTTCTTCATGTTTCTTCTCGTTTTCTGAAAATCCGCGCAAATATACGTTCATTTATGCACACATGCAAGAAAAGTGAGACAAAAATCACGAAAAGATGCATGATATTGTGTTTGTTGGTGTCGAGCGTGTCTGGTAAATGGCTATATGCTACAGTGAATAATCCGTTTCTTATTGTCAAGTGTCATTTCCAATTTTATTATTTTTGTACTATCCTTCTTTGCTGATATCCTGTTTGTTGTTTCAAGGACATTGCAGTGGACTACAAAGTGGAAACTGTCTTTGTTGATGTATTTCTTGCTTGCAATGACAGAGTCTATAATCTCGTACTTAATGTCCGATATATCTTTTGCTTTCTTCTTGAAGGTGTGCGCTTTATAATCTTCCAGTTTCTTTGCCACGATGTTGCGTATATATATGTAATCTTTGTCACTAACCTTGCGACGATTCAGTTCTTCAAGAAGCATGTAGGCTTCGTTAATAAATATTCCCTCTGGATAAATTTTAATATATTCCTCAGTTGCTTCAATAGTTTTGGCATCAAATGCCTTTTTCCAATGTGCACTATCCTTTTGCATCATAAGCATATGCTTTGCATTGGCTTTTTCGTCTTCTGCAATCCTTTTGTTCAGTTCCTCCTGGACTGCTTTTCTGGCTTCCCTGACATTTTCATCGTGTTTGTGCAGTCCAAAGATGCATAGTCCTATACATAGTATGGTGATTATAATTGCAGTTATAAAACCCCAGCATCCCTTTCTGCTTTTTTGCGTGTCTGGTCTGCTTGTAGAATTGATGATAGGGGACTTCTGCTCTTGAGTATTGGCATCACTTATCACATCAACTTCGGAACCGCATTTGGTGCATTTGTTTGCATTTCCGAGAATCCATTCATTGCAGGTGGGGCATTGGCGAACATTCCCTTTAATTCGCATGTTGCAATGTGGGCATGTCATAGACATTGATGAAATTTTATGTTCGCAATTTGGACATAGGATTATTGCCATGAGTTTATTTTTATTCTGAAAAACAATAATAAGTACGTTTATAATCGTTTGCAAAGGTATACCTTTTATTAGTCTTAAGCAAACGTTTATCCCACTAATCAGATGAGATTGTTTCTGCTGTTTCGATTTCAAGTCTGGCCCCCTCGTGGTCTATTCTCCAGAACGGAATGTTCTTTTTCTCGGTAAAAGTTTCCATCCTCCATGCCGAGGCAAAACCACTGGCAACAAAATGAATTGGAACGAACAACCCTACTGAGAAGCGTTCCAGAAACTGTCTGGCACCTCTGGTGTATCCGTTGCCTATTCGTCCGTCAATGGGAAACAGGACAATGTCGAAACCGTCATACACCTTGGCGATGTCTTTCAGTTCTCCCAGATAGCGTTTTTCCTCATACTCAGGGTTTATCTCTGTACCCATCCCCAATACACTTTTGCGTCGTCTGGCATGCTCATCGGAAAGCAGGTGTGCATACCAGTTATTGAGGTCGCCGGCATGAAACAGGCGCTTGCCTTCCACTTCAACAACCCACGACACACCGCTGTCGTTGCTTCCCATGGCATGCACACGGATGTTCTCGTCCTGCCATACAGTTCCTTTGGTTAGCCATACATCCACCTCATGCTCCTCGGCTCGTCCTCTTTTCAGTATATCTCTGGACAGGATGTAGGTATAGCGGTGGTTGGGCCAATCCTGTCTCCACTTGAACACTTGACGTGTAAAGTGGTCTCTGTGAAAATGACTGCATAGCACATAGACGTGCTTTCTGTTGGATAGAAGTTTTGGCATCACATCGGCAGGATCCAGCCAATAGTCGAAGATCACCACTGCCTTTTCTGTCTCCAATGCGAAACCGCTATGAAAAATATATGTCAGTGTCAATGTGTAATTGTTTTTCAGTGTGTTATATGCGTGAATATAAAGTATTAGTGTACCATAGGTTCAGCCTATAAGGAATTTGGAATATCTGCCCATGGCTTTATGTACCAATCCCACTAACAACCAAGAACAGATTAGTATTACTATGGCAGAGAAGGGTATGCGCAACGGTGCCGGCAGATGAAGCATTGCTCCAAGGTCGTATCCCAAGAACACAAAGTAGTAGTGCACCATGTATATGCCGAAACCGCATGCGGTAAGGTGGGCAAGCCATACTGGGACTTTGCTCTTCTGTGGTATCTCCACGCGACGTACAATCAGAAACCATGCCACCGTCATCATTACCACGTTGGGCGTGCAATACGTCCAGAACAGTTCTATCTGTTCGGGTGTTTTTTCGGGCAATGCCATGATATGCGAATATCCCCAATGCGTTATGGCATATCCCCCAACCAGCAGGGGGATGGCCACGAGAAGTGTCTTCCTCCACGACCATTTCACATAGTGCTGTATGTAATGCCCCAATAGCATGTAGCCGCTGAAGCCTGCAAAATAATAGAACAGGCCATAAGAGTTCCATTCGCATGTGCCGAAGCAGTATTTGCTAACGTACTCGGTGAAGTACGACAATGTGGTGCTGATGCCCCAAATGAGCAGGAACACTTCCTTTTCCCTCTTGGATGCCCTTTCCACCCATGCCGAGAATATTGGCAAGTACAGATACAGACCGATAAGCATATATATGTACCACATGTGGCATGCAATGAAACTGAAAGCGTATGGTATGCGCATTACATTCCTCATTCCATCGGCAAGGGACTGGCTATCCGTCTCTGCCCAACTGAACAGTTTGTGCACTATACTGCTGTCCATACCCAAAAGTCCGGTAAACCAGGGCGTGAGGTAATACAGGACGGACCATATCAGGAACGGTATCAGTACACGTGGTATACGGCGTTTGTAGAAATTGCCCATGCTTTTCCCTATGGGCAGGGAAAGTACCCCGGTAAGCATGACAAACAAAGGTACGCACGGACGCGAGAAGGACCCCCATCGTGTACCCCATAGCACCAGTTCGGCATCAACGCCACCTCCTGCCGATGCATAGGCCGCTGACGCATAGAACGGGTCGGCAGCATGACAACACAGAAGCAGGAAGAATGCCAGCAGGCGCATGGCATCGCACCAGGCAAGGCGGGATTGTGATTCTGCACCCAACATGTCGGCAGTGTTGCCCTGATTGAAATTGGTCTTCATGTACTTTAATGTTTCTCTTTTGGATTATGCTTATGCGGAGACAAATTTACAACATTTTCCCGTTATATCAACATTCCTTCAAACAAATGTTTTCGGCCGGCGAGCCTCTGGTTTTCTAAACAAACGTTAAAGAAAAAAAAAAAAATACTAACGCCGTTTTAAGCATAATTCATATATGTCATTAATGTGATATATTTGCGCAGAATAAACGTTAATAAACAACTAATTTTAAGTGAAACCTAAACAAATTTAACCCTATGAAGATTAAGACCCTTCTTCTTGGACTCGCTATCCCCATAACGGGATTTGCCCAAGACTTTAAGCTGGTATCGCAGGAGCTTTCCAATCCGGACAATGCTCCGTTGCCATGTCATCCCGTTCCCCATGACCGACTGGTTCTTTGGAACGAAACAGAGTTCTATGCATTCTTCCATTACGGAATGAACACATTCACCGGCAAGGAATGGGGTAATGGCGACGAAGCCGAGAGCATCTATGCACCCAAGGCCATGCCCAACCCCGAGCAATGGATTACCTCTGTAAAGGCTGCCGGTATGACCGGCGGCATTGCCGTGGTGAAGCATCACGACGGTTTCTGCCTGTGGCCCACCGCCACCACTACCCACAACATTACCCGTGCAGGCAGTGAATACGGACGTACGGCAAACATTCCCGAACTCTATGCCAAGGCAAGTCAGAAGCATGGCATGAAGTATGGTTTCTACATCTCCCCCTGGGACCGCAACTCTGCACACTACGGCAAGGATACATACGTAACCGAGGTATTCCTGAAGCAGTGTGAGGAACTGGCCGAGTACGGTAGCGACCAGTTTGAGATGTGGTTCGACGGTGCCAATGGCGGCGACGGCTACTATGGTGGCGAGGGCGGTACACGCCAGGTTGATGCCGCCATCTACTATGACATCCCCAATCTCCGTGCACGTGTTCACCGTATTGCCCCCAACTGCGTTATGTGGGGCGTGGGTGGTGAAGCCCGTTGGATTGGTAATGAGTCCGGTTATGCCGGCAATACCAACTGGGCAATGACCGACTACCTGTCCGAAACCGTTGTACGCGAAGAGGGCGACATCAACGGCTGGTTCTGGAATCCCGGCGAGAGCGATGCCAAGGCTACAAACAACGGTTGGTTCTGGCACCAGGGAGAGACCATGAAGAGTGCCGCACGCCTATTCCAGATGTATCTGGAAACCGTGGGCCGCAACGCCACTCTCATCCTCAACTGCCCTCCCGACCAGTATGGCGTGTTGCCCACCAATACCGTCAACGAGTTGAAGAAGTTGGGCCAGTTGCTTCACGAGCGCCTGGCAGTTCCCGTTCACGGACAGGACGAGAGCACCGCTGCCAAGGACCTGGCCAAGACCGCTACCATAGAGGTGAGCGAGACACGCACAGGTGGCAAGTACGAAGCCACTAACCTGAACGACGGTGACAAGAACACCTATTGGGGCACCAACGACGGCAGCCTTCAGGCAAGCATCACCCTGTCATGGGACGAGCCTCAGACCCTGCGCTATCTGCTCATGCAGGAACCCATCCGTCTGGGACAGCGCATCAAGGACTTTACCATAGAGTACAGTGCCGACGGCAGCACCTGGCGCGAACTCTGCCCCACATTGGAGACCACCACCGTGGGCTACAAGAGAATCATTCCCCTGAACGGCAGTACGTCCGAGAGTTATGGCGAGGGTTACAAGGCAATGAAACTCCGCATCAACATCCTCGACAGCAGAGCATGCCCTTTATTGTCTAACCTGAGCGTTTATTGATTACATACCTATGATAAAGAAATATATACTCCCCGCAGCCTTGCTGATAGCAGGCTTGGCTGCCAAGGCACAGACAACAATCAGTTTTGATGCCGAGGACTATGCAAAGATTGGCGTTTACGACCAATGGGAAAAGAGTCCTTTCCGTGTTGGCACGCTGGCAGGCAATGCAGGTGTGGCCGACAACCCCGATACAAAAGTTGACGAGGTACTGGGTGCAGCACCCAACTCCTCTGCCAAGGTGGTGGCATTCCAGAGAAGCCGCTTCGCAGGCAATGCCTATGGTGTGAGGATAGACCTGAAGGAACCCATCCGCATGACCAAGCAGTTGCAGTACATCCACGTGATGGCATACCTGAAGGACAAGCCCGCCGACTCCCGTATGATGGTGATAGGTCTGGGCAAGCGTCTGGAAAAGAGTTGGGAATGGCAGACAGGCGAGGACGAGCAGTTCTGGGCCTGGACCAATGCTCCCGTCAAGGCCAAGGAAGGCTGGCAGGACGTTGTCGTAAGTTTCAAGGGTTTCTCATATTCTAAGGAAGAGAATGAGAATAGCGGTATCGACATCCATGCTCTTGTCATCATCCCCGACCTCCGTTCACCCCATGCTGACCAAAGCGACTGGGTGGCTTACTTCGACGAAATAGTGGTGGACAACAATCCCGACAAGCGTTTCAGTACAGACAAGTATGCGCTTAGCATTGACCCCGAGGCAAAGCCCACACGCAACGACCGCCGTCTGAACGGTGTCGGTTTCAAGGTTGGTGCCACTGAGCAGACCGCCATGGGTGCAGGTAAACTCGTCTACACCGATATGATGTGTACCAACGTATTCTCGGCCAAGGCAGGCGAACAGGTACAGCCCACCTTCAAGTACAGTGGCACCTGGATGAGCGGATACGTCTATGCCGACTGGGGCAACGACGGCGTCTTCTCCTACGAAGTGAACGACAACGGCACACCTGCCGCGGGCAGCGACATCGTCTCCTACAGTGCCGCACAGGTCAACGGTACATGGCGCAAGAGCGACGGCAGCACCTCGGCCAACGGCAACACCATAGGAAGTGCAATGCCCACATTCACCGTTCCTGCCTCCACCGCCAACGGCTTCTACCGCATGCGCTACAAGGTGGATTGGGACAACCTCAACCCTGCCGGCGGTCCTACAATCATCTCCGACGGCGGCGGCTACGTTGATCTCACCCTGGACGTGCATGGCGATATGGTCAGCGTAAGCGCTTCACAGTTGAACGGCGACATCGTGCTGGCCGAAGACCTCTCTCCCTTGCAGGCCTATCAGGCCGAATACGGCAAGGCGCTCAAGGTGAAGGTCATTCCCGAAAAGGGCTTCGTGCAGAACGGCTTCCAACTGAAGTACGGTTACAACGTGAATGCGGTGGACCAACTGGACGAGAACGGCAACCCCAACTGGATTCTCGTTGACGTGCCCGTAACTGCCATCTCTGCCCAGGACAGCACTTACACCATCCCTGCCGAGTACATCCGTGGCGGATACGTGAGCATCAAGGGCGACATGCAGCAGGTTCAGCACTACACGGTCAACGTGGTAGGCGCTCCCGAGGGGCAGGGCGGCGTTAACTTCCTTGGCAAGGAGTACGGACATGAGGACATCATAGACGCATCGCAGTATTTCTCTGCCGACGACGTTACCCCCATTCAGATCGAAGGATACATCTGTTCCGCTTCTCTGGATGCCGCCACCAAGGTACTCACCGTTACCTACAAGGCCATTCAGGCATACAGGAACATAAGCAGCCTTTCCGAACTGCGCAACGACATGGCCTACCACATCAAGGCCAAGAGCGGCGAGGGCTACTTGGCATGGAACCCTACCATAACCAACACCTATGTAAGTCTGCGTGGTGTGACAAATTACAGTTATAACAATTTGACCAGCAATCAGACTGTTGCCGCTATTTACCAACAGGAAGTCAGCCCTTTTGATTCAACCGTCGTCTGGCAGATTCTGAAAGAGGAGGATGCCTACTACCTCTATCAGCCGGCGAACCAGTCCTATGTGACACGTGAAGGCCGCGATTATAAGTTCACTGTCAACAAGACCGCACTGGACAATATTCGCGACAACGGCGACGGTACATTCAGTTTCCATGCCGGCGGAGACTATTCCGACGCTTCAAAAAACTTTGCCTGTATTGTTACCAACGAGGCTTCATGTGCCGTTCGCAACTGGACATGGAACGACCACGGTTCAGTAATGTACATCATAGAGAATCCCAACGTGGAGGTTACAGACCTGGTAACCTCCATCCAGGACATTACCACTGGGGACGCTGCCACTCTCCAGCAGGGCATCTACAACATGCAGGGACAGAAACTTCATGCACTGCCCAAGGAAGGCATAGTCATCGTAAATGGCAGAAAAAAGGTCGTACGCAATTAACTTCATCCTTTTATAATGATATTATCATGGGGCAATGCCAATCGGCATTGCCCCATGATTTGCTCCAATCGGTTCATTAGCGTTATGATGATATATATTAATCAGTGTTGCCCCGACAACACTGCTCTGTTGTAGCGTCAACACTCGAGTGTTGTCGTATCAACACTTTCTCGACACCATATCGGAGTAACAGTATAATGATATGGGATAAAACTTGCCATTATCGATAATAGAATGGGGGTAAAAGTGATGGCATATGAAGCTTAACCGGTCTCAAACCGAGCATATAATCTCTTTTTTGTTAAAATCCATTAACATCATAAATTTTTTCCGTATCTTTGCAAAGACTTAGCCAGTCCCAATGGGGAAGGTTCCCCGCCTTTCAATCTGTATTTGTAGGTAGCCCATATCAATTCTTCATCGGCTATTTTTCTTCACGCAGTTGTTTTAGGATTGCATTCTTTGGATAGTATTTCTTTGAATAATGATATTCGCCTTTCTTGTCAGTTACCCAAGCATATCTCGGATGAAGTTTGTAACCATTATCCTTCAGCCATGACTTTTTGAAGAACGGCATTTCTTCCACTAACTGCTTTTCTGTTAGCCAAACTTCATCAGCCATTTCATCCGAGCGTTCCAACTCCTTGCGTATAGCGCGAACTATTTCATTCTTTAGATAACCGTCCCAGCCCATCAGTCTCTGTCTATTATATCGTCAAATCGAAGGATGTCATTTTCTCTTACCATTCGGAGAATCCTGTTACGCGAATAGTACCAACGACTTCTTGTTGTTATGCCATTTTTATCCATGACCTCAACACGCTTACGTGGAAGCAGATAACTATACTTCTTCATCCATTCCTTATTAAAGAAAGGAAACATTTTGGAAACCTCGTCTGCGGTTATCCAAGTTTCCTGTGGGCCTTCCAATATCTCAATTGCAGCACGTCTAACTGTTGCTATTAAATCCGCCCTTGTATTTCTGTCTAACTTATAGTAGATGTCCCCCATATCATTATCAACGTTTTTGCATGATGTACCACATAGAGTTGTCACCAATAGTAAACATATCGTTACAAAGAATCCTTATCGGCTTCTTTTCTTTTCCATTATATTTTAAATAAAGAAGAATTGATTCATCGTTATATAGACCTCCAAGATTATTTCGTATTACAAGGTTTCTTATTCCTTTTGGCTCAATATTTATTTTAAGGTTATCTATTACTTTTTGCCTATCTTTGGGTATAAAGCCTTCTACTATTGTGTCTCCTTTGTAAAATTCAATTTTCATACTTAAATCTTCCACTTCAACGACAGAAGTATTCTCAAATCTAAGATAAGCAAAAGGCGGTATAAAATTAAATGAAACAGAAACACTAGGTGTGTGGTCTTCATCCCATTGACGTTTCAGTTCATCTAATTGTTCTTTGTTGTTCTTCAATGTCATTGCTGTATATGCTATCATTACAGCAGATGCAAGGGCACTCAAATATGATGGCCAAAAAGCAAGCCATTCTTTTGGACCACCTACAATATTCCAATATCTATCAATTAAAATTAGTTTGTTTAATATGTAAGGAAAAAGTAACAGCCAAAATAGAATAAATAACATCCAATGCCAATTACTTTTCCAGAACCCTCTTTTATTAGAATTAGAATTTTCTTTCATAACTATCTATTCCCTTTTGCCCTATTATGTGTCTTGCACAACATTTGACAGTTTTCAATATCTGTTGAGCCTCCCTTGCTCCATGCGGTTACATGGTCGGCATCCATTTCTTCCAGTTTCCAGATGCGGCGGGCATTCTGGTCATGGCCGATGGCACAGTAGGGGCAGTTGCTCACGCCCTCCACCTTTGCCTTATCGGTTTGTTGCTGATATACTTTGCGCATGGTTGGTTTGTCGAACAAGCGGACATTCAATAGCTTTGTATCTTGACAACCACCAAGCACATACTCAAACACGCCTCGGCGATTCCCAACAAAATCGTCATGCATCAACTCACGCACTTTTTGCGACAGTTCCGTATGGTTCAATGGCAGCGAATGGAAACGCTCGTAGAGTTCGCCCCAGTTCAAGCCTTGCATTTCGTCATAGATATTATCAAACTTGCTATCCACCCAATCTATCACGGTGTTGAAATAGGTCTTTATGTCGCTGATGTCCTCGTCACGACGATGGGCAGACATATAGGCACTTACTTTATCCTTTGCGTCCATATTCCGGCTTACCCATTCCAGGGCAGTTGCTAAGAACTGCTGACGATTGGCAGGCCCTTTTACGTAACTGCTCCAACGCTGAATCCTCTTGTCATCAGAATTAGAGAATTCCTCCTTGCACTTTGTTACGAAAGGTCCACTGAACACGGCGTTCAATTCCTCTTGATGATTAAGCGGAATGCCAGCAATGTTAATTGTCTTAAACCATTCTTTGATTTCTTCCTCGGCATGTTCGCCCTCGCCTTCGCAGATATAGACCAGTAACTTCGTTTGCAGAATCTTCTGTTGCTGGCCTTCATTCAGACCGTCAAAGATTTGCTCCAAGTCATTAATCTTAACGGCAAACTTGTTCTTAATGAAACGACCAAGCGAAGTGATGCGTTGCTGACCATCGAGAACTTCCAATTCAGTTTGAGGGGTCTTGAAGTCTTTGTTGCGGTTGAAGTATATCAGCCCAAGCGGATAGCCTTTCAACACAGATTCAATCACAGCAACGTCGCGTTTGCCGTCGGCATAAATGTAGTTACGCTGATATTCTGGCTGAATAGTCAACTGACCAGCCAAGCCATAGAGACCTTTCCCTTCCAGTTCGTTATACTCAAAGCCGTCGCAAATCTGCTCAACGGTGTAGATTTTCAATTCTGTCTTCATACTGATTGCTTTTTACGGATTAGTATTCTTTCGTACAATCTGACAAGTTCACCATCACGCTCTACATATAAACGAGGGCCTCCATTCAGTTTGCCAAGTTTTTCTTTGATAATATCCATGTTTGCAAGTTCCAGTCCTATACCAAGAATTTCAAATTGATCTGGACAATACTTGTCAAGGAAAGAGATTGGAACACCCATTGCACCGTTATAATCACATGGTATTGCATCCGTATATGGTACTTCTATTCCTTCAAAGTTAACATAAGGCTCATACTCTTTCTTTCCTCTTATTTCTTTATGTTTGCTATGCTTGAAATTATCAGCCATAGTCATAAGCCGTAAAGGTTGATGTCGACGCCCATGGTCTATGTTAGTATACCAACAGCAATTACGGAACTTTACAAGCCCTGTCGTTTCATCATAAACACCATCTGCATATTCGTTGCGAACAGCGTCTATTCGGAAGTAAGCATTGCCACTTTGGAAACCATTTCCAAGCCATATTTTATTTTCTTTAATTAAAGGAAACACTTCTTTGTACATCGCTGCATTCATGTTGCCTATAATGATAAATTGCTTGCCAGCCTCCACCAACCAAGCCACGAATTCACGGAACAGCGAGAAAGGCGGATTAGTTACAATGATGTCTGCCTCGTCACGTAGTTTGCGTATCTCCTTGCTACGGAAATCACCGTCACCCTCCAGATATTGCCATTGCAAATCTTCGATGTTGATACGATTGTCGCCCGTTACATCACGTTCAAGTACGAATATCTTTCCATGCGTCTTACTTTTGTCTGCGTTGAAATGCGGTTGCTCAGTTTCAAAGAATGTCGGTTGGTATGGCATCTTGTACTTCTTGCTTTCGGGTGCATAGCTGGTGGAAATCAGTTTCTTCAATCCCAATAGTTCAAAGTTCTGAGCAAAGAACTTTGTGAAGTTACTCCACTCTGGGTCGTCGCAAGGCAGGAGCACCGTCTTGCCACGAAATACATTCGGGTCATAGTCCAGATAGGCGTTTATCTCCTTCTGAATATCGGGATATTGCGTATAGAACTCGTCGTTCTTTGCCGTCTTCGCATTTGCTAAGTTCGTATTTGCCATACTCGTTTACTTGAGGATTTCAAATTTTGGCTACAAATTTACACAATTTTATTGAGTATTAGGCGAAATCAGTACAAAGAAGATGACACGTATTGTCTTCGTCCTTGTACTTACAATAAAGGTGTCATGTAAAGCGGAAGATAGGTGATACCATCCTCTACTTTATAGTCAGCTGCATGCAAAACGGTAGGAGTGGTCATATACTCTTCAAACTTATTCATACACTTCTTTAGGGAAGATAAAGTGTAGTTCTTGCCGCTTTTGACTTCTATCGGACGGATATTGTGACGACTGGTCACTTTGTCCTTTTGAAGCAAGAAGTCTATTTCCATTCGTTCCTCGGCTTCCTCTGACGACTTACTGTAGAAAAAGAGTTTGTTACCGCTGGCTGTCAGCATCTGAGCCACGATATTCTCAATGAGCATTCCCTCGTTCACCTCCAGCTTTCCAAAGAGCAGTTTCTGGTAAATCTCAGACGAGACGATGCCCTTTTCATCGAAAGCATGACTGATTAGCAAGCCTGTATCGTTCATATAACACTTCAATGTCGTACGGTCTTCATTCATCTTAAGTCCGATGTTCGGCTCTGTCGAATTGTAGCATATATTGACAACCCTCGCGTCCTTCAGCCAGAAGAATGCATCGTCCCAATCGCGGTATTTCGCACCTGGTCTCAGGGCTGACAACCGAAACTTCTTTTCATGTTTGGAGAGCTGGGGAGGAATCTGGTCGAAGATAGACACCACCTTGTCTGCTATCTCACCTGCATAATTGAAGATGTCATTACGATAGATTGTCAGCACATCACGTTTAGCAGCATCTACGGCATCAAAGTCTTTGGTCTCAACATACTTTTTGACGGCTTGCGGCATTCCTCCAACTATCATATAGAGACGGAAAGCATCCATTGCCTGACGATGGAAAACCTGTCCCATCGGTTTTCTCTCTGCATACATCTTACGTATCAAGTCCATCAGCATATCATTACCTGTGGCCCAAAGAAACTCTTCAAAGTCCATAGGGTACATCTGAATAGAACGTTCTTCCGATGGGAGCACGATGCCTTGTGTGTTTTTCTTGATACTTACCAAAGATCCCGTCTCAATGTAGTCATATCTTCTGTCGGCCACCAGAAACTTGATGGCTGCTCTCGCTCTGGGGCATAACTGTATCTCATCAAGGATAATAAGCGACTTGCGCTCATGGAGCCTTACCTTATAGTGTTGGCTCAGATAGAGGAACAACGTGTCGAGGTCTTCCAGATAGAGGTCAAACCAATCTCTTACCATCTGGGGAGCCTTATTGAAGTCAATGAGGATGTATGACTCATACTCATTCTTGGCGAATTCCTCTACGATATAACTCTTTCCGATACGTCGTGCTCCCTCTACGAGTAGTGCCACTTCACCGTTTCTTTTCTCCTTCCAATCAAGGAGTTGCTGATATATTTTACGCTTCATGATGATGTCATCCGCACCTTTTTGCGATTTCTGAATCTCGATATTTTACACCTTTTTAAGATTTTACACGGTGCAAATATACACCTTTTTGAGATTTTTACAAGAGTTTTGACGGAAAAGCATAAGATATTTGATTATTTTAATGACTATCCCTAGAAAAGGTTGACACTTTTTAGAGCGATTAACTAATAGAGTTTACATTACAACTGAAACGGTTTACATCAGTCTCTTTGGTGAACTGTTTTAGTTTACACCTAACCTGATTCAGTTTACAGTGTCGTT
>JAFTUK010000036.1 GCA_017466325.1 Bacteroidaceae bacterium | reverse complement strand
GAGAACCCCTGCAAGGCCTGGTCTATCTGTTGTGCCAGTTCGCGTGTGGGCGACATGATAACGCAATTTATGGCATCGGTAGGGTAGTCGCCGTAGGACAATTCCGAGAGTACGGGCAGCAGGTATGCCGCCGTCTTGCCGGTTCCCGTCTGGGCAACGCCCAAAAGGTCCCTACCTTCTATTATTGGGGGGATGGCATGCTCCTGTATGGGAGTCGTTTCCAGGAAGTTCATGTCGTCCAGCGCATCAAGCACAGGGTCGCTGAGATTCAGATTGTAGAAATCCATTATGTGGTATTATAAAATATATATAATATGTATATATGTGTCTATGTGGTGCCGTCGTTTTTATCTTGGCGCTTTGGTGTAGAGATATATTGCAACGGGTGTGAAAATGATGTTTGGCAACCATGCGGCAAGCCAGGGCTGCATGCCAGCCTGTGTGCTGAATGTTGCACATACGCCCTGAAGAAGGATGTATGTGGCACTCAGTGCAAGACCTATGCCCAGTGCGGTACCCATGCCTCCCTTGCGCTTGCGTGCCGACAGGCTTGCTCCTATTATACTGAGTATGAAGGCGGCAAATGGAGCGGCAATGCGTTTGTGGTACTCCACCTCGAAGTCCCTCAATCCGGCAATGCCTCGTATGCGTTGGCGGTCGATGAAGTCCTTCAGTTGGGGCGAGGTCATGGTTTCCTGCATCTTGTTGGTGAGCAGGAAGTCCTGTGGCTCGAGTTTTATGATACTGTCTATCTGGTTGTAGTGCGTGATTTTCTCGCGAGGTCCGCTCAGTTCTCGGATGTTCACGTTTCTCAGCGTCCATTTGAAGCGCACGTCGGAGATGGTGTCGTACTGGGCGGATGTGGCGGTGAGGTGCGATACCAGTTTCTTGTCCTCGAACTTGTCCAGGGAGAAGTGGTATCCCGTGTTGGATGTTCCGTCGTAGTGTTCCATGAAGGCCACCACACCGCTGTCCACCTGCAGGTGCACGTTGTCCGCCCACATCTTCACCTTTATCCTTTTCTTGTATTGGTTCTCAAAGGCGAGGCGCTCGACACTGCCCCTTGGTATCACGTCCGTGCCCAGGTAGAAGTTCAGTGCGGCAATGAGTGCGGCGCTGAACATGTAGGGCCACATCAGCCTCCGGAAACTCACTCCTGCCGCCAGCATGGCTATTATCTCGCTATTGTCCGCCAGTTTCACCGTGAAGAATATCACGGAGATGAAGACGAACAGGGCCGAGAACAGGTTGGAGTAGAAGGGGATGAAGTTGGCATAATATGTGAAGATGATACCTTCCCACGGAGCATTGTTGGTGGTGAACTTGTCCACATTGTCGTTGAAGTCGAACACCACGGCAATGCTGATAATAAGGATGATGCTGAAGACGTATGTCCCCAGAAACTTCTTTATTATGTACTTGTCCAGTCGGGTGAATAGTTTCATGCTCCCCTGTGCTTACAATCTGTTTGTTACTCGCCTTATCATCATGGCCTTCCATGTGGTGAAGTCGCCTGCGATGATGTGCTTCCTTGCCTCGCCTACGAGCCAGAGGTAGAAGGCCAGGTTGTGTATGGATGCTATCTCCAGGGCCAGGAGTTCCTGTGCCTTGAAGAGGTGGTGCAGGTATGCCTTTGTGTAGAAGAGGTCCACGGATGCCGTGCCGTTGGGATCTATGGGGGTGAAGTCGTCCGCCCACTTGCGGTTGCGCATGTTCATGATACCCTCGCTGGTGAACAGGCATGCGTTGCGTCCGTTTCTGGTCGGCATCACGCAGTCGAACATGTCTATGCCCCGCTCTATGCCTTCAAGCAGGTTTGCCGGTGTGCCCACTCCCATCAGGTAGCGCGGCTTGTCCTTGGGCAGTATTTCGTTCACCACCTCTATCATCTCGTACATCACCTCGGCAGGTTCGCCCACGGCCAGTCCTCCTATGGCATTGCCGTCGGCATTCTTCGATGCCACGAACTCGGCACTCTCCCGACGCAGGTCCTTGTAGGTGCATCCCTGCACTATGGGGAAGAGGCTCTGGTTGTAGCCGTAGAGTGGTTCCGTCTCGTTGAAGCGCTTGAAGCAACGGTCCAGCCACCGGTGCGTAAGTCCCAGACTTTTCTTTGCATAGGCATAGTCGCTTGTGCCGGGAGGGCACTCGTCCAGAGCCATGATGATGTCTGCTCCGATGCTACGTTCTATGTCCATTACACGCTCTGGGGTGAACATGTGCTTTGAACCGTCCAGATGGCTGCGGAAGGTGCATCCTTCCTCCGTCAGTTTGCGTATGCCGGTGAGGGAGAACACCTGGAAACCGCCCGAGTCGGTAAGTATGGGGCGGTCCCAACCGTTGAACTTATGCAGGCCTCCGGCCTTTTCCAGTATCTCGGTGCCTGGGCGCAGATAGAGGTGATAGGTGTTGCCCAGGATGATCTGTGCCTTCACTTCCTCCTTCAGGTCGTGCACGGTGAGTCCCTTTACGCTACCCACGGTGCCTACGGGCATGAAGATGGGTGTCTGTATCTGTCCGTGGTCGGTGGTCAGCAAGCCCGCACGGGCATTGCTCAGTGTGTCTGTATGCTGTAGTTCGAATGTCATTCTTCCTTGGTGCTCTTTTTATGGGGGTGGGGTAGTGATGGACGTTTTATTTCGTTGAATCCTTTTCGGTCTTTGCCTCTTCAAAGCGGAACTCTATGGGGTTGGCCACCTTTTCCTTCAGCAAGGCATAATCCAGTACGTCCATGACGGTGTTCACATAGTGGAACTCCAGGCCGTTGATGTATATGGCGGGTATCTCCTCAATGTCCTTCTTGTTGTCCTGGCACAGTATTATGTGCTTTATGCCGGCACGCTTGGCGGCCAGTATCTTCTCGCGGATGCCACCCACGGGCAAGACCTTGCCTCGCAGGGTTATCTCGCCCGTCATGGCCAGTTCCTTGCGCACCTTGCGCTGGGTCAGTGCCGAGGCTATGCTGGTGGCCATGGTTATGCCGGCAGAAGGTCCGTCCTTGGGCACGGCACCTTCGGGCACGTGGATGTGCAGGTTGTAGTTGTCGAACACGCGAGGGTCTATGCCCAGATCGCGTATGTGGCAACGTATGTACTCCAGTGCTATGGTGGCCGATTCCTTCATCACGTCGCCCAGGTTGCCGGTCAGCGTGAGCCTTCCTCCCTTGCCTTCTGACACGCTGGTTTCAATGAAGAGGATTTCGCCTCCCACGCTTGTCCATGCCAAGCCTGTCACCACACCGGCAAATCCGTTGCCCTGGTAGGTGTCGCGTGTGAAGAGAGGTTTGCCCAGCAGGCGCTCCACCTCCTTCTCGTCTATGTTCTTGTCCACACGGATGTCCGTGCCGGCATCGCCGCCCTGTGCCTTGGCAAACTCCAGGGCCACCTTGCGCAGCATCTTGTTTATCTGCTTCTCCAGCGAGCGCACTCCGCTTTCGCGGGTATAGTTTTCGATGATTTTCTCTATGGCGCCCGTCTTTATCTTCAGCCCTTTCTGCTTGTCCAGGCCGTTGTTTTCCTTTTCCTTGGGGAATAGGTGGCGCTTGGCTATCTCCACCTTCTCCTCGGTGATGTATCCGCCCACCTCGATGAGTTCCATGCGGTCGAGCAGGGGACGGGGTATGGTGTGTATGTCGTTGGCCGTGGCTATGAACATTACGCGCGACAGGTCGTAGTCGACATCCAGGAAGTTGTCGTGGAAGGCGGTGTTCTGTTCAGGGTCGAGCACTTCCAGCAGGGCGCTGGAGGGGTCTCCGTGCACGGTGGCCTGTGTCACCTTGTCTATCTCGTCCAGCACGAAGACGGGGTTGGAACTGCCGGCCTTTATGATGCTCTTCACTATGCGTCCGGGCATGGCTCCGATGTAGGTGCGCCGGTGTCCGCGTATCTCGCTCTCGTCGTGCATGCCACCCAGTGATATTCTCACGTAGTTGCGCTTCAGGGCATTGGCTATGCTCTTGCAAAGGCTGGTCTTGCCCACTCCGGGAGGGCCGTACAGGCAGATGATGGGGCTCTTCTTGTCGGCCTTCAGTTTCAGCACGGCCAGGTGTTCCAGGATGCGTTCCTTCACCTTCTCCATTCCGTAGTGGTCCTCGTCCAGGAAGCGTTGTGCGCGCTTCAGGTCCAGATTGTCCTGCGTGTACTCTCCCCAGGGCAGTTGCAGCATTGTCTGGAGGTAGTTGAGTTGCACGTTGTAGTCGGGACTCTGTGCGTTGATGCGCGAGAGTTTCGTCAGTTCCTTGTCGAAGGTCTCGGCGATGGCTATGCTCCACTTCTTCTCCCTTGCCTGGATGCGCAGTATGTTCAGGTCGTCGAACTTGCTGGAGAACTCGTCCGTATTGCCCAGTTCTGCCTGCAGGTTGCGTATCTCCTGGTTCACGAAATATTCGCGTTGCTGGCGGTTCAGGTCGGCGTGTGTCTTTGCCTCCACGTCCTGACGCATCTTGGCCAGTTGTATCTCGAAGTTCAGGAACTTCAGCAGCAGGGTGGCACGTCCCAGGTCGGTGTCCTCGCATACGAGTTGCGCCTTCTTCTCGGTGGGGAAGGGGAAGTTGGTGCAGATGAAGTTCACGAAGAACACTCCCGTGGGCATCTTCTTGATGAATTCCATCACCTCCATGGGTATGTCCTCGCTCATGGTGGAGAGGCGCTTGATGCGCTCCTGTATCATCTCCGTGGTTACGGTGAGTTCGGCCTCCCTGTCGGGGCTCTTTATCTCGGGTATCGCCGTCACGTGTCCCACAAGTCCGTCCGCGGTTTCCTCCAGAGAGTCCAGTCCTGCGCGGTTGAGTGCCTGGAGCAGGGCGTTGTGGTTGCCGTCGGGCAACTTCATCAGGTGGACTATCCTGCATACCGTGCCCACGTGGTAGAGGTCGTCCATGCCCGGCTCGTCCGTTTCAGGGTTCTTCTGCACGAAGGCGGCTACCAGGGCGCCTTTCTTGTCGGCCAGTTTCAGTGTCTTCAGACTCTTCTTCCTGCCTATGGTGACGGGGGTCACCGTGCCGGGGAAGAGTATGTTGTCGCGCAGGGCCAGTATGCCCATGTCGCCGTCGTTGCTCTGGCGTATTACCTTTTCTATGTCGGCATCTATTTCTGTAACGAATGAAAACGAAGAGTTCTTCCGCATATACGTGTGTCTTAAAAGATTCTGTGTGCGTGTATGTGTACAATATAATATTGGCTTGCAAAGATATGAAAAACCGGGGGAAGTACAAAATTATGCCCGGCCTTAATTTCTTTTTCCCGCGCAAATCACAGGTTATTGAAGGGAAAGTGGTAAATTTGTCCCCGATTATGGCAACAGAACCCTTCAGATTCCGCAAATTCCAGGTCAGCCACGACAGGAGTTCCATGCGTGTAGGCACCGATGCCGTGCTGCTTGGAGCATGGGCAGACGTGCAGGCTTGCAATACCCGTCCACAGGCATCCATACTGGACATAGGGTGCGGATGCGGTGTCATTTCGCTCATGGCGGCACAACGTTGTCCTCGCGCCCAGGTGCTTGGCATAGACATAGACATGCCCAGCATAGAGGAGGCCACGGAAAACGCCCTGCGGAGCCCCTTTGCCGGCAGGGTGCGGTTCCGGGTGGCCGACGTCAGGAACCTGGCCAAGGAAACTGCGGATGGAACTTTTGACCTGATTCTGTGCAATCCCCCTTATTACACAGAAGACACCCTTCCGCCAGACCAACGGCGCAGCATGGCCCGCAATGCCGTGCACCTGTCCTTCGGTGCCCTTGTGGAATCCGTCTGCCGCCTGATGAAGGAGGACGGAACCTTTGCCCTCGTCATCCCTATGCAGGCAAGGGATTTTTTCGTAGGTGCAGCCCTGAAGAACGGACTTCATATCCGCAGGGAATGTCGTGTGCAGACAGTTTCAAGGAAAACTCCAAAGCGTGTGCTGTTAGAGTTTGGTTTCCAGTCAGGTGACAACTCCACTCCTACATTCATTACACTCCACTCTCCCGATGGCGGACGCAGCCAGGAATACTCTCTCCTGTGTGAGGATTTCTACTTGTAAGCCCAAACTGCCAATCCCCCCTGTTGGCGTTTTGCCGGTGAACGTGGTAGGGGCGGTTCATTCATTGTGTTTTCGTTTTCTTGTGAGGCGATGGGCGCTGTTTCGTGTGGCCACTTAGTCAGTAGTAATCACTCCCTCCCCTTGTGGGAGGGATGGGGAGGGGTCTTTGAGGGTCTGGGGAGGGTCTGTTCCGTCTTTCCGTTTGCAAATATAGTGCTTAAATTCGGCGCCTTGCAAGATAGAGCGAGATAGAGCGAGATAATGTGCACCGAAGGCGCATTTAATGTATTTTGTCATCCCTCTGTCTTATAGTTTAACGTCTTTGTCATCCGTTCCCCATCGCGCCAGCCACTGTCCCTCTAAGTTAGGGGGACGAGCGCAAAGCGCGGAGGGGGTCTGTCAAGTCTGCGACAGATTCTGTGGATTCTAATTCCTGTATGATAGCATATATTCTGCTCATTTCTTAGGAATAATTCTGTGGGTTCTGTGGATTATTCGCCTACGCTCATCAAGCTAAAGCAGTCTGTGTGAAATATATTCTCTTCTCACTCTGATATTTTTTTCTCACGCAGAACTCACAGAATTCACAGATTTTCCTTTTCTGGAGATATATTTCTGGTGTGAATAAATTGCATTTTGAATCCACAGAATTGTCGCTAGGGGCTAAAGCCCTGCGACGGGCTGGCGCAGTGTTAGCGCCAATAGTTTCCGTTGCCTTTGCGCCCTCTGTCGCGCGTAGCCGGCGACTACTTCAGCGATAGCGTAGTTTGCATTGGAAGTTCTGCGTCCTTTGCGTCCTTTGCGTGAGATAACGATTAGCATGTAGACACGGAGATTGGTTTTTATGCAACAAAGTCCAGTTTTGTTTTGCTCTCTCGGGAAATAGTCTTACCTTTACCCTTGAATTCCGTCCCCACTGGGGTGGTGTGTGGAAGGACTTTACCGAAAAAGGTGTTATTGAAATTCTAATCTATAAAACAATATTTTTATGAATAAACAT
>JAFTUK010000035.1 GCA_017466325.1 Bacteroidaceae bacterium | reverse complement strand
TCCACCTCTTCCCATTCCGAACAGAGAAGTTAAGCCCGTCCGCGCCGATGGTACTGCACACCCGTGGGAGAGTAGGTAGCCGCCGTTTTTTCAAGAAGAGGAGTCCTTTGGAGAATGTTCCGAAGGACTCCTTTGTTGTATAGAAACCCCATTAGAAGCCCCCATTTACTGTATGGGGATTATTATTTCAGTTCCTTTGCCGTTATTATTCCGTTTCTTGCTATCTTTGTGCAATCAATGTTGCTTTCTAATGACGTATATGAGAATGTTACTTGCCATATTGCAACTTTGTTTTGTTTCTTTCGTGTACGCCCAAGGTGCAGGTCTTGAGCGATGGATGATGGAAATAGATGATAGGGTAGCGGTGTCATCATTATCTATCCCTGGGGCGCATGATGCCGCTACAGGCGAAGGCTTGCACTCCTTGCCAGGCTTTGGGGTAACACAATCTCTTGACATTAAGGGACTGTGGGAAAGTGGTGTGCGAGCCTTTGACTTGCGGCCAGCAGTAAAAGATACCTTATTATATATATATCATGGGAGGCTTAGGACGACGGTGTCATTTTCTGAAGCATTGGGTATTATATGTGCCCAGTTGGAGAGATATCCAAGTGAATTTGCCATTGTCTTGTTGCGCGAAGAGTCAGATAGTGAGAATGAGAGTGAGCGTTCACTATGGCCGTATCTTGTAGGAAAGGCTATTCAGGAAATAGGAAATAAGGCGGCAGTGTTTTCTCCCGATATGAAGGTTGTAGATGCAAGAGGAAAGGTCCTGTTCCTTACGAGGAATGCATATAATGGAATGGAGAGGGGAGCATTGCTTGCCGGATGGAGTCATTCTAAGGACGGGAATGCCAATGCGCAGATAATTTCCAGCCGTAATGGTGAGGTGGCAAGATTGCAGGTACAGGATTATTACGCTCCGACAAATGCCCGGAAACGCTCGGATAAGCTTGAAGCAGTGAAGCGATACCTTTCCTTGGCATCCATGGCTCCGGAGGGTGTGTGGACCATGAATTTCCTTAGCGGTTATTCCACCACGTGGCTCGGATGCACATCGGTGGCTACCACCTCCGGCTATAAAAGGAATGCCGCATGGCTGCATCCCCTTATGCTGGAGGTTCTTGGCAACGGCAGACGCCCTATGGGTATCGTCTTCATGGATTATGCTGGTGTGGAAAAGGTTGGCGGAGGCCTGTGGCACTGGAGGCCTTTCAATGTTCATGGCAAGATGATGGTCAGGGCTATTGTGGAAAGTAATCTGCACGAATAAGCGGTAAAACTTTCGCTCACTGTGAAATATTCAGGCAAACTTGGTATTATTTCGTTCGCTTATTCGTATCTTTGTGCAGATAATATGTCAAAGCATTAAACAATATCCTATTATGTTCAATCTGTTTTCCAAACTCCCGTTTGCCAAGGGGCATTTCCTGAAGTGCCTGATTTGGTTTGTCGTGCTGATGTCGGTATTGGTGGCCGATGTGGTGCTGACGCTTGTCTCTACGCCCGAACCTTATGTCGTGTATGTGGCAGAAAAGAAATTAAGCGTCCAATCTATCCTTACACCCGAGGATACTGTATCTACTCGGGTTCACAAGGGTGAGGAACTGAAGATATTCGGTTACAGAGCCGGAAGTGTTTACAACCAGCCGTCCTTGTGGGTGGAGACCCCGGACGGAGTAAGGGGAATGTTGCCTGTGGTGCAACTTGACGTGCCCCTGAAGGCATGGAACAAGAGGACCAAGGCGATGGACGAGGTCACGCTGCTAAGCATAGACCTGTCGGACTGGAGGTACGAGTGCCGCTTCCCGGACGGGGAAGTCCGCAAACTGCACTTTGATGATGTTGAACCTGTATTGCCAGAGGCGATGACCAGAAACCTGATGGCCAAACTGGGCACTTCGTATAACTATATGTCCAGGGACAAGTTTGAACGGAAATATATGGGCAAGACGTTGGCGGAAAACGACGAGGAGTACCAGCCTGCAACAGCCGTGGCTTGGTACAAGGATACGCTGAGGGCAACATATCCCGTTACGGTGATTGATGTGAAGAGCGGCAAGCGCTATCGCCCTACCGTGGCATACGACGAGTCGCGGAATGCCGTGTCCTATACTCTGAATTGGGAGAAGGACAGATCCGACTGGCTTATCAGCACGTTGCCCTTGATGCAGTACGTCATGGACAACCCGTTGGTGTCCCTCCTTTTGGAGGGCTCGCCTCTGGAGCTGACACCTTTGGCTGGCGTGGAGGAAAACAACCAGGAATGGTGGAAGATGCTGCACTGGTATGCCATGGCTGTTCTGGTAGTTATACCCATACTGATATGGCTGTTCTTGACTCCGTTCCTGCCCACCCTGCTGATCGGCATGCTGTTGCATTTCCGCAAGGTGTTCTATCCTTTGGGAAACAAGACCATGCTGGTGATAACTTTGCTCGTGACACTGTTTTCCACCTATATCTGGATTCTGGCCATGCTGGCATGGGGCATGTTAAGCTTTTGTCTCCTGTTCTATCTCTGGCCTTTGTGGAGGTTCTTCCGACTGGTGGCAAGGCCTTTGTGGAATTTTATCCCGCACTTGCGTTGCCCTGTCTGCCGCCGCATAGATGCTTTCGAGCATGTCAAGACAGAGTTGGAAAGGGAGTATGATGAATGGAACAAGGAGTCTGTGTTCAGGCAACTGCTCAGCGAGAGCACAAGGAAGTGGCAGACGTGGACGGATACCGTTACCACCTATTCCGACGGCTCGAAGAAGCACAGTATCTCTGACCGTAAGGATCATAAGGAGGTGACAAAGACCTGTCTGTATGATGACTACCAGGTGCTGTACCATGTGAAGGTGTACAAGAAGACATTTGAATGTAGCGGTTGCGGCGAACTGGAGTATGACTACTACAACACCTACAAGGAGATAGACCGCAAGTACACGGGTCAGCATACCGACACCAGTACCTCAACAAGTGTAACTCCGGCATAGCACCGGGACTTGGTTGATGTGCCGATGAAACTCCTGCGCCTCAGGTTGCTTATTCCTGCAATCTGAGGCGCAGGCCGTCTTGTTGCAGTTCCCCGTCTTCGGTCATTATGCGGATGACGTGCTCTATGTCCGCAGCACGGTATTTGGTCAGGTCCAATTCGTAACCGTATTTAGGTCCGTTGGCGAGTTGTGCCTTGATGTCCTCATAGATGCTGTCGTAAACGCTTTCCTGTGTGGGCAGTGCGTTGGCGGCATCGCAGTTGTCGCAATTGTTGCACCTGTCCTTTGCCTTTTCTCCGAAGTATTGTAGCAGCAAGGAGGTACGGCAGTTGGAAGTGTCCGTGATATAGTCTATGACGCAGTCTATGCGTTTCTTGAAACGGGCATACCTGTCTTCGTAGGCATGTGGCGGTATGAATACGTCCTTGCCCTCTACACGATGTTTGGTGAGGGTAAGGTATGGGATGCGCTTGCGTGGTATGTAGCGTACGATATGCATCTGTCCCAGTGCAACGAGTCTTTCGTATATCTCTTTGACAGGCATGCCGGTGGCAATGGAGATGTCGTCCTCGTCGATATAGACGAATTCCTGGAATATACCTGTATATCGGCGCAGGAGATAGTTGAATAGTTTTTCTGTCTCCCCGTGGATGGTGCTGTAGAGTTGGGAGCGTGTGGCGGTGATGTACAGGCGTGATATAGTTTCCTCTTCATCGGTGAAGCGTATGTAGCCTGCCATTTCCAGGAGGGAGAGCATGGGGCGCACCTCACTGAAGCTATGGTGGAAGTTGGTGCAGAACTCCCGCACCTTGAACTCCCGTGTCCTTTCGTATCCGCCCCCTTCCGGTATCTGCAGGAAATAGCAGATGTGGTCGTAGAGTTCCTGAATCTTTTCCTTTGGAGGGAAGGTGCGCTGGAGTTGTCTCTGCAGGGCGGAAATCTCCTTGCCGTTGCAGAAGAGCACAGCATGCGAGGGCCTGCCGTCGCGACCGGCACGTCCTGCCTCCTGATAATATTGTTCCAGTGAATCGGGCGGGTCCAGATGTACTACCAGTCTGACATCGGGCTTGTCTATGCCCATGCCGAAGGCATTGGTGGCCACCATGATGCGTATCCTGCCCTCCTGCCAGTCACGCTGGCGGAAGTCTTTCTCCAGGTCGGGCAGCCCTGCGTGGAAAAAGTTCACGGAGTATCCCTTCATGCCAAGCATGGCAGAAGTTTCTTCTGCCTTTTGCCTGCGGTTGGTATATATTATGGTGGAGCCAGGATACAGGTTCAGCACATGCTCCAGTCCCGCCTCGTCTGTGACGGTGCGCATCAGGGAGTAGTGCAGGTTGGGACGGGCGAAACTCATCCGGAACACGTTCTTCCGGCTGAAACCGAGTTTCTCCTGTATGTCGTCTGTTACTTCTGGAGTGGCGGTGGCTGTGAGTGCGAGGAAAGGTTTGCCCGGCAAGAGTTTCCTGAGGTTGCCGAGGGCAAGGTAACTGGGGCGGAAGTCATAGCCCCATTGTGATATGCAGTGTGCTTCGTCCACGCATACGAAGGACACCTTCATGTGTCGCAGTTTGGTGAGGAATAGTTCAGAACCGAGCCTTTCGGGCGAGAGGTACAGGAACTTGTAGTCACCCAGGATGCAGTTCTCCAGGGCGGCGATGATCTTGTCGTGCTTCATGCCCGAATAGACGGCAGTGGCCTTTATGCCCAGTTGGCGCAGCCGTCCCACCTGGTCCTTCATCAGCGCTATGAGGGGTGTGACCACAATGCAGGTTCCCTCCATGGCAAGTGCAGGGACCTGGAAGGCGATGCTCTTGCCGCCTCCCGTAGGCATCAGGCCAAGGGTGTCCTTGCCCGAGAAAATACTGTCTATAATCTCGCGCTGTATGCCCCTGAAGGAGGTGTATCCCCAGTATTTAAGAAGCAGCCCCTCTGCCCAGTCGTGGGCGGAAGGGCTGGGTGTGTTTAGAGTGTCGTGCATAATTCGTGTGTTATGCATTGTGTTTCGTCAGTCAAGTTCTGATGGTTCAATATCCTCTATGTGCAGTTGGATTTCACCACGCTTGTGTGTGTTCTCCTCTATGGTGTAGACGATATTGAAAGAGCGTTTTGTCTTGATGTAGCGTGCCTGTGAACTTTGCCCGAAGGCGATACCGTTCATGATGATGTCGCTTTTGTTGTCCACGAGTTCCAGTTTGATGTGCTCCTGGTCGCGTCCGACAACCTTGCTTGTTCCGTAGTCATAGACATTGCGTGTGCAGAAGTGCGGTTTCGGATTCTCAGGTCCGAAGGGTTGGAATCGCTTCAGGTCGTAGTAGAACTGGCGGTTTATGTCGTGGAAGTCCAGCATGTCGTCAATCTCCAGTATGGCATCTGTCTGCTCGGGCAGTATGTTGTTGTCCACATACTCTTCGAAGCGGCGCTTGAATTCCTGTACGTTCTCCGCCTTCAGGGTCAGGCCCGACGCATAGGTGTGTCCGCCGAAGTTCTCCAGTATGTCGCGGCAACTCTCTATGGCCTTGTAGATGTCGAAACCTGCCACCGAACGTGCCGACCCCGTGGCCATGTCTCCGTCGCGTGTCAGCACCACGGCAGGGCGGAAGTATATTTCCGTCAGCCTGGAGGCAACGATGCCGATGACTCCCTTGTGCCACTCCTCGTTGTAGATGACGATGGCCTTGCGGTCCGACTTGTGCACCAGCGAGGCGACAATCTGGTTGGCCTGTTCGGTCATTGCCTTGTCCAGGTCCTTGCGCTGCTCGTTGTAATGGTTTATCTGCGCTGCCTTGTGCATGGCCTGCACGGGGTCGCTGCACACGAGCAGTTCCACGGATTCGCGCCCGTTCTCTATGCGTCCTGAAGCATTCAGGCGCGGACCTATCTTGTATATCACGTCCGACAGGGAGATTTCCTTGCCAGTCAGGCCGCAGATGTCCATTATTGCCTTCATGCCCACGCTTGGACTTTGGTTCAGTTGTCTGAGTCCGTGGTAGGCCAGTATCCGGTTTTCTCCCATTATGGGCACTATGTCAGATGCAATGCTCACGGCACAGAGGTCCAGCAAGGGTATGAGTTCGGAGAAGGGTATGCCGTTGTTCTTGGCAAAGGCCTGTATCAGTTTGAATCCCACTCCGCATCCCGACAGGTCCCCGTAGGGGTAGGTGGCATCCGCACGTTTTGCGTTCAGGATTGCCACGGCCGGCGGAAGAATGTCGTCCGGCACATGATGGTCGCAGATGATGAAGTCTATTCCCTTGTCCTTGGCGTATTGGATTTCGTCTATTGCCTTTATGCCGCAATCCAGTACGATGATGAGTTTCACCCCTGTTTCCCCGGCAAAGTCTATGCCCTGGCGCGAGACACCATATCCTTCTTCATAGCGGTCCGGTATGTAGTAGTCTATGTTTGTGGAGTATTGTTTCAGGAACTTGTAGACAAGTGCCACGGCCGTTACTCCGTCCACATCATAGTCGCCGTAGACCAGAATCCTTTCCTTTTTTCCCAGTGCGTCGTTCAGTCGCTTTATGGCCACCGCCATGTCGCGGAAGAGGAACGGATCCAGAAGGTCGGTGAGTTGGGGGCGGAAGAATTTCCTTGCCTCGCCCGATGTGGTTATGCCTCTGTCAAGCAGAAGTTTGCCAAGGGTCGGGTTTATTCCCAACTCCTTGGCAAGTGTTGTTGCTTTTTCCTGACTGTCACGCTCTGGCTCGTTGAAGTGCCATTTGTAGTTCATTGTGCAGTCGTGGAAGTATTAGATGCCCAGCTTCTTACGGATGTCCTTAGGAATGGCGTTCTTGTTGATGACGATGTTCATGGTCTTGTAGGCAACGTAAGGCTTGCTCACATACCAGAAACCCTTGTAGGGACCATACTCGCCCCAAGAGTTCTTCATCATGAAGTATTCCTTGCCGTTCTGGTCCTTTGCGATACCATAGATCTGCATGCCATGGTCGTCGGTAGTGGTCCAGTTGTCGTAGCCTTCCTGACGCATCTCCTGAGTGATGACCTTCTCGCCTGCGGCATCGGCCTGTGCAATCTTGGCACCTGCCTTCTCGCCTGTCCAGCGGCTCTGGTCGCTACCTACACCGGCGGTTGCCTTGGTGTCGGGCACGGTGGCAACACACTTGTTCTTGCCGGTACGGCGGCTGAAGCCGTCCTCGCTCACGTCAGCACCCCATGCAAAGGTGTAGCCGTTCTTGACGCCCTCGTCCATAACGCGCATGAACTCGTCCAGGGGCAGGTTGTAGCTGGTTGCCCAGCGCCAGTTGTCCTGAATCTCCAATACGAACTGAGTATAGAAGGGATGATGTGTGTAGCTGGTCAGAGAAACGTAGTCGTTGGGATCCAACTTCAGGTAGTCCTTTACGAAGCTCTGGGGAGTGTACTTCTTGCCCTTGTACTCAAACTCCTTGGGGCACTCGCCGAAGTAGTTGTCGATCATGCCCTGCACGTCCTTTTTCCACATGGGGTTCAGCTTCTTGGCGTTGCTGCCGGAGATAGCCTTGATGTATGCTTCCATGGGAGGGAAGAAGTTGGTGAAGTTGAACAGAGAGTCGCCATAGGGGGTGATGGGGTAGGGCATTATGCCTTCGGGGATAAGACCGTAGCGCTCCATGCAGAAGATGGCGTCGTAGAAAGAACCGCCCTGGCTGAAGCTTGCGTCACCATGGGTGCGGACGTTGCGGTCGGCACGGTCGGTGTAGGTCTTGCTTACGAGGAAAGACTCGCACAGGTCGATGTCCTTCTTGCTGGGGTCCTTCTTCAGCACCTCGCTCTCCAGGAATGCGAGAGCAGAGTAGCTCCAGCAGGTACCGGAGTTGTTCTGGTTCTTGATGCTGGTAACGGGGTTCTCCAGCACGGTGGTGAACACGAGAGAGTCGGCCTTCTGGGCCATTGTGGGCAGGGCGCATACTGCTGCTACTGCCATTAAGAGAAACTTGTTCATTGGTTTATGTATTTATTGGTTTGTGTTTGCAGGGTTTGTTTTTTATAGCAACTATATAATCTATAGCATCTATAGTGTTTAGTCCTTATTTATGAACTCCTCCACCTCGTTGATGTGGTAGGGGATGAGTTTGTCGCCGATGAAGCGGCAACCGTCTTTGGTGATGAGTATGTCATCCTCCAGGCGTATGCCACCGAAGTCCTTGTAGGTCTCCAGCAGGTCGTAGTTGATGAAATCCTTGTGCAGGCCCTTTGCCCTCCAGTCGTCAATGAGGGCAGGGATGAAGTATATGCCGGGCTCGTCGGTCATCACCCAACCTTCCTGCAGGCGTCTGCCGCAACGCAGGCAGTTGGTGCCGAACTGTTCCAGGTTGGGGCGTGTCTCCTCGTCGAAACCCACGTAGATCTGTCCAAGTCCTTCCATGTCGTGCACGTCCATGCCCATCATGTGGCCAAGGCCATGAGGCAGGAACATGGCATGTGCACCCTGGCGCACTGCCTCTTCTACATCGCCCTTCATCAGGCCCAGTTCCTTCAGACGTGTTGCCATCAGACGGCACACGTCCATGTGCACGTCCATCCACTTCACTCCGGGTGCTGCCACAGAGAGGGCCAGATCATGACATTCCTCCACGATGCTGTATATCTCGCGCTGGCGCTGTGTGAAGCGTCCGCCGATGGGAGTTGTGCGGGTATGGTCGGAACAGTAGTTCTCGTTGGTCTCGGCACCGCAGTCGCACAGCAGCAACCTGCCCTCCTCCAGGGGTGCAGGGCTGGGGTAACCGTGCATTATCTCGCCGTGCATTGTCACGATGGGCGAGAAGGACACCATGCAACCCTTTGCCGATGCTATGCCGGAGATGCGTCCGCATATCTCCTGTTCGGTGATGCCCGGGCGTGCCATCTTCATGGCCGTGGTGTGCATCTCATAACCAATGGCACAGGCACGTTCTATCTCCAGGATTTCTTCTGCAGACTTCACCGCACGCTGGTCGATGACGGCCATGATGAGTTCCAGACTTGCCTTGGCACGCTGCTCGGAGGGGTGGATGCCCATCAGGTCCATCAACTGTATCATCAGGTCGTGGCGGTAGGGAGGCAGGAAGTGCACCTTGCGGCCCTGGGCAACGGTCTTGTCGATGAGTTCCTTCAACTTTGCCATGGGAGCCGAGTTCTCCACTCCGCTCTGTGCGGCCATGTCGGCCACGCTGTCCACGCTGCCGAACCATACGATGTCCTCTATGTCTATGTCGTCACCAATCAGCCACTCCTTGCCCTCATCGGTGTCTATTACGCCCACCAGCCCTTCACGGTGCTGTCCGAAGTAGTACAGGAACGAACTGTCCTGACGGAAGCGGTAGGCATTGGCAGGGTAGTTGACGGGTGACAGGTTGTTGCCCATCAGCACGATGAGTCCCGACTTGATGCGCTGGCTCAGAGCCTGACGGCGCGCCATGTATGTTTCTTTACTGAATAGCATATTAAGTAGAGTTTGTTAGTTCTTTCCTGTGCAAATATAGAAAAAATAACTGTAAATCCCTAATACCACCTTATTAAATAATGTAAAAGGGCACGATTTACCAGCCTGTCTGTTCCCAACCGGTCATATCGTACCACGGAGTGCGTTGGAATTCGCGGTTCCAGCCCTTGGCGTCGTACTTCACGTTGGGTATGTTCATGGATATGCCGCCGTACAGGTTTTCGTCCTGCATGGTGCAGTGGAAATCTCCGTGCGTATAGGGATCATACATGCTGTCCCAACTGTCTGCCCATGTGGGGTAGAGTACGGTGTTCTTCCATGCTGTTTCCCATGCCGCAAAGTCTTCTTCGCTGAGTGCGCGGTGCATGGCAGAGCTCATGTCGTAGGGCACGGGCATGGCTGTCTGTGTACTGTTTGAGGTGCCGTAGGCAGGAGCGTAAATCTGTATGCCGTATGTCTTGGGCATGTCGTCCTTGGGGAAGGCTGCGGGTATGTACTTCGCCGTTTCTGTACAGAAGTAGGGGAAGTCGGCACATGAGATGGCCGAGAGCAGCACACCGTTGCCTGTTCTGTAAGCGGAGGCGTACCCTTCTATGATGTTCTGTGGGTTGGCCTGGCACAGGGCTTTCATTATCAGGTGGTACGGAGCACCCTCGCCGGGTATCTCTGTGGGCGAACCTATGATGTAAGAGGCATAGTTGTACAGATGCGATGCCACTTCCACGCTCTGCATGTAGCAGGCATCGAAGAATATGTATTCCATGTGTGGCATGGATGCCAGTATGCCGGCCAGTTCGCCTATTTTTAACCAGTTGCCCTTGTTGGAAGTGCTGTTGTTCTCGTTGTCCACGATGATGGCGCGCGAGTTCCTCGTCTCGTCTATCCAACCGGAACCGTGGCTCCACAGTACCAGCGAGTATTTCTGGGACGGGAACCCCTTCACGATGTCTTTCAGTACGCTTTTCATCGTGGCAGGGTCGGCACTGTCCATGTCGTTCTCATACTCCTTCCATATTGTTGTGCCCTTGCGGGTTATGTGGTATATGGCAGGCTTGAGTTCCGCATCCCTGTATACCACCACCTGGCAGTCCTGGGGAATGTCCTCTGCGCCCATCTTCATCTCGTACAGGTCGTTATAGCTGAAGCTCTGCAACGAGTTCTCGGCACCCATGTACACTATCACGGTATTGCCCGTCAGTTTCTCGCCGGGCTGGGGTATGTCGTCGTTGCACGATGTCAGGACCATGATACTCAGCGCTATGCCGAGTAGGTAAAATATTTTTTTCATGTCGTTGGAAAGTTTAATGCGTGCAAAGTTAGGATAAATATTTGAGATTAGGGACTTGTGCCGGGGTAAAAAACATGCAAACTGTCTTTTGTCCTACGGGCTGGCAGGTCATTCTACATGTTCATGTATTCCTTTGCTGCGTCAAAACACGGGCAGGCCTTGTATTTGTTGAACACGTTGTGTCCCACCACCAGGGCCTTAGGATACCTTTTCTTCAGGTCCTTTATCAGCAAGTGCAGCGCCTCCTTCTGCCTGTCGGTGCGTGTGTCGGCAGGTCGTCCCTGCGCATCCAGTCCGCCCTCGTAGCAGATGCCTATCGAGTGCCTGTTGTGTCCTTGGCAGTGTGCGCCGGCCTTGGTTTCTGGCCGCCCCACCTCCACGGTTCCGCTTCTCCTCACTACGTAGTGGTATCCTATGCCCTGCCATCCCTTGGCACGGTGCCACTGGTCTATCTGTCTTGCCGACGAGCGCTGCTCCGGCTTTATTCCGGAGCAGTGCAGGATTATCAGTGTTATCGTTCTCATCGCTTTCAGGTGTGCTTATAGTCCCATGCAGGAGGTTACGCCAAAGGTGGTGGCAATGGCAGTGAGGATGGTGATTGCAATCTGAAGAATCTTTTTCCAAATAGTGTTTTTCATAGTAAATTAAATAAGGTGTTGAAAGGTTAGTTTTTTTTTTTTTTTGAGGGGGGGCCTTAAGGACCTTGGAGACTTTAGAGTCTTTGTGGTCCTTCGGGTCTTTGGGGTGGGGGCAGGGGAGGGATTAGTCGCCCAGGTTGCCGCTGTCGTCAGAACCGGAATCGGGGTCGGTGTTCCCGTCGTTGTCGGGAGCCTCGGTGCCGGGCTGTATGGTGGCCATTGCATTCAGGCGTTCGCGCTCTGCCTTGCGTGCCTCGGCCTGGGACTCTCTGCTGCCCACGAAGCGGAAGGTGGCCGAGTTGATCAGGTCGCTGAACTGTATGCTGGGAGCCCACTTTACCTTCACGTTCTTTATCAGTGCCGTGCTGAAACTCTCGGCGTTGTCGGCGGCATCGCTCACCAGGTGCACGTAGAACGAACCCATGTCGTCCAGGACCACCTTGTTGCCCAGCAGCAACTGTTCTCGTATGCAGGAGGTCAGCTGTATGGCCACCGCCATGATGTCGCCCTTGTTGTACTTGCTGCCGTGGCTGGTCATGTGTTCTGCCAGTGCAGCCAGATTCATCACTTCAGCATACTGTGCCACGGGGAAGGTCTTGTTTCCCATTTCGGGCAGTCCGGGTTGCTGCATTCTCAGGGCCAAAGAATAATTTATTGCCATAATGTACTTGTTTCGCTCCCCTGTGTGTTTTTCATGTTGTCTGCCGGAGGTGGGGAGTGAAACCGAGATTTACTCCGGCAGGGGTTAGAGAATGGTGGAAACTATAAGGAAGGGAAAGTTGGATAAGGGACCTTAGGGGGGAGGGGGCGTCGCCCGTTGTTTCCGTTCTTTTTCGTTTCCGTTTGCAAAGATAGTGTGTGTAGGGGGGCAAATCCAAAAATAAATGCTGTGTTGTCGTGAAATGGTCCTGTTCTTGTCCGGTAGTGCCATTATGCCATCCTGCCCTGCGCTTTTGTGTCGGGAAATCGTCGTCTTTTTCCGTGTTTCGCGTCCATGTTTCCCCCTTTTCGCAGGTCATTGAGTCTGTGGAGAATGTGGCGGAACCGACATTTGAAGACCTGAAAGCCTTGGAGGATGCCGTAAATGGTGTCAGATATTATGCTCCTCCTTATGTCTATGCCCTGAAGTCCAATTCAGGCGAGGCATATTTGTCTTTAATCGAGTTGGAGGCTGGTTATGATGGAAATGCAGATAACGAAAAATCTGCTGCACAATACTCTGCAACCCCAACATATTTCACCTTGATATCGGAAAGTAACAGGGGATATGTGTTGAAAGTGGACAATATGGACAATTATCAGGAACCAAACAACCCTTCCAGTTCCAACCTTTGGGACCAGGGGTGGTGAGCGGATGAGCGGATGAGCGGATGAGCGACCTTAAAGACCTTAAAGACTTTAAGGAAAATCGCTCCCTGCTCCCCGCTCTCCGTTCTTCCGCTCCCCTTTAATCCTCTTCCTGTTCTCCCGAGGCCTGCTTTTGGTCCTCGGTGGCGGTAAAATGAACCGCCACTGGCGGTGAAGTTTATCGCCAGTGGCGGTGAATTTTGTCGCCGAGGGCGGCGATTAACGGTTAACGGTGAGCGGTGAGCGGTGAGCGGTTAACGGATGAGCGGTGAGCGGTTAGCGCCCTTAAGGCCCACAAAGTGAAAACGGAAAACGGAAAACTATTCGCTCACCGCTCCCCGCTCCGCCTCTGCGCACTCTTGGCGTAACGACGTTTGCGCCCCTCCAGCGCCAGCGTTAAGTACGAAGCCGAAATAAAACTCTGCGCTCTCTGCGTCCTCTGCGTGCCAAACAAACACCTTGACTGCTGTCAAACCAAACTCACGCAGAGGCTTGACAAAGTGAAAACGGAAAACGGAAATCGGAAAACTATTCGCTCACCGCTCCCCGCTCATCCGCTCATCCGCTCACCTCTCACCTCTCATCCGCTCCCCGCTCCCCTCTCATCCCCTGAAGCACTCCCGTGCTATCCTCATGTAGTCCTCGAAGCGGGCGCCGGAGACGGGGGCGTCCTCAGCGTCCCACAGGGCGATGGGTTTGCGGAAACTCTGCGTTGCCATGCGGCGCATCAGTCCTGCCGAGGGGATGTGCTCGTGATGTGGCAGGTGCTGGGCAACAAGGTCCGAGAAGGTGGCGAACATGTCCTTATCCAGCAGTTTCTGGTCCACCAGGGCCCTGTACACGGCATACCACTGCCGCTTGTGCTTCACCATGTGCGCCACGCGGCATATTATCTTTTCCGTTTTCTCCTGACGGGATGGGGTGGTGGAAGGCTTGTCCTTCTGTACCCTGTCCATGATCTTCATGATTTCGCTGTGCGACATGCGCGGCATCTCCTTTATCACCTCCACCACGCGGCCTATTATCCTTGCCCCCGAATCCTCGTCCAGTGCAATGGGGTCGTAGTCCTCGTTGGCAGGCACCAGCCACTGGCGTCCCTGCCTGTCGCGGAAGTAGGACTTCACTGTCAGTTCGCCGTCTATGTCCGCCACCACGGTGTCACCGTCGCCATAAACGCCGTCGGCGCAGACCTGCAGTTTGTCGCCGGAGGCTATCCCCACATCCTTCATGGAATCTCCCTTTGCCCTCACGGCAAAGGTGATGCCCATCTTCACCAGTTGGCGTGGCAGCAGCAGGTACTCCCCCTCCACTATGTCTCCCGGTGCAGTGGGCAGTCCTGCCCTTACGTCCACGTCGTAGAACGGAACCGGTGTGTCGCACACCATAGGGTTCAAACCATGCTGTCTCAGCATCTCAAACACTTCTCGTGCTTCGTTTTCGTAAAATGTGTTTTTCATCTTAAAAATTAAATAACAGTAATTGTTGGAAATGAAAGGGACTATACCTTATTATATATTATGGCGGTGAGCGGTGAGCGGTGAGCGGTGAGCGGATGAGCGGGTGAGCGGTGAACGGTGAGCGGGTGAACGGTAAACGGTGAACGGTGAGCGGTGAGCGGTGAGCGGATGAGCGCTTTCCTTAAGGTCCCTATTGTCGGTTAGCGCCGGGCGCTGTGTGTCCCTCGCTCCCACAAAGGTAGTGAATTTAATGTGAAAAGCAATGCTATGGGCGAAAAGAATTTGTGCTTTCTTTGAAAAGATGCGGTTGTGTTGCTAAGACACTTATTCTATATTCCCTCATTTATAGGGTTTTGTGGCCTTAATGAAAAAAAACGGGTGTATTCGTGAAGAAAAACGCCCACATTTAGGCGCACTTAATGTTTTTTTCGTACCTTTGTGCCGAATAATGGGGAGACTGTATCCCCCTGGTTGGTGGCAAGCGTGCCCGCCCATGTGCAGCAATGACTGCTTTGTCGGAAGGAAGAACAGAAACGACAATATATAATATAACTATAAACTAAAACTATTTTTTATGAAAAAACTTTTACTAATGCTGACCGTACTGTGTGGTACGGTGAGTACATGGGCGCAGATTAACTATGGAAAGCGCACATGGACTTTCCCTGCAACAAGTCATGAGGCTGTTACTGAGGTTCCTGCAGAGATTTTTACAGATTTCGCAACTCAGTACAGCGGAACAGAATTGACCAACGAAAAGGTTGGTGTATTTGTAACAGACGTACGCGTTGCTACTGAAGGTGATGTAACAGCAACTTTCGTTTATAATGGTGGTAACATCCGTATGGATATCGGTGGTGTTGACCTCGTAAACGCAAATGGCGAGGTGGTTTACAGCGACTATCACTTTGGTTATTCTGGTGGTAGTAAGGTTGACAACGTTTATACACTCACTGGTGTTGCTGTAGGTGATTACACAATGCGTATGTTCATTCCTGCGCAGAAGGAAGATCTTACCTCTGCAGCCAACGACTCAAGAGGTGTACTCACCATTACTGGTGCTTGGATGTATCCTAACGAGGGTGTGTACTACAACATTAAGAACGTTCGTTCAAACAAATATGTTACATTCAAGGGCGAAGGCAAGCAGTTTACTCAGGAGAGCGCAAACAACGGTGCTGGTTCATATTGGCATTTTGTTGAGGCTTCTTTGGATGATGTAAAGAAGTGGAATAATCCTTGGCTTGTAGACGGTGCAATTCCTGAAGGCGTTAAACCTTACTGGGTTTACAGTGCAGCGTGCGAAAAGGGCGTTGAGAATGTTACAAGCGGATATATGGCATCACCTGATATGAGTGAGCAATGGCCTGCTAAAATCTATTATATCGGTGTACATACTAAAGATGGCAAAACTGGTTTGATTTTCCGTCCTTGCCACGAAGATGGTTCTTCTTGGAATGACGCAGGAGGTAATGGAACCGCTCTTGGTCACTGGATTTCTAACGATCCAGGTTCATTATGGAGTATCGAACTTGCTAATGTTGCTGATAACGACCTCATGGCTATGGCTACAACAGCAAAGAACGAAGCAATTGCTGCTGCCAATGTATACAAGACTTCTTATTATATTTATGCTAAACCTTCTGTTGTAGATGCCACTGTTGCCGAAATAGAGGGAGCAGATGTAAGCACAGTGGCTAAAGCGTTGACATTTGTTATTAATGGAGCGGCAACAATTGTAAATAAACTTACAGAATCTGCAATTGTAATGACACCTAAGGCTGGTGACAGATTCATGATTAAGGGTAATGTTCAGCAAAATGACTATCTGATTGCCGCTACTGAGGGCAATGTTAAGACAACAAATGGTATTGGTGCAAATGATATCAATGCACTCGACCTTGTGTGGACATTAAAGGCTGCTGAAGGAGAGGGTAAGTTCTATCTGTATAACGAGAGACTTGGCGTGTATGTAGCTCCATTGACAACCAGTACTAATGGAAAAATGGGCTACGTTACAGATGTGGCTAATGCTGGTGTTTATTCTATTGAACTTAAAGGTACTAATGTGGCTTTCCATGCAGATACTCAGGATGGTTATGGTTATATCCACCATCCACGCTGGGGCAGTAAAGAAGTTACACGTTGGGACGGTAATGATGCTAATTCGCAGTGGAAACTTGTCCAGGCTCCTATCGAGTTGACTACAGATATCGAGGCTCCTATCTGCTACGCAATCAAGTCTGGTCGTGATGGTAACTACTATTTCACATTGGAGAATAACAAGATTAAACTTGTAAACAATCAAAACATCGTTGGCAACGACAATGCGAAGTGGTTCTTTATGTTGGACGGAAACAAGAACCTGAAGATTTATCCTTATGCAGATAAGAATAATACAATGGGTTACATCACTGTTGCAGATGGTAATACAAAGTTGACAAACGACCACACTGCCGTAGGTTATGTTGCAGATACATATACACTCTACTACAATCCTAATTCAGCGGCTAATAACAATGGCAAGTGCTTTGCGTTCCGTCCGACAGAGGGCAACACCTTCGTGTCTAACCACGGTGGTACTGGTAACTACATGGGATTCTACAATGAGAACAACGACAAGGGTACACGTCTTGACTTTGAGAGCATAAATAAAGAAGTTCTTGTATCGAAGATCGAAGCCTGGGATGCTTATATCGCTAATGAGGGTGACAAGGTTTGTCAGTATGTAATAGAGGACGATGTTAAGTCTGTTTTAGCTAATGCCGAAACAGTTGCTTACTCTCTCGCAAGCAACAATAGCAAATACGCTACAGAAATTGCAACTTTGAATGCTATTGCATTCCCCTCAATCAACGTGCCTCAGGTAGGTAGTTTCTATCGTTTGAAGAATGGTGCAAGTGGTTGGTATGCAACTTCTGATTTGCGTACGGGTGAGGCACAACATTCTAATAAATTCTATATGTCTGAAAATGGTACAAAGGCAAATACAATTTGGTACGTTGGTGCTAACAATGCTTTGTTGTCATATGCAAAGGGACAGTATCTCGGTGATATGTCTTCAGACTGGAGCTTTGAGGCTGTAGGCTCTAATGGTAACACTACTACATTCGTACAGGGTGCAACAATCGGTAAGATTCAGATTAAGCCTTCTTCTGGTCGTTCACTTTATGGTGACCAAGTAAGAGTAGATGCAGCTGGTGAGGGTAATAATTCTGGTAATTATGAATGGACAATTGAAGAAGTAACCACTCTCCCCGTTACAATTACCTCTGCCGGTTACGCTACATTCTTTGCTCCCGTTGCAGTAGAGATTCCTGAAGGTGTTGAGGCATACTATACTGAAGAGGTGGATGGAAATGCTGTTATGCTGACCGCAATTGAGACTGGTGTTATCCCTGCCAACGAAGGTGTTATCCTCAAGGGCGAGGCAAATACTTACAACTTTAACATCACTGCAGACGCTGCGGCTGTTGCCGGTAATAAACTTGCAGGTACCTGTGCTTCTACATACGTTTCTGAAGATGCCTATGTTCTCTCTAAGGTTGATGGCGTTGTAGGTATGTACAAGGCATTAAAGAACCAGGAGGGCAACACTTCATGGCTGAACAACGGTTTCAAGGCATACCTGCCTGCCACTGCTGGCGGTGCTGCTCGCTTCCTCGTCTTCGACTTTGGCACAGAGACCGGCATTGACGAACTGAAGGGTGAAAACGGAAATGTGAAAGCTGAGATCTACGACTTGTCTGGCCGTCGCGTTCAGAACGCACAGAAGGGTCTGTATATCGTGAACGGAAAGAAGGTTGTGCGTTAATGAGAGCATGCCACACATCCAATATGTAATAGTATATATATATTAAATAAGGTAAGAAAATGAAAAAGACATATATTTCACCTGCTCAGTCAATCGTGAACATAAATGCCTGTGCCATGATTGCAACAAGCCTGCCCATAGGCAATAATGATCAAACTGTTGACACCTCTGAGAACGGTGGTGTAAATCAGCTTGGCCGCGAGGACAGAGGTACTCCCAGCGTATGGGACCAGAGTTGGTAATCCCACGAAACGAAACTGATATGCAATAACTGCCGTGGCTCGAGAAATCGGGCCACGGCTTTTTGGTGCAAGGAGGGGAGGAGGGAGAGGAGGGTAGGGAGAGTAGAGAGGGTAAGGAGGGTAAGGAGAGTAAGGAGGGTAGAGAGAGTAAGGAGGGTAGGGAGAGTAAGGAGAGTAAGTAGGGAGAGTAAAATGCTGTGGGGATTTGGCGGTGTGGGGGGAAAATGCTATATTTGCACTGGCAAACGGATTCGAAGTGCTCTTGAAACTCCCTAAGAACCCTAAGGCCCCTAAAGAAAAGAATTATGAAGAAGACTTTACTTATAGCAGCAATGGCCATGATGGCAGCCGCACCCTTGCAGGCAAAGGTGCAGCACATACTGCCACGTCCACAACAGATCATTGCCACGGAAAACGTGGCTGCCTTCAAACTGAAGGGCAAGGTGAGCATACACTATGCCAACGGGGCAAAAGCATGTGCCCTGCTGGAGGAGTTCCTGACCAGCCACGGTTGCAAACTGGTGCCAAGCGGTGGCAGGACGGTAAACGTGAGCATGGTGAAGAGCATAGAGGGCGCATACGACTATGAACTGTACGGCTACGAGAACGAGGCATACACCCTGGAGGTGACACCGGAGGCCATAAACATCACGGCAGTGACATCCACCGGCGTGATACGCGCAACGCAGACGCTGGTGCAGATGGCAGAGGGATGGAAGGGCAAACCCGCCCTGGAGGCCGTGAAGATGACGGACTGGCCGGCATTCAAGTTGCGCGGATACATGCACGACGTGGGCCGCTCGTTCATCAGCGCCGGGGAACTGGTAAAGCAGATAGAACTGTTCTCGCGCTTCAAGGTGAACACCTTCCACTGGCACATGACAGAGAACCAGGCATGGCGCTTCGAGGTGAAGGCTTATCCGCAACTCACCTCTGCCGGGTCCATGACACGCTTTGCCGGCCAGTACTACACACAGGAGGACTGCCGCAAGGTGATGGAGGCAGCCAAGAAGCACGGCGTAACGGTTATCCCCGAGATAGACATGCCGGGACACAGCGCAGCCTTCAGGCGTGCCATGGGCTTTGACATGCAGAGCGCCGAGGGAAAGGCAGTGCTGAAGAAGGTGCTGGACGAGGTGGCAGAGGTCTTTGCCGATGCACCCTACATACACATTGGCGGTGACGAGGTGAGCACGACTGCCGCCTATCTGAACGAAATGATTGCCTACGTGGAGAGCAAGGGCAAGAAGGCCGAGATATGGAACCCCATCAACGGCATAGGACAGAAGAGCCTGAATGCCTCGCTGACGCAGATGTGGGGCACACGAGGCTACTTTGCCGGGGGCAAGGCCAATATAGACAGCCGATACAACTATACCAACCACTTCGACGTGTTTGCCGACCTGGTGGGCATCTTCAAGAGCAATATATATTATAAGGAGAAGGGCGATGCCGAGGTGGCAGGTGCCGTCTCCGGTTGCTGGAACGACCGCAAACTGGCCACCGAGAAGGACATAATGGCGCAGAACAACGTGTGGGCCAACGTGATTGCCACGGCAGAACGTGCCTGGGTGGGCGGAGGCAAGCGCTACATAGACAACTGCAACAACGGTGGCAC
>JAFTUK010000034.1 GCA_017466325.1 Bacteroidaceae bacterium | reverse complement strand
GCAGAGCACCAATGCAAACTACGCTGTCGCTGGATTAGTCGCTCGCTACGCGCGACAGAGAACGCAGAGTCGTGACTAACGGAAAGCGGAAAGCGGAAAACTGAAAACTGAAAACTTCATCCGCTCACCATTCCACCTCTGCGCTCTCTCGTCGTAACGAAGTTTGCGACCCTCCAGCGCCAGCGTTAAATACAAATGTAATAAAAACTCGGCGCTCTCTGCGGTCTTTGCGTGAAAAAATAGTTCTTACCTTTATTACCTCACGCAGAGCACGCAAAGGACGCAGAGCACCAATGCAAACTACGCTGTCGCTGGATTAGTCGCTCGCTACGCGCGACAGAGAACGCAGAGTCGTGACTAACGGAAAGCGGAAAACGGAAAACTGACATACCCCCTCCGCTTCGCTCGTCACCCCTATCTTAGGGGGACAAAGAAAAAGGTGAACGTTTATTGTTGGAGATTGTAGGGACACGGCATGCCGTGTCCTTGCTTGTTTAGGTGCTGTACCTATACTGTAGCGACTTTAGAGTTTAGAGTTTAGGGTTTAGGGGTTAGGTTCGTTCAACGTTATTCGCAAGCTCATCAAACTACGCAAGTTAACGCTCACCGCTCACCGCTCACCGTTAATCTACACCAGTGCTTGTCCGGCATTGAGCTTTAGCATGCTCTTGGGTATGCATGCCTGTATCTCGCTGACGAGCACATTAAGTAGCGTCTGACGTATGAAATTACGGTTAGTGAGCAATACCAGTTCTCTGGTGGGTACTGGGATGGCAAACGGCCGAACCAGTTCCTTTTGCGAATCGTTCAGTTGCAGGGAGGCAAGTTCGGGTATGAACGTGATACCCATGCCGCTCTCCACCATGCGCATGAATGTTTCCATGCTGCCCAGGCCATATGCCAACTGGCTGCTTTGTGATGCCTTCATCTGGCAAAAGCGCACCATCTGGTCGCGGAAGCAATGTCCCTCGTCCAGCAACCACAGTTGTCCGCTGCTCGCCACATCGGCGGTGCGGATGGATTCCCTGGCATACAAGGGGTCTTCTCGTGAAACATACCCCACGTACCTTTCATAGAAGAGCGAGGTTTGAGCGTACTCCTCCAAACCGTCAATGGCGGCAAGTATGCCGGCATCTATGTCGCCCTGCAACAATGCTGCCTTTATCTCGTGCGTCTTCATCTCCTTCACCCTGATGTCCAGTGCAGGGTATTTTTTCATCAGTTGAGGAAAGAAGCGCGGAAGCAGATAAGGGGCGATGGTAGGCCGGATGCCCAGACGAAATGTGCCTTGCATGGACTTCTGCTCCTCCAGGATAATGTCCTTGATGCTTTCTGCCTGCTCCAGCACTTCGCGTGCACGGAGTATGACCTTCTCTCCAACGGGTGTGGGGCGGATGGGCTGACGGTTGCGGTCGAACAGTTTTGCACCCACTTCCTCTTCCAGTTTGCCTATCATGGCACTGAGCGTGGGTTGAGTAACATTGCAAGCATCGGCAGCTCGTCCGAAGTGTCCGTATCGGGCAACAGCCAGGATATATTCAAATTGTTGCAGGGTCATAATAAAGTTTGCATATATAATAAGGTGTATGTGCTTATTGGTGTTACGTGTAGTGCTTGGACAATTCTATATTTCCATCAGCCTTTGCTCAAATTCCTTTTTGGGGTATAGGGCTACGGCATGGATGCGGCTTCTGTAATTGTAGATGGTGGGAAGGGAGTAGTTCAGGAAATGCGCTATCTGCCCGATGTCCTTTACTCCCAGGCGTATGAGGGCAAAGATGCGGAGTTCCGGCGTCAGGTGTCCGCCGTCGGGAGGAATTATCCTGTGCTCGGGTTGCAGAAGTTCGTTGAAGCGCTGGACGAAGTTGGGGTGGGTGTCCAGGAAGGCAGTGTCAAAGTCGTTGAAGAAGCGCTGCTTCTCCTCATCGAAGTATTGTCCGGACTTCAGTTGCTTTATGACGTCGTTCTGTTTTCCGGCCTTTGCCAGGCGAAGCAGGTCCTTGCGGTACTCGTCCATGTTTTCTATGTAGGAGCGGCAGCGGTTCAGGTAGAACGTGATGTATTTCTCCTTGGTGCTGTCCAGTTTCTTCAGGTCGGCATTTGCTTCGCCCAGCAGGCGGTTGGCGTTCTCAAGCCTGGAATTGCTGATGTACAGTTGGGAACGTGCATACCTGAGACGCTTGGATTCAAAGTAGAAGTACACGGCAAAGCCTATTATCAGCAGTGTCAGCGAGGCAAAGGCAATTACCGCCATGTGCCTGGCCCAGCTTTCGCTGTTCTGCACCTCCTGATGGGCGTGGTCTATAATCGGGTAGATCTCGGCAATGGCAATGGAGCGCAGGCGGGCATTGCAGAATGTGGCGTCCTCCATGGCGCAGACCATGTAGTTGTAGGCACGTTCTATTTCCCCACGCTCGTAGAGAGCCACGGCAAGTTCCTGCAGAGCGATGTATTCCGTCACGCCACGGCGAATGTCGTGTATGGCGGTGCGGGCCATATAGTGTATCAGGCTGTCAGTCTGCCCAAGATGCTTTTTCACCGTTGCCATATTATATAAGGTATATGCCAACTGCTCTCCCTTTGCCTGCTCCTTGATTCCGGTCAGCAGACTTTCGGCCGCCCTGATGTTTCCCTGGCTTATTTCCTTGTCGGCCATACACACCGTGTGGCTGATGGGGTCCGTTTCCAGTGTGAGTATGGAATCGCGGTACAGTTCGGTCAGTGTGGTGTAACTCTCCTGCATATCGCTCAGAGCCTTGGTATATTCTGCCAGCCATCCGTATATTGTGCGCCGTACATGCATGTATTGCAACTGGCCTTCCGGAGTGACTATCCTCTTCTTCAGACTGTCCAGTTGGGCATTTGAATGGTGGTATGTGCCCATGATGCCCATCGTGAGGGATTGCTTGATCAGCGCCACCTCCTGCATCTTCTGGTCTTCGCACTTCACGGCCTGGGCATAGAGCAGTTTTGTGTAGAGCAAGGCAGAGTCGCTCTGGAAATGGGCATAGGACCTGTATAATTCGTGGTACACATTCATCAGAGCCTTGCCGCATACAACCTGCTTTATGTTTTGCAGGCTGTCGATGGATTGGCGCTTTTCTGCATGGTATCTGGCCTTGTTGCGAATGGTCTGGTCCAGTTCCTTCAGTATCTCCTGTGTGCTGTTCTGACTCCTGCACAGGTTAGGTGCGAATATAAATAGGAAGAAAATGAGAAACGCTTGTCTCATGGTTAGTTAGATAAGGTTAACACGAAGACAAAATTACGAAAATATAATTAAATAATGAAGTCAAGGGCAGAGAATTTGCAGGAAAAGCCGTTTTCGAAATCTACATTTTAATCTCATTGCTTTCGTATAAACACTTGATAATCAGCATTTGAGTTCTTTAAAACATCTACATTCTTTTTATATTGACGTTAATGATGTTATTAAAAAGGATAAATTAGCGTTCAGAAAACCTTAAACAACAAACCATACCATGTTCAGACGTTTTTATCTTTTGTTTGTTCTAACAATCTGTGTAACAACATTATGTGGTGCCGCTCCGGCCAAAGTGGGCAAGACAGAGGTTCATCCTGCCTTCTGGTGGGCAGGTATGAAAAATACCACTCTGCAGGTGCTGATTTACAGCGATTTAGTTAAGGATTGCGAGGCGGTGCTTTCAGGTGCTGAAGGAGTGGTTATTGACCATGCCGTGAGACTGAAGAACCAGAATTACCTGATTCTTTACCTGAACACCAGTGGTGCACAACCCCAGAAATTCAGCATAAAACTGTATAAGGGCAAGAAACTCTACAAGGAGATTCCATACGAACTGAAGCAACGCTCTTCACGTCCCGTCAATTCTTTTGATGCCGGTGACGTGGTGTATCTGCTCATGCCCGACCGTTTTGCCACCGGCACGACTGACGAGCAGAAGAAGCAGATGTACAAGGGCATGAAGCAGGACACATGGAGCAGTGCCGACATGGCACGCCACGGAGGTGACCTGGCCGGCATGACTAAGCACCTGGACTATCTTCAGGACCTTGGCGTGACGGCCGTTTGGCATACCCCAACTCTGGAGAACGACATGCCCGAGCAGAGTTACCATGGATATGCCATTACCAATTACTATCGCACGGACCCACGTATAGGCAGTAATGAGGACTATCGCAACTGGGTGGACGAATGTCACAAGCGGGGCATAAAGGTAATCAAGGATATCGTGTTCAACCATTGTGGCAGCGAGAACTTCCTGTTCCGCGACCGCCCTGCCGATGACTGGTTCACATACAACAGTGTATATACCCCCACTACCTACAAGACCGGCATGCCTGGCGACCCCAATACCTCCAAGTTGGACTTCGACCTTACCGTAGACGGATGGTTCACCATGGCAATGCCCGATTTCAACGGTAGAAATCCCCTTGTGGCCGACTATCTGATACAGACCAGCATCTGGTGGATAGAGTATGCCGGCATTGACGGAATCAGACAGGACACCTATCCCTATAACGACTTCGACTTTATGCGTCGCTGGTGTATGGACGTTGAAAGGGAGTATCCCGGTTTCAACATCGTGGGCGAGACATGGATCAACAACCCCGTGGCGGTGTCCTACTGGCAGAAGGGCAGCCCATTGGCAGCACCCAAGAACAGTGAACTGAAGACCGTGATGGACTTCCCCATGATGTATATGCTGAACTCATGCGTGGACGAGGAGACAGACACCTGGGACCACGGCTTTGCCCGCCTGTGCGACCTCCTTGGCCAGGACAGGGTTTATGCCAACCCCAACAGCGTGTTCACCTTCCTTGCCAACCACGATACAAACCGTTTCCAACCTACAGAGGAGAAGGCCAAGGACATTACACGCTACAAGCAGGCTCTGGCCCTGTTGCTCACATTGAGAGGCATACCCCAACTGTATTATGGCGACGAGATAGGCATGTTTGCCAACAAGAGCGTGAACGACGGCGCCCTGCGCCAGAACTTCCCCGGCGGATGGCCCGGCGACAAGAACAATGCCTTCACTGCTGAGGGACGCACGGAGTTGCAGGCACAGTATCACGACTACACACGCCGCCTGCTGAACTGGCGCAAGGGCAACGAGACGGTTTGCTACGGTTCCCTGGTACAGTTCACCGTGCGCGACGGAGTGTATGTGTATGCCCGTGTGAAGGACGGCAAGACCGTTACCATAGTGGCCAATGGTACCAGCAAGCCGGCAAAGGCAAAGTCCTATATATATAAAGAGGTATTGCCTGCAGGTCAGGCATATGACGTGATAAGCGGCAACACCGTTACGTTCGGCGAGGAGATAGAACTTGCCCCCAAGCAGATAATGATACTTGATTTCACCAAATAACCTATCCGCCAACCATGAAACATTTCTTTTTGACCATTGCATGCTTCTGTCTTGCCGCCATGGCAGGATATGCACAGAAGCAGACCAGCCCCGACGGCAAGGTGGAACTTGCTTTCCGCCTTGATGCCCAAGGACGCCCGGTCTACAGTCTGAAGATGGACGGCAAGACCATCATTGCCGACAGTTACCTCGGCCTGCAACTCAAGGAAGAGAACCCCGAGAAGGCCACCGACTTTGAGTACAGTCAGTTTGCCGCCAAGCAGGAAATAGCCAGGCGTGCCGACATGCAGACCGGTTTCAGCATTGCCAAGGTGGAGACTTCTGCCTTTGACGAGACATGGGTTCCTGTCTGGGGCGAGGAGACCGAGATACGCAACCACTACAACGAGATGCTCGTAACTCTGGACCAGAAGAAGAACGACCGCCAGATAGCAGTCCGCTTCCGTGTCTTCAACGATGGTCTTGGCTTCAGATACGAGTTCCCCAGCCAGAAGAACCTCACCTATTTTATAATAAAGGAGGAGAAGACCGAGTTTGCCCTGACCGGAGACCACAAGGCGTGGTGGATAGCCGGCGACTACGACACCCAGGAGTATGAATGGCAGACCACAAGGCTCAGCGAGATAGAGGGCAGGATGGACAAGGCCATTGCCCCCAACAGCAGCCAGACCCCTGCAGGTCCCACCACCGTGCAGACCGCCCTGCTTATGCAGGCCGAGGACGGCTATTTCATCAACCTGCACGAGGCAGCCTGCATAGACTATGCCACCATGCATCTGACACTGGAACAGCCCGAGGGCAGAGGTATGGTGTTCGTCAGCCACCTCACCCCCGATGCCCAGGGCAACAAGGGTCACATGCAGACACCAAGAAGTACCCCATGGCGTACCGTCATCGTTGGCCGCACTGGTGCTGATATTCTTGCCAGCCGCATGACCTTGAACCTGAACGAACCCTGCAAGATAGAGGATACCAGTTGGATCAAGCCCACAAAGTACATAGGCGTGTGGTGGGAAATGATTCAGGGAGCCTCCTCATGGGCCTATACCGACGACGTGTACAGCGTGCAGTTGGGCGTTACCGACTACAGCAAACTGAAGCCCAACGGCAAGCATGGTGCCAACACCAAGCATGTGAAGGACTACATAGACTTCGCAGCAGAGCACGGTTTTGATGCCGTCCTGGTGGAGGGATGGAACGAAGGTTGGGAAGACTGGTTCGGCAAGCAGAAGGACTATGTCTTTGACTTTGTCACCCCATATCCCGACTTCGACATTGCCGAAATCAGCCGCTATGCCAAGGAAAAGGGCGTGAAGATGATTATGCACCACGAGACCAGTTCCAGCACGGTAAACTACGAGCGTCATCTGGAGCAGGCCTACGACCTGATGAACAAGTGGGGCTATACCAGCGTGAAGAGCGGATACGTGGGCGACATCGTCCCCTATGGCGAGCACCACTACAGCCAGCCCATCAACAACCACTACCTTTATTGCATCAAGAAGGCTGCCGAGCATAAGATTACAGTCAATGCCCACGAGGCGGTGCGTCCTACCGGCATTTGCCGCACATACCCCAACCTCATTGCCAACGAGAGTGCACGAGGCACCGAATATGAGAGTTTCGGAGGCAATCCCGTGGACCACACCACCATCCTGCCCTTTACCCGTCTGATAGGCGGCCCGATGGACTACACCCCCGGCATATTCGAGATGGACTGCAGCAAGATGAATCCCACCAACACCAGTCATGTACGCAGCACATTGTGCCGCCAGCTTGGCCTGTATGTGGTTCTTTACAGTCCTCTGCAGATGGCTGCCGACATTATAGAGAACTACAAGTCCCGCATGGACGCATTCCAGTTCATCAAGGATGTCCCCGTGGAGTGGCAGAAGTCGCTCTATCTGGAGGCCATGCCCGGCGACTACGTTACCATTGCACGCCAGGACAAGAACAGCAACGACTGGTACATAGGCAGCAGTGTGGACGAGAACGGACACCGCAGCGTCCTGAAACTGGACTTCCTCACTCCAGGCAAGAAGTATGAGGCAACCATCTACCAGGATGCCAAGGGAATCAGTTGGGACAACAATCCCAGCACCTATGAGATACGCAGGCAGAAGGTGACCAGCAAGAGCGTGCTGAAGTTGCAGAGCGCCCCCGGCGGCGGTTTTGCCATATCCGTGAAGGAGATAAAATAACCTAATAACAAACTAATATTAACCTAAACAATCTAAAACTAATTCGCATGAAAAGAGTGAATTCAGCGATGCAGAGATGTTGGGTCATGCTCATGGCTCTCATATTCTGTGTCAGTGCCTTTGCACAGACAACTGTGAAAGGACTTGTGAAGGATGACTTGGGTGAACCACTGGCAGGCGTGAAGATTGCCGTCAAGGGTGGACAGGCCATCGGTACGACAGATTTGGAAGGTAATTTTCAAATCAGATGTGAAAGGGGAACTACCCTGGTATTCACTTACATGGGTTTCCTCCCACGCGAGATGACGGCAACAACCAACATGATTGTTGTCATGTCCGAGGACACCAAGACTTTGGACGAGGCCGTGGTTATCGGTTACGGTTCTGTGAAGAAGAACGACATGACCGGTAGTGTTGTGGCTTTCCGTCCTGACGAGAAGAACAGAGGCATGATCACCAGCCCCCAGGAGTTGCTGCAGGGCAAGGTGGCCGGTGTGGTAGTAAACACCCACAGCGGTGAGCCAGGTTCTGGTGCCATGATACGTGTGCGTGGCGGTTCTTCGCTGAATGCCAGCAACGACCCCCTTATCGTTATTGACGGTATGGCCATGGACAACAATGCCACCAAGGGTATGTCCAATCCCCTGTCTCTGGTTAACCCCAACGATATAGAGAGTTTCACCATCCTGAAGGACGCAAGTGCCACCGCCATCTATGGTAGCCGCGGTTCTAACGGTGTTATCCTTATCACTACCAAGAAGGGTAAGGTGGGCGGTCCTATTAAGATCAGCTATAACGGTTCTGTCTCATTTGCAACAAACTTCAATACCCTGGACCTGATGGACGCACAGGAGTATGTGGATTTTATCAGCAAGTATTATGGCGAGGGCAGCAAGGCATGGAACCTGCTCGGTTGGAAGGAACGTGACGCCAACGGCAATCCCATTAAGGAAAAAGGAACTTACAATACCGATTGGCAGGACGAAATATACCGTACTGGTGTGAGTCATGACCACATCGTAACATTCCAGGGCGGTGTCCAGGCAGAGGATAAGTCTGTATTTGCCATGCCTTACCGTTACAGTTTGGGCTATACTTCTCAGGAAGGTGTTCTGAAGAACAGCAGTTACCAGCGCTTTACAGCAAGTGTGAATCTGAATCCTTCTTTCCTTGACAATCATCTGACCTTTAATGTCAACGGTAAGTTTGTTTCCAATTGCAGCCATCCCGGTAACGGCGAGGCTATCGGTGCAGCAGTGGGTATGGACCCGACACAGCCCATAAAGGACGAAGACAATCCTAAGTTTGTAAACTATGGCGGTTATTTCCAGTGGGTACAGGATGCTGAGTATGGCAATCCCAATTGGGGCTACACTCATCAGAATGGTCCTAAGAATCCAGTAGAGTTGGTAAACAACTATGGTTTCCACAAGAATGCATGGGTGTTCATGGGCAACGTGGATGCTACCTATAAGATTCATGGTCTGGAAGATCTCTCGCTGCATGTCAATGCTGCCGGAGAATGGAATGACGGTCAGGAGAATACCGGTCACTCTCCTTATTCAATGGCCGGTTACTACTATGGCAGTTATGGCTGGAGCAAGGAGAAGAAGCACAATCTCCAGTTGAGCGCATACGCCGCCTACGACAAGGAGTTCAACAAGAACCACAGCCTGAACGTGATGGCAGGTTATGAGTGGAGCGAGTTCCAGTACAAGGGAAGTGAGAAGTACTGGGGCTACTATCCCGAGGGCGACAGAAAGTACAACCCCGATCCCGCCCAGAACATCTATGATCCCACAGGATATCCCGAGGACGGCAAGCCCTGGGGCAACCGACTGCACATGGTTTCATGGTACGGTCGTGCCAACTACAGTCTTATGGACCGTTATCTGTTCACTTTCACTGCCCGTGCCGACGGTAGCAGCCGTTTTGCCAAGGGCAACCAGTGGGGCTTCTTCCCCAGTGCCGCTTTCGCATGGCGCATCAACGACGAGGGCTTCATGAAGGACGTGGACGATGTAAGCGAGATGAAGTTACGTCTGGGTTGGGGTAAGACCGGCCAGCAGGACTTCCCCGGCATGTACCACTACTACCTGCCTGCTTACAGGGATAACACTTCCGATGCCTATACCTATCCTTTGGGCGGAACCGACGGCAGCATGACAAAGCCTGATGCCTACAATGCCGACCTTCGTTGGGAAACCACCACTACCTATAACTTGGGTATTGATTTGGGCTTCCTGAACCAGCGCTTCACCGCAAGCGTGGACGCTTATCTGCGCAAGACCACCGACCTGTTCAACCTGAACAGTGTTCCCACCGGTTCAAACTTCAACAACAAGGTGTACTCCAACGTGGGTTCTCTCACCAACCGTGGTGTCGAGTTCTCATTCGTGGCACGTCCCATAGTTACCAAGGACTGGTACTGGGAGATTGGCGGTAACTTCGGTTACAACAGCAACGAAATAGACGAACTTTATGGTGGCCGCGACATGGTGGAAGGCGGCGTATGGCATGCCAACGAGGCCATCACATACCACAAGGTAGGTCTGCCTGCCAACAGTTTCTACGTTTACCAGCAGGTTTACGGCGAGAACGGCCAGCCCCTGATGGGTGTCTATGTGGACCGCAATGGCGACGGTGTCATCACCGACCAGGACCGCTACTTCTACAAGAGCACCACATCTCCCTGGACCGCAGGTCTGAGCACACGTCTGCAGTACAAGAACTGGGACTTGGGCATGAACTTCCGCGGTGCATTCGGCGGTTATGTCTACAACGAACTGGAGTCCGGCATGGCAAACATCGGTCAGGCATACACACAGAAGGGTGAGGGCTGGCTGAACAATGTTACCCCCGAACTCGTGAAGATGGGCTGGACCTCTTACGTTTACGGTGCATCCGACTACTTCGTGCAGAACGCTTCATTCGTCAAGTGCGACAACATCACCTTGGGCTACAACTTCGAGAACCTGTTCAAGACTAAGGAGTACCAGGGCTTGAGCGGCCGTTTGGCATTCAGCGTGAGCAACGTATTCTATATTACAAAGTACAAGGGTCTGGATCCCGAGCAGACCAGCGGTGCAGAGAGCAGTCTCTATCCCCGTCCACGTACCTATATGGTTAACCTGAATCTGAACTTTTAATGGAACCAAGACATTATGAAAGTAAATAAGTTTCTATCATATATTGCAGCCGGACTGTTCGTGGCCGGAGCAATGACATCTTGCATGGGAGACCTGAACAGCGAAGTTATCGACCCCGATGTGAAGCCGTTGGATCCCCAGAAGATGTACGTGAAGTGTTACGCTTCCCTGATCATGGAAGGTAACGACGGCAGTGCCGATTTCGATATCGACGACGCAGGTAAGAGCACCCTGTTGCGCAACATCTACAATCTGGAGTGTCTGAGCACCGATGAGGCCATCTGCTGGTGGACCGACGGTGGTCTGGTGAACGCCAGTTACAACCAAAGCGGTGCCGAGGATCAGGTATTGCGTTTCATGTACTACCGTCTGATGTCCAACATCACTTACTGCAACCATTATCTTGAGACCGAAGCCTGCCTGGCACTGGGTAAGGACAAGGCTGCCGAGGTACGCTGGATTCGTGCTTTCAACTACTATGTGCTGGCCAACACTTTCGGCAACGTGCCTTTCCTGACCAAGATTTCTTCCGAGGCCGCACCCCGTGCCACACGCGAGGAAATGTACCATTGGCTGGTGTCCGAGTTCCGTGCTGTGGAGGAGGACCTGCTCGAGGCTCGTCCCAAGAGTTCTTCCGACCCCAACTACGGCCGTCTGGACAAGGCTGCCGCATGGCTCATGCTCAGCCGTATGTATCTGAATGCCGAGGTGTGGAAGGGTGACTTCAACGATGCCAACGGTGGCAACCTTCTGGACTCTGTCAAGGTGTTGTCCGACAAGATCATCACCGAAGGCAAGTATGAACTTTTCACCGGTGAATCTGACGTAACCGTAGAAGGCGTGGATTGCCACTATACCGCATACGACATGCTCTTCATGGCCGACAATGGCGAGAGCGGTGCTGCCTCCGAGGCTATCCTGCCTCTGCTGCAGGATGGTGCCGTTACACGCGGATGGGGTGGCTCTCTGTTCTTCACCGCCGCTCACTGGAGCACTGCCATGAAGACCGTTTGCGACCTTTCTGCAGGTACCACTGGCGTTGACTGGACCGGTATGCGTGTCCGCCGTCAGTTGGTGGAGAAGTTCACAGACAATCCCGAGGCATGGGAGGGCAAGACCGCCAAGGAAATCCGTGCCGTTGCCGGTGACGACCGTGCCCTGTTCTGGGGTGTGAACCATTCTGTAAGCATTGGCGACAACACCATGTTCGAGCAGGGTCTGGCAACAGTGAAGTGGAACAACCGCAGAAGCGACGGCCAACCCACCAACAGCACCTACGAGGTGGACGGCGACTTCTTCCTGCTCCGCGCTGCCGAGGCTTACCTGAACTATGCCGAGGCCGACATCCGTCTGAACGGTACATGTTCCGAGAAGGCAAAGGGCTACATGGATGATGTACGTGCCCGTGCACATGCAGCAGCACATCTGACATACTCTTTGGAGGATGTTCTGGACGAGCGTGCACGCGAGTTCTATTGCGAGGGCTACCGCCGTACCGACCTGATCCGCTTCGGACAGTATGGAGGTAACCAGGCCACATACGTGTGGGACGGCAAGAACGGCACCACTCCCGGTACTGCTTTCGAGGCATACCGCAACATCTATCCTATCCCGACTTCCGAGTTGATGACCAACGACAATCTTAAACAGAACGACGGATACTAACAGACGAGACAACAACCTTTAAAAAGCATAATCATGAAATTCAATAAGATATTATCATACATGGCTTTCGGCGTGGGCATGGTTGCCTGTCTGGCTTCCTGTACAGACGACCGTGTGTCTAACCCCACACTGATAGAGCCGGAGGCAGGTTCATTCGTTTTGTTCCAGCCTGAATACAGTGGTTCTGTCGTAGACCTGAACAATCAGGACAATCCCGACTACGGAATCGTGCTGACATGGAACCAGCCCACCTATACCAGCAACGGTGCTCCCATCGGCTTCAATGCAGGTGCCGGTACCAGTTACAAGGTGATGATTTCGCCCTCAGGCCAGTTTACCAATGCCTATGACCATGCCCTTCTGCAGAAGGACGGCACATACACCGGTGAGGCTTTCGACTATGTAGTTGTGGACGAGGTCTACCAGACCACAACCACCAACGTTCTGGCCAAGACCATCAACTTGGCCCTGAACCGTTGGAACCAGCATAACCCTGCTACCGAGGCAGTATGGACCGACGGTCAGAACCTGGAACCGATGGAGATTACCGTCAAGGTCCTCTCACGTGTTGTGGACGGTGGCGAGAATCTGCTCTTCTCCATCGAGTCAAACCCCATCACCCTGCAGGTTAAGCCCTACTACCAGAAGACCCAGGAGGAGAGCATTCCCGAGCCTATCTACATGCCCGGCAACGGCAATGGCTGGAATCACGATTTCGCTCCTATCCTCACCTACAATGCCGACCTGAACGCATTGAGCGGCTATGCCTACATGAATGGCGAGTTCAAGTTCACCGTTGCCGACAACTGGGGTGACGGCGAGTACAACTGCAGCCACTTCAACCAGGATCTCTGCTCTTCCAACATCGTCATCAGCGAGGGTACAGGCAACATTGGCTTCAGCGGCGACCCCGGCATGTATGTCGTTTCTGTCGACCTGAAGAACGGCAGCATCGTGGCAGAGCCTTCAACATGGCGTCTGGTAGGTGACTTCAACGGCTGGGCTCCAGACGATGACACTCAGATAATGACCTACGACATGGAGAAGCACTGTCTGGTGAAGACCGGTGCAACGGTAACCGAGAACGGTTGGAAGTTTACCAGCAACGGCACCTGGGATGTCAACTACGGTGGTGATCTGAAGGCCCTGGAACGCAATGGTGCCAATATCGAGATCGTTGGTTCTACCATCTGCCTCTTCCTGGAGAACACCAAGATCACTCAGGGTGTCGTATATGCTACAGTGGAATAAACATTAGAATCTCTGTAAAATAAGAATAATATGTATAAGAAGATATTTATATCATTGGCTCTCGTTGCAGGACTCAGTTCCTGCAACGGAGACTACACCGACTGGGTTCAGCCCGAGGAGAATACCCAGCAGGAGGTAAAGGAAGTTGCCATACAGTTCACACCCGTTACAGATCTGATAGACCTGGACAAGGTGGAGGGCAACGAGGTGAAGATTGGTGACTTCACAACTGCAAACGTGCAGAAGATTACCGATGCTTTCTATAACGTCAAGGCCGGTGACAAAACCTATGCAGTGCCTGTTTCCGAGAACGGAACCGTTACGGTGGACAATCTGAAGAGTGCCGTAGTGGAACTGTACGGACGCGATGTGGAAGAGCGTACCCTGGAAGGCAACATCACCGCCAAGGGATGGACAGACACCACCGACGTGCAGGCTCAGAACCTGGTTATACTGCTCAAGACCACAGTGCCTATTGTAATCAAGGTTATGCCTCAGCCCATGCCCAATTACTACTTCGTTACCGGTAACCCCAACAACTGGACAAGCAGTGCCGTTACTCCTCTGTTCCCCACAGATGCCAAGCACCAGAGTCTGACCACCTACTTCTGGGGCGCATGGGACGTGAAGTTCTGGTATGTAGGCGATATCGGTAACTGGGACAAGGCCTATGGTTGTGAGGTGGACGGTTGCAATGACCCCACCGGCAAGATTATCGGTCAGAACGCCCAGGCCATCTCTTCTCCCGAGGCAGGTTACTACACCTTCTCTGTGGACTTCTCTACCAACGAGTACACATGGACTCTGTGCGAGGAGCAGTTCCCCGCCGAGTACGAAGTTATCGGTCTGATAGGTTCAATTACCGATTGGGGCAGCGACATAGACATGACCCAGGTAATAGGCAAGGACAATGAGAAGACCCACGTATGGTATGCCACAGGTGTGGAGATTCCCGAGAACGGCGAGGTTAAGTTCCGTGCCAACCACGACTGGGGTGCCAACTGGGGCGGCCAGGAGTTCCCCTATGCTACCGGTGCAAAGGACGGTGCCAATATCGTTGTCAATCCCGGCGGTACCTACGACATCTACTTCAACGACATTACCAAGCAATACTTGTTTATCGCTAAATAACTCTTAGGTTGTCATGTCACGTTGTGTTCCCGGCTTTGGCCGGGGCACAGCGTGACTTTAACAAAAAAGAAACGGGAATAGTCGGGAACAGACTCCGTTAGGGCAGACGAATCATAACTTCGGCAGTCTTTTGTCGTCCCGAGAGCAAGGCAGTGTTGCCACGACAACACTCCTGTGTTGATGCATCAACACTCCAGTGTTGTCAGTACAACAAAATTCCACCATCGAGACACCGTCCCCATATCTTCGGGGCATCAGCATATATCCATCACAGGGAACCAACAATAATACCATAAAGGACAATATCATGAACAAGTTTCTACTTTCCTTTGGCATCATCGCTTCATCACTGTTTCTAACACCTTCTGACGCCAAGGCACAGGGTTGGCCTTCGGAGTACGAAGGAGTGATGTTGCAGGGATTCTATTGGGACAGTTATACCCACACCCGTTGGACCAAACTGGAGGCACAGGCCAAGCAACTTGCCACATGCTTCGACCTGGTGTGGATACCCAACTCGGGCTATTGCGCCGGCCACAACAACATGGGCTACATGCCCCTGTATTTCTGGGACCAGAACTCGTCCTTCGGCAACGAGGCCGAGTTGCGCAGCATGATATCCACCTTCAAGCAGCACGGCATAGGCACGATAGCCGACGTGGTCATCAACCACCACAATACCGAGGGCTGGTTTGCCTTCCCCAAGGAAACCTATAAGGGCGAGACCTACCAGTTCCAGAGCACGGACATCTGCAAGAACGACGACGGCGGCGCTACCCTCACACAGGCCAAGAAGGACGGTGTGAGCCTGTCGGAGAACAACGACACCGGCGAGGACTGGGGCGGATGCCGCGACATGGACCACAAGTCGGCCAACGTACAGCGCATAGTCAAGGCCTACGAGGACTATCTGCTCAACGACCTCGGTTATGCGGGCTTCCGCTACGATATGGTAAAGGGATTCTCTCCCTCTTTCATTGCAGAATACAATACGGCATGCAAGGCACAGTACTCCGTGGGCGAGTACTGGGACAGCAGCGACAACATAAAGAAGTGGGTGGACGGAACCGCCTCGGACGGTGTGCCCACCAGTGCTGCCTTCGACTTCCAGTTCCGCTACCGCGTGCGTGACGCCTTCAATGGCAACGATTGCAAGAACCTTCTGGCCGATCCTGCCAATACGGGCAACTATCCCCTGGCATACCAGGAAAGCCACCGTAAGTGGGCGGTAACCTTCGTGGAGAACCACGACACCCAGTACCGCAACGAGAACGAACCCCTTGACCCCCTGAAGAAGGACACCGTTGCCGCCAATGCCTTCATGCTGGCAATGCCCGGCACACCTTGCGTCTTCCTGGCGCACTGGCTGGATTGCAAGGCCGACATACGCAGACAGATTACCGCACGCCGCATAGCAGGCATACACAGCCAGAGCACCTACGAGAATATTCAGAGCAGCCCTGCCGCCTTTGCCAATGTGGTGCAGGGAAAGAAAGGTTCGCTGATAGTTGCCGTGGGAACCAGCGTAGGCTGCTATACCCCCAGAAACTATACTTCCACGCACACCCTTATCCTCTCCGGCCACCACTACAAGTACTACCTGAGCAACGAACTCGTGGATGAGTGGAACGAGCAGTTGAAGGCCATCGAGGCCGAGGAGCAGGCAGAACGCGAGGAGGTGGAAAGTTTCGTACCCTACACCGCCACGGTGTACTGCAAGGCCGACTTCACCCCCGTCTACTTCTATGCCTGGGACAGCAAGGGCCAACTCTTGGGCAACTGGCCCGGCCAGTTGATGGAGGGCAAGACCAAGGTGGTCGACGGCGAGGAATGGTACTATGAGGAATTCCCCATCCCCACCAAGGACTACGAGTTCAACATCATCTTCAATCAGGGTAGCGGCAAACCCCAGACGGCAGACATCGTGGGCATCAAGACCACAAGTTTCTTTACCGCCACAATATCCAACGGACGTGTAGACTACAACAATGTTACTGACGAGCACGAAACCGGCATAGAAGAGGTGAAAACCGAAAACGGAGGACTGAAGACGGAAATATACGACCTGCAAGGCCGACGCCTCGGCACTCTGCCGGCAAAGGGCATATACATCCAGGGCGGCAAGAAGATACTGCGCTGATTACCTGTGCCGGAGTAAATAAGAATACACATTATATATAATATACTGACCTTAAACCAGAGCAATGAAAACACTACCCAACCTTTCCTTCTGGAAACTCTTCAACCTGTCTGCTGGATTCTTTGGCGTGCAGATAGCATACGCCCTGCAGAGTGCCAACATCTCGCGCATCTTTGCCACGCTCGGTGCTGACCCGCACCAGTTGTCCTTCTTCTGGATACTCCCTCCGCTGATGGGTATGATAGTGCAGCCTATCATCGGTGCCCTGAGCGACAAGACCTGGTGCCGTTTCGGCCGCCGTATTCCCTATCTCTTTGTAGGTGCCATAGTGGCTGTGGCTGTGATGGTGCTGTTGCCAAATGCTGGCAGTCTGGGCCTGACCACACAGGTGGTGATGTGGGGCCTGACCGGAACCATGCTCTTCGGCCTGATGAGCCTGATGCTTCTGGATACCAGCATCAACGTGGCCATGCAACCCTTCAAGATGATGGTAGGCGATATGGTCAACGAGGAGCAGAAGGCCACGGCCTATAGCATACAGTCCTTCCTGTGCAATGCCGGCAGTTGCGTGGGCTACATCTTCCCCTATGTACTCACCTTCCTGGGTGTCAGCAATGTGGCCGACAAGGGCGTTATCCCCAATTCTGTGATATTCAGTTTCTATGCCGGTGCGGCAATACTGATACTATGCGTACTCTACACCACAGCCATGGTGAAGGAATATCCCCCACAGAAGGAGGAAGCATGTGCCGGAAACGTGGCTGGAGAGCAGGTGCAGGAAGCGGCACATCATGGAACCAAGGGACAGAGCGTGCCCTATCTCTTCCTGTCCATAGGCACGGTGCAGTTCTTCTGTTGGGCAGCCTTCATGTACATGTGGACCTATACCAACGGTTCCCTGGCAGAACAGTGCTGGGGAACGACCGATGTCACGAGCGTGGGTTACCAGGATGCCGGCAACTGGGTGGGCGTAAGTTTCTTTGTCCAGGCCATAGGTTCCATGATATGGGCTCCCTTCATACCCATGTTCAAGAATCTGAAGGTAGCATACGTTGTCAGTCTGCTCATAGGAGCCGTGGGCTTCATAAGCATGCTGTGGATAACCAACGAGTATGTGGTGCTGTTCAGTTTCCTGCTTGTAGGTGCGGCATGGGCGGCAATGCTGGCCTTGCCCTTTACCCTGTTTACCAATGCCCTGCAGGGACATCCCCGTCTGGGAACATACCTGGGACTCTTCAACTGCACCATCTGCATACCGCAGATAGTGGCTGCCGTAATGGGCGGATTCATCCTCAGACTTGTAGGCGACACCCAGGTGATGATGCTTGTGGTGGCAGGTATCCTGCTTGTGCTGGGTGCCGTCAGTGTTAAACTAATAAAGACAAGATAAACCATGAAACACCTCGAACCGGGCACACGCATTGCAGGTTGTGCCATACCCGTATTCTCGCTCCGTAGCAAAGGGAGTTTCGGAGTGGGCGACTTCGGCGACCTGAAACTTATGATTACATGGGTGGCACAGACAGGCCAGAAGATCCTGCAGATTCTGCCCATCAACGATACAACATCATCGGGCACTTGGGTAGACTCCTATCCATATTCCGCCATAAGCATCTATGCCCTTCACCCCATGTATGCCGACCTGCGCCAACTTCCTGCACTGAAGGACGGCGAAGCAACGGCACGTTTCCAGGCCTTGCAGGCAGAACTCAATGCCCTGCCACAGATAGACTACGAGGCAGTGAACAAGGCCAAGAGGGAATACCTCCTGCTCGTCTTCAAGCAGGAGTTTGCCAAGGTGAAGCGCACTAAGGCCTACAAGACTTTCCTGCAGGAAACCGACTTCTGGCTGACAGGCTATGCCGACTACTGCATCCGCAGGGATGCACGCCTTTGGCCCGATGAGGCTCCGGTGAGTTCCGATTTCTATCGTTACATGCAGTTCGTGCTGGACACCCAGATGCGTCTTGCCCACGAGCATGCACGCACACTGGGCGTGATGCTGAAGGGCGACATACCCATAGGCGTGAACCGCTATGGGTGCGATGTGGAGATGGAACCACGCTACTTCAATATGAACGGACAAGCAGGCGCTCCCCCCGACAACTTCAGCGCCGACGGCCAGAACTGGGGTTTCCCCACCTACAACTGGGACGAGATGATAAAGGACGGTTGCCAGTGGTGGATACGGCGTTTCCAGAACATGGCACGCTACTTCGATGCCTACCGCATAGACCACGTGCTGGGTTTCTTCCGCATTTGGGAAATACCCGTGCATGCCGTGGGCGGCCTGCTGGGACAGTTCCAGCCCTCTCTGGCCATGAGCATGGAGGAAATCAACGGCTATGGCCTGTACCTCAGCGAGGACTTCATGACACGTCCCTTCATTGCCGATTGGGTGCTGGACAGAATCTTCGGCAATCGTGCGGACGAGGTGAAACAACGCTTCCTGGTTCATGAGCACGACGACATCTGGTCGCTGAAGGCAGAATGCGACACGGAACGCAAGGTGGAGGCGATGGCTCTGGATGCAGAACTGACAAACGGCCTGTATGCCCTGATACGCAATGTCCTCTTTGTACGCGACCACAAGAACCCACACCTATACCATCCGCGTATTGCAGTGCAGAACGATACTGCATACGAAACACTGTGGCAACATGATAAGGATAACTTCAACCGTCTGTACAACGACTACTTCTATCGCCGCAACAACCAGTTCTGGTATGAGGAGGCCATGAAGAAACTGCCTCTGCTTGTCGATGCCACCGACATGCTGGTTTGCGCCGAGGACCTGGGCATGGTGCCCGATTGTGTGCCTTGGGTGCTGAACCAGTTGCAGATACTGTCGCTGGAACTCATTTCCATGCCCAAGGACAGCAGTGTGCGCTTCGGCATACTGGACCGCAATCCATGGCGCAGCGTTTGCACCATTTCCAGTCATGACAGCGCCACCATGCGCATGTGGTGGGACGAGGACTATGCCATGATACAGAGTTTCTATAACGAGTATCTCGGTTACGAAGGCGCTGCACCCCATCCCATGCCGGGATGGCTGGCTCAGGACATGTTGCAGCGCCATCTCAACTGCCCCTCGGCCCTGTGCATCCTTACCCTCCAGGACTGGCTCGCATGCAACGAACGTATGCGCCTGCCCGAGGCCGGAGCGGAACGCATCAACATCCCAGCCAATCCCCGTCACTACTGGCGCTACCGCATGCACCTGAATATAGAGGATCTGATGGAGGCCATCGAGTTCAATACCCAGATAACCGGCATGATATTCCAGAGCGGCAGGTAATATCCGTGACCGCTCTCTAAAACGATACAGGAGGTTTACAGATGAAAAGACATTTTCTTTTATTACTACTTTGGATAATAGGCATGAGTGTGTTTGCCCAAGATAAGTTTGACGAGTTGCAGTACAGCAAGGAAGAGTGCGTCTTCAACCTGAACGCCCCCAGCAGCGTGCGTTCTGTGAAGGTGAGGATATACCAGAGTGCCGATGCCGTGAAACCCGTGCATGTGCTGAAGATGAGACGCAATGGTCTGGACCGTTGGCGTGCAAGTCTGAAGGGTGATTGGGCAGGGCATTTCTATACCTTCGACATAGGTCGCGGCGAGTGCCCCGGTACTTTTGCCAAGGCAGTGGGCGTGAACGGAAAGCGTGCTGCCATTGTCAGGATGGAAGATACCGACCCCGAGGGTTGGGACAGGGATGTGCGCCCAAGGCTGGAGAATGCCTCGGACATGGTTGTGTACGAGATGCACCATCGCGATTTCAGCATACATCCCTCCAGCAAGAGCCGTTATCCCGGCAAGTTCCTTGCCCTGACGGAACCGCACAATATATGGTACCTGAAGACATTGGGCGTTAATGCCGTGCAGATTCTGCCCAGTTACGACTACTTTACCGTGGACGAGTCCCAGCCGGAGAAACCTCAGTACAACTGGGGTTACGATCCCTTAAACTACAATGTGCCCGAGGGAAGTTACAGTACCGATGCAAGGACTCCGGAGGTGAGGATACGCGAATTCAAGCAGATGGTGCAGGCATTGCACGATGCCGGCATCCGTGTTATCCTGGATGTGGTGTATAACCATTGCATGAACATAGACGGCAGCAACTTCCAACTGACCTACCCCGACTACTACTATCGCAAGACCGCTCCCGGACAGGGTGCCAGTGGCGACATAGGCACTACGGGCGGAGACTATGCCAACGCTTCGGGTTGTGGCAACGAGACGGCCAGCGAGCGTCCGCTGATGCGCCGCTTCATGCTTGAGAGCGTCCGCTATTGGGTGGAGGAGTACCACATAGACGGTTTCCGCTTCGACCTGATGGGTATCCACGACATAGAGACCATGAATCTCATACGCAAGGAACTGGACAAGATAGACCCTTCCATCACCATCTATGGTGAAGGTTGGGCCGCCGGTTCTCCTGCCATCGACTATAACCTGTGTGCCATGAAGGCGCACACCTACCGCATGCCCGGCATCGGTGCGTTTGCCGATGAGATGCGCGATGCACTGCGCGGTCCCTTCTCGGACGACACGCAGTCTGCCTATCTTGCCGGCAAGGCAGGGCACGAGGAGAGCGTGAAGTTCGGCATTGTTGGCGGCATTGCCCACAATGGCGTGGATATGTCCAAGGTGAACTACAGCAAGGCAGCCTGGGCAGCACAGCCTTCACAGCACGTAAGTTATGTGAGTTGTCACGACGATATGAGTCTGGTGGACCGTCTGCGTACCAGCATCCCAGGCATTTCCGACAAGGAGGTGGTACGTCTGAGCCAGTTGGCACAGACCTTTGTTCTGACCTCGCAGGGTGTTCCCTTCCTGTGGGCAGGCGAGGAGGCTTTCCGCGACAAGAAGGGTGTGCACAACAGTTACAACCAGCCCGACTCCATCAACCAGATAGACTGGTCACGCCTGATGGAACACCCCGAACTGTTCATGTACTACCGTGGGCTGATAGACATTCGCAAGCAGCACAAGGCTTTCCGTATGGGCGATGCCGCCCTGGTGCGCCAGAACCTCCGTTTCCTGGAAGCCCCGTCCTGTGTGATAGCCTTCACACTGAACGGTGCCGCCGTAGGTGACACATGGAAAGAGATTGTATGCGTGATGAACAGCAACAAAACTCCCCAGCAGGTCAACGTTCCCGAGGGACTTTACACCGTGGTGTGCCACGACGGCATGGTATGTGCTGACGGCCTGGGCAAGATGCACGGAGGCAAGGTTACCGTTGCTCCGCAATCTGCCCTGATAATATACAAGACCGAATAAAACCTAAGGCTATGTCCAAGACGGGAAGACTGTATGCACTGTTGGCACTGTGTTGCATATCTTTCATTTGCAGTGCCGAGGACCGTGTGGTAGGTGGCGACATATCGCTGATACCTGCATACGAGCAGGCCGGGGACCAGTGGCTGGATGCCGATGGCAATGTCATCCCCGACCTGATAACGTTCCTGCATGACGAGGCCGGTTGGACCGCTGCACGTGTAAGGTTGATGGTTGACCCGACACAGGACAGCGACCCCGGTACGTGCCAGGACTTGGAGTATGTGAAGCAACTTGGCCGACGCATAAAGGAGGCCGGAATGCTGTTCCTGCTGGACATATTCTACAGCGACACATGGACAGACCCTGCCCAGCAATGGATACCGCAGTCCTGGAACATGGGCAAGAATACCGCCACCAATGCCTTGGCAGACAAGGTGCGTGCCTATACTACAGAGAGCATAGATGCCCTGGTGGCGGCCGGAGCCACGCCCGACTATGTGCAGATAGGCAACGAGGTCAGTTACGGTATGTTGTGGGACAACCTCTCCGCCAAGGACAAGAGCAGGCACGTAATCTACCTGGATCCGCAATGGTTCTCCTACGAGAAGCAGGAGGCGCAGATTGTCCGTCTGGCATCCTTGCTCGGTGCTGCGGCAGAGGGTGTCCGTGCCTCTGATGCCAAGGAGGCACGCATCATCCTGCATATAGAACGAAGTGGCGAGCCCGAGTGGGCAAGGAATTTCTATGAGTGGGTTGCCAAGGCCGGTTTCACGGATTACGACATCATTGGATTGAGTTATTATCCCTTCTGGCATGGCGACCTCAATACTTTGTCCTCAACGGTAAAGACACTGAGACAAGCCCTGCCTGGAAAGGACATCCACCTTGTGGAAACTGCCTACAATTACCAGTGGGGACCGTCGGATGCCGTGTGTAAGGACTGGGAGTTTACCAAGGAGGGCCAGACCATGTTCCTGCATGACCTGGTGAAAACCTTGAATTCCCTTGATGTAAAGGCTCTGTACTATTGGTTTCCTGAAGAGTGCGGCAACGGCAAGAATGCCGTGGTGCAGAACGGTTGGCTAAACCGCGGACTGTGGACCAACGGCAACAGTCCCCATGCCCTTAATTCCAGGGAAGCCCTTGATGCCTTCAAGGCTTTTGCCCCTACTACCGGTGTGAAGGACATTACGCCGTCGGGTGCATGCAGTACCGACAAGATTTACGACATGGGTGGGCGGCGCCTGTATGCCGTACCCGAACACGGCGCCTATATCCGTGGCAATGAGAAGTTCCTGTGTAAAGAAAAGTAACAATATCCAGAACCGTTATGTTGATGAAGTTCCGTTCTCTGATTATGTGGCTATGCCTTTGCCTGTTTGCTCAGGCCCATGCCCAGCGCACAGTTCTGGACATCCGCGATTGGCAGTTCTCGCGCGACAGGCAGACATGGCATTCCGTACGTATTCCGCATGACTGGGCCATAGGAGGTCCGTTCGACAGGAAGTGGGACCTGCAGTTTGTGGCCATAGAGCAGAACGGCGAGAAGGTTGCCACGGAGAAAAGCGGACGTTCTGGTGGCCTGCCATGGATAGGCAAGGGTTTCTACCGTACCGAACTTGTAGTTCCGGAGGGTTATGGGCATGCCATGCTCCACTTTGACGGGGCAATGGCAGAACCTGTTGTCTGCATAAACGGACAGGAGGCAGGACGCTGGGTGTATGGCTATAATGCTTTCCAGATAGATGCCACGCCATACCTCAAGGCCGGTCAGTGCAATACGATAGAGGTGACTCTGAACAACGTGGAGGAGAGCAGTCGCTGGTATCCCGGCGGTGGCCTTTACCGTCCGGTGTGGCTTACGCTTTCTTCCGAAGCGCATATCCGTGACTGGGGGACTTTTATCCGCACCACAATGGCAAAGGGAGAGGGCAGGAAGGCAGTGCTGGCCGTAAGCAACCGTATTGAGGGACTGGAGCACCGTTATTCGCAGGCCCGTGTGGAATATGCCCTGCTTGATGCCGAGGGACGTTGTGTGGCCCGTAGCGAGGAGGCTTTGGATGCCTTGGGCAACTGTGCCACGGAATTGAAATTGTCCAAGGCCCGCCTGTGGAGCCCGGAGACACCTTATCTATATACGTTGCGCACACGCCTGACGGTGGACGGCCTGACGGTGGACGAAACGACAAACAAGGTAGGTGTACGTACAATCCTTGTTGACGACAAGGGTTTCCATCTCAACGGAAAACTCAGGAAGTTCCAGGGCGTATGCCTGCATCACGACCTGGGTCCCCTGGGCGCTGCTGTCAACCGTGCGGCACTCATACGTCAGATACGCATATTGAAGGACATGGGATGCGATGCCATCCGCACGGCGCACAATATGCCCTCCACCATGCAGATGGAGGTGTGCGACTCCATGGGTATGATGGTCATGGCAGAGAGTTTCGACATGTGGCTCTATCCCAAGTGCAAGAACGGCTATGCCCTGCATTTCAGGGACTGGGCCGAGCGCGACATGACCAACCTTATCCTGTGCCACCGCAACCATCCCAGTATAGTGATGTGGAGCATCGGCAACGAGATTCCGGAGCAGTGGAGCGTGCAGGGACGTCAGTTGAGCCGTTGGCTTCAGGACATCTGCCACCGTCTGGACCCCACACGACCGGTTACGCAGGGTATGGACAAGGCCGAGGCTTCATTGAAGAGCGGCTTTGCACAGGTGATGGACGTGGCTGGTTTCAACTACCGTGTGCATAAGTTCGACCAGAGCATATCCCAGTTGCCCCAGAAGGTACTGCTCGGCAGCGAGAGTGCCAGTACCGTTTCTTCCCGTGGAGTGTACGACATATCTTGCTCCTCTCCGCGTGAGGCAAAGGCGGTGACATCAGGCGGTTTCCCCTTGGAAGCCCAGTGTTCTTCCTACGACACCGACTTCTGCTATTGGAGCAACCTGCCCGAGGCTGACTTCATAATGATGGACGACCGTCCGTGGACCATGGGACAGTTCGTGTGGACGGGCTTTGACTACCTTGGCGAACCTACCCCCTACGACGAGTATTGGCCTAGCCGTAGCAGTTATTTCGGCATCTGCGACCTGGCCGGTCTGCCCAAGGACAGGTATTATCTCTACCGCTCGCAATGGAACCGGAAGGACCATACCCTGCACATCCTTCCTCACTGGAACTGGAAGCGAGGCGATGAAGTCCCCGTGATGGTCTACACGGACTTTCCCGAGGCAGAACTGTTCTTGAACGGCCGTAGCCTTGGACGACAGAAGAAACAACCCTATACCATCCCCTCCGGCACTGCCGAACAGACAAAAAAACTTGTAGAGACAAAAGGCCTGCTCTGCCGTTACCGTCTGATATGGGATGCCGTGAAGTATGAGCCTGGCGAACTGCGTGTGGTGGCCTACGATGCAGATGGCCGTCCTGCCATGGAGAAGACAATGCACACGGCAGGTGCCCCGACAAAGCTGAAACTGGAGGCTGACCGTAGTGTTATAAAAGCAGGAGGAGACGACCTTGCCTTCATCACCGTAAGCATGCGGGATTCAAAGGGCACTCTGTGCCCCGATGCGTCGGACAAGGTCTCCTTTAATGTCAGCGGTGCAGGCACATTGCGTGGCCTGTGCAACGGCGACCCAACTTCGCTGGAATCCTTCCTCGGCTCGGAGATGCAGTTGTTCCACGGCCAACTGGTACTGGTGGTGCAGTCTTCGGTTCAGCCCGGAAAGATAAGGGTGACGGCCACCTCTGGCAGCATATCCTCCACCATGGAAATCTCAGTAGAATAAGTTTGTTTTTGGTTATATAGTTGAGTGGCGGCAATGCGAGGTATTTTCGTGTTGCCGCTTTTTGATGTTAAGCATCTGCCAGTGTTTCCCAGTCATGTTCCAGTACTCTTGTGGGAGTATTGCAGTACTCTCGCGGGGAAACTGCAGTACTCTCACGGGAGTACTGGCAGAGAGGGTGCAAAGGGGTTCATTTGTAGTCGATAAGTGACGAAACGGGATGACAAAAAGGTGGCCACATTAGTGTGTGACAGTCCATTGACCGCTTTGGGATTATTGCTTTGACTGACAGTATGATTCCCCTGTAACACTTTGATTTCCGTCAACGCGTTTTGACATAAATCAACAAATAAGTGTTTTTTGCACAATTATTATGCTGTCACTATTGCGTATATCATAAAAAGCCGTACCTTTGCAATGCCTTCCGAGAGGAACGCATAATAGAAAAGAGAAATTGTTTTAGGTTTTTCATGATATTAGATTAGGTTAAGTTTGTTTAGGTTAACACCACTCAACTGATACATGTTTAAGGTAAAGAAACCAAGATTGATTTCAGGAATTAAAAGTAGAAGTTTGAGAGATTAATCATAACATTAGTCATGGTGTGAAGGGCGCTTGGTTCGTGAGAATCGGCGCTCTTTTTTGTGTATTCGTGCCGGAAGATTTATTTCTGAATTTGCCGGTTTCGGAAAAATCGAATTATATTTGCTTTTTCTCTCACTTAATTGTACCTTTGTAGCATTATTTACCTAAAAACAAGTATATACCAGTATGGCAAAGGAAGCGCTGACACCGATGATGAAGCAGTTCTACGACCTGAAGGCAAAGCACCCGGAGTGCGTGCTGCTGTTCAGATGCGGTGACTTCTACGAGACATACGGCGAGGATGCCGTGGTGGCTTCGGGCATACTGGGCATAACGCTGACACGCAGAAACAATGGTGCAGGCGGAAGCGGACAACTGGAGATGGCAGGATTCCCCTTCCATGCCCTGGACACATATCTGCCCCGACTGGTGAGGGCAGGGCAGAGGGTAGCCGTCTGCGACCAGTTGGAGGACCCGAAACTGGCCAAGAAACTGGTGAAGCGAGGCATCACGGAACTTGTCACACCCGGTGTGGCCATGCAGGACAACGTGCTTTCGTGCAAGGAGAACAACTTCCTGGCCGCCGTACACTTCGGCAAGGGCATGTGCGGTGTTTCTTTCCTGGACATCTCCACCGGAGAGTTCATGACCAGCGAGGGAAGCATACAGCACGTGGGAAGCCTCTTGTCCAACTTCTCGCCCAAGGAGGTGCTCTACGAGCGGGGAAAGGGAGAACTGTTCCGCTCGTCATTCCAGGAAAAGTACGTTACCTTCGAGATGGAGGACTGGGTGTTCAGCGATCAGACGGCCAGGGGCAAGTTGCTGAAGCATTTCGGGGTGAAGAACCTGAAGGGCTACGGCATAGAGCACCTCAAGGCAGGAACAATAGCCTGCGGTGCCGTAATGCAGTACCTGGAGAACACCCAGCACACGCAACTGGGACACATACGCAGTGTGGCACGCATAGAGGAGGACCGCTATGTGCACATGGACAACTTTACCATGCGTTCGCTGGAACTCCTCCGCCCCATGAACCACGACGGAAAGTCGCTTCTGGACGTGATGAGCCGTACCGTAACCCCCATGGGAGCACGACTGCTGAGCCGTTGGATGGTGTTCCCCCTGAAGGACACGAAGGCCATAAACAACCGTCTGGATGTGGTGGAGTACTTCTTCCGCGACCTGGAGACGCGCGATGTGGTGTGCGAGCAACTACAGTACATAGGCGACATGGAGCGCATCATCTCGCGCATCAGCACAGGACGTGTGTCGCCGCGCGACCTGCTGACCCTCACCACCGCCCTGCAGGCCCTGAAACCAATACACGATGCCCTGATCGGCACAGACTCTCCCGTGCTACAGGAGATAGGCATGAAGATGGACCTGTGTGAGGAGATGCGCGACCGCCTGCACCGCACCATTTCGCCCAACGCTCCGCTACTGGTGGCCAAGGGTGGCGTCATCAGCAACGGTGTGAACGAAGAACTGGACGAACTGCGCTCCCTGGCCACAGGAGGCAAGGACTACCTGCTGAAACTACAGCAGCGCGAGGCCGAGAAGACAGGCATACAGAGCCTGAAGATAGGTTACAACAACGTCTTCGGCTACTACCTGGAGGTGCGCAACACCTACAAGGACCAGGTGCCCGAGGAGTGGATAAGGAAGCAGACGCTGGTCAATGCCGAGCGCTACATAACACAGGAACTGAAGGAATACGAGGAGAAGATTGTCAGTGCCGAGGAGCGTATTCTGGCATTGGAAACAAGACTCTTTTCCGAACTGGTGGTGTGGTGCGCTCGCTTCATCCCGGCCATCCAGGCAGATGCCATGCTGGTGGCAAGGCTGGATTGCCTGATGAGTTTTGCCATACTGGCCAGGGAAAACAGATACATACGCCCCGTGGTGGACGATTCCACGGAACTGGACATACGCCAGGGCCGGCATCCCGTCATAGAGACGCAGATGCAGGCCGGCGAACACTATGTGCCCAACGATGTGCGCCTGGACACTGAGGAGCAGCAGATAGTAATCATCACCGGTCCCAATATGGCAGGTAAGAGCGCCCTGCTCCGCCAGACGGCCCTCATCACGCTGATGGCACAGATGGGAAGTTTCGTGCCTGCCGAGAGCGCACGCATAGGTTTCGTGGACAAGATTTTCACCCGTGTGGGTGCCAGTGACAACATATCCCTGGGCGAATCCACATTCATGGTGGAGATGAACGAGGCGGCATCCATACTGAACAACCTCTCGGCACGCTCCCTTGTCCTGTTCGACGAACTGGGACGCGGTACAAGCACCTACGACGGCATAAGCATAGCATGGAGCATAGTGGAGTACATACACGAAAGTCAGCGTGGCCGTGCACGCACGCTCTTTGCCACACACTACCACGAACTGAACGAGATGGAGAAGTCCTTCCCGCGCATACACAACTACAACGTCAGCGTGCTGGAGAAGGACGGAAGCATCATCTTCCTGCGCAAACTGGAACCCGGCGGTTCGGCACACTCCTTCGGCATACATGTGGCCCGTCTGGCAGGCATGCCGCAGAGCATAGTGGCACGCGCCGAGGTGATACTGGCCCAACTGGAGGCCGAGAAGAACCACGACGATGTGGGTACCGGCATGGCGGCAGGAAGCAGGAAGGACAGCGACACGGGTACGCAACTGAACTTCTTCCAACTGGACGACCCCATCCTGGAGGACATACGCCAGCAACTCCTGAACCTCGACATAAACAGCCTCACACCCCTTGAGGCCCTGAACAAACTCAATGACATAAAGAGGCTGGTAAAACCTTGAGAACGGAAAACTGTTAGGACATATCCCTCCACGTTCCTCCGCAAAGACAGGAGTAAAGAGGGTAAAGCGCTCCCTCCAACTTTGTCCCCCTGACAGGGGGACGAGCGAAGCGGAGGGGGTATGATAAAAGGTGGAAAACGGAAAATAACATACCCCCTCCGGAACTTCGTTCCTCGTCCCCCTATCTTAGGGGGACAAAGAAAGCGGAAAGGGGAAAACGGGAAAAAAGGAGAAATTGACATACCCCCTCCGCGCTTCGCGCTTACCCATCGTTAAACGTTAAACGGAACCGACGCAGGAAGCGAGAGCAGAAGCAAAATTTATTTTGATTATGCCGAGCAACAAGGAGGAAAAGACCGCGAAGCGGGATTAAAACGGAAAACAGTCCGATTACTCCGACCCCATTCTATCAGGGAAAACAAACAATATAACCAATATATATACTATGAAGAAAAATCTGTTCAAAGTGCTGTCGCTTGCCGTGGCATTCTTGTGTCTGTCCACCGTGCATGCACAGGAAACTAAGGCTGTAAGTATTATCCCCCAACCCCTGAAGATGGAGGCAAATGGCGGAGTATTCACGTTGCCCGAGAAGGTGGTAATCGGTTATGACGCTTCGTTCAAGGCCCAGGCCGAGTACCTGCAGGAGATGCTGGCACGCTCCACAGGCCGTGTTGCTGTCCTGAAGGAAGGCAAGACCAAGGGCGGCATTGTCCTGCAGAAGGACACAGTGGCCGTGCCAGTGGCCGAGGCCTACACGCTTTCCGTCACTCCCAAGTGTGCAAGAATAGTTGCCTCCGATGCCAACGGTGCTTTCTATGGCATCCAGAGCCTGTTGCAACTCTTCCCTGCCGAAATATACAGCGCCAGTTGGCAGCGCAACACCGAGTGGAAGGCTCCCTGCGTGGAGATTTACGATGCCCCCGAGCGCCCCTGGCGAGGCCTGATGATGGACGTGGCACGCTACTTCTACGACAAGGAGTTCATCAAGAAGGCCATCGACATGATGGGCATGTACAAGTTGAACAAGTTGCAGTTCCATCTGATTGACGACTCCGGCTGGCGCCTGGAGATAAAGAAATATCCCCGACTCACCGAGGTGGGTGCATGGTCAGGTCCCGACACAAGGCGTCTGGGCGGATATTACACCCAGGACGACATCCGCGAGATGATAGCCTATGCCAAGGTTCGTGGCGTGGAGTTGATTCCCGAGATAGAGTTCCCTGCCCACATCCTTTCTGCCGTGGTGGCATATCCTTGGCTCAGTTGCACCGGTGTGCAGCACGAGTTGCCCACACAGCACTTCATCAGCCGCGACCTGCTCTGTGCTGGCAAGGAGACAAGCATCGAGTTCCTGCGCAACGTGTTGGAGGAGACCTGCGACCTCTTCCCTTCTGCATATATCAATATAGGTGGTGACGAGGCCGTCTACACCCGTTGGGAGAAGTGCCCCGACTGTCAGGCACTGATGAAGCGTCTGGGTCTGAAGAAGACGTCCGAACTGCAGGGCTACCTGACCAACGTGGTTGCAGAAATGATGAAGAAGAAGGGCCGTACCCTCATCGGTTGGGACGAAATCATTCAGCGTGGCAAGGTTAACGAGCAGGTGGTTGCCCTCTCATGGCACAACCCCAAAGATACCCTCAGGGCTACCAATACCGGTCATAAGGCTATCCTCACACCGGCATCCCACATGTACCTCGACTTCCCCGAGATGAGCATCCCCGGCGAGATTCAGGCCGCCACATGGTGTCCTCCCATCTCCCTGGAGAAGTGCTATTCAATGCCCGTCAACGACTATTCCGAGACCTCAACCACCATCGGTGTGCAGGCTTGCTACTGGAGCGACCAGTTCATCCACGGCAATGCCCTGCAGGAGTTCGTGCCCCTCAACGAAAACCGTTCGGAGAACTATGCCGAATATCTGCTCTTCCCCCGTCTGATGGCTGTCAGCGAGGTGGGATGGATTAAGCAGAGCAAGCGCAACTGGGAGGACTTCCGCACCCGTGTGGGTTCTCATTTCGCACGTCTGGACAACAAGGGTTGCCATTATCGTCTGCCTCAGCCACGCATAGTCAAGGAGGAGAAGAATGACGATGGTAGCGTTACATTTACCCTGGCATGCGATGTTCCCGGAGCCGACATCCGCTATACTACCAACGGCAGATACCCCAACGTTCATTCCACAAAGTACACCGGCCCCGTCACATTGGCTAACCGTGAGGACCTGCGTGCCATAACTGTAGTTTCCGGCACACGCTATTCACTGCCCCTCTACTTCGCCCCCGACTATTCTGCCTACAAGGCCTATGGACAGCACGTGTTCGGTTGGGAACCCCTGCGTGTACAACCCAAGCCTGCCAACTGGCGCTTTGAGGTAACGGGCAAGGTTTCCGGCAACGGTACCTACGAACTCACCGTTATCCCCACCCGTGGCGATAACCCTGTCCGCCTGGGCACCATGAAACTCTGGAAGCGCAAGGAACTGATGGCCGAAACCAAGGCAGACAAGACCGTAAAGACCGGCCAGCAGCCTGTCACCTACCGTTTCACCCTTGACCAGTTTGAAGCCGGCACCCCCTTCCACATCGAACTCGAAGGCTATGCCCCCCAAGGCAACAACACCACCGGCATGATCTTCCTGCGCAAGGTGGAATAAGAGTGACACACGATTTAACTCATTCGTTTGAGTTAACATATATAATCCCAAATCGGTCATTAGTGCATAACAGCCTAATGACCGATTTGGGATTATAGGTAATTTATGTAATTTATCGGATGCATCATGAAGTCCCAGTCCTTCATGTGGGGTGGTGGAGAGTTGCTTGCTGAGTGTTCGTGCCGATGCTTTTCAGTTGGATGTCAAATCTCAGGCCTCCCTCCTTGCGGTTGCTGGCGGTTATGTTTCCGCCGTGGAAGAGGACGGCATGCTTTACTATGGCCAGGCCCAGGCCTGTCCCTCCCATGTTGCGGGAACGGCCCTTGTCTATGCGGTAGAAGCGCTCGAAGAGACGGGGCAGATGTTCCTCGCCCACACCCGTGCCGTCGTCCTCAAAGCGTATGGCGCAACTGTCCTCTGTTTTTTCTATGAGCGTGATGTATATGTTCCTGCCTCCCGAGTAGGCTATGGCATTCTCCGTGAGGTTCCGGAAGATGGAACCTATCAGCGAGGGGTTGCCGTTTATCGCCACGGGGGTGACGAGGTTGCTATGCAGTTGCATGCTTTCCTCCTCCGGAAGGATTTCCAGTTCCTCCGCTATCTCGCTTATGATGTCGTTCAGCACCACGGGTTCGGAACCGATGAGTTGGCTTCCGTCCTCCATGCGTGTAATCAGCGCTACGTCTGCCAGCAGGCGGCGCAGACGCTCGTTGTGGGTGTAGCATCTTCCGATAAGTTCCTGACGTTTCTCTTCCGTGAGGCTGATGCCGGAGAGCAGTGTTTCCAGGCACACCTGTATGGAGGCTATGGGGGTTTTCAGTTCGTGGTTGATGTTGTTGGTCAGTTGGCGTTTTATGCGTATCTTCTCCTGCTCCTCGCGCATAGCAGATTCATGTGCCAGATCCCTGTCCCTGATGGTCTGTTGCAAGCGTGTGTAGAGCCTGACGATATGCTTGGAGATGGAACCTAACTCGTCGTTGGGGAAGGCTTCCCCCTCGTCGAAAGCCTCGCCACGCTCCGCCTTGGCGGCAAAGCGGTTCAGACGTTCTATGGTCTTGCCCAGAGGCCGGGTGGTGAAGTAGGCTATTATGCTCATGACGAGGCTTATGGTTATCATCACGCCAAGGAAGGTCATGTCGGCGCTGAGCATTTCCCTCAGTGTGGCGGAATATGGTATGGCCGTGCGCACGATGACTCGTTGGCCGCGTGTGGCGGAGTAGAAGTACTCGCGTCCGTCGCTTGCCGACTGGCGCCCGATGTGGTAGGCGCTGCCGTGCCTGTATGCCTCGGCTATCTCGGGGCGCCCGATGTGGTTGTCCAGCGAATCCAGGGGAATCATGTTGTCGTACACCACCGCCCCCGACAGGGTTATTATGGATACGCGCAGGTTGTCGAAGGGTTTTTCGTGCTGTGCTATGTACTCCTCGTAGGGCAGGCCCTCCTCCACGGTTTCCAGCAGGTGGCGGTTGTACTGCTGGAGTTGGGCGCTGAGGAAGTCGGACTTGTACTGCTTCTCCCTCATGTACTGGAAACCTATGGACAGGAGGATTATCGTCCATGAAAAGGAGAGCAGCATCAGGAAGAGCCGCCTATGGTAGGAAAATCTAATCGCGGAAGCCATAGCCATAACCTGATTTGGTGACGATGTATGCCCCATAGGGACCTATCTTGGAGCGCAATCTGGTGATGTTGACGTCGATGGTGCGGTCGAGCACCACCACCTCGTCGCTCCACACGCGGCTCAGGATCTGCTCCCTGCTGCACACACGTCCGCGGTGGGAGATGAGGTAGGCAAGCAACTCGAATTCCTTTTTGGTCAGTTTCACCTCGGTGCCGTCCACCAGGCAACGCTTGAACTCCAGGTCGAGGTGCAGGCCCTCCACCACAAGGGTGTTTGTCTTCGTTTGCACCTGTGGCGTCTTGTGCCCTGACGTACGCCTGAGCACGCTTCTGATGCGTGCAATCACGTTGCGTATGGTATAGGGCTTGACAATGTAGTCATCGGCACCAAGATTAAGCCCCATTACCATGTCGTCCTCACTGTCCCTTGCCGTACAGAAGATGATGGGAATGTCTGCCGTGGAGACATCCGCCTTCATCATCTTGGCCATCCTTATCCCGCTTATCTCGCCCATCATTATGTCGAGCAGGACAAGCGAATAGGACTTCAGGTCGTAGGTCATGGCCTGTTCGGCACTGAAGGCCGTGTCCACGTCATAACCCTCGTTTTCAAGGTTCAGTTTCAGAACCTCGCATAACGTCTCCTCGTCGTCCACTATCAGTATGCGCTTTGTTGTCATGCCCGTACCTTATTTATATATATACAATGCTATCACGATGCAAAAATAGTGATAAAAAGCATACCTTGCGCCATCTGCCGGGAGATTTAATAAAAATGTAACATATCCCGCGCCCCTGTGTCGCTTTTAATCAAAGCCTAACTTTTTTGAAACAATATTGAAACATTATACCCCTACTTTTGCGGTGTCCAAACAAAAAGGACAGAACAATATGATGAAAAAAACGTTTATTGCCCTGGCATTGGCCGGCATGGGTATCGTGGCACAGGCCCAGGATACCAAAGTGAAAGAGGAGCCGAAAGGCAAAGTGATTCTGCAGGTCTTCACCAATCTGCACACGGGTTTCGGTGCTGACAATGACGACCGCGGTTTCGAGTTGGACAGAAGTTACCTTGGTTACGAGCACAATTTCGGCAAGGGACTTTCCGTGAAGGGTGTGGTGGACATAGGCAAGTCCTCCAAGGTGGACGACTACCATCGCATCGTGTACATCAAGAACGCTATGGTTTCGTGGAAGAAGAACAAGTTGACACTGAACGGCGGTCTCATCTCCACCACTCAGTTCAACTTCCAGGAAAAGTTCTGGGGCTACCGCTATATCATGAAGTCCTTTCAGGACCAGTATAAGTTCGGAAGCAGTGCCGACCTCGGTTTGTCTGCATCCTACAAGTTCGCTGACCGGATTTCTGCCGACGCCATCATAGTGAACGGCGAGGGATACAAGAAGATTCAGGTGAACGACGGTTTCAACTATGGTCTTGGCGTGACACTGACACCGGTGAAAGGTTTCCAGATACGTCTGTACGGAGGCTTGAACGAAGCCGCCGAGGATGGCAAGAAGAACATCGTGAACATGGCAGCCTTCATGGGTTACAAGACGGAGAAGTTCACCGTGGGTGCCGAGTACAACCACATGTGGAACGCCTCCTACAAGCAGGATGCCGACCAGTACGGCTATTCGGTGTTTGCCTCTGCAAAACTGTCCAAGTACGTGGACCTCTATGCACGTTTCGACGATGTCTACTCCAAGGACAAGTGGAACGTCAGCAAGGACGAGTCGGCTGCCATCCTGGGTGCCCAGTTCAAGATATGGAAGTACATCAAGGTGGCTCCCAACTTCCGCATGAGCATGCCCAAGGCCGACGGTGCGGACAACCGCTATTCGGCATACGTAAGTTGCTATTTCGGAATCTGATGTCTAATACATAAACAATGATTAAACAGATGAAAAAGAATGTATTTTCAGTTGTAATGATGCTGCTTGCCATGGTGGTGGCATCATGCGGAGGCAATACCTCTGCCGGCGGACGTGAGGCACAGGAACTTTCCGGTGCAGGTGCCACCTTCCCCCTGCCTTTCTACAATGTGGTGTTCGAGCAGTTTGCCCAGGTCAATGGCGATGCCGTGGCATACGGTGGCATAGGTTCGGGTGGCGGAGTGCGCAACCTGCGCGACAAGATCGTGGACTTTGCCGGCAGCGATGCCTTCCTGTCCGACAAGGAGATGGCTGATATGCCCGAGGTGATTCACGTGCCCACATGCATGGGTGCGGTGGTTCTTGCCTACAATCTTGATGGAGTGGGCGAACTCAACCTTTCAGGCGAGGTGATTGCCGATATTTTTGCCGGCAATATAAAGATGTGGAATGACGCCCGCCTGGTGGCACTGAACCCCGGCATTGCACTGCCCGAGGAGGCAATCATCCCCGTTTTCCGCTCTGACGGTTCCGGCACCACCTTCGTGTTCACCGACTATCTCACGAAGGCAAGCCCCATGTGGAAAGAGAAGTTCGGCACGGGCAAATCCGTCAACTTCCCCTCAGGCCAGGCAGCCAAGGGCAATCCCGGCGTGGCAGGTATCATCAAGCAGACAAAGAACTCCATCGGTTATGTCGGCTCCGAGTATGCTTTTGCACAGAAGATAGCCTATGCCAAGATCCAGAACCTGCAGGGTGAGTTTGTAGAGCCTTCGGCAGAAAGCATTTCCGCCGCAGCCTCTGGCGAGATACCGGCAGACACCCGTTGCTCCATCACCAATGCCGATGCATCAGGTGCATACCCCATCTCCACATTCACCTGGATGATTATCTACAAGGAGCAGAACTATTCCGACCGTACCAAGGAGCAGGCGCTTGCCACCATGGACCTGCTGAAATACATACTCTCCGACGAGGCACAGGGCATTGCCCCCGAGGTGCACTATGCACCCCTTCCGGAAAAGGCCAGGGAGCAGAGCATGAAGAACCTGCAGACGGTTACCTATGATGGAGTGACAATACTGTAACAATCATGAAACTATGAATGACAAACTATACAGAGGATTCCTTTTTATAGCGGCATTGGTAGTACCTGTAGTGTGCGGGGGCGTAGTTTACGCCCTCGTCACTGATGCTTACGAGGCTTTCGAGTATTTCGGTTTCTTCCGTTTCCTCACTTCCTCCGAGTGGAGTTATACCGATGGTGCCGAGCAATACGGCGCACTGCCCTTCATCACGGGCACGCTGATGACCACCCTGCTGGCACTCGTCTTCTGCATCCCCTTCTCCCTGCCCGTGGCGCTGTTCGTGGGAGAGTATTTCAGGGACACGCAGGTGGCAGCCGTGCTGGGCACCGTTACCGACCTGCTGGCAGGCATCCCCTCCATCATCTACGGCCTTTGGGGATTCTACACCCTGCGCCCCGTCATCATGGCGCTGGACATCTCCGAGCAGGGGTCGGGCATCCTTACCGCCTCGCTGGTGCTGGCCATCATGATCACACCATACGCCTCGTCGCTCAGTGCCGAGTTCATAAAGATGGTGCCCAACGACCTGAAGGAGGGTGCATACAGCCTTGGCGCCACGCATGCCGAGGTGGTGCGCAAGGTAGTCTTCCCCGTGGCAGGTTCGGGCATATTCTCATCTTACGTGCTGGCCATAGGACGCGCCCTGGGCGAGACAATGACCGTGACCATGCTCATAGGCAACACCAACAACATCCCCGAATCCATCACCTCCACGGGCAATTCCATGGCATCCGTCATAGCCAACCAGTTCGGAGAGGCCAGCGACCTGCGCCTGTCCTCGCTCATTGCCATAGGACTTGTCCTGTTCCTTATCACCGCCCTTATAAACATGGTGGGCAAGATTATGATCAAACGAGCAAGAATATCTTAGATTATGACTACACTGAACACAAGAAACCGCCTGCTGAAGGACAGGCTTATGACGTGGGCGGTATGCCTGCTGGCCGCACTGACGGCAGTTCCCCTGCTGGCCATCCTGGGGGAGGTGCTGTTGCGCGGATATGACCAGTTGTCGTGGTCGTTCTTTACGGAACCCACCCCCACCGCCTACAGGGCCATGAAGGCCATAGAGGCAGGAGAACCTATCCCGGGAGGCATTGCCAACGGCATCATAGGAACAATGATAATGCTGGGCATGGCCGTACTGTTTGCCGTTCCCACCGGCATCCTGTGCGGTGCCTTCCTGGCAGAGAACCAGAAAAGCCGCTTTGCGCAGACGGTGAGTTACCTTACCGACCTCCTGCAGGGCACGCCGTCGGTCATCATAGGCATCATCACCTACATCTGGGTGGTGGTTCCCATGAAGGGCTACTCGGCCATAGCCGGCAGCGTGGCACTCTTCATAATGATGCTTCCGCTCATCATACGCTCCACCGAGGAGACGCTGAAGATACTCCCCGCATCGCTCAAGGAGGCAGGCCTGGCCCTGGGAGGAAACAATGCACGCGTAATGCTTAGGGTGCAGTTGCCGGCAGCCTTCGGAGGCATCTTCACCGGCGTGCTGCTTGCCATCTCGCGTGTCATAGGCGAAACGGCACCCCTCATGTTCACTGCCCTCGGATGCTCGCTGATACGCTGGTCGGTGGACAAGCCCATCTCGGCCGTACCCCTGCTCATATGGGAGTTCTTTAACGACCCCAACCTGCAGGAACTCATCTGGGGAGCCTCCCTCTTCCTGCTCCTCTTCGTGCTTACATTAAATCTCATTGCCAAATACCTTGCAAAGAAATGGAACCAGTAAAACCCATACTTGAATTCAAGAAGACCTGTGTGTCATACACCAGGCAGACAATGGCGGTCAAGTACGTGTCGGCCGCAATAGAGCGAAACACCATCACCGCCATCATGGGACCTTCGGGATGCGGAAAGTCAACCCTGTTGCGTGCGGCAAACCTCATGCACAACCTCTATCCCAACATCCGTGTCGACGGGGAAATCCTACTGAACGGTGAGAATATCCTTGCCATGCAGCCAATCGACGTGCGCCGCAAGGTGGGCATGGTGTTCCAGCGTCCTGCTCCGTTCCCCACCATGAGCATCTACGACAATGTGCTTTCTGGCTTCACTCTGAACGGCATAAGCCTCTCCAAAAGCGAGAGGGATGCCACCGTGGAGCGTTGTCTCAGGAGCGTTGCCCTGTGGGACGAGGTGAAGGACGTGCTGAACAAGAAGGGAACGTTCCTTTCCGGTGGACAGCAGCAGCGTTTGTGCATTGCCCGTGCCCTGGCCATGAAACCCGATGTGCTGCTGATGGACGAGCCCACCTCTGCCCTCGATCCCATAGCAACGGCGCACATAGAGGAACTGATGCAGGAACTCCAGAAGGAGGTGACAATCCTCATCGTTACCCACAACATGGGACAGGCGATGCGAATCTCATCCAAGTCCATGTTCATGTACCTGGGCGAACTGGTGGAATATGGCGATACCGCCACCATGTTCTCCAACCCCTCGGACGAGCGCACCAAGGCTTACCTGACGGGAAAGATGGGATAAAGTCATGCCCCCGAACTTCGGGGGCATGACTTTGAATTGAAAATCATTTACTCTGCTCTCGCTTACTCGCAGTTTTCCGTTTTCCGTTTTAATCCCGCTTCGCGGTCTTTTCCTCCTTGTTGCTCGGCATAATCAAAATAAATTTTGCTTCTGCTCTCGCTTTCTGCGTCGGTTCCGTTTTCCGTTTTCAAGAGATTTCCTCCAGCGGACGCATAACGAAGTCCCTCTCCTTCATGCGGGGGTGGGGGAGGGTAAGTTCCGGGGTGTCCATGATGATGTCGTCGTAGGTGAGGAGGTCTATGTCGATGGTGCGGTCGGAGTGCAGGAGTTGGCCGTCGGTGCAGAGGGTCTTCTGCGTGCGTCCGAGTTCCAGCTCTATCTTCTGCGTTTCGCGCAGGCAAGACATGGGGGACATCATGGTGTGCACGAGGCATACGAGGTTTATGAACTTGTTGGGGCTGGAGAACCCCACGGGGTCGGTTTCCATGGGGGAGGAGACTCTGTAGACAGAGCCCACGCGCTCATCGATGAGTGCGAGGGCTCTGCGTATGTTCTCTTCCCTGTTGCCGAGGTTGGAACCGAGGGCAAGGTAGAGTTTGTGTGTCATCTGCGGTGTGTGCGGTTAGTCGTTGAGGATGAGCATGGCATCGCCGAAGGTGCCGAAGCGGTAGCGGCGCTTGGGGTCGCTTTCGTTGTAGCGCATGGCTTCCTTGTAGGCCTTCATCACCAGGTCGTATCCGCCATAGGCGGCGGTGAGCATGAGCATGGTGCTGAGGGGGGTGTAGAAATTGGCCACCATGGCATCGGCAATGCGGAAGTCGTGTGGCGGGAAGATGAACTTGTTGGTCCATCCGTCGTAGGGTTTGAGGTTGTTGTCGGCGCTGACGGCTGTTTCCAGCACTCTCTGTACCGTTGTTCCCACGGCAACGATGCGCCGGCCGTTTTGCTTGGCATTGTTGATGATGTCGCAGGCTTCCTGGGTTACGTGCATCTCCTCGCTGTCGGTCTTGTGCTTGGTGAGGTCCTCCACGTCTATGCTGCGGAAGCAGCCGAGTCCGCAATGCAGGGTTACGAAGGCCTGCTCGATGCCCTTTATCTCCATCATCTTAAGCAGTTGGGGGGAGAAGTGCATGCCTGCGGTGGGTGCGGTGACGGCGCCTTCGTTCTTGGCGAAGACTGTCTGGAAGTCCTCCATGTCCTCGGCTTCTGAGGGTCGCTTGATGATTTCCCTGGGCAGGGGGGCCTCGCCGAGGGAGTAGAGGGCATGCTTGAACTCATCGTGAGGACCGTCGTAGAGGAAGCGCAGTGTGCGTCCGCGGCTGGTGGTGTTGTCTATCACTTCCGCCACCATGCTGTTGTCCTCGCCGAAGTAGAGTTTGTTGCCTATACGTATCTTTCTGGCGGGGTCCACGAGCACGTCCCACAGGCGCATGTCGGCGTTCAGTTCCCTCAGCAGGAACACCTCTATCTTGGCACCGGTCTTCTCCTTGTTGCCGTAGAGGCGTGCGGGGAAAACCTTGGTGTCGTTGAATACGAAGACATCCTTCTCGTCGAAGAAGTTGATGATGTCGCGGAACGACTCGCGGTGCTCGATTACTCCGCTCTTGGCATGTACGACCATCAGACGGCAATCGTCGCGATGGAAATAGGGGCGCTCCTCGTCGGGGCCGAATTCGCACGGATACTGTGCAACGCGCTCGTCCGGGAGACGGTACTTGAACTGGGAAAGTTTCATATATGTTGTATGGTGTTATTTGTCTGTGGGATTGGGTAATGTCTCCAGCCATTGCCGGAAGGTTTCCAGGGTGTGGCATTCCTCCACCTTGTAGTCGCCTATGCGTGTGCGCCGCAGGGCGGTGAGGTGTGCGCCGCTGTCCAGAGCCAGGCCGATGTCGCGTGCCAGGGCGCGGATGTAGGTTCCCTTGCTGCATACCACGCGGATGGTTGCCTGCATGGTTTGTGGGTTGAAGTCCTGCAACTCTATCTCGTCGATGACCAGCACCTTGGGCTTCAGTTCCACCTCCTTGCCCTGGCGTGCCAGGTCGTAGGCACGCTTGCCGTCCACCTTGCAGGCGGAGTAGGAGGGCGGTATCTGCTCTATGCGGCCGATGAACTTGGCAAGTGCCTCCTTCACCCTTTCCCCGGTGATGTGCCCGGTGGGGAAGGTGGCGTCCACTGGGGTCTCCAGGTCGAAACTCGGTGTCGTCGCGCCCAACTGCAGTGTGGCCACGTATTCCTTGGTCTTTGCCTGGAGGGTGTCTATCTGCTTGGTGGCCTTGCCCGTGCAGATGATGAGGACGCCTGTGGCCAGGGGGTCGAGGGTGCCGGCATGCCCCACCTTCAGTTTCTTCTCCCCTATGTGCTGGCACAGGAGATAGCGCACCTTGCTGACCAGGCCGAATGAGGTCCAGGTGAGGGGCTTGTCGAAGGAAAGTATGGTTCCTGTCTTGAAGTCCATTCTGTATGCAGGATTAAGGGGGGGGGATTACATGATTTGCAGGTCGAAACCGGCCGCCATCATCACGAGGATTATGCCGCCAACAATGATGCGGTACCAGCCGAATGCCTTGAAACCGTATTTCTGTACGTACTTGATGAACCCCTTTATGGCAAGCATGGCCACGATGAAGGCCACGACGTTGCCCACGACAAGGGTGGTCATGTTGTCCATGAGCATCTCCGTGCCACCGGTTTTGAGAATCTTGTACATCTTGTAGAGCGTGGCTCCGAACATGGTGGGTACGGCCAGGAAGAAGGAGAACTCTGCCGCTGCCTTGCGGGTGAGACCCTGCGACATGCCGCCCACGATGGTGGCCATGGAGCGGGATACGCCCGGTATCATGGATATGCACTGGAACAGGCCTACCATGAAGGCACGCTTCTCGGTGAAGGGGGTGTCCTCGCTTCCCTTATTGAAAATCCTGTCGCAGAACAGCATGAAGATGCCTCCGAGTACAAGCATCACGGCCACAACCGCCACACTTTCGAGCATGGCATCGATGGCATCGCTGAACAGGAGACCCAGCACTGCGGCAGGGATGAAGGCGACGAAGAGTTTCCAATAGAAGTCGAAGGTGTGCAGGAAACGTTTCATGCAACCTGCCCCTTCCGGTGCAGGCGTGTGGTTCAACTGGAAGAAGCGCTTCCAGTACAGGACCACCACGGAAAGGATGGCACCGAACTGGATGATGAAGGTGAAGGCCTTTACAAACTCGGTGCTTTCGACGCCCAGAAGGTTCTGCGCAATGATCATGTGGCCGGTGGAGGAGACGGGCAGGAACTCGGTAAGTCCTTCCACTATGGCGATAATGATGGTTTCCAAGATAGTCATAGTTGTGTCTTATTGCTTGTCCTTACTTTTTGCCATTATGCCGAAGATGATGAAGATGAAGCCTGCAAAGCATACGGCAGGAGCCACCTTGATGCGGCGTGCGCTGAATATCTCGGGATTGAAGGCCTCTTCGGTGCTGCCGCCGCCGCTCATCAGTATTAAGCCTGCAATGATTATGGCCATGCCTATGGCCAGCAGGATGTAGTTCTTTTTGTTGAATGCAAGATTGTTCATTATGATTTGTGGAATAAGTTTTTATTATTTGTACAGGTCGCTTTCGCGCATCCTCAGGAAGCGCGTTACGCTGATGTAGGTGCAGAAAAGCGTGATGACAAGTGCAAAGCAAAGGACACTGGCCGCCATGATGATGATGTTACGTTGCGGAACGAATTGTGCCAGTTCGTTGTCAAAGCGTATCATCCAGAGGATGAGGGATACAAGTATGCCGTCTGCGATGATTGTAGATATGAGGCCTATGCCAAGACTCCGCAATAGGAAGGGCCTGCGGATGAAACTCCACCTGGCACCCACCAGTTTCATTGTGTTGATGACGAAGCGCCGGCTATAGACGCTGAGGTGCACGGTGTTGTTGATGAGGCTGATGCTGATGACGGACAGCATGGCGGTGATGGCCAGCAGGATGACGGTGATGGTGTTGAGGTTGCGGTTCAGGCTCTCCACTAGTTCCTTCTGGTAGATGACGTCAATGACGGCTTTTTGTTGTTGGAGTTCGTCCACTATCCATTTCAGGCTGTCGCTGCACACATAGGCGGACTTCAGCCTCAGTTCCATGGATATGCTGAACGGGTTCTTGTCCAGAAACTCGCTGGGGTCAATGCCCATGGCCTCCACCTGCTCCTGTAATGCCTGTTCGCTGCTGATGTAGTTGATGTGGTGGATGTAGGCCTTTTCCGCTATCTGATGCTCCAGTTCGTGAGCCGCGGTTGGGGTGGTTCCGTCAGCCAGCACAACGGTTACCGTCAGGTCCTGATGCACATAGTCGCGTATCTCCTTGGCGGTGAGCACAAAGAGGACAAGCGTTCCCAACAATAGCAGAACCATTGTCGTGCTGATGGTGCTGGTCAGGAACTGCCAGCGTAGTATTGTCTTCTTTCTCATATAGCGATGCCTTTAAGGGTGGCACTGGAACTTTCCGTAATCCTTACCTTGACGGTCTCTCCTATGCGGTGGTTGCCCCGGTCGATGATGACCACCTTGTTCTGTTCCGTGCGTCCGAACAACTGCTCTCGGCTACGCTTGCTGGTGCCCTCGAGCAGGACATCGTATTCCTTGCCCACGCACTGGCGGTTGCACTCGGCAGAAAGTTCGTTCTGCAGGGCAATGAGTTCGTTCAGGCGGCGTATCTTCACCTCCTCGCTGATGTCGTCGGGGAAGTGCTTGCTGGCATAGGTACCAGGTCGCTCGCTGTACTTGAACATGAAGGCCGAGTCGTACTGGCAGAGGCGCATCAGGCTCAGGCTGTCCTGATGGTCTTCTTCCGTCTCACTGCAGTATCCGGCAAAGATGTCCGTTGATATGGCGCAATCAGGAATGATCCTGCGTATGGCCGCCACGCGGTCGAGATACCATTCGCGGGTGTACTTGCGGTTCATCAGTTTCAGTATCCTGTTGCTTCCGCTCTGTACTGGCAGGTGTATGTGCTTGCACACGTTGGGCTCCTCGGCAATGACGCGCAGAGTCTCGTCGCTCATGTCCTTGGGATGTGAGGTGGTAAACCGCACACGCATGTTGGGGACGGTTTGGGCAACAAGGCGCAGAAGTTTGGGGAAGTCGGTATCCTCGTACTTGTAACTGTTCACGTTCTGCCCGAGCAGGGTAACCTCCTTGAAGTTCCTTGCCTGCAGGTCGCGGCACTCCTTCAGTATGCTTTCCACATCGCGGCTGCGCTCGCGTCCCCGGGTGTAGGGCACGATGCAATAGTGGCAGAAGTTGTTGCATCCGCGCATGATGCTCACAAAACCGCCTATGTGCCCTGTGTGGAGGCGTTGCGGTATGATGTCGCTATAGGTTTCGGTAAGGGAAAGGTCCACGTCTATGGCCTTGTGTCCGCACTCTGCCTGTGCTATGAGGTCGGGCAGGGCCATGTAACTGTCGGGACCTGCCACGAGGTCCACGCCGTATTCCTGGATAAGTCTCTCCTTGACACGCTCTGCCATGCAACCTATCACACCGATGATAAGGGTATGGTTGCCATCGCGCTTCCTCTGCTGGCTGTGCAGGAATTCCAGGCGCGACAGGATCTTCTGCTCCGCATTGTCACGCACACTGCATGTGTTCAGGAATACGGCATCGGCATCCTCCAGTTGCTCGCACACTTCATAACCGGCCATGCCCATGATGGAGGCCACGACCTCGCTGTCGGCCACGTTCATCTGGCATCCGTATGTTTCTATGAGGAGTTTCTTCATGTCTTTATCAGCATAAAAGGGAGGTGCGCCTTGGGGCGACCTCCCTTGATGGTGGTTGGGCTATCCGGTTTCGAACCAGAACAAAGACGACCAAAATGTCTTGTGCTACCATTACACCATAGCCCAATCCTATACAAATCATAGTCATGACTGACTTACATTTGCGGTTGCAAAGGTACAAAAAAATATTCAGTTACGCGTCTGTTAACAGGATTTATTTTTCTTTTCAACGAGCCAAATAATCTTTATGTACCGTTATTCTCTTATAGGTTGTTCCTCCAAGGGAGCATGAGGAACCTATTTTACAATGAGCAGGAAATACTTCTTCTTGCCTTGTTGGGCAAGGAGGTATTTGCCGTTGAGCAGGTCGGCCTCCGTCACCATCTGGTCAAAGGCAGAGAGTTTTTCCTTGTTGATGGACACGCCGCCTCCCTGGGTAAGTTTGCGCATCTCGCCCTTTGAGGGGAAGCATGCCGTCTCGCCGGCCAGCAGGTCAACGGCCTTGATGCCTTCACCGGCCAGCAGGTCGCGGCTTACCTCGTACTGGGGAACACCGGCGAACACGTCCAGCAGGGTTGCTTCGTCCAACTTCGCAAGGCTCTCCTTGGTGGCCTTGCCGAAGAGGATGTTGCTTGCCTCGACGGCGGCCTCGTAATCCTCGCGTGAGTGAACCATGCATGTCACCTCTTCTGCCAGGCGCTTCTGCAGGACACGCATGCCGGGGTCCTGGCGGTGCTGCTCTACCAGAGAGTCTATGGTTTCCTTGTCCAGGGATGTGAATATCTTTATGTAGCGCTCGGCATCCTCATCGCCTACGTTCAGCCAGAACTGGTAGAAGGCGTAGGGGGTGGTACGGTTGCGGTCAAGCCAGATGTTGCCCTTCTCGGTCTTGCCGAACTTCTTGCCGTCGGCCTTGGTGATGAGGGGGCATGTCAGGGCGAATGCGCTGTTCTCGCTGCCGAGTTTGCGGCGGATAAGTTCCGTGCCGGTGGTGATGTTGCCCCACTGGTCGGAACCGCCCATCTGCAGGCGGCAGTTCTTCTCCTGGTACAGGTGCAGGAAGTCGTAGCCCTGCAACAACTGGTATGTGAACTCGGTGAATGACATGCCGTCCTGGAACTCGCCGTTCAGGCGGCGCTTTACGCTGTCCTTCGCCATCATGTAGTTTACGGTAATGCACTTGCCTATCTCACGTGCAAAGTCGAGGAAGGAGTAGTCCTTCATCCAGTCGTAGTTGTTTACCAGTTCGGCTTTGTTGGGAGCATCGCTATCGAAGTCCAGGAAACGTGCCAACTGCTCCTTGATGCATGCTACGTTGTGGCGCAGTGTTTCCTCGTTCAGCAGGTTGCGCTCCTGGCTCTTGCCGCTGGGGTCGCCAATCATGCCTGTTGCACCGCCTACGAGTGCCAGGGGCTTGTGGCCGCAACGCTGGAAGTGGCGGAGCATCATCACACCGCAGAGATGGCCGATGTGAAGAGAGTCGGCGGTGGGGTCTATGCCCAAATATGCTGTTTGCTGTCCTGATGCCAGCATTTCTTCAGTGCCGGGCATCATCTGATGGAGCATTCCTCTCCATTTCAGTTCTTCAACAAAATTCATTTAATTGTTCTTTAGTTTTTTTAGAGTCCTTAAGGTCCTTAAGGTCTTTAGGGTCTTTAGGGTCCTTAAAGTCCTTAGGGCTTTATGGGTTTAGGGGGTTACTTAACTTCCCAGATGTCGTTTGTCTCGAGCAGTTCGGCAAAGGTGTTATACTTCTTCTGTGCCTTCACCTCCTCTATCTGAGCCTCCACGGCATCGTTGTAGGTGGGAGCCTCCACATCGCGGATAACACCAAGCGCTACGGGGAATCCGTCGCCATTGCCCATCAGGGCAAGTTTCAGTTGCAGGGTGTTGTCCTCGCACTTGGCGTCGTGAACGAGGATGTCGTCCACGGAGATGCCGTCCTTGCCGATCTCCACTACCTTCAAGCCAAAGCCTTCCTGAACGAGACCATACTCGTTGTTCTCGCCGAACACCAGAGGTTGGCCGTGTTTCACGTATATGGTGTTCTTGGCACGGCCGGCCTTGTCATAGATGCTGTCGTGAGTGCCATGGTTGAAGATAACGCAGTCCTGCATGATTTCACAAACAGAAGCACCCTTGTGGTTATAGGCTGCCTTCAGTATCTCTATGGTGCCAGGTGCATCAGTTGCTACGGCACGGGCAAAGAAATGTCCGCGGGCGCCAAAGCAAAGTTCTGCTGGGCGGAAGGGGTCTTCCACAGTACCATAGGGGCTGCTCTTGCTTACAAATCCGCGTGGGCTGGTGGGAGAGTACTGGCCCTTGGTAAGACCATAGATGCGGTTGTTCAGTAGAATCATGTTCAGGTCAATGTTCCTGCGGTTGGCATGTATGAAGTGGTTGCCGCCGATGGCAAGTCCGTCGCCGTCGCCGCTAACCTGCCATACGGCAAGGCGTGGGTTGGCCACCTTGCAACCGGTTGCAATGGCGGCGGCACGACCGTGTATGGTGTTCATGCCATAAGTCGCCATATAGTGGGGCAGACGGCTGGAGCAGCCGATGCCGGAGATTACTGCAATGTTTTCAGGTGCAACGCCTATCTCGGCCATAGCCTTGTGCAGGGAGGCGAGGAAGAAGTGGTCACCACAACCGGGGCACCATCTTGGCTGTCCCTTCTTGAAATCCTGAGCTGTATATGTTGCCATGATAATGTCCTATTGCTTATTTGTTAATAATGGTATTGAAAGCCTCCACGAGTTCTGCAACCTTGAAGGGTTGTCCCTTTACTTCATTGTACTGTGCAGGGCAGAAACCGTCCACCTTCATGCGCAGCCAACCGGCCAGTTGTCCCATGTTCTGTTCTGCAACCACAACCTTGGGATACTTCTTCATTACTTCTGCGGTATTCTTGGGCAGAGGATTGATGTAACGGAAGTGTGTCATTGCCACCTTCTTGCCTGCTGCTCTCATCTCGTCCATAGCAGCACGCAGATGTCCGTATGTGCCACCGAAACCTACAATCAGCAGTTCTGCATCCTCTGTATCGCCCAATACCTCCAGGTCGGGTACGGGAATGTTGGCTATCTTCTGGGCACGCTTGCGTGTCATCAGATCGTGGTTCTCGGGATTGGTGCTGATGGCGCCGGTCTTGTCGTCCTTTTCCAGACCTCCAAGGATGTGAGCGAAACCTTCGCGTCCGGGAACTGCCCAGTAGCGTGTGCCGTTCTCCTTGCGCATGTAGGGAGTCCATGTGCCCTTCATCTCCTCGGGCACATAGGGAGGATTGATGGCAGGGTATTCGTTCAGGTCGGGCAGACGGAATGCGCCTGAACCGTTGGCCACGTATGCATCTGTAAGCAGGATCACGGGAGTCATGTGCTCCAGAGCCACCTTTGAAGCCTCGTAAGCAGCCTCGAAGCAGTCGGTAGGGCTTGTTGCCGCCAATACGGGCATGGGGCTTTCGCCGTTACGTCCGAAGAGGGCCTGCAACAGGTCTGTCTGCTCGCTCTTTGTGGGAAGACCCGTAGCAGGGCCGCCACGCTGAACGTCAAGGATCACCAGGGGCAGTTCCATGATGACGGCAAGGTTCATGGCCTCGCTCTTGAGGCACATGCCGGGACCTGATGTGCTCGTAACTGCCAGGGCACCGGCAAAAGAAGCACCGATGCTGGAGGCACAACCAGCAATCTCGTCCTCGCACTGTACGGTTGTCACGCCAAGGCTCTTGTGCTTGGAGAGTTCATGCAGAACGTCCGTAGCGGGAGTGATGGGGTATGAACCGAGGTAAAGTTTCAAACCGGCCTTCTCGGCGGCGGCAATGAAACCGTATGCTGTAGCCTTGTTGCCCGTGATGTCCATGTATCGTCCGGGAACCTTGTTCTTGGTTTCTATGCGATACACGTTGGTAGCGCTGGAGTGCGTATTGTGTCCGTAGTCGTAACCTGCCTGGATAACCTTGATGTTGGCCTCTGCAATGGCAGGTTTCTTTGCGAACTTTTCCTTCAGATAGTTGAACGCAACGTTCAGGTCGCGGTCAAAGAGCCAGCATACAAGACCCAAAGCAAACATGTTGCGGCACTTGTTGATGCTCTTTATGTCCATACCGGTATCTGCAAGGCAGTCCTTTACCATTGAGGTCAGGGGGCAAGCAATTACACGGTCGGGGTCAATGCCCATCTCGCCGAGGTAATCCTCGCCCTGGAACTGTGCCTTTTCAAGATCCTTGGGACCGAAACTGTCGGTATCGATGATTATTGTAGCATCTGACTTGGCATAGCGGTACTGTGTCTTCAGCGCGGCGGCATTCATGGCCACCAGCACGTCGCACAGGTCACCGGGAGTGTAAACCTGAGATGCGCCAATGTGTACCTGGAAACCGCTGACACCTGTCAGTGAGCCTTGCGGGGCACGAATGTCGGCCGGATAGTCAGGGAAAGTACTGATACTGTTTCCCACTGTTGCGGATACGGTGGAAAATATATTGCCTGCAAGCTGCATGCCGTCACCGGAGTCGCCAGAAAAGCGAACAACCACTGATTCTCTTTCAGTTATGTTCATGTCGTAAAAAAGATAATAGTAGTACCCCCGCCGGGAATCGAACCCGGATCAAAGGTTTAGGAAACCTTCGTTCTATCCATTTAACTACAGGGGCATCACTATCACCCTAAGGGGCACCCCTTAGGGTGATAGTTTGTCTTGGAGTGGCACACCCTATTATATATATAATGTGTACCGATGAGTGTCTTACTTCTTCTTGCCGGTCTTGTTCAGGCACAGGTAGGCTGTAGGAGCGGCAATGAAGATTGAACTCAATGTACCGAATACCACACCGAGCATCATAGCGAAGCTGAAACTGATAATGCTGCCTGCACCACCACCGATGATGCCGATCAGGAAGATTACGGCCAGTACGATGAATGTGGACACAGAGGTGTTGATGGTACGGTTCAATGTATTGTTAACCGAACGGTTGAACAGGTCAAAGCGGTCCTGTGTGGGATGCAGACCCAGTTCCTCACGGATACGGTCGAATACCACCACCTTATCGTTGATAGAGTAACCGATAGCGGTCAGGATGGCACCGATGAAGGTCTGGTCAATCTCCATGCTGAAGGGCATGAGACCCCAGAACAGAGCATACGCACCAAGGATGAGGATGACGTCGGAAACCAGTGCAATGATAGAACCGATAGAGAAGGCAATGTTGCGGAAGCGAACCAGAATGTATATGAATATGGCGATAATTGCCAGAATCACACTCCAGATAGCACCGTATGTTATGTCTTCAGCCACAGAGGGACCAACCTTCTGGCTGCTGATGATAGAACCGCCGGTACGAACGTCACGGTTGATGAAGGTCTCCAGGGTCAGATCCTGAGCAAGCAGACCGCCACCCTTAAGAACCTCAAACAACTTGGCTTCTATCTCGCTGTCTACCTCAGTTCCGTCCTCATTGATACGGTAGTTGGTGCTGATACGCAGGGTGTTACCGTCTGTACCAAGGGCAATGGCGCTGATGTTGCTACCCTCAAAGGCATTTGCAAGGAGAGCGTTTGCCTGCTCGGCGGTTACCTGCTTCTCGAACATTACCACGAAGTTGCGGCCACCGGTGAAGTCAATGCTCTTGCTGAAACCGCGGAAGAACATGCCACAGAGTGCAATAACAGCAGCAATACCGAAGATAGTGAAGCTAACCTTGTATGCAGACATGAACTTGTATGCGGGGTTCTTGAAGCTGATCCAGTTGCCGATTGGGGTCTTGAACTTGAGGTTCTGCCACCAGCCACGCTCCATAGCGGCTGAATACACCAGACGTGTCATGAACACTGCGGTAAAGAAGCTGGCAACGATACCGATAATCAAAGTGGTAGCGAAGCCCTTGATAGGACCTGTACCGAAGTTGTAAAGGATGATACCGGTGATGATACTTGTCAGGTTAGAGTCAAAGATAGCGCTGAAAGCGTTGCTGTAACCTGCGCTCAATGCTTCGCGAAGTTTCTTGCCACTCTTCAGTTCCTCCTTGGTACGCTCGTAGATAAGCACGTTGGCATCCACAGCCATACCCAGAGTCAGAACCATACCGGCAATACCGCTCATGGTCAGAGAAGCCTGGAAACTGGTCAGGATACCTGCGGTGAAGAACAGGTTCAGCAGCAGGGCACCATTGGCAATCATACCGGGAACAAGGCCGTACATAGAAATCATGTACACCATCAGGATGACGAATGCGATAATGCAGCTCCAAACACCCAGACGGATAGATTCGGCACCCAGTGTGGGACCAACAATCTCTTCGCTAACGATCTTTGCAGGAGCAGGCATCTTACCAGACTTCAGTACGTTGGCAAGGTCGCGTGTATCCTCAGCGGTGAAGTTACCTGTAATTCGGCTGTTACCACCAGTGATTTCTGTTTCTACGTTGGGTGCGCTATATACATTATTATCAAGTACAATAGCAACGGAACGCTGCAGGTTGGCCTTTGTCAGTGCTGCCCAACGACGAGCGCCGTCTACATTCATCTGCATGCTTACGCAGGGACGGCCGTTCTCGTCGAACTCGTCCTTGGCATCGGTGATTACGTCACCCTCCAGAGGAGCACGGCCGTTGCGCTCTGTCACGCGGATAGCATAAAGTTCGTACCAGTCGGAGCCTTCGCCCTCGCCCATGCCTTTGACACCCCACTTGAGTTGAACGTCAGAGGGAAGGATGTCCTTGGCTTCAGGAGTTGCGAGCAACTCGCTGATAGCCTCCATATCGCGCTTGTGTGCAAAACCTACTACACAACCATAAGCGCCCTGGGTCAACTGCAACTTGCTCAGCAGGGGATGCTGCTTCTTCATGCGCTCCAACTCGGCATCGCTTACGTTGGCATTGCTGGCGCTGTTCTCGGCAATAGCAGATGCCAGGTCGGCCTTCTTTTCGGTAGAATCTGTAGCGGCAACTTCATTGGTCTCTTCGGCAGAAGCGGTTTCCTCGTCAACGTTGATGACGGAAGCCAACTTGCTGTCTACCTGCACCAGGAAAGGAGTGATTTCCTGAGAGTTGTAGGTCTCCCAGAACTCCAGGTTGGCAGAACCCTGCAACAACTTGCGGACGCGCTCGGGCTCCTTAACACCAGGCATTTCCACCATGATGCGGCCTTCCTGGCCTTCCAGAGCCTGGATGTTGGGCTGAACCACACCGAAACGGTCGATACGGGTGCGCAGAACATTGTAACTGTTGTCAATGGCGCTCTTCAGTTCGGCACGCAGAACGTCCTCAACTTCCTTGTCTGTGCTCTTGGGCGAAACCTTGTCGCGAAGTTGCTGTGTGGCAAACAGTTCGGCGAGGGTACGCTCGGGAGCCATCTCCTTGAAGTTTTTAACGAACAGGGTAATAAAGTCACTCTGGCTTTCGGTTGCTTCCTTGGCAGACTTCTCCACGGCATTGCGGAAGGTCTCGTCGGTGTCTTCCTTGTGGTCAGCCAAAGCCTTGATTACATCGGGCACGCTGACTTCGAGGATTACATTCATACCGCCCTTGAGGTCAAGGCCCAGACCGATGCCCATTTCGCGGCACTCCTTCAGGTTCCATGACCACAGGTAGATGTCATGGGTGTTGAGGGAGTCCATGTAACGGTCAGCAGCCTCCTTGCCCTCTGTCTGCATCTTTTCCTGATACTTGCCGTCGTAATGGCTTGTTACGAACGAGAAACTCAGGTAAAAGGCACAAACCAAGGTCAGCAGAATGGCAAAAGCCTTTACAAATCCTTTGTTTTGCATTTTTGTTTTAGATGTTAATTATTTGTTGATTAGTTAATGTTCCTGTATCGTTTTGACTCTAAAAGCATGCAAATGTATGACTTTTTTTCTGATAAGGCAAGGTTATGCGCGGAAAAAAGTCCTATAATGACCTATTTTGCTGATTTATACACCCGTGTAACGATGGGGCGGTGGTCGGACGACTTGATATTGTCGTCAATATGCGTAGAGGATGTTAAAAGGTCCTTGCTTACGAAAATATGGTCAATTCTGACTGGAAATCCTTTTTGGCTATACGAGACGCCCAATCCGTTTCCGCTCTTGGCAAATGCATTGTCCAGCAGTTTGGCAATCTTCTGGTAGGTATACGAAATGGGGGTGTCGTTCATGTCGCCCGCCACTATGGTGGGGTATTGGCTGTATCTTGTTATGAGGTCGCATACGGTATCGGCTTGCTCGGACCTTTTGGCGGCAGCCGTGCTGAGGCGCGACAGCAGTACCTTGCCGCTTGCTTTCATCTTCTCCTGGTCGTAGTTTTCTAAGGCATCTCCGTATGCGCTTTTTTCTTCCAGACTTATGGCATTGCTTTGCAGATGGTTGTTTATCAGTAGTGTGGTGTCTCCGTCGAGATTTATCAGGCATGCAAAGGAGCCGTTGCCGTAGGTCAGGGATTTCTTGTAGACCGGTTCTCCGGCAAAGGGCCACTTGGAGTAGATGAACAGGGCGCCGTCAGATTGCATTTTGTAGCCAAGGGAATCCATCTTGTGCTTCAGCGTGGTGTAGATTTTCCCCGATTGTGGACACTCCTGCAGGAATACTATGTCTGCATCGCATTCGGCGATGTATTCCACGGATTTCCAACCGTTGAAACCATTGGCGGAGTCATTGGAGAGACTTGCTACATTGAAGGATAGAATCTTGTGGCTCTCCGTGGGGGCATTGTCAAACGGATTGATGGGAAAGTATTCACGTGTGTAGTTCCAGCACCCCAATATTCCCATTATAGGGAGGAGCATCCATTTCCATGAAACAATGAGCCATGCCAGCAGGAACAGGATGTCCAGCCCCAGGAAGACCGGAAACAGCAAGCCTGCCTGTGAGAGCCTTGGGTGGATGGCAGGCGAGAGAAGTGTGGAAAGGCACGTTGCCCACATCAGGATGATGGTGGCAATGTTGGCCCCTGCCATGATGCTTACTAGCATGACTTGGGCACCGTGTTTCACCTTGGAAGTGAAGTTTTCAGCGGTCATTTCCGTGTCAGTTCTTTCTATAAACGTGGAAATTGTTCTTGGGTTTGCGGCGGAAGATGCTCCGGATCTTGTCCAGCGGACCTCCACGTCCGGCATCTGTCCAGATGAGCAGGATGAGCAGTCCTACGAGCATGCCTCCCAAATGGGCATAGTGCGCGACACCGTCGTTGCTGCGTGCCATAAGCAGTTCTATTACGGCATATCCTATTACAAAAAGTTTTGCCTTGATAGGCACCGGTATAGGGAAGATGAACATGCGCTCGTTTGGGAATATCATGCCGAAAGCCAACAGGATACCATACACGGCGCCCGAGGCGCCCACGGTGTTCCAATGGTTGATGTCAACGGCCATGCCGTCCTGGATGACATAGGTGCCCTTCACCAGTTCGGTGCCCACTCTGGCTATGTCTGCATGCTCCAGGCTTATGTAGTTGAACCATTGCACCAATTCCTGTATCATGCCTGCCCCGATGCCACATGCCAGGTAGTAGAACAGGAAGCGCTTGCTGCCCATCACCTGCTCTATGATGCGCCCGAACATCCACACGGCAAACATGTTGAAGAAAATATGCTCGAGATTACCGTGCATGAACATGTAGGTCAGCAACTGATAGGGCATGAAGTTGTCTGCCAGGAAGAAGTGCAGTCCTAACACGCCGTTAAGGTCTACGCCATGCAGTTCGGCAACGTACATGCCCAGGAAGCAAAGTGCATTGATGATGAGAAGGTTTTTGGTTACGGGGGGCATCATATTCATGTCTAAAACGTCTAATATTCTTGATTTAGGTCACGAAGGTACGCTTTTTTAGGCACTAATCAAGGATTTTCTGTACTGTATTGTGCTTTTTTTAGGGAATTATAGTTTTTTTTTAGGTTAAAACTTGCTTGCATTGTGCAGAATCTCTATATTTGCGATGGAAAAGCGTACAAGCGAAACTCCTATATATAAACTTAATAACTAATATTATGAACAAGACAGATTTGATTAACGCCATTGCCGCTGAATCCGGCTTGACAAAGGCTGATGCTGCCAAGGCGCTGAATGCAACGACAAATGCTATCGTAAACGCTGTAAAGGCAGGCGATAAGGTTGCTCTCGTTGGTTTTGGTACATTCGCTCCTGCTGAGCGTCCTGCACGCACAGGTAAGAACCCCCGTACAGGTGAGGTTCTTGAGATTCCAGCAAAGACCGTTGTGAAGTTCAAGCCCGGTTCTGACTTGGCTCTGTAATTTCAATCAGAGATATAATATACATGAAATAGGGAGGCGCAAGCGCGCCTCCCTATTCTTATTGGTATGCGTTTCTGCCAAATAAATGTAGGGTGGCACGCCCTTGTCGTCGTGAGAACGTGCCCTTGTCCTCGGTGGCGGTAAAATTAACGGCCACTGGCGGTGAACTTTATCGCCAAGGGCGGTTCGTTTTATCGCCACCGAGGACTGTTTTGTGCCTACTTTAAGCCGCTATTGAGCCATTCGAGGTATGATGGCACGTCCTCGTTGAAACTGTAACTTGGGGCCAGAGGCTTGCCGTCGGGGCTGAGCAGGACGTAGAAAGGTTGGGCGTTGGCACCGAACTTGTAGCGCTGCAGGTAACTCCAACGGTCGCCTATGGTGCGGAGTTTGCGTTCCTGGCCGTTTTCGGTGACGACGATGGGTTCTGCCAAGGGAGTCTTGTCGTCCACATGCAGGGTCACGAGGATGTATTTGTTGTTGATGATGTCTGCCACTTCGGGATCCGTCCATACGGCGGCCTCCATCTTTCGGCAATTCACGCAACCATAGCCGGTGAAGTCGAGCATGACGGGCATGTTCTTCTCCCTGGCATATGCCATGGCCATGTCGTAATCGTCGAACTTGGGATTGACCTCCTGGCTGTGAAGGTTGAAGTCCTGTGTGTTCACCGGCGGTGCAAAGGCGCTGACGGCCTTGCAGGGAGCGCCCCAGAGGCCGGGAACCATGTAGATGGCGAAGGCAAGCGATGCCATGCCGACGGCCAGGCGGGTGATGCCGGTGCGCGGGCGTGTAACGATGTTGCCCTCCTCGTCGTACTCATCCTCATCGTGGGGCAGGCGTATGATATTCAGCATATAGAGGCCCATCATGGCAAAGATGACAATCCACAGGCACAGGAACACCTCTCTGTCCAGAATGCCCCAACCGTATGCCAGGTCGGCCACGGAGAGGAACTTCAGCGAGAAGGCAAGTTCCAGGAAACCGAGCATAACCTTGATGCTGTTCATCCAGTTGCCGCTACGTGGTGCGCTCTTCAGCATGGTGGGGAAGAGGGCGAACAGGGTGAAGGGCAGGGCCAGGGCAACGGCAAAGCCCAGCATACCCATGGTGGGGGCGAGGATGGAACCGCTTGTGCCTACCTCCACAAGGAGGAAACCGATAATGGGGCCTGTGCATGAGAAACTTACCAGGGTGAGCGTGAATGCCATCAGGAAGATGCTGAGCAGGCCGGTGGTCTTTTCCGCCTTGGAATCCACGGCATTGCTCCATGAGGATGGCAGGGTCAGTTCGAAACCGCCCAGGAAACTTAGGCCGAAGAGCACGAGCAGGAGGAAGAAGAAGATGTTGAAGATGGCGTTGGTGCTCATGGCATTCAAGGCGCTGGCTCCGAAGAACAGAGTCACGAGCATGCCCAAACCAACGTAGATGACAATTATGGAGATGCCGTAGGTGATGGCGTCCTGTATGCCCTTGCGGCGGTTGTCCTTGCTGCGCTTCAGGAAGAAACTCACGGTCATCGGTATGATGGGCCACACGCAGGGGGTGAGCAGGGCGAGCAATCCGCCAACTATGCCCATGAAGAATATCCAAATGAGCGATGTGTCTGCCTGGCCGGCAACGTTGTCGTCGGATTGCAACTGGTCGGTGACAGGTGCCCAGAGGTCGTTGGTTTCGGCCAAAGGTTTGTCGTCGGATGTTGCCGCCTCTTCCGCTTTCTGTGTCTCGTCAATGGGGAGAGGTTCGGTTACTGCCTGATTGTCTGCGTTTGAAACCGATGCCCCTTGTGTTTTCTTGCCCTTGAAACTGAAGTCCACGCTGGTGGGAGGCAGGCAGTTCTGGTCGTTGCATGCTCCGTAGGTCAGGTATCCGGCAATGTCGTATTCGCTTCCCGTCAGTTCGTATGTCTGGACAAAAGTCACCTTGTCCTCCACGGTTTCCACCTCCATCATGAACATGGGGTCCTGTCCGCGATGGACATCGCCTATGGTTTTCAGGTCGCTAACCTGCTTTACGCCGGTGCTCTTTTCCAGAGTCACCATGGCGCGCTGGGGACCTCCGTCTTCGAAATTGGAACCGTAGACGTGCCAACCGCTTTCTATCGTGCCCTGAAAGGAGATTTCCAACTGCCCGTTGGCATTTATCTTCTCGCTTACACTGAACTTAACGGGTTCTGCCAGCTGGGCCATACATCCCAAGGCTCCCATTATAATAATAAATAAGGTGTAAATTCGCTTTGCCATTTTCCTTTTCTATGTTTTTCTGCGTGCAAAGATACGAATATGTGTGCTTACTTCAAAATAAATGGGTGTATTTCTTCGTGTTGTGAATTGTCATCCTTGTTCATGTCCTGGACGTCCGAAAGTGCCTTCTTGTGGGTAATTTACAGTTGTTGAGTGCACAATCCGTCCAAAAATGAGCATAAAAGCGAAGTTTTTACGTCAAATTCTTGCTAATATCCTTAAAAAGTCTTTACTTTGCACCCAGAAAACGAGAAAGACAAAAAGAGTACAATTAACTTAAACGTAAAGAATATGTCTGAAATTGAAGCAAAAGTTAAGGAGATTATTGTAGACAAGTTGGGTGTAGACGAGGCAGACGTAGTGCCCGAGGCAAGCTTTACCAACGACCTTGGTGCAGACTCTTTGGATACAGTAGAACTGATCATGGAGTTCGAGAAGACTTTCGATATCACTATTCCCGATGACAAGGCTGAGAAGATCTCAACCGTAGCTGACGCTATCGCTTATATTGAAAGCAATAAGTAATCTGAAGTTTTACACTACTTAATCTATAATAGTTGTCGGGTGGTCTTCCTCGAGAGGTAAGCCACTGGGCAACTATTTCCCTTTTATATGGAATTGAAGAGAGTTGTCGTTACCGGTATGGGTGCCGTTACGCCTATCGGTAATACTGCCGAGGAGACATGGCAGAACATGCTGGCAGGTGTCAGCGGAGCAGCCCCCATCACACGTTTCAATGCAGAGAAGTTCAAGACACAGTTCGCCTGTGAGGTGAAGGACTTCGACGTCACAAAATACATAGACCGCAAGGAAGCCCGCAAGATGGACCCCTATTGCCACTACGCACTGGCTGCCGCACAGATGGCCGTAGAGGACAGTGCCATGGACATAGAGGCTCTTGACAAGAACCGCGTTGGTGTTGTCATGGGTGTCGGCATCGGCGGCATGAAGACATACGAGGAGGAGGTTACTTCCTATGCCAAAACGGCTGAGACCATCGGTCCAAAGTTCAACCCCTTCTTCGTGCCCAAGATGATTGCCGACATCTGTGCCGGTCACATCAGCATCAAGTACGGATTCCACGGTCCCAACTATATTACCTCCAGCGCTTGCGCCAGCAGTACCAACGCCATGGCAGATGCCTTCAACCTGATTCGCTTGGGCAAGGCAAACGTCATCGTTACAGGTGGTGCCGAGGCAGCAATCACATGTGCCGGTGTGGGTGGTTTCGTGGCAATGCACGCCCTGAGCACCCGCAATGATTCTCCCCAGACGGCAAGTCGTCCCTTCAGCGCCAGCCGCGACGGTTTCGTGATGGCAGAGGGCAGTGCCTGTCTGATTCTCGAGGAACTGGAGCACGCCAAGGCCCGCGGTGCCAAGATATATGCCGAGATGGTAGGTGCAGGCATGAGTGCCGACGCACACCACATCACTGCCTCTCATCCCGAGGGTCTGGGTGCAATCCTGGTGATGCAGAACGCCCTGGAAGATGCCGGCATGCAGCCCGAGGACATCGACTACATCAACGTTCACGGCACCAGCACTCCCGTAGGTGACATCAGCGAGGTGAAGGCCATCAAGTCGCTCTTCGGTGAGCACGCCTATAAACTGAACATCAGCAGCACCAAGTCCATGACCGGACACCTTCTCGGTGCCGCAGGTGCCATAGAGGCAATGGCCAGTGTGATGTCCGTCAAGGAAGACATCGTTCCTCCCACCATCAATCACGTGGAGGGCGACGAGGATCCCGAGATAGACTACAACCTGAACTTCACCTTCGGCCAGCCACAGAAGCGTGAGGTCCGTGCCGCTCTGAGCAACACTTTCGGCTTCGGCGGACACAATGCCTGTGTCATCTTCAAGAAGTACGTAGAATAATGTAACCGTAATCAGGGGGATGCCGTTCCCTTGATATGACAGAAACATATCTGTGAAAGCAGGAAATATAATAGATGCGATAAGGTTGCCTTTCCGACGCGACAGGCAGCTTTATCGTTCTTTTTACGGTATCCTGGGCTTCTACCCGAGGAAGATAGACCTTTACCGCCAGGCGCTGACACACAAGAGCATGTCGGCGAAGGAGGGGAGCGGCCGCCTTTCCAACAACGAGCGTCTGGAGTATCTGGGCGATGCCATCCTGGATGCCGTGGTGGGAGATATCCTGTACAACCACTTCAGGGGCAAAAGGGAAGGTTTCCTTACCAGCGTGCGGAGCAAGGTTGTCCAGCGCGAGACACTCGGACATCTGGCCGACGAGATGGGCCTGACCGACCTGATACGCAGCGACCTCATGGGACGCACCCACAACAGTTACATGGCAGGAAACGCCTTTGAGGCACTCGTCGGGGCGGTGTATCTCGACCGTGGCTACGAATATTGCAAGTGGTTCGTCCGCAACCGCATCCTGGGCAAGTACATCAACCTCGACAGGATAGCATACAAGGAGTCGAACTTCAAGAGCCGCCTGTTGGAATGGTGCCAGAAGCACCACGTCAATGCCAATTTCGAACTTCTGGAGGAAAGCAAGGAGGAGGGTACGCTGTCGCCACGCTTCCTTACCCGCGTGCTGATATCCGGGGTGGAGTGCGGCCGTGGCATAGGATACAGCAAGAAGGAAAGCCACCAGCAGGCCTCCAAGGAAGCCCTTGCAAAACTGAACAAGAACAGCGCACTGAGAACCAAGGTGCTGGAAGTTAAAACAATAGAAGACAATGGCAATAACACCGATAGTACGTCCCTTGTTTGCGCTGAGGAGAAATGCGCTGGGCAAGTACCGGACACAAGCGGAGCAGTTGCAGATGCAGGTGCTCAGACGTCTGACCTCCAAGGCTGAGCATACAGAGTGGGGTAGGGAGCATGGCTTTGCCTCCCTGCGTTCCTACGAAGACTTTGCCGCTTCTTCCCCCGTGAATACCTACGAGGACCTGAAGCAGGCCATCGACCGTATGCGCCAGGGCGAAAGGGACATCCTTTGGCCGGGGCAGGTGCGGTGGTATGCCAAATCCAGTGGAACCACCAACGACAAGAGCAAGTTCATCCCCGTCAGCAACGACGGTCTCAAGGATACCCACTATGCTGGAGGCCGGGATGCCGTGGCATGGTACTTGGGCAACAATCCCCAGAGCCGTATCTTCGACGGCAAGGCCCTGATTCTCGGCGGCAGCCATGCGCCCAACTACAATCTCAAGAACTCATTGGTGGGAGACCTCAGCGCCATCCTGATCGAGAACATCAACCCGATTGTCAACCTCGTGCGCGTCCCCAAGAAGGAGACCGCCCTGCTGTCCGACTTCGAACTGAAGCGCGACCGCATCGCACACGAGGCCATCAGGGAGAATGTCTCCAACCTCAGTGGCGTGCCCTCGTGGATGCTCTCGGTGATGAACCGCGTGCTGGAGATTACGGGCAAGGACAACCTGTCCGAAGTGTGGCCAAACCTGGAAATGTTCTTCCATGGCGGCGTGGCCTTCACTCCGTATCGCGAGCAGTACAGGAAACTGATACCGTCCGCCAACATGCACTACATGGAAACCTATAATGCCAGCGAAGGTTTCTTCGGCATTCAGGACGACCCGTCCGACCCCTCCATGAGCCTCATGCTTGACTATGGTGTCTTCTACGAGTTCATCCCCATGGACGAGTTGGAGAACCCCAATCCTCATGTCGTGCCCCTTTGGGGAGTGGAGACGGGCCGGAACTATGCCATGCTCATAAGCACCTCCAGCGGTTTGTGGCGCTATATGATAGGCGACACCGTGCGATTCACCAGTACCAACCCCTACAAGATCGTCATCACGGGGCGCACCAAGTTCTTCATAAATGCCTTCGGCGAGGAACTTATCGTAGACAATGCCGAAGCGGGCCTGGCCGAAGCCTGCCGCCAGACAGGTGCACAGGTGTTGGAATACACGGCAGCCCCCGTCTTCATGGACGGAGAGGGCAAGTGCCGCCATCAGTGGCTCGTGGAGTTTGCCAAGGAACCGGAAGACATAGCCCTGTTCGCACGTATCCTGGACGAAACCCTGCAACATGTCAATTCCGACTACGAGGCTAAGAGATACAAGGACATCACCCTACAACGCCTGGAACTCGTGGTGGCACGCAAGGGACTGTTCCACGACTGGCTTGCTTCCAAGGGCAAGTTGGGAGGACAGCACAAGGTGCCGCGCCTTTCCAACAACAGAACCCACATAGAGGAAATGCTGGCGTTTAACTGAACAATACAAGATGATGCGTAGACTTACCATATTGTTTTTGATACTGCTCACCACGATGCTTACCATCGTGTCCTGTGCCAATATCGGTAGTCCTGATGGCGGCCGGTACGACGAGGAACCGCCGGTGGTAATCGGTGCCAGTCCTGCCGACAAGGCCGTCAACGTGAAGTCGCAGAAAATAAGCATATTCTTCAACGAGTTCGTGAAACTGGCCAATGCAAACGAAAAGGTTGTCATATCTCCTCCCCAGTTGGAGGTGGCTAACGTGCGTGCGGCAGGCAAGAAAATCAAGATAACCCTGTTCGACTCCCTGCAGAGCGACATTACCTATACCGTAGACTTCAGTGATGCCATCGAGGACAACAACGAGGGCAACCCCATGGGTTTCTACACCTATAGTTTCAGTACCGGCCCTGTCATTGACACCATGGAGATGTCCGGCCATGTTATAGCCGCAGAGAATCTGGAACCAGTCAAAGGTATGCTCGTCGGTCTGTACCGTGCCGATAGTACATACGATGACAGCCTTTTCCGCATCAAATCCTTTGTGCGTGTTTCACGTACCAATGGTAGCGGACAATTCACCATCAAGGGCATAGCACCTGGCAAATACCGCATTTTCGCCCTAAACGACGGTGACGGCAATTATCGTTTCAGTCAGAAGTCCGAGGCGATAGCCTTCGATACGACCATATATATACCAAGCAGCAGGCCTGACCTTAGGATGGATACCTGCTGGCGCGACTCCATATACTACGACTCCATCAGAGTTGTACCATACACGCACTACTTCCCGGACAACATTGTCCTGCGTTCTTTCCTTGAGGGCAAGCAGGACCTGCATTTACTGAAGACAGAACGTCCCGAACCAGACTGGTTCCGCCTGTACTTCACCGCTCCGGTAGACACTCTACCCATTATCAGGGGGCTGAACTTCAACGACTCCTGTCTGGTGTTGGAGGCCAGTGAGAAGAACGACACGCTGACATACTGGATTACCGACACCGCGTTTACACATAGTACCGATAGCCTGGAGATAGAGATGCGTAGCCAGGATACCGACACTCTGGGGAACCTGACATGGCGCACAGACACGTTTATGCTTGTCGCGCGTAAGGGATGGGCGAAAATCAGTGAGGAGCGCCAGAAGAACATAGACGATTGGAATAAGAACCGTGAGAAGAGGGCAAAGAAGAGCAAGACTCCGCTTCCACCCGAGGAGAATCCCTACGAGCATGAGTATCTGGACCTGAAGATAATGCCCTCTGGTGCGCTGGACCCCAACAAGAATGTCGTCATCAGAGTGGACGAACCCATCAGCAGCATAGACTCCTCGCGCATACATTTGTATATGGTGCGTGACTCCAATTTCTACGAGGAACCTTTCCTCGTACTGCCAACCTTACATGATGCCAAGTCCTATACTGTCTATGCGGAGTGGCAACCCGAATATAAGTATAGCCTTACCGTAGACTCGGCGGCAATTGTGGGGATTATGGGTACGACTAACAAGAAGAAGAAGAGCGAGGTGCGTGTCTGTAAATTGGACGAGTATGGAACCCTGATTGTTAACCTCATCGTCCCCGACACCTGTATGATGGTGCAGCTGCTGAACAGTTCCGATAAGGTAATGACCCAGCAAAGGGCCTCAGCCTCCGGTGTTGCCGAGTTCTATTTCCTCAAACCAGACAATTACTATATGCGCTGCTTTGCCGACAAGAACGGCAATGGCATCTGGGACGTGGGAGAGTTTGATAACAACCTGCAACCGGAGCAGGTCTTCTATTTCCCCAAGCCCATGAATGTCCGTGCTGGTTGGGACGTGGAGCAGGAATGGGATGTCTATGGCATACCTGTGATGGAGCAGAAACCTCAGGCTCTTATAAAGCAGAAGGCTGACAAGAAGAAGACACCCCGTGAGCGCAACAAAGAACGCGAAGAGGAGAAGAAGAAAAAGAAATAGTCGTTAATTTCGCCCCCCGGATGCTAAAATATCGTTAAATGTGGCGGGATAGTGTTTAGGAATATATAAGTACACGGTTCTATGTGTTGTTATTATGCTAAATTTGCAAAGCAAAAGGGTATAGTAACAACACATTCTTTATTATATAATGATGACAGACAAGAGATTTATGACACGCTCGGAGTTTCAGTGCATGCTGAATCTTTGGGCCCTTCCCACTAAGGGTGGCTTTACCCGTGACATACAGGATGGTTTCGAGGAGCCCAAACCGGCCTACACCACAACGGCCACCTTTATGAAGATTCTTGTGCGTAAGGGCTTCTGCAAGATGGAGCGTGTGGGTTCCATGCAATATTATACCCCCAGGATTACGAAGGAGGAGTATTGCCAGAGGGTTATGGAGAAAGCCAGAGAAGACTATTTCGATGGCGACGTGGTGCGTTTCGTGGAATTCCTTTTGCACCACAACGAAGTGTCTCAAGAGCAAAAGGATGCTATAGTTGCAATGTTAAGGTAGCAAAAAAGAGGATAAGCGAAATTTATTATTAAAAACTTCTATGTGTTCTCAGTAGAATTTGCTATATTTGCATCGGAAAGAAAAACATAAACCAAACTTAATAAACTATCAGACAATGGCAACATTAGATTTGACACAGTATGGCATCACCGGTTCAACCGTGATTGCACACAACCCCTCTTATGAGCAGTTGTTCGCTGAGGAGACCAAGGCTGGCCTCGATGGTTACGAGAAGGGCCAAAACACCGAGCTGGACGCTGTCAACGTGATGACTGGCGTTTACACCGGCCGTTCTCCTAAGGACAAGTTCATCGTTATGGACGAGAACTCTAAGGATACCGTATGGTGGACTTCTGATGACTACAAGAACGACAATAAGCCCATCACCGAGGAGGCTTGGGCTGCTCTGAAGGATATCGCCAAGAAGGAACTTTCTAACAAGAACCTCTATGTTGTTGACTGCTTCTGCGGTGCAAACGCTGACACCCGCATGGCTGTACGCTTCATCGTTGAGGTAGCATGGCAGGCACACTTCGTTACCAACATGTTCATCCAGCCCACCGCTGAGGAACTGGCTAACTTCGAGCCCAACTTCGTTGTTTACAACGCTTCTAAGGCTAAGGTTGAGAACTGGAAGGAACTGGGTATCAACTCAGAGACTTGCGTAGCATTCAACATCACCAGCCGCGAGCAGGTTATCATCAACACCTGGTACGGTGGTGAGATGAAGAAGGGTATGTTCTCTATGATGAACTACTACCTGCCTCTCCAGGGCATCGCTTCTATGCACTGCTCTGCAAACTGCGACATGAACGGTGAGAACACCGCTATCTTCTTCGGTCTGTCAGGTACCGGTAAGACCACTCTGTCTACCGATCCCAAGCGCCGTCTGATTGGTGACGACGAGCATGGTTGGGACGACAACGGTATCTTCAACTTCGAGGGCGGTTGCTATGCTAAGGTTATCGGTCTGTCTAAGGAGCACGAGCCCGACATCTACGGTGCTATCAAGCGTAACGCTCTTCTGGAGAACGTTATCGTTGCCGAGGACGGTACTATAGACTTCAACGACAAGAGCGCTACCGAGAACACCCGCGTTTCTTACCCCATCAACCACATCAACAACATCCAGCCCGGCAGCTCTGCTCCCGCAGCCAAGAACGTTATCTTCCTGTCTGCCGACGCATTCGGCGTACTGCCTCCCGTTTCTATCCTGACTCCCGAGCAGTGCCAGTACTACTTCCTGAGCGGTTTCACCGCCAAGTTGGCAGGTACAGAGCGCGGTATCACCGAGCCCACTCCCACATTCTCTGCTTGCTTCGGCCAGGCATTCCTGGAACTGCACCCCACAAAGTATGCTGAGGAGCTGGTTAAGAAGATGAACGTATCAGGTGCCAAGGCTTACTTGGTTAACACTGGTTGGAACGGTACCGGCAAGCGTATCTCAATTCCCGATACACGCGGTATCATCGACGCTATCCTGGACGGCAGCATCCTGAAGGCTGAGACCAAGAAGATTCCTCTGTTCGACTTCGAGGTTCCCACCGCTCTGCCCAACGTAAATCCCGCTATCCTCGATCCTCGCGACACTTACGCTACTGCTGCTGAGTGGGAGGAGAAGGCTAAGGACTTGGCTGCTCGCTTCATCAAGAACTTCGCCAAGTACACCACCAACGAGGCTGGTAAGGCTCTCGTTGCCGCTGGTCCCCAGCTGTAATTCCAAAGCAAGGATAATATAATCCTCTATATCAGGTTCCCCATCCTCACAGGTGGGGAACCTTTTTGTTTCTTGCGAGAATTTTCCTTCAAACCCTCTGCAGAAGCCGTTTATTGTGTATCTTTGTGGCATCGTTAACTCAAAATATACGTATGAAGACATTTCTGGAAAGTACGTTCCTTCAGAAGATGAGAGAAGTGGCCCCTGTCAGCCAGGAAACGGCCGTTGCGTTGGCGTCATGCCTTGAACCCTGTTGTATAGACAGGCATGTGCATGTTCTGGAGGAGGGTAGGAGGCTTCGTTACGTATGGTTCATAGAGCAGGGACTCCTAAGGCACTATTGGCTTGTGAACGGGGTTGAAATCAACACCTCGTTTTCCGTAGAGGGACATGCCGTATTCAGCATGGATGAACTATATTATGGTATGCCAAGCCAGGAATATGCCGAGACCCTGGAACCCGTCCAGGCATTCAGGATTTCAATAAACGACATGAACCGTTTGTTCGAGACAAACCTTGAACTCTGCAACTGGGGGCGTATCATCCATCAGAACGAATACCGCAGGCTCCACCAGTCGCACAAGGACAGGCTCTCCCTTTCTGCCGCTGAACGCTATCTTAACTTCATAAAGCAGTTCCCGGGCATTTGCCAGAGGTGCAATCTCGGCTACATTGCCTCCTACCTTGGTATCACCTTGCCCACATTAAGCAGGTTGCGCTCCAAGTCCCTGTATCGTAATGGGAGAAATTGACATAGGACAAATTCTTTCTCATGCAAAGTCCTTACCTTTGCTTCATACAATAATTGTTGTTATGGAAAGGAAAGATACCAAGCGAGAGGTCTGGATAGACTGGATGCGCGTCGCAGCATGCTTTTTTGTTATGGTTACACACTGTTGCGAACCGTTCTATTATGGAGGGGAGGGAACGTTGCTCCTCTCACAATCCGATGCAGTATGGCTGTCCATCATAAATACACTGGTAAGGGCAAGTGTGGCTCTTTTTGTCGTAGCCTCAAGTTATCTCCTCTTCCCCCTGCACTATTCCTCAACCGAATTTGTCCGCAAAAGGTCTGTCCGACTCCTCATCCCGTTCCTTTTCTGGACAGTCGTCTATGCCTTGGTATGGGGTGAGCCGATAAGGGATTTCGGGGATTTGCTCCTTAATTTCAATTATGCTGCCGGACATTTGTGGTTTGTCTACATGCTGATAGGCCTCTATGCACTCATGCCCCTGTTGTCCCCATGGGCGGAAAAGGTGCAGAAAACTGAACTGCGGGTTTATCTTGCGATATGGCTCTTCACGACTATGATTCCCCTAATCCGCAATTGCCTGGGAGGTATGCCTCCGCTTATATACGGGCCTTCCGGCATCCCCAACTCAGCCAAGTATCCCCTTTGGGGCGAAGCCGGTTGGAACATGTATGGAACATTCTACTATCTCAGCGGTTTCATCGGTTATATGCTTCTCGGCCTGTATTTCCGTAGGTTTGTAGGCAAGTTGTCATGGCGTAGGACTCTCGGCTTTGCTCTCCCCCTGTTTGTGGCAGGATTCGCTATATGTTCTGTCGGATTCTTCTGCAATGTCAGCAACGATGCCGGTGGCAATTTTCCTGTGTCGGGCCCCGTAGCCATGGCCTCCTTTTGGGAAGGCCCCTGGCTGAACGATACAATAGGGGTGGTATTGATGGCCATAGGCTGGATACTGCTCTTCAGGAAATTCAATGGTACAGGACGCTTCTACACGAGGATATTGCTCCCGATATCGGAAGCCAGTTACGGCATGTATCTGTGTCATTTGCTTCTTCTGGTGTCATTGTCCTCGTGGGCAAGAACCTCTTTCGGCACAGGGGCAGACGGCATTTTAGGTATATGGACCACTCCGTTGGAGATGCTTTTGCCGGCAATCGTATCCTTTGTGGCATTATCCGTCCTCTGCGTCCTTGTCCGCCGCATACCTAAAATAGGCAAATGGATAATGGGGTGAATCTATTGTTGTCCGCGGACAGCCGTTTCTGATAACGAAATAAAGCTATACAATTGAACTATTTTACTCCATAGTCAACCGTTAAAGGCTTCCAAAAGCAAATTTGGGGATGCCTATCTTGCTTTTATGAGTTCGTTTTACGGACACCAATAATATTTATTATGTAAACCTATATAGGATTCTAAGTTTAACCTGTCAACTTATTTCAGTACACTGCAAAATATGTACAGTACTCCCGTGCGGGTACTGCAGTACTCTCGCGCGGGTACTGTAGTACTCTCACGGGAGTACTGGTCTTTATTAGGGGCAATGAGTTCTCTTGGTTCCCGGAGTATGCCTAATCCTCCGGGACCTTAGATTCTTGCTCTACAATGTCGGGATGAACTCCTTTACGTTAAGACCAGAAACGTGGAGTACAGGTTTTGTGCCTCGGGCGTCTTGCGTTTTCCACTTGATGGTGACGGTCTTGCGCTCTCCGGGCAACAGGTGGAAGTAGTTGTCGGAATACTCTACGGGCAGAATCTGTTCTCCGTCTTCGCCACAGAGGTTCATGCGAAGCATCAGGGCCGGGGTGTCGCCTGTGTTGGTGATGACGAAGTGCATCGTGGGTTTGAACATCAGTCTTACATCCACCTTGGCAATGGGCATGGAGTCGAGTTCCTTGGCGGAGTCGTTGCCCCACAGGAAGTAGGTGTTGGTGGAGAGGAGTTCGCCATTGAGCATGGACACGGCTTCCAGACGGAGCATGAACGACTTGGTGGTATCAGGCGAAAGGACCTCGAAGCAGTTCACGGTAGAGTCGGACGGCAAGTGTGCCGAATCAGATTTCTTGTACACCTCATTGCCCTGGAGATCGTACATGGTGGCAATGACCTTGATGTCCTGGGCAGGCTTCATCATGTTGACCAGTTGCACCTGTGCTGTGGAGGCATTGTACTGGACGTGCAGGGGCTCGCATGCCTTCTTGATGCCGAAGAATGCCGCCGTGGGGTCGAAATAATAGTCGTAGGTCTGCCATACCATAGAGGGCCAGCATGAATGGCTCATCCAGATGATGAGGCCCTGGCGGTCCAGGTTGGCGCTCTCGTACATGGCACGGTAACCGTCGTAGTTCTGCCATTGTGCCAAGGCAGTGTATGCTTTGGCTGGATGCATGCCTATGCGCACAGGCATCTTGTCGCCATATACCTTTTCCTCTCCAAAGCGTTCGGCCAGCAGTTGGTTGAAGGTGGAACCATACTGTGCACCCTTTTGTGTGAAGTCGTGCTTACCCCAATATTCGTTTTGAGGCCAAAGGTGCTCGGGAGCAAGCATGCGGCAGAGACTTTCGTAGTTGGGCACGTTGGGCATGCCACGCTCGGAGTGCAGTTTGCCTGTCTGTATCTCGAAGTATTGCTTTATGGGCAGTGCGCGGTAAGGACCGTGTCCGCTGACACCGTCATCGGCAGAACTGGGGAAGTAGAGTGCTCCCGGAGCCAGTTTCTGGACGAGTTGTGCCAGTTGCCTGTCCAGTGTTTCGGGGGGATAACCCTCGTTGCGTCCGCAATACAAGGCTATGCTGGGATGCCGGCGTATGCGGCGCATGTAGTCGTTGGCATTTGCCATGAACATGGGTTCGTTGTGAGGGTTTGGACCGTCGGCAGGGTTTGCCAGCCAGAAGTCCTGCCACACCATGATGCCATGGCGGTCGCAAGCCTCGTAGAACTCCTCGTCGCCAGTCTGTCCCACCCAGTTGCGTATCATGGTGCAGTTCATCTGGCGGTGGTATCCCACGGCAATGTCGTACTCACGTGCACGGTAGTTGAGGTGGTTCTCAGAGAAGCCCCAGTTGCCACCCAGAGGGATGAAGCGCTGGCCGTTGATGTAGAGTTGCAGGCGAGTGGTCTCGTCCTTGTAGGTAACCTGGCGTATGCCTGTCTGGTATTCCATGCGCGCCACGGACTTTGTCTGTGGAGAATGGAAGGTGTAGGCGGCAGAGTACATGTATGGTTCGCCATAACCGTTTGGCCACCACAGTTTCATGTGCTGACCGGCCAGTTGGCGGTATTCTTCGGGAGAGAAGACAATCTCCGTTTCGGAGTTGGCACCCAGTATTACCTCCTTCTCAAAGCAGATGTCGCCTATGTTGCCTCGGAGAGTGCCCTGCACAGGAGTGGAGAGGTGGTTCTTCACGAACACGGATGGCGTCATGGTAGCCTTGCCGTCGGCCAGCGTGGTGTTTACAAGCGGGTCGCTGATGGTAACTGCCTCGGTGGCGGTTAGGAACACATCGTTCCATATGCCCACCTCGCGGCCTGGTATGGTGGTAATCCAGTCCCATCCGATGGTGGCATGGAAGGTGGGGTTGTCGCCACCCAGCACACCTCCGTTGAAACTGGTATTCTCGCCCGTCTTGGTCTTGCGTGCACCGGGGTTGTCATTGTTCTGCACATAGACAAGGAGTTCGTTGTCGCCTTCCTGCAGGTAGTCGGTAATGTCGAACTGCCCACGCATGAAGGCACCCTCTATCCTGCCCACCTGCTTGCCGTTGAGCACAATCAGAGCCTTCCAGTTGATGCCGTCGAAGTTGAGCAGTATGCGCTTGCCCTTCATGGTGGATGGAAGCTGGAATGTGCGCTTGTAAAGGAAGTCGCGGTTGAAGTACGACTCTGAAATCATGGACAGGTTGTCGTCGAAGTTGGGGTCGGGCAAGGCACCGGCATTGTAGTAACTGGAGAGTACTGTGGCAGGTACCGTAGCCACTATTTCAGGTCCCAGGGGCACTGCTTTCTGTGTGGGTTCGCTAACTGGACGCACGGTCCAGTTGCCGCCGTTGAGCATATACTTGCGCACATCGCTGTTTCCGCTCCATCCCTGTTCGGCATGTGCTATAGCCTTGACTCCGCCACGGCCGTAAACTTCCATTTCGCTAAGGCATGCTGCATCCGTGTTGGTTATGCGTACATATCGTGCCTTGGCCTTGGCCTTGATGCTCTGCACCTTAGAATTCTCCTGAGTGCCGGCATAGGGTTTCCAGTTGCGTGCATCGTCGGAAAACTCCAGCACGCCCTGCATGCCCTCGTCCAGCCAATGCAGACGCACTTCCTCGATGTCGGCCATAGAACCCAGGTCCACGTATGCCCAGTCACCCTTTGCGGCCTTCCATGTGCTGGTAAAGCGCTGTGCCGGGAAGATGCTGCGCACGGCCTTGCCCTTGCGCTTGAATGTAACCTCCTTGATGGACCAGTAGAAGGCATTGTTCTGGCGGAAGGTCAGTTCTACGGAGTTGAAGGTACGTTTGCCTTTGAGTTTGAAGGTCTCCTTCAGTTCCCGTGCCATGGCCGTAGCCTCCTCTGTCTGCTTGTTGGGGTCGTTTATAACCTTTCTTTTGCGAGGACGTCCCGGCAGGGTATCGCTCTTCACGGTGAAGGAGTATGACTTTGCCCCCATCACATCGCACTGCATGGAGTAGTGCTCGAAAGGCTTGTCCTGGTCGTATGCCACGAAGCCTTCAACCACTATTTCATCGGCCTCTATGTCCATGTTGTACCAGTGGTAGGTCAGTGTTGCCGTACTGCCCTCAACAGGTATTCTGGACCACTCGCTGTTGTTGATGGTCAGTTTACGCTCGTTGTGAGGCAATGGTTTGCCATTGGTCAGCACTTCCAGGAATGCAGGCTGGTTGGTGGCCACCACGCCGTCGGTAAGGAGTTGTGCTGTAAGGTTCAGGTCGTATGCCCCCGACTGGTACACGGCACGGTGCAGGGCCAGATTGCGGTACTCGGTGTCCTTCTCCATCTGAGGGCCAAAATATTCCAGGGGATTGCCTGGATACACGCCTATGCCACGGCTTTTCTCTTGTGCCAAGGCCGGCATGACGCTACCAAGGAAAAGTCCAGACAGAAGCAGACTTTTCTTTGCAAGATGCATGAGTCTGTGAGCAGTGTTTTGTTTCATGATATTGTGTTATTATTATATTATGCCAGGTCAAAGGTACGATTAAGTGAGCGAAATGTCAAATTTATTTGGACATTTCCGAGCGTGAGTACCTTAGAACGAATTCAAAGGTACGATTAAGTGAGCGAAATGTCAAATTTGCGATTAAGAGAGAGCAGAAAAAGTTTATTTTTTTTGCCGAACGGGAGCAAATTGAACCAATGGTTAAATTTATTTGAACATTTCCGAGCGTGAGTACCTTAGAACGAAGTTCAAAGTTACGATTAAGTGAGCGAAAAAGCAAAGGATTTTTGATTTTTCCGAGCGTGAGTAACTAAGACAATAGTCAAAGTTGCGATTAAGCGAGCGAAAAGGCATAAGTCTGAACTTGCTAAGAGCGAAGTTGCACAGGATGTTAAAAAACATTAAGGCAAATCGTTGCAATAACGAAAAATAATCTTACCTTTGCCATTGCCTATGCATCTGCTGAAAGCCCTGGTGGTGGGAAGCGGGCAAGGTACATACATATAAAAGGCGTAACTGAACGCTTGGTTTTGACGTATCTGAACTTCGCAAATTCAATTGTCTGTCAAAAACAAAGCAACGGGGACGCTCCAAGTGATGTATTATATACGTCTCTGCCTTCATTGCAGGCATGCATTATGCATTCCTGCATGTGGCATAGATATTATTATAATAACATCGGCGTGGGGCTTTCAGCGTTGCTCGTTTCGACAGACAGGGCAATGCGAAGGCCAAGATACGTGGAACGGGCAACAGGACTGGCTCCACGTTTTTTGTGTGTATGCACGAACCTTATTACCTTATTTGCCAGTTTCGGAGTCAATTGGCTGTAATTTTAAAAGTGGAAAGAATGAAAACACTTAAATTCGTATTGATGGCTATTGTGGCCATGGGCATTTGTGCTAACTTTACATCATGTAGTGACGATGACGGAGGAGGTTCTGGCTCTTCAAGTCAGTTATTGGGAAAATGGACTACGGACTGGACGTACGGTAGTAGTCCAATCAATCAAGTGTATACATTTAATGCAGATGGTACCTATTCATACAGTTATGGAGTCTATGAAACAGTAACCGGCAGATACACTTATAAATATCCTATTATAACATTTTCCAAGACAGATGGCGGGACCTATATATATACTATAGTCTCCATGGAAAATGACTATTTCGTTGCAATGACACAAAGTGGAAATAGTTTAACATTTAAGAAGGGTGTAAAGGAAGGTGAGAAGCAGACAGTTTCAGGTAAAGTACAGAATCACGATTATGTCGATCTTGGCCTTTCGGTAAAATGGGCAACATGCAATGTTGGGGCAAGCAAGACTACTGATAGCGGAGACAAATATGCCTGGGGAGAAACGTACACAAAAAATGATTTTACATGGGACAACTACAAATGGTGTGAGGGCAATGGAAACGGATGGTTTGATGGCCTAACAAAATATGTTACAATAGATGGATACGGTAAACTTATTTATAGCAATGAGTGGTATGATGAGTATTTTAAAGACGATTTGACAACACTCGAGGCATCGGACGATGTGGCTACTGCAAAGTGGGGAAGCCAATGGCGCATGCCAACAAAAGAGGAGTTCGAAGAGTTAATGGATAAATGTTCCTGGGACCATGTTAACTTTGACGGATATGTATGTTACAAGGTTACAGGTCCCAGTGGTAAAAGTATATTCTTTGTAGCAGACTGGCCTGAAGGGTTGTGGAAAAGTGATTATTACTGGACATCTACATTGGATGCAGAAAGGAACCAATGTGCATATAATATTTTTATAAATAATACTGCTTATATAGGGTCCAATGGTAGAGAATGGGGATGCTTAGTTCGCCCTGTAACAGAATAAGATAATGTTGTAATAAAAGAACTATGCGGTTCCAAAAGTAATAGGAACCGCATAGTTCTTTTGTAAAGGGTGTGCAGTTGGTTTGCACTTGAAAAAACTGCACTATGCCGTGGGGCGTGAGAATGGTATTGTCCTGCTGAAATTTTCGGCATATAGAAGCAAAGCGAGAAGAGGATATGGAAAAAGCACCCATCCTCTTCTCGCTTTATAATGTTCATTATATGGAATATAGGCGCATGAATGGGGGAATGCCTATTCTGCCCCCACACTCTTATGCAGTACTCCTATTATGAGTACAGGGATAGCGCCGTGACGATGCCGTTTGCCGTTTTCGCATGACAAGTTTTGTTGTTTGTTGTTCATTTCGGATACGACAGCCGTGTCCCTATAGTTTTACGTTTTCCGTTCGCATCACTTTTACTTTACCACCTCCAGCAGTTCCACGGTGAAGATGAGGCAGGAGAAGGCAGGTATCTCGTTCTGCTCGCGGGCACCGTAGGCAAGTTCCTGGGGGATGTAGAGTTCCCACTTGGAACCGGCAGGCATCATGGTCAGGGCCTCTGTCCAACCTTTGATGACTTGGTTCACACCGAAGGTGGCGGGCTGTCCGCGCTTGTAGGAACTGTCAAAGACTTTGCCGTCGATGAGGCGGCCTTCGTAGTGCACCTTCACCCTCTGGGTGTTGGTGGGGATGGGACCCTCGCCCTTGGTGATGACCTTGTACTGAAGGCCGCTGGCGGTCTGCTTCACGTCCTTGTTCTTCAGGTTGGCTTTCAGGAACTCCTCGCCGGCCTTGCGGTTGGCACCGTACTTGCGCTCCATCATGCTTTCCTGGTAGTACTTCATCTGCTTCTCCACAATCCTTATGGCAGAGTCGTTGCTGATAGCCGATTCTGTGCCCATAAGACCCTCCATGAAACCGCGCAGGAACTCGTCGTGGTTGAGCAGATCCACGGAGTCGTTCATCTGCTTGGAAATGTTGGGCATCACGCGCTTGCTCACGTCCTCGCGAATCTCTGTACCGGCAATGCGTGCCTTGGCCTTGAGGTCGGCTTCGGTAAGTTCCGTTTTGCCGAAGCCCTCTATAAACTGAGCCATATACTTGGGGTCCACACCCTTCTGGCGGCTCAGGTACTCTGCCAGACCCTGGGTGTTAAGACGGCCGATGAGGTAGGAGAAGGTCTTCACGTCCACGGTGTCCACCTTTTCCACCTGAGCCTTCTTGTTCTTCTTGTCTTTCTTCTTCTTGGGCATTGCCTGGATGCCGAGGCAAAGGGCAGATGCCAGTGCAAGGAATAAAATCTTTTTCATGATAAATGGAATGTAAAAAGGACAACCTGCTGATGTCGCATGAAGACGGGCATACCGCAGATTGTCCTTTTATGGTTAAGTGTTGTCTATTTTTATCTACCTACAGAAACCAGGTCGATAACGAATACCAGTGTGCTGAAAGGCTTGATCTTGTCGCCGGCCTCACGCTCGCCGTATGCCATTCCCTGGGGAATGTAAACCTTCCACTTTGAACCTGCGGGCATGTGGGTCAGAGCCATTGTCCAGCCGGGGATAACCTGGTTGCAACGGAATGTCATTGGCTTCTCGGCATCCATGTTGCCGTCGAATACTGTGCCGTCGATGAGAGTACCCTCGTACTTAACCTTCACGAAGCTGGTGTCGGCAGGAATCTGGCCGTCGCCCTCGGTGATAACCTCGTAGTAAACACCGCTGTTCTCAATCTGCTTGATGCCTTCCTTCTTGGCAATCTCAGCCATGAACTCCTCGCCGGCTTTCTTGTTTTCGCCATACATGGTCTGCATCTGGCGAGCCTTGATGGTCTTCATGTTGGTCTGTGCATACTCGTTGGCAGCCTCTACGTTCATGATGGTGGTGTCCTCCAGAGTACCGGCAACGAAACCTGCCATGAAGTTGTTCTGGCTTACGTACTGGGCGCTGTCCTCGCCGAAGAGTTCGTGGTTCAGGCCTGCGATCATCTGTGTGGATACCTGCTGGCCGATCTGAAGACCTGCAATGTAAGCCTGCTGCTTCTTGTCGTCGCCGGCGTTGGCACCCTCGTTCAGACCCTTGATGAACTCGTTCATGTATGTGGTGTCCACACCCATGCGCATTGCCAGATAATCCTTCAGACCCTGGCTCTGTGCCATACCGATGGCATAGCAGAGAGAGTCTACGTCGCTCTTCATGTTGGCCTTGGGAGTACCATTGCCACAACTTGTCATGATAGCAGCCAGAACTACGGCTGCGATGATAGAAATCTTTTTCATCTTGATATTGTTTTGTTGTATTTATTAGTAGTTTTGTAGGGATGTGCTTAGAGCACCTTTATCAGTTCCACGTCGAACACCAGTGTGGCATAGGGAGGAATGGATGCACCTGCACCGCGCTCGCCATAGCCCAGCAGGTAGGGGATGTGGAAGCGGTACTTGGCACCTTCCTTCATCAGCTGCACGCCCTCTGTCCAACCGGCAATAACCTGGTTCAGGCCGAAGTCGGCAGGCTCGCCACGCTGGTATGAACTGTCGAACACGCTACCGTCGGTCAGACGGCCCTCATAGTGGCAACGCACCTTGTCGGTAGCCTTGGGGCTCTTGCCAGTACCCTCGGTGAGCACCTCGTACTGAAGACCGCTCTTGGTGGTGATAACGCCATCGCGCTTGCCGTTCTCCTCCAGGTAGGCCTTGCCCTTGGCAATGTTCTCCTCTGCCTGCTGCTTCTCCTTCTTTTGGAAATACTCGCCCAGCATGACCTGTGCCTCGCGTGCGGTCATGTCGGTATCGCGACCTGCCATCACATCCTCGATGCTACGGCTGAATTCCTTTATGTCAAAGTTCTCAATGTTCATGCTCTTCAGTTGCTGGCCTATGCCAAGCCCCAGAGCGTAACTTATTTTCTCCATGTATATAATAATGTGTTTATTTTAGCAAATCGGGCACAAAATTACGAATAAGTGAGCGAAAAAGCAAAAGAATTTTGAATTTCCCTCGCTTATTCGTAAATTTGTAGCGTTGTTAATACCAAACATTAGCATATGAACCTATCTGCACTCATAAAGAATTATTTTGTCGCGACAGATGAAAATCTTACAATAGATGTCTTCGACGAAAAGAATATCTACGATGTGTATCAACGGGTTGTGGATGTTCTGACAAAGCATATAGACATTGAGACAACAGTACTTCAGGCAATGAGTTATTGTTTTTACGAAATACTGGACAATGTCCTTACCCATTCCGGCAAGGAACTTGGTACAGTTATTACTCATTATAATGCCTCTGAGCATGTGCTGAGTTTTTTGGTGGGTGATGATGGCATGGGGGTACAGGCATCCCTTTCCGGAAATGATACTTATGCAAATATTTCTGAGCCTGATGCATTGAGGATGTGCATCAAGGACACTATAACCGACGGCAAGGGGATGGGGTTCGGACTTTATTCAACCTCTTTGCTTGCACGCAATGCAGGACTGAGATTTGAAGTTCGCTCTGGCAATCACACCATGGTTGTGCAAGATGGAGCGGAGCAGACGGTGGAGAGTGAATTTTGGCAGGGAACTGTCGTTTATCTTCAACTTCGTACCAACAAGGAAATAGATCCTGCTGAGGTTGTGGCCAATCGTACGGATGTGGCAGCACAGTATAATGAGATGTTCTTGAATAAAAATGATTTGGAGGAGTTATGGTGACATTAAGTTTTATAGAATACGGAGAAAACCTTGGCACACGGCCATTAGGAAAGGTTGTGCGCGAGAAATTGATGTCGTTGATAGAGCAGAATGACCTGGTTGTCCTTGATTTCACAGGTGTGAATGTGGTAAGCAATTCGTTTGCAGATGAATGCATAGCAAAACTGTTGCTTGCAATGCCTCTTGCAGAACTGAAGACCCGTACAACCTTTCGTGGTCTCAATCCTATTGCCTCAGAAAGCATACTGACGGCATTGCGACGCAGGCATTCTGTTTCCTGTACAAATTATCAATAAATCTTAAAGGATAATACATAAACCTCTATGCCACAGACTTTAAGAATACGTTGCCGCAACAATGGGCAGATGATCAGCGTTCCCTTTGGAACCAGTTTGAAGGAATTGTATGGAATGTGTGGCCTGGACATGAAGCACGGACCCATGTGTGCCCTTGTGAACAACAAGGTGCAGGGCATGAACTACCGTTTCTACAATGCCAAGGACGTGGAGTTCAAGGACATGACTTCCACGCACGGCATGAGAACCTACACGCTGACCCTGTTCCTGGTTCTGGCAAAGGCCGTGGAGGACCTCTACCCCGGCGGACAATTGATAATAGGTGCACCCGTGAGCCGTGGCTACTTCTGCGAATTGCGCATTGGGCGCGAACTTACCGAGCAGGATGCCCATGCCATACAGCAGCGCATGCAGGAGATTGTGGACATGGACGAGAAGATACATCGTGTACAGTGCCCCATAGAGGAGGCCATAGACCTGTTCCGCTCCAAGGGAATGGAGAGCAAGGCAAAACTTCTGGAAAGCCAAAGCAACCTATATACCTACTACTACCGCCTGTGCGACACGGTCAACTACTTCTACTCCTGCCTCCTGACGAGGACAAGCCTGTTGCACCTCTTCCGCGTGGAGAAGTTCTTCGAGGGTCTGCTCCTGCGTGTCCCTTCTCGCAAGAATCCGGAAGAACTGGAGAAGATGGTGCCTCAGGAGAAGATGCACAACGTCATTCAGGAGTTCCACCGCTGGCAGGACATCCTGGGGGTGCGCAATGCCGGTGAGTTCAACGAGGCCGTCAAGGAGGGGCATGCTTCGCAACTGATAAACGTGAGCGAGGCCCTTCAGGAAAAGAAACTGAACGAGATAGTGGACAACATCGTGGAGAAGGGTGCCAAACTGGTGCTTCTGGCCGGTCCCTCGTCCAGCGGAAAGACCACCACCAGCAAGCGTCTGGCCATCCTGCTCATGGCATCCGGCATGCGTCCGCACATAATCAGTACGGACGACTACTTCGTGAACCGTGTGGACACGCCCAAGGATGCCAACGGCAACTACGACTTCGAGTGCATAGAGGCCGTGGATACCGCGCTGTTCAACAGACAGATGAACCAACTGCTGGCAGGCGAGGAGGTGGAGTTGCCACGCTACGACTTCAAGTTGGGCGAGCGTGTCTACGAGAACCGCCGCATACGCATCGGCGAGGGTGACATCATCATACTGGAGGGCAACCATGCGCTGAATCCCATACTGTCCGAACAGGTGCCGGAGGACAAGAAGTACCGTATCTTCATTAGCCCCCTTACCACCATAGCCTTGGACGACCACAACAACATCCCTACAACGGACATACGCCTCCTGCGCCGCCTTATCCGCGATTTCCAATACCGTGGCTATTCGGCTTTGGAGACAATACGCCGCATGCCCAGCGTGAGTGCCGGCGAGGAGAAGTGGATATTCCCCTTCCAGGAACTGGCGGACTCCATCTTCAACAGTGCCCTGCTCTATGAACTGGCCGTGATAAAGGACCAGGTGAAACCCATCCTCGACCAGGTGGGCGAATGCGAGGTGGAATATGCCGAGGTAAGCCGCCTGCGCAAGTTCCTGCGCTACTTCCGTAGCGTGCCGGCTGACCAGGTTCCGCCAACCTCCCTGCTTCGCGAGTTTGCCGGAGGAAGTTCGTTCAAGTACTAAAGACCCTCCCCCTTACCCAGTCCTCGCGTCGCAATGGAGATTGCTCCCCTCATGGAGCACTGATTGACATTCAGCCAATCCTCCAAGGACTCCATTCGCCACAAGGGAGGGGAGCATATACAAAACTGACAGGTAAGCAGATGAAACGATCTCATGTACATACTACTCCCCTCCCTTGTGGAGGGGTTGGGGGAGGGTCTGATACGTTTATCCCCTTCCTGCAAAGCATCCTTCGCCCCCGACCTGTGGACGGGCACAAGGGAACCTTCGGGCATGCACTGCTCGTGGCGGGCAGTTATGGCATGGCAGGTGCAGGTATACTGGCAGGCAGAAGTTGCATGCGCTCGGGTGTGGGAAAACTGACGGTGCACATCCCCCAAAAGAACAACGACATAATGCAGGTGGCGCTTCCCGAGGCGATACTGCATCACGATAAGGACGACAAGCGGTGGACATGCAGTCCTTTTGAATCATGCTTGCCCAACAAATACTCTGCCATAGGCATAGGTCCTGGCATAGGCACAGGGCAGGAGACTTCGGAGGCATTGCACCGCATGCTTGAAGCGATGGCGGGCACCTCCATACCCCTGGTGCTTGACGCCGATGCGCTGAATATCCTGGCACAGAACCCCGGATGGTTTTCCTTATTGTCAACAGGCACCATCATCACGCCACACCCGTTGGAGTACAGGAGACTGGTGGAGGCAGGGGTATGCATGGACAACGTCATCCTTGTGCTCAAGGGGCATCCCACCACCATCACCATATCCGGCAATCCTTCCGCCCAGTACCAGTGCCCCTATGGCAACAACGGCATGGGCACGGCAGGCAGCGGCGATGTGCTCACGGGCATCATCCTTGGCCTTCTGGCACAGGGTTATCCCCCACGGGATGCCGCCCTGCTGGGCGTAGGACTGCATGCCCTGAGCGGCGACCTGGCGGCAAGCGAGTTGGGGCAGCACAGCCTCATTGCCTCCGACCAGATAAAGTATTTGCACAAAGCATTCAATATAATAACAACATAAAAACTATACATTATTATGATCAGCATCATTATGGGCAGCACCAGCGACCTCCCCGTCATGGAGAAGGCTGCCAAGTTCCTGGACGAAATGGAGATTCCCTTTGAGATGAACGCACTCTCGGCACACCGCACCCCCGACGAGGTGGAGCAGTTTGCACGCGAGGCAGAGGGCCGTGGTGTTCGCGTAATAATTGCCGGTGCCGGTATGGCGGCAGCCCTGCCCGGTGTGATAGCCGCAAGCACCACACTGCCCGTCATCGGTGTGCCCATCAAGGGCATGCTGGACGGTTTGGATGCCATGCTCTCCATCATACAGATGCCTCCCGGCATACCCGTGGCCACTGTTGGCGTTAACGGTGCCTTGAATGCCGCCATCCTTGCGGCAGAGATGATGGCTCTCTCCGACGAGGCTCTGTCCGCCAAACTGAAGGCTTACAAGCAGGGTCTGAAGGAGAAGATTGTAAAGGCCAACGAGGAACTCTCGCAGGTTAAGTACAAGTTCAAGGTCAACTAAACATCAACTATGGCATACGCACGTCGCAAGTCCCACGAAATCACCGTGGGCAACATCCGTCTGGGTGGTGAAAACCCCATCAGGGTTCAGTCGATGACCAACACCAGCACTATGGACACCGAAGCCAGCGTGGCACAGATTCTGCGCATTGCCGAGGCAGGTGGCGAATTGGTGCGCCTTACCACCCAGGGTACACGCGAGGCAGAGAACATGGAACTTATCAGCAGGGCGGTGCGCCTGGCAGGATGCTCCGTTCCCTTGGTCGCTGACGTTCATTTCAATCCTAATGTTGCCGATGTAGCGGCACACTATTGCGAGAAGGTGCGCATAAACCCCGGCAACTATGTGGATGCCGCCCGTCAGTTCAAGCAACTGGAGTACACCGACGAGCAGTATGCCCAGGAACTGCAGAAGATAGAGGCACGCCTGCTTCCCTTCCTCCAGATTTGCCGCGAGCACGGCACGGCGGTGCGCATAGGCGTGAACCATGGTTCGCTTTCCGACCGCATTATGTCGCGCTATGGCGACACTCCCGAGGGCATCGTGGAGAGTTGCATGGAGTTCCTGCGCATCTGCGTGCGCCACGATTTCATGAATGTGGTCATCTCCATCAAGGCCAGCAACACCGTGGTGATGGTGCAAAGCATGCGCCTGCTGGTACAGAAGATGGACAGGGAGGGCATGACCTTCCCCCTGCACCTTGGTGTTACCGAGGCAGGCGAGGGCGAGGACGGACGCATCAAGAGTGCCGTGGGCATCGGCGCCCTGCTCACCGAGGGCATCGGCGACACCATCCGCGTGAGCCTGTCCGAAGCGCCCGAGAAGGAAATCCCCGTAGCACGCCAGTTGGTGGACATGATTCCGGAGTGTAGCCGTCTTAGCCAGGAGGCAGAGGAGGGCATCAAGGACGATACCGTAACTCTGCGCCTGGGGGCCTCCTCGCTGGAAGAACTTCAACTGAAGGCTGCCATGACCGTGGGTGCCATCTTCATCGACAAGAAGGCGCACCTGCTCAACATAGAGGCCGAGGGTTTCGCCGAGGAAACCTTGCGCGACCTCTCCGATTCCATCCTGCAGGCGGCACGCATAAAGTTCGTCAAGACGGAGTATATCTCCTGCCCCGGTTGCGGCCGCACGCTCTACGACCTTGAAGGCACCATCCACAAGATAAAGGCCGCCACGGCTCACCTCAAGGGACTGAAGATTGCCATCATGGGATGCATCGTCAACGGCCCCGGCGAAATGGCAGATGCCGACTATGGCTACGTTGGTGCCGCCCGTGGCAAGGTCTCCCTCTACAAGGCAAAGGAGTGCATTGAGAAGAACATCCCCGAGGAGGAGGCCGTGGAGCGCCTGCTCAAGTTTATAGAGGAGGATTTGAGAGGGAGATAGAGGACCCTCCCCCTTACCCCTCCGCAAGGGAGGGGAGTATAATGTAACGAATTTCAAGTTTGCGTCCCGTAATCACTCCCTCCCCTTGCGGAAGGGTTGGGGAGGGGCCCTACTCCAATATGACAATACGCAAAGCAACCATATCCGATTCTCCCTTCATTGCCCTGGTGGTAGTGGAGGCTTTGGGAGATGACATCATGGAGAGGAGCGAAGGCACTCTCAGCGAGCAGGACAACCATAGGTTGGCCCTGCTTGCCGATGTGATATGCCGTGACGATACGCTATACAGTTGGCGCCACACCATCATTGCCGAGGACACTGACGGTACGCCACTTGGTGCCATTGTGGCATATCCGGGAGACAACTACGTGGAGATGCGCACCAACACCTTCTCCCTGCTCCGCGAACTCATCTCCTTTGATGTGGAAAGCATGGATGCCGAGGCACGCCCGGGAGAGTATTATCTCGATAGCCTTGCCGTCACTCCCCATGCTCGCGGCAAGGGCATAGCACGCCAACTCCTGTTATCCGCCATAGACGAGGCTAAGGAACAAAGTCGCCCTGCCATCCTGGCATGCGAACCCAATAACCTTGGTGCCAAGGCACTCTATGAATCGCTTGGCTTCCGCCACGATGGCGACCTCTTTATTTTCGGCCATCATTATTTGCGTATGGAACGAACGGAAATGTGAAAACGGAAAACTGCGAGTAAGCGAATTTTGCGTGTAAGCGAGAGCAGAGTCAAACTCGTTTGAATTATGCCGAGCATGAGCAAAATCGACGAACCAAAGGTCGACGTTAAGTCAAGTCAAAAGCAGAAGCATGGTAGGGACGCTTCGTGCCGCGTCCGAGAGCGATAAAACAAGGCGGACGCTGCACGCAGCGTCCCTACATTGCCGAGCGACAAGAAGTAAACCTGTTTGAATTGCCATCCGTGTTAAATCTATTACATCCTTATAAATCTTGTGTCCCATTCTCCACATCCATCCGCTCATCCCCTAACTTCTTCCCCCTATAGGGGGATTGAGGGGGGCCTCACCCGTCTCTTCAACAAAGCCTGTACCGCCTATGGTCTTCTCTCCGACGGCGACAGGATACTCCTCGCCCTCTCCGGAGGCAAGGACTCCCTTGTCATGGCCCAGTTGATGGCAGAGCGTGCCCGTATCTTCAAACCAGCCATACGGGTAGAGGCCGTGCATGTGGTTATGGACAATGTGCCCTACCAGACGGATATTGCCCACATGCAGGACTTTTGCAAAGCTCTTGGCATCCCCTTGCACATCCTCCACACCTCTTTTGACGAAAGCATCGACAAGCGCAAGACCCGCTGCTTCCTTTGTGCACGCTATCGCCGTAAGGCCATGTTTGACTTTGCCGTAGAGCACGGTTTCAATAAGGTAGCCCTGGGGCATCATCAGGACGACTTCCTTGCCACCATGCTCATGAACCTCCTCTACGAAGGTTCTTTCCACTCCATGCGTCCCTCCATGCCCATGGAGCATTATCCCCTTACCATCATTCGCCCCTTGTGCCTTGTTCCGGAATTGGACATAGCGTCCTATGCCGCCGCATCCCAATTGGTGCGTCAGATAGCCCCATGCCCCTACGAAGACAGAACCCGAAGGTCGGAAATGGAACGCCTCTCCCAATCCTTATGCACCCTGCACCCCGAGGCACGCCAAAGCATGTGGCACGCATTGGAGAAGGGGTGGGGATAGAAGACCATGCCTTAATAGTCAGCACGGGTACGCAGAATTTCGGTTATAACCGCAAAAATGGGTATCTCTTTTGTTTTTTGCTGTATAACCGAAATTATCACAGGTGATTGGAGACTTATTTTTGAAAATCGCCATAGTGATAATGCATGGATATCGTGATTCCCTGCTTCTGTCCTATAGGTCTCCTCGCCGAGTCGTCGGTGGCGGTAAAATGAACCGCCACTGGCGGTGAACTTTATCGCCTATGGCGATTCATTTTACCGCCACCGAGGACGGGAATGGGAGGTCCGGAGACGTCGATCCGGTAGACCTTAAAAATGTATTGCAGAACTGTGATGGATTTTCTAGTGTAGTATTTCGTTTGTTGGAATATCACATCACACCCAAAATAGTTCTTCATGGATTTGCCCCTGTGCCCCCCTCTATTGTCTAAAATATATTTGTAACATTTTCTTGCCAGTTCAAATATTATTCGTATTTTTGCAACATCCGAGGGGAGAAATCCTCGGGTCAAGAATGCGTTTCTTGCTTTATCCTAAATAGTGAAATCGCCAAAACTCAGTAAGAGGATAGAGACAGAGATACGTCCATTCTGTATGTATATGATTGTGCGCGTACAGCCCCCGCTGTGCTTTGCAAAGTGTATACAACGGCGTGGGGTATTTGTTTCTGTTTATTCTTACGATGGTGTTTGGCGATACCAACTATTTGATAAGCATGACAATTCCTTACGCTTTTCTTGTATCTATTTATGAAATCCTATTAACGTTGAACACAGAATCGACACCATTAAATTTTGCCCCATCAACAGATTCAATAATAAAAAACTATAATCATGAAAAGACTTTCAATTTTACTGCTTTATTTAGTAGCATTCGTTTGTTTACTAAACGCAAAGGTTATTAAAGGTGATTGTGGTGCTGGAATGACATGGTCATTTGATCCCGATAAAGGCATTCTTGCTTTTTCCGGTTCTGGTCCCATGTATGACTATTCCAATGGAACTCCATGGGACTTTTACAAGAATGATGTTAAGACAGTGGCTTTGGCAAAGGATGTAGAGGATATGCCATATTACGCCTTAAAGGGTTGCCTTTCTATAGAAACTATACGGACAGAGGATGGAGGAAACTTTTTTGTAGAGGATAACTGTCTGCTGACAAAGAGCGATAGTACGCTTATTTTTGCCGCCAAGAACTTCACCATTCCATCTTCAACAAGGATTATCGGCACAAAGTCCTTTTATGAAAATCCATCATTGCAGACACTGACTATTCCTGAAGGAGTAGTGACTATAGCAGACCATGCCTTTGCCAAATGTACTGCGCTTAAGACAGTTTCCATACCATCTACAGCAAAAAAGATATCTACCTGTGCCTTTGCCAATTGTGTGTCATTGGCTACCGTAAACATACCAAAGGAAGGTCTTGTACATATAGGCAAACAGGCCTTTGCCGAGTGCGTATCATTAATGGATATAAAAATTCCTGATGGAGTAGCGAATATAGCAGACCAGGCCTTTGCCAAATGTACTGCGCTTAAGACTGTTTCCATACCATCTACAGTAAAAAAGATATCTACCGGTGCCTTTGCTGAGTGCGTATCATTAATGGATATAAAAATCCCTGATGGAGTAGTGACTATAGCAGACCAGGTCTTTGCCAAATGTACTGCGCTTAAGACAGTTTCCATACCATCTACAGTAAGAAAGATATCTACTGGTGCCTTTTTCAATTGTGTGGCATTGACTACCGTAGACATACCAAAGGAAGGCCTTGTAAACATCGGCAAGCAGGCTTTTGCCAAGTGCGTATCATTGAAGAACATAAACATTCCCTCAACTGTAACAATTATTGGTTTGGGGGCTTTTGCCAAGTGTTCATCTATCGAATCGGTGACAATTCCAGCATCCACCGAGTTGATAAATAAGGGGGCTTTTCAAACGTGTACAGGTTTGAAAAGTCTGACATTTGAAGAAGGTGTTAAGGTTATTGAAGAATATGCTTTTCAAACATGTAGTTCGCTAACGTCTGTTTTAATTCCTGCTTCCGTAGCAAGCCTATCTACGAATTCTTTTGATGATTGTACAGAACTTCATGATTTGCAAATATCGGAATCTAATCCATATTACTATACAATATCAAATAAGATATTTTCATCCTTTCTCGAATATAAAAATAATCAAGGAGTATTCAAGTGGGCATTTGACGAAAGCACGGGCAAATTGACTATTGCTGGAATAAATATACATAAATTGACAGCAGTACAACCATGGAAGATATATCATGATAAGGTAACATCGGTAGAAATCGCACAAGGAATAACACATATTGACTGTAATGCGTTTAAAAACTTCACTCTTTTAAGTTCAGTAACTTTTCCGAAATCTCTCGTTGATATTGCATATAATGCTTTTAATGGTTGTAGCAATTTGTCTCAAATAAATATTGACAGTGAAAACAAGTCATATTTTTCCGAGGGGAATTGCCTCATTTCGGCAATTGATAGTACCTTAGTACTTGGTTGCAGTACATCAGTTATACCAAACTATGTCAAAGCTATTGGTTCTGGAGCTTTTTTAAACAACTCATTACTGAAATCCATAGTATTACCTGATGGACTTATAAAAATTGGTAAAAGTGCATTTGAGGGTTGTACTTCTCTTTCGTTCATAGATATTCCTGAGAGTGTCTCCAAAATAGACGCTACAGCATTTAGTGGTTGCAATGCTCTGCCTGTCGAAAATACAATTCATTATGCAGATAATTGGGCAGTTGGCGTTGCGGACGATAAATGCAAAACATATATTATTCGTGAAAATACTTTAGGTTTGGCTGGAACTTTTTCAAACTGTTCTAATCTTAAGTCAATATGTTTGCCTAAAGGTTTGAAATATATAGGTGACGGGGCATTTGAAGGTTGTACCTCTCTTTCTAATATTTCCATTGCAGAGAGTGTTACTGATATAAGCAGTACAGCATTTAAGGGGTGTAAAAAACTTCCGAATAAAAATAATATATTGTATGCAGATAGATGGGCTGTTGATGTAGCAAACAATACACTTGATACATACACACTGCAAGAAAATACAGTAGGATTAGTTGGTACTTTTTCAACATGTATGAGTCTTAAAACTATTAATATCCCCCCAAGCGTTAAATTTATCGGAGAAAGGACATTTTATGGCTGTTCTTCATTGATAGAAATAAATATTCCCAATTCGGTAAGGCATATAGGAGATAGAGTATTTGAAGATTGTTCTTCATTGCGTAGGGTGAAAGTTCCTGACTCTTTGAAATATGTCGGTCTGGATGTGTTTTTAGGATGTTCGCAACTTGGCAGAAAGATTGTAGATGGTTTAATTTGCTATGAAACACAGTCAACGGATATTTTGTTCTATGTAACAACCCACGCTTCTTTCCCCGGCGGTGACGCAGAATGTTTGAAGTGGTTGCAGCAGAACATCAAGAATTCTGCAATATATCAGGAGCAGGGTGTTTTAGATTTAATATTTACTATTGACAAAGATGGTTCTGTCGTGGGCGTGATGGTTTACCCTTTTGAATTTTCCGAAGAATTTTCCGAAGAAGCACTTCATATTGCAAATATTATGCCGAAATGGGAACCTGCAGTTACAAAAGGCGAACCAGTTAGAAGTAACTATCCTCTTCGTAATTTTAGACAGATACCTCGTGACTGGTATTAACCTAATCTCTCCTATGCGTTCTGAAATATTGCTCTCTCCTTAGCAATGAAGTGAAACCCAGCATGCACGGCATTTGTAATCTCAATACTATGGTAGACTTTTGTTGTCATAATAAAAGTCTACTATCCGTGACAAAAGGTTTGATTTTTGCTATTGGAAGTCAAGCTGGTCCCAAGCAGTCCTTATATACAAATCGGGTTAGTTATTTTATTATTACTCTTTTTGTGTGAAGATTAGCCTCTACCACACCATTATCCCTACAACTCCGCACACTATTCCGATGGCGGTGCCGGAGAGGACCTGCCCCAGGGTGTGGCCTTTCAGGTAAATGCGGCTGCTCATTACGGCTCCGGAGAGGAGGATGGAGATGCAGAGCCACCATGTGGGGTTGAACGCAAAGATGTGGCTATAGGCCAGGAGGGCGCCAATGATGACTCCGGTGCCAGCCGAATGCATGCTCACCCTGTACCACATGTTGGTTATCACGCATGCGCACTGGACAAGAAGGCTCACCACCAGTATGGCTCCCATGAAGGAGGGCAGGTAAAGCCTGTAGCACACGTACATGCAACTGAGGTACGAGATGATATTTATAAAATAGACGATATAGCGGCGGTTCTGCTGGTGCAGGTCGTGTCTGCTCCATCCGTTGGTCTTGCGGATGAAGAAGGTCATTATATAAGGTATGGCTATGCTGAACACATACACCGATACCAGCACCCACAACTTGAACTCCCATGGCATCATGCTCAGGTAGGTGAGGGTGAACAGTATGATGAAGCCCACCAGCGGGTAGAACGCAGGTTGGAACACCACGGAGAGTGCCTGGGCTATGAGTCTTGCCGGTGTCATTCTCTTCTCATTCTGCTTGTGGGGATGCCCAGTTGTTCGCGGTACTTGGCCACGGTGCGCCGTGCCACGTTGAATCCTTTCTGTTGCAGCATTTCGGCAAGTTCTTCGTCCTGGAGCGGGCGTCTCTTGTCCTCCTGTTCTATGATTTCCTTCAGGGCCTGGTGCATCTTCTTGATGGAAACGTCTTCCGTAGTGGCCTTGGCCTGTGTGGTGAAGAACCACCGCAGAGGGAAGGTGCCGTATGGTGTCTCCACGAACTTGCTGTTGCACACACGCGATACGGTACTGAGGTCCTGTTCCGTAATCTTGGCGATGTCCTCCAAGCGCATGGGGCGTAGCAGGGTCTCGTCGCCCGTGACCAGATATTTGCGCTGCAACTTTATGATAGCCTGCATGGTGCGCATGATGGTGTGGCGGCGTTGCATGATGGCACCGATAAAGAGTTTGCCGCGGTTCACATAGTCGCGCACGAAGTCCACGTCGATCATCTCCATGGCATCCTCGCTGACGGAGAGGGTGGGCAGGTCGCCGTCGTTCAGGGTAAGGTCTATGTTGCCCTCCTGGTCAACGTCTACAATGACATCTGGTGTGATGTGTGTCTCTGCAGAACTTGCCTTCTCGCCCATGGAACTGCCCGGACGCGGGTTCAGCCGCCTTATCTCATGGCGAAGCATCTGCACCTGCTGGTCGGAGAGTTTGTACCTCTGCCTTATCAGGTCCCAACGGTTGTGGCTGATGTCGTCCCAGTTGCGCTCCAGCACCTTCAGCAACAAGGGTGTATGCCCGGGAACGCTGCGATACCCTTTGCGCTTGCACTGGATGATGAGGCACTCCTGCAGGTTCCTTGCCCCCACTCCGGGAGGGTCGAAGCGCCATAGGATTTGGAGGATTCGTTCCACCTCCTCCGGCGTGGTGTCCAGATAGTGGTAGATGCTCAGTTCGTCGGCAATCTGGAAGAGAGGCTTGCCAAGCAGGCCATCGTCTCCCAGGTTGCCTATAAGGTATTCCAGTATCTGTCTGTCGTGCTCCGAGAGGTCGCATCCTCCGGCCTGCTCCATCAGTTGGTCGTAGAAGGACTGTGTGTCCGCGCTGTCCATGCCGTTGCCCTCATCCTCTGCCTCGTTTCCCGAGGATTGGCGCAGGAGATAGTCGGGGATGTCGTCTTCGGTGGAGTAGTCCTGCCTGGCATCGTATTCTGTATCCTGCCCCTCGCCGGTGCCGCCGTCTGTCTGGATATATCCGTCTCCGCTCTCGCTGCTGCTTGCCTCCAGATAGGGGTTCTCTGCCAGTTCCGTGGCTACACGCTCGCGCAATCCCTCCAGAGGGAGTTCCACCAACTTGGACGCCAGCACCTGCATGGCGGTCTGAAGTTGTATCTGTTCCTGCGTGAGTTTCTGTTGTTGGATTAGGGACTGGGGCATGTTGAACGGAAATGTGAAAACGGAAAACGGAGGTGAACGGTGAACGGTGAGAGGATGAGCGGTTAGCGGTTAGCGGTGAACGGATTGGTTTTCCGATTTAATCCCGCTTTGCGGTCTTAAACCAGTTTATAGTCTAATTGTTTCTTGTAGAGGTCGGCACGTGCCACCTGTACATGCACCTGGTCGCCCAGGTTATAGGAGCGGTTACGCCGGCGTCCTCGCAGGCAGAAGTTCTTTTCGTCAAACTCGTAGTAGTCGTCGTCCAGATCGCGCAGAGGCACGAAACCCTCGCACTTGTTCTCGTTCACCTCCACGTAGAGGCCAAACTCCGTAACGCCGGAGATGGTGCCCTCGAAGGTCTCGCCCAGGTGCTCTTTCATGTACTCCACCTGCTTGTACTTGATGCTGGCGCGCTCTGCCTGTGCTGCCGTCTGTTCGGCATCGGAGCATTGCTCGCACAGTTCCTCGTACTTCATGGGGTTTACGCTACGTCCGCCCGTGGCATACTTGGTAAGGAGGCGGTGAAGCATAAGGTCGGGGTAACGGCGTATGGGCGAGGTGAAGTGCGTATAGTGCTGGAAGGCCAACCCATAGTGACCGATGTTGTGCACGCTGTAGCGGGCCTTCATCATGGCACGCAGGGTCACCATCTCTATGACGTTCTGCTCCGCCTTGCCGTGCACGTCGGCCAGCATCTTGTTGAGATTCTTGGAAATTTCCCCCTTGGTTCCCTGAGTCTTCAGACGGTAGCCGAACTTGCTTACGAAGTCGCCCAGACGCATCAGTTTGGTGGGGTCGGGCACGTCGTGTATGCGGTAGGGTATCACCTTTGCCTTCTGGTTCTTGGGCACTTTGCCTATGCTTTCCGCCACGGTACGGTTGGCCAGGAGCATGAATTCCTCGATGAGTTTGTTGGCATCCTTGGCCACCTTGAAGTAGACGCTGGTGGGCTTGCCCTTCTCGTCAATGTTGAAGCGCACCTCGCATCGGTCGAAATCCACGGCACCGCTCTGGAAACGGCGTCGGCGCAGTTCCTTGGCCATGCGGTTAAGCACAAGAAGCAGTTTGCGCTCCTCGGTGCCGGGGGCGAAGGTTGTGGAGGGGACGTGGTCTTCTATGGGCACAAGTACATCGCCGGGAGCATTGTAGTCCTGTTCGCTTGCCTCGTGCTCCTCCTCCAGAATCTGCTGGACCTGTCCGTAACTGAAACGGCGGTTGCTCCGTGTCACCGTGTGCAGAATCTCATAGTCCTTAACCTCGGCCTTCTCGTTCATCTTGAATACGACGCTGAAGGTAAGTTTGTCTTCGTCGGGGCGCAGGGAGCAGAGGTTGTTGCACAGGCTTTCCGGCAGCATGGGTATGGTGCGGTCCACCAGGTAGACACTGGTGCCACGCTTCAGGGCCTCCTTGTCTATGGCCGAACCCTCGGTGACGTAGTGGCTCACGTCCGCTATGTGCACTCCCACTTCGTATAGCGTCTTGCCCGTGTCCCCACCGTCCTTCAGCACCTGTATGCTGATGGCATCGTCAAAGTCCTTGGCATCGTGCGGGTCTATGGTGAAGGTGAGCACGTCGCGCATGTCGCGGCGGCGGTCGATTTCCTGTTGGGGAATCTCCTTGGGAATGCGGTCGGCTATGGCCTCCACGTTCTTGGGGTAGGTGTATGGCAGGCCGAACTCCGCCAGGATGGCATGCATCTCGGCATTGTTCTCGCCAGTGCGTCCCAGAATGTCCACCACCTTGCCGATGGGGTTCTTGGTGCCTTCCGGCCACTCCACCACGCGGACAACGGCCTTGTCACCGTTCTTGCCCTTCTTCAGGAAGTGCTTGGGGATGAATATGTCGTTGGCCAGGGTGCGGTCCTCGGTGAGCAGGTAGGCATAGTCCTTGCTAACCTTCAGCGTGCCCACGAACTGCTTTTCCGAACGCTTCACTATCTCTATGACCTGTGCTTCGCGGACATGGTTGCGGCGGCGTGCCAGCATGGAGGCCTTCACCTGGTCTCCGTCCATGGCGTGCATGGAGTTGCGCTCGGCCACCAGGATGGGTTCTCCGCCATCATTGGGGTGGAACGTGTTCTTGCCGTTGGACTTGCGGTGGAAGACTCCCTCCATTACCTGCGACGGTGCATTCAGCGTATAGCAATAGCGGGCGGTTTCCTTGATATAGTCGTCCAGAAGCATGTCTTCCAGACAATCCACACAAAGCATCTTGGCAGGGTGGGTGGTCAGTTTCAAGTCTCTGAACAGACGTTTCAGGTCATACACCTCTCCTGCATTCTGCTGGAACAACTCTATGAGTGACTGCATCAGGTCCCTTTTCCTGATGTACTTGCCTCCGCTTTTCTTGTTTCCCATGGTGATGTCTTTTTGTTCGGGTTGCCCCGATGGTTTGTTAAGGCAAAGATACGCTTTTTTTCTATCATATAAACAAAGTTGATTTATTTTAGTTATCTTTGCCCTCAAATTGTAATGTCGACATGAAAAAAGTATTGGTAACAGGAGCCAGTGGATTCATTGGCAGTTATATCGTGAGCGAAGGACTGGAGAAGGGATACGAGATGTGGGCAGGCATGCGTGGCACCAGTTCCAAGGGTTATCTTACCGACAAGCGCATAAAGTTCGCCCAACTGAACCTGGGCAACAAGGAGGAATTCAAGAGCCAGTTGTCGGCATACAGGGAGCAGATGGGTGGCAAGTGGGACTTTGTCGTACATGCCGCCGGAGCCACAAAGTGCCTGAAGATGGAAGACTTCTACCGCACCAACACTCAGGGTACCATCAACCTCATAGAGGCTCTGCAGGAAACTGATATGGTGCCCGAGCGCTTTGTTTTCGTCAGTTCGCTCAGTGTGTTCGGTGCCATTCACGAGACACCGGTAAAGGCTGTCCCCAAGGGTTATGGCAAGGGAACGGAAATTTCCGAGGAGGAATCCATTTACAAGCCCATCAAACTTACAGACAGGCCCGAACCGAACACGGCATACGGCATGAGCAAACTCAGTGCAGAGCGCTACCTGAAAGGGTTGGACCCAATGAAGTTTCCCTTTGTCATACTCCGCCCCACCGGTGTCTACGGTCCCAGGGAGAAGGACTACTTCGTCATGGCCAAGAGCATAGCCGGGCATACCGACTTTGCCGTCGGCTACCAGCCTCAGGAACTGACCTTCATCTATGTGATGGACGTAGTGCAGGCCGTATTCAAGTCTATGACAGCACCTGCCGCCTTGGGCAGGGGGTACTTCCTGAGCGATGGCAAGATATACAATTCACGCCGCTTCTCAGACCTCATCCAGCAGGAACTGGGCAATCCTTGGGTCCTGCGTGTGAAAGCGCCGAAGTGGGTTCTGAACATCATTTGCAAGGTGGGCGGACAAATCAGCCGCATGACCGGCAAACTGATAGTGCTGAACGAGGATAAGTACAACATCCTGTCCCAGCGCAACTGGCGTTGCGAACTGGAACCTGCACGCCAGGACCTCGGTTTTGAACCGGAATGGAGCCTGGAACGCGGAGTGAAGGCCGCCATAAAATGGTACAAGGATGCCGGGTGGCTGTAGGAAACGGAAAGGTGAACCGAAGGTCGACGCCCGAAGGGGCTGAAGTCAAAACGGAAAACGGAAAACTGCGAGTAAGGTGGCAGTTTTCCGTTTTCCGCTTTCAAAGGGTGCGTAGTGGAGGGGCGTTTTCCGCTTTAATCCGACTTTGTCGTCTTTTCCTCCTTGTTGCTCGGCATAATCAAAATTAATTTTGCTTCTGCTCTCGCTTCCTGCGTCGGTTCCGATTATACCAAGTGGCGTATCAACTCTTCCCTGTCTCCGGGCAGATAGTCGATGACGGGGATTTCTATCATCGTGTAGGCACCGGGTTGCTGGCGCATGGTGGCACGTGCGGCATTTACCAGCACCTGCGAGGTGAGGGCGGGGTTGTTGATCTTCATGTTGAACTCGAACAACTGGTTGTGTGTCTGTCCGCTGACACCCTTGCGCACCAGGTTCACGCCATGGCCCACATCGTTCAGGGCATCCACGCTCTCCACCTGGAATACGTGTGTCTCGTCGTTGGAGAAGTAGGGGTCGGCCTTTATCTCTTTCGTAACCTCCTCCAGGGAAACGCCTTCCTCCAGTTCCACATACACCATACGGCGGTGTATGCCTTCGCCCACGGGGATGGTCATGGACAGGGCGTCCTTGACTCCCTTCTTGGAGCGCACGCAAACACTATGTCCCATGGAGCGGCCGGGGCCGAAGTTGGTGTAGGTCAGTCCCTTGGGGGCAAGGCTTTCCATCAGTGTGCGCACCACACTGTCCGACCCCGGGTCCCAACCTGCGGCAATGATGCTGACGGCACCGCTCTCCTTGGCGGCCTTGTCCAAAGTGCGGCGGAGATCTACGATGAGGCCGTGGATGTCGAAACTGTCCACCGTGTTGATGCCCAGTTTCAGGCATTCAAGGGCATATTCCTCTACCGAACGGGTGGGGGTGGCAAGGATGGCCACGTCCACGTTCTCCAGTTCCTTTATGTTCTTTACTATGGTGTACTCTTCTATCTCGCGGGGGCATCCTTCGCGACCGGCACGGCGCACAATGCCCGCAATTTCCATATCTGAGGCTGTCTCCAGGGCTTCAACGGCTGACTTACCAATATTGCCGTATCCTACCACTGCTACTCTAATTTTGCTCATATAAAGTTCGTTTAAGTGTCTTTTTATTGTTTTTCGGTGCAAATGTACGACAATTTGCTTGAATAACCAAGTGCCTCCTCTCAGTTTTTTATACTCTTTTAGCGCGAAACCTTTGTAATTGTTACAAATTCTTTGTACCTTTGTAGACAGAAAAAGCGATAAAGAAAACATATTAACCACTTAATACTTCAAGCTATGCAATTGCAGAACTTACAGAACGATTTTAAAGGAACGGCATGGAAGCACGAGATTGACGTCCGCGACTTCATCCAGAACAACTACGAGCCTTACAACGGCGACGAGAGTTTCCTGGCCGGTCCCAGTGAGAAGACAAAGAAACTTTGGGACATCCTTTCCAAGATGTTCGAGGTAGAACGCGAGAAGGGCGTTTACGATGCCGAGACAAAGTTGCCCCAGAGCGTGAGCACATACGGTGCCGGATATATTGACAAGGAAAGCGAGGTTATCGTTGGTCTTCAGACCGATGCTCCCCTCAAGCGCGGTATCTTCCCCAAGGGCGGTATCCGCATGGTTGAGGCTTCGCTGAAGGCTTACGGCTACGAGTTGGATCCTGCCACCAAGGCTATTTTCACCAAGTACCGCAAGACTCACAACGAGGGTGTGTTTGCCGCCTACAACGATGACATCAAGGCTGCCCGTCACGCACACATCATCACCGGTCTGCCCGATGCCTATGGACGTGGCCGTATCATCGGTGACTACCGCCGTATCGCCCTCTATGGTACAACAAACCTGATTGAGGAGAAGAAGCGTTTCCACAAGCGCATCGACATCCAGGAGTTCACCGAGGAGATTGTTCGTTGCCGCGAGGAGATTACCGACCAGATCAACGCCCTGAAGGAGTTTGAGCGCATGTGTGCTTCTTACGGTTTCGACGTTACAAAGCCCGCCACTAACGCTCGCGAGGCTATCCAGTGGACCTACTTCGGCTATCTGGGTGCCGTTAAGGACCAGGACGGTGCTGCCATGTCTATCGGCCGTATCTCTGCTTTCCTTGACATCTACATCCAGCGCGACCTCAAGAACGGTGTCATCACCGAGGAGGAGGCTCAGGAGATGATCGACCAGATGGTGATGAAACTCCGTATCGTGCGCTTCCTGCGTACTCCCGAGTACAACGACCTGTTCTCCGGCGACCCCATCTGGGCAACTGCCAGCATAGGCGGTATGGGCATTGACGGCCGTAGCATGGTTACAAAGACCGACTACCGTCTGCTCCACACCCTGTACAACATGGGTCCCTCTCCCGAACCCAACCTGACCATCCTGTGGTCAGAGCGTCTGCCCGAGCCTTGGAAGCTGTACTGTGCAAAGGTAAGTATCGACACCAGCGCCCTGCAGTATGAGAACGACGACCTGATGCGTCCCGAACTGGGCGACGACTACGGCATCGCATGCTGCGTAAGCCCCATGAAGATCGGTAAGCAGATGCAGTTCTTCGGTGCTCGCGCCAATCTGGCCAAGTGTATGCTTTATGCCATCAACGGCGGTCGCGACGAGGTTAGTGGCCAGCAGATAGGTCCCCGCTTCAGCCCCATCACCAGCGACTACCTCACATACGAGGAGTTCTGGCCCCGCTTCGAGCAGATGATGCGCTGGTTGGCAAAGACCTACGTGAACGCTCTGAAGATTATCCACTACATGCACGACAAGTACGACTACGAGGCATTCGAGATGGCTCTGCATGACGGTGACGTTCAGCGCACACGTGCCACAGGTATTGCCGGTATCTCCATCGTTACCGACTCTATCGCCGCAATGAAGAACTGCAAGATCCGTATCATCCGCGACGAGACAGGTCTGGCCGTTGACTACGAGATCGAGGAGGGCGAATACATCCCATTCGGCAACAACCACGACGAGACCGACCAGATTGCCGTGATGATTACCGAGAAGTTCATGGAGTACCTGCGTCAGCACCGTACATACCGCGACGCTATCCCCACACAGAGCCTGCTCACCATCACCTCAAACGTGGTATATGGCCGCAACACCGGTTCTACACCCGACGGCCGCAAGGCTGGTGTGCCCTTCGCTCCCGGTGCCAACCCCATGAATGCACGCGATATCAAGGGTGCCGTTGCCGCTTTGGCTTCTGTTGCCAAGCTGCCCTTCCACCACTCTAAGGACGGTATCTCTTACACCTTCGCCATCACTCCCGCATCTTTGGGCAAGGACACTGAGACTCAGAAGCAGAACCTCGTGAACCTGATGGACGGTTACTTCACTCCCGACGGTGGCCAGCACCTGAATGTCAACGTCTTCGACCGCGAACTGCTGGTAGACGCCATGGAGCATCCCGAGAAGTATCCTCAGCTCACCATCCGCGTTTCCGGCTATGCCGTTAACTTCGTGAAGTTGACACGCGAGCAGCAGTTGGACGTTCTCAGCCGTACCATCAACCAGAGTTTGTAAGAAGCCCCACCCAGAACGAACGGAAATGTGAAAACGGAAAACTGAAAACTGGTTTGCTTTAGCTTGATGAGCAAAGGCGAATAAAACTTAAAACAAAAAACAGACCCGCTCGTCTTTCAGTTTTTCACCTTTCGGTTTAATGGGTACGAATATCACGGCATGCCCCTCTCCTATATATATAAATAAGGTGAGGGGCATGTCCTCTCTTACTTGAAGCCCCTAAAGTCTCTAAAGCCCCTAAAGACCTTAAGGTCCCTAAAACCCCCTTCCCCCCAACTATGGCAAATACTCCCTCCCCCCTCATAGGTCGTATCCACTCCCTGGAATCCTTCGGCACGGTAGATGGGCCGGGCATACGTTTCCTTGCCTTCATGCAAGGCTGCCCCATGCGTTGCCTCTTCTGCCACAACCCTGACACGTGGGACTTCAAGGCCCCTGTCAAGTACGAATGGACTCCGGAGCAACTGCTGGAGGAAACCCTAAAGTATCGTAATTTCATCAAGACCGGAGGTGTAACCTGTACCGGTGGCGAACCGCTCGTTCAGGCTCCATTCGTGGAGGCATACTTCCGCCTCTGCCGGAAGGAGAGCATACATACGGCCCTGGACACCAGCGGTGTTATCTTCAACGATGCCGTGCGCAGTCTTCTGGAGGTCACGGATCTCGTCCTTCTCGACATAAAGACCGTGGACGACGATCTGCACCACCGTCTTACGGCGCATCATCGTACTCACACGCACCAGATGATGGAGTATCTGCAAAGCATTGGCAAGCCCGTATGGATACGCCATGTGGTAACTCCCGGCATCAACGATGATGACGACCACCTTCTGGCCACCGCACGCTACGTCAGCCAATACAGCGTGGTAGAGCGTGTGGACATCCTCCCATATCATGTGATGGGCGAACACAAGTACGAGTACATGGACATGGAATACCCCCTCAAGGGTACTCCGGCCCTACCCATAGAAAAGAAGAAGCACGCCGTGGAACTCTTCCAAAGCGTGCTGACGTGTAAGGTGGTGTGACCACCGATGGCATTATTTTGTTGCCCCGACAACAAAGCCTTGTTGACGTATCAACAGCCTTTTGTTGTCGGGGCAACAATTTTATGTATTCACGACAATGCCGTTCTTACTTCTCTTCCATGAACATGGGGTCCCATGCAGGAAGCATGACGGGCTTCTGTTCCATGAGCTTCATGAGTTTCTTGGGCATGTACTTCTTGTTGACAACAACGCGGAACATGTATTCGTTGAACCACTCATTGGTCATGATGAGATAACCGTTGTGGCCGCTGGCTGCACCCCATGAGTTTTCTACCTTCCACTTGATGGGGTTGCCCTTCTCGTCCAGGTCTACTGCCATGAGGGTCATGGCATGTGAAGAACCGGAGTCGCGGGTCTGTATGCGCTGCTTCTTGTTCATGCCGAAGGTGGTGCCGAGCAGGGAGTTGTAGTCCCATGCCTGGATGTCCAGGATACCGCTCTTGGTGTCCAGGAACTTGCCCACGTCGCATGAGAAGTACATCTGTGTGCTGTCCTTGAGCGAGGTGATGGCAATGGGAGCCAGGTCCTTCATGTCAAGGTTCAGGTAGAGCCAGTTGTGGCCGTCGTGCATGTGGCGGTCCATGTCTATCTCATATACCTTGTTGTATGGACGTGAAGGGTCGTTCATGAGCATGACGTAGTCGTTCTGCAGGTCGCCTGACTCGCCACAGTACTCCTTATAGAACTCCATGGGTGTGTACTTCTTCAATTCGGAGATCAGTTTGCCATCCTTGCCGCGTGGTGCCCAAAGGAATTCCTGAACAGGTTCGCCATAAGCCAGGACAAGCATCTGGTAGATGGTCTTCAGTTGCTCCACCTTGTAGGCCTGGAGTTCTGCCTCCGTCTTGCCTGCCTCGGCCTGCTCGCGCAGGTTGATGGCAATCTCGCGCAACTTACGCTTCAGGTGGCCGTCTATCTCGTTGGTGTTGTTGCTGGCCCATGTCTCGGCCTGCACCTCGGCAGGAACAAGGCCGTACTTGCTTACGAGGTCAGCCACACCGGTGTATGTGCCGCCGTCGGACAAGGGGTTCTGCATGAGCCACTGCACCTTCTGGTGGTCGATGCTCTCATTGCGTGTGTCTATGATGCCCTGCAGGAACAGGTTGGACTTCTCCAACTGGTCGTAGAAGAACAGGTAGATGTGGCTGAACTGGAAACCGCTCACGCCCATCTTCTTCATGGCCTTGTTGCGGAGGACGTTCAAACCGGTGAACATCCAGCATCGGCCGCTGCTCTGCTGGTCGGTGATGCCGGTATTGCGGATGTCTACGGAGAAATGTGTGTTGACACCGGTGGTATTCACTACGGGGCGCATGGCCAGTTTGCGGAAACTGCCGTTGCTCACCACGCTCTGGCGTGCACGGTCGGCTGAGTTGCCGGCATAACTCTGCTTCAGTGAGGAGAGCACCTCGGGGGTGAGGTTCTGCTGGCCAGATGCTGCCAGTGCGATAGCACCGGCAGCAAGGAGGGAAAGTATTTTCTTCATTTGAGCTTAGGGTCTTTAGAGTCTTTAGGGTCTGGTCTTTAGTTTACCTTTTCTATCTCGAAGATGAACTCGCCTGTGCCTCTGCTGCCCAGACGGTTGCCTTCACGCTGCCAGTAACCATTGCCTGCTGCACCGGCATTCTGGATACTCCACTTGCCTTCCTGCTTCACGAGCAGATAGGTGTGCCACTGAGCATCGAACGGGTTGCGCTCCTTGTGGAACCAGAAAGCACCGGTTTCGTTGATGTAACGTCCGTCCTGCTTGTTGTAGATCTTGTAGCGTCCGGTCTTGCTGTTCTGCTCGATAACCCACTGCTGGCGCTGGGGGTTGATTACGTCGCGCTCGGCCTGGAACACGGGGTAGTCGCCCACACGGTCGGCACCTGCCTGTGCATTGGTCAGGTACTCGCCGTTCACCTTGATGAAGTACTCGCCGTCGGCAATGGCCTGAACGGGGAAGTATTCCTCTCCGTAGGTGTATTGCTTCTTGTAAACCTTGATAAGTTCTGCCAGGTTCTCGTTCAACCAGGGAGTGATGACATCACCGCTTACTACGGGCTTTGCCTTGACGATAGAACCCTCGTAGTTGCGGCTGATGATAGCCTTCTGCTTCTGTTCCAACTGCAACTGTGCACGATAGTGGCCGATGAAAGCCACGCTGTCCTTGTTGGCAAGGTCACATACCATGCTTACGTACTGCTGGCCACGCTGGCCCAACAGGCGCATGCTCTCCACCCAAGGCTTTATCTCGGCAAGCATCTCGGGGTTGTTGACCTCGTCTGCCAACAGGTTGTCGGCAGCCCACACGAGTTGCTGGAAACTTTCTGCCAAGCCACCTATGGTTTCTGAACTTGCCATGAATGTGGGACTTTCGCCTTCGCGGCGCAGGCCATGACCGGTGCGGCCCAAGTCAACATTGTTTTCACAGAACACGCGGAAAGCATCTGCACTGGTGGGCATCAGAGCACCCAGGGCACGCTCCCATGACCTTACAGAATCGTAGGCAGGCATGTTCCATGTGTAGTCGGCAATGCTGTACAGGCTCACCTTGGAAGCCTCGGCATATTCCATGGGGTTAGAGCAGAAACCGCTCACCATATCGTTGATGTTAAGACCGTTGCCATAGGTTTTGCCCATGAGGATGCGGCTCTGGCAGTAGTCGTTTACGGGGTAGTTGAGCCAGATGTATGCCTTGCGCTTGATCTGGTCGTTGATCCACTGCATGTCGTTCTCCTCAATCATGTCCACCACAGAGTTGCCGGTCCACATGATGCGTACCTCGGGATACATCTTGGTGCCGAGGGTGTTGAGGTAGTCACCGCTGGTCCAACCCTTGTTGTACTGAGAGGGGCACATAATCAGGGGCTCAACGTCCTTGTGCTTGCGGACGAAGTTGTCTGTCAGGTAGTTCAAGAGACCAGCCTGCTTGTCGCCACGTGCACCTTCGCCCCATACATCGTCGAAGAACACGGCGAAAGAGCGTATGCCCAGGTCGTACATCAGTTCCAGTTTCTTGGCCACGTTGATGGAGTCCTCCAGACACCACTTGATGTCACCGGCAGGATGGATGGCCCATACGAACTTCACCTTGTTCTTGTGGGCGGCGTCTACCAGTTCCTTCAGTTTGGCGGCCTCGTCGGCAGGGTAAGGTTCGCGCCAGCGTGCACGGTGGTAGGGGTCGTCCTTAGGACCGAACACATAGGTATTCATCTTGTACTGGCCATAGAAATCGAACTGGCGCAGGCGGTCCTTGTGGCTCCAAGGATTGCCGTAGAAACCCTCGATGACACCGCGGTCCGTTACACTGGGATAGTCGGTAACCTCGCACTCCATAACCTGAGGCTGTTTCATGACCTGTGTCAGGGTCTGCACGCCATAGAAGGTACCGCTATTGTCGCGGCCGGCAACGATGACCTGTTCGGCGCTGACCTTCAGGTAGTAGCCTTCGGCCTGTGCAGGGATGAGTTTCTTGAACTTCTTTACGGCCTTGTCGTTTGCCTCACCGATGATGATGGGGGTGGCCTGAGGGAACTTCTTGGCATTAACCTTTTCGCTGGTGCCTATTACGTTCACCTTGGAAGAAAGGAACTCCACGGCATCGGCATCGGCCTGGCTTGCGCCTACAAGATAGAACTTCTCTGCATTTGAAAAGGCCGCGCCACCCCAGCTTATCTGCTGTGGCAGGGGAGAGATTGTTACTGTCTGGCTGTTGGCGGTCAGGAGGCCAAAGCATGCCAAAAGGGCAGTGAATAGTTTTTTCATTGTGATATATTATTTGGTTATTATGTTGCCTATATGCGTACAAAGATAGTAATTATCTCTGGAAAAATCTAACGAATGAGGGAAAATAATGATGGCAGCACTGGTGTTCAATGACTTATGAGGACTTTTGATGAAAGCCTCGCCGATGCAAAAGTGCAAGGAAATGAAAGATAATGAGAGCGAACGGTTTTCAAATCATTACCCGATGACGAGGTAAGTTTATAGGTCGTTGGAGTTTATTTCTACTCTCTGCTATATTCTGCATAACAATGTACAACTCGCTGATAACTAATTTTGTAACCAAAAAGAATTGGATTATGCGAAGTACATTTAAGGTGCTGTTCTATGTGAACGGAAGCAAAGAGAAGAATGGTATTGTTCCAATTATGGGGCGAGTTACAATCAACGGTTCAGTGGCTCAATTCAGTTGCAAACTGACCATTGCCAAAACGATGTGGGATGCCAAAGGCAATCGGGCAAAAGGCAAGAGCAAAGAGGCACGGGACATCAATTTGGCTTTGGATAACATCAAGGCTCAAATCATCAAGCATTATCAACGTATCTCGGATAGAGAAGCCTATGTAACTGCCGAAATGGTACGCAATGCCTATCAAGGTATCGGAACGGAGTATGAAACATTGCTCGGGGCATTTGATAAGGACAACGAAAGTTTCAAGAAGCGTATTGGAATAGACCGTGCAGCAAGTTCCTACAAGGTGCGTGTAAGGTCACGAAATCATTTGGCTGCATTCATCAAGAAGTGTTATAAGCGAAGCGATATTTCTATGCTTGAACTTACTCCTGACTTCATCAAGGAGTATGAAATCTATCTCTCTACCGATGCTGGTTTGCATAATGGTAGTGT
>JAFTUK010000033.1 GCA_017466325.1 Bacteroidaceae bacterium | reverse complement strand
CCGCCGTTCATGAACTTCTCTGCTGTCCATATCTGGCCGTTTACCTGGGGCTGGAGGTTCACGTTGAACACCAATGGGCTGATGATGTCCATATTGATGTTTACGTCCTGCAGGGAGTCAACGGTCTCGTAACCCTTGCCGTTGGCAAAAGTCTTTCTTGCACCGAAGATGTCCATAGTCTCGCCTTTTGTGGCGGTGAGGTTCACCTTGTCCATTCTGGGATAGGTGCTCACGTAGTTGTACAGGGGCTTGAGCATCTCTGTGGCATTTTGCCATGCCTGATCGGTGGGAACAACCATTACGAATGCAGAGTCCTCGGTGTTGATTTGTGCATAGAACATCTTGATGCTGTTCATCCACGCATCCTCGGCATCGGCACCTGTGGGGTTATAGAATTGGTTGTTGAACAACATGTTGTCCTGGAAGTAAACGCTGTCCACGTAGGTGGGGTTACCGTTCTCGTCGGGCAGACCTTCGATACTTGCAGACTCCAAGAAGTAAACGGTATCGCGCTGTACAAGGTAGTTGCGGAAAGTCTCAACTTCACCGCTGAACTTGATGTACTCGTACAGGTTGAAGAGGAACTCGTTCTGACTGTCCAGAACGTGCAACAGACCATTGCGTGCACCGATGTTCTTCTCTACTACCTGAGCCTTCTGCAGTGTGCCTTCCTCGTAGTTGATAACGGCGAACTTGCTGTTGATTAGACGCAGGGTCTCCTTACCGTTCTTGCTCATTGTCTTGCGGTAAAGGGCAATGTGGTTACCCACGAACTGCTGCTGCAGGTTGTAACCGTCGTTCTCTGCCATTTCCTCGAACTTCTGCCATTCCTCGGCTGTCAGAGCGTCGTTGGTGGGAGCCCATACGGTAACGGGAGAGTTTGCATTCAAAATATCCTTGAATGTGTAGTACACGGTATCCTTGCCGTTAATGGTATAGGCAGGATGTGTCTCGTCGCGGTAGAACTTTGCCTTAGCAACGATTGAGCAGAAGTTGCTCAGGTCTTCACGTGCTTCCAGCAGTTCCCACAGGCTTTCATTAGCGGTGTAGGCATCCTCTGCCTGGTAATGCTCGTTCCAGGTGTCGGTGCACGAGGGGACTGCCATTAAGGCAGTTCCCATTACGAGTGCTCCGAGATATTTGCTTATTCCTTTTTTCATATATATGTAATATGAATAGTGAATTGTTTAGGTTGTTTATTATATTATATGAGTTATGTCGACATTTCCCTCCGATTACCAGATGTCCTCAGGTATCAGGGGGTTGTCATAAACTTCCTTGGGACAATATTCGATGTAGTCCATGAAGAACTCAGTGGCGAGGTTGTCCAATACGTTCTTGAACTGGATGTAGTAGGTCTCGTTGGCCTTCATCTCAGATCTGATGACGATTTTTCTGAGGGCTTCCTGACGGTCGCGCAGCAATTGGTTACCGCCCATGTAGTTGACATACTTGGGCCCCTTCATGTATCCGTTGTTACGCATCTTCTTGTCCACCTCGGCATTGACATCGTCATCGCCCTTTACGTCAGGTTCCCAACCTACGATAGAGGGGAATGACTGGCCTGACATTACCAGGGTTTGTGTACCTGTCATACGCATGTCCAGAGGCACACCCACTGCGGGCAGGGCATTCTTGTTGGTACCCCAGTAAACCTGGCACATACCGCGGCGGTTGTTGGTACTCAGACCCAGACGCAACTCATATACACCGTCCTTGGGAACGGGAGGCAGTTTCATTGTCATTTCATAGTTACCTACCACGTTCAACTCGTCACCCTGGTAGTTTGCCCAGCTGCCGCCACCTACTCGTCCGCTCAGATAGTGGAAACGTGTCTCGTCGCCAATTTCAAGACCTTCGCAGTATGTGTACTTGCTGGTGATGGGTATGCCGACGCACTGGTATGGCCATGTGGAGTTCTCGTTTGAACGGATGTCGTTTGTCATGAACTCCTTGAAGAAGGTTGCCACGTCGATTCGGATACGCTCCTTACCGAAGGTTTCTGCCATCTGCTCGTTGAAGTAGATGCAATCGCTGATGGGGTAGACAAAGGCATTGTAGGGACGTAACATTTCGTCTACCAGAATTTCAACACCGGCCTTCTCGTCCTCGCAACTAACCTCGGTATAGTCGCCGTCGGTAGCATTGTTGATGACGGGGAAGCGGTTCAGGTAAATGGTGTTCTTGTTGCCTGGAGACTTGTATGTCTTCAAAAGTCTGCGCTCGCCTGCAGTGATGTAGAAGTCGTATACACAAGACTTGGGCTGCCTCAGGTCCTGGCTATAACCGTACTCGTTGAAGTGGATAACCAACTTGTTGTTTTCCACCTTTCCGGGAACGACGTGATAGGTTACGAACTGGTTCAGCGCATTGTCGGTGCTGGTGTAGTTGTCGTTGTGAGAAGCATTGGGCATGTGGAGTTTGTTGTTTTCTACATACTTTGCTACCATAGCGATAATTTCTTCTGCGGGCTTGGTGTGGATAGTGCTGTCTTCCAGACCGAGAGCCTGTTCCCACCAGCTGTCCTTCTCCAGGAACAGGGTGTAGCCAATCATCCTGCGCTTGGGGTACCAACCGTAAGAGTTGTTGCCACCGTTTGCACCCTTACCTCTTTCGGGGTCACCGGCACCAGAGTAGGTGGGGTGAGGCTCGCTGAGGTGCTGCTCCAGTTCGCCAGACATCAGCATCTGGTAGTAAACCTCGTCTTCTTTCTGTGTCAGTTCCTCGTAAAGGCCGCAGGCTTCGAGCAGAACAGCATAGGTATAGAACCCATATTGCTGTTCCTCGATCATCTTTTGGAAGATGTCGGTAACAGTCTGTTCGTTGGGGTCAATAACCTTGTGTACCTGATGGATGTAACCATTGATGGTGTAGATGTTGCAGTTGTTGTCGTCGATATTGCTACCTTCGATGGCATATCTTGTACCATTACCCTCAGTTATCTGCAGTTTGCGCTCCTTCATGTTGGGAAGACTGAGTACTTCGTTCTTGGGAGCACGTTCGCTGAAGTCGCTGGTCTGGAAGGCAGCAGAGTTGTCGCCGGCATCAATGATACTGTTGTACACGATATTGCACTGGATCTGATACAGCAAATCTTTCTTGCCGGTCTCGGGGTTCACTTCCTGGAATTCAGGTGCGCTCCATGTGGAATCGCTGATGATGCCGCTGTCCACCAAATGTACGAGGTAATTGTGGATTGCCTCATTGGTGGGGGCAAAACATGTGTAGTTACCACGTGCTGAAAGAAGCTGACTCACGGTTGAGTTGGAGAAGTCACTGACCTTCACGGTATCCAGCAGGCTGCGGTATTCGCTGTACACATCGGCATGGTCCTCAAGATAACTGAGGACGGTGTTGCCGGTGAATGTGTATCTTGATGAAGTGTCAATATCTTCCGTACAACTCTGAGTCAGGGCCACTCCTGCCACCATAGGGAGCAGAAGTATGAAACTCTTGATTTTTGATATGATTTTCATTTTATAATCCTCCTCTATTATCTGTCATACTTAGATTTGTTCCAGATGGGATTCTGGTTGATGTTGGCACCATTTGCACGGTAAGCCTTGCACTCCATGTAGTAGATGGGGCAATACAAAGCCCAGAGGTTTTCACAACGGTTCTTTACCATGTCTATACCATCCACATTACCCATGAAGGTCTCAAATATGCCATTCTCGCCCTTTGTGCCTTCGATGCTCTCGTCGCTCTCGCTGATGCGTTCTGCATAACGTACGAGGTCGAACCAACGCTTGCCTTCGCCGATGAACTCACGCTTGCGGGTGTTCATTACGTTCATCAGGTTGTTGGGAGAGTTGTAGTAGGCATCTGCATTGGCGTCGTTGACGTTAACGTTGGTGTTGAAGTCGCCACCGCTCACTACGTTAATCCACCAGCGTCTGTTTACCATACGCAGAATTTGCTGGCAAACCTTGTTGTTTTCGCTTGCGTCAACCTTCAATTCGCCCAGACATGCACGTGCCTCAGCATTCATAAGCAGAACATCGCTCAGACGATACACAATCCAGTTCTTGTACTCGTCCTGTTCAAAAGAAACCTGGATGTCGGCATCTGCTTGGCCGATGTTACCTTGAATTAAAGGCAGAGCGTCTGCCCACTTCAGGCAGTAGAAGTCGACAGGATTGTCGTTGCCAAGTAATTTGTTCCAGGCACTGAACCAGTAGCGGGTGTCATATACACCATCTGCTTCTTCACCAGTGTAGGGGAATGTGCTTACAAGATGGGATTTGTTGAAGGCACCCCAAATGCTGTTCACCGCATCGTTCTTTCGGCTGTCGCTGGTGTTGAACTGCAGTTCGAAGATACTCTCGTAACTGTTGCCCTGGTTGAAGATTCTCTTCTGGGCAATCAGGTCGAAGTTGCCGCGGTTGGCTTCATCTACATCGTTGGTGTACATGAAGTCGATGGTCTTGCCGTTGAAGGAAGGTGCATTGCTCCAGCTTACATAGTCGCTCTTGCCAAGGTTTGCACCCAGACCCTTTCTTTCCTCGTCGAACTGGTCCTTCAGTTTGCTGATGGAGAGTTCGCTGTTCAGGATGCACTTCTGGTAGTCATCGATTATCATAGCCTGTGTGATGGTAGAGTCGCCGAGAGAGCGGCCCTGACGCATGCTTGCGCGCCACAGGTACATGTCGCTGAGGAGGGCATAGATGGCAGTGTTTGTTATCATGCCCTTGGTCTCCTTGACATCGACAAAGCGGTTGCGGGCCTGTCCTGCCACGCTTTCAACATCGTTGATAAGGCTGTCCATCACATCCAGAGCGGGCAACTGGGGGAAGTATTCCACCTCGGTATCGCTGTTAACCACCTTTGTGGTGTAGGGGATGCTCTTGAATGCACGTACCAGATAGAAGTAGCTCAGTGCACGCATTGTCACCATTTCTGCCTTCATCTGACGCCATTCGCTGGCAGTGAACTGCTTGTCCTTCTCCAATACCTCTTCGCCATGCTGGAGCACCTTGTTGCAATAACCGATGGTGCGGTACATGCCACTCCAGTCATAGTATGCCCATGTGGTATCTATGTCGGCCTGGATGATATTGCGGAAGTTGTCGCGGTTGCCCTGATCGCTTGTTCTCTGGGCGGTCAGATTGTACACGTCAGTTGCACGAAGATCACCCCAAATGATCATCTTCTCCACCTGATCGGCCATATTCTTGTATACGCCGTAGCGTACACCTTCCAGGTCGTTCTTGTCTTCCCAGAAGTTTTCTTCCACAATCTGTGTCTGGGGATGAACTGTCAGCCAGTCATTGCATGATGTCATAGCCAGGGACATCACGGCCAGAAGGGAAGTTGCTTTGAATATATTCTTATATGTTTTCATTATCTGTTGATATTAGAATCCGAGATTTATACTGCAAGTGAATGACTTAGAGCGGGGAACCTTAGCGTAGTCAATGGCGGGGTTGAAACCGTTGGGGCTAACTTCGGGGTCAACACCGGTGTACTTGCTCCAGCAGAACAGGTTGTTGACTGAAGCAGAGAGGTTCAGGGTGCGTACGCCGCACTTCTTCAGCCAATCGAACTTCTTGGGATCCATGTCGTAGCGGAACTGGATGTACTGTACGCGCAGGTAGTCGCCGTCCTCAACATAGCGGTCGCTGGGCAGGGAGTTGTAACTGTACGCACCGGTACCGAATGTGTTGATGGCACGGGGAATCTCGGTGATGTCACCATTCTTTCTCCAGCGCCATGTAGTAGCGTATGACTGGTTGTTGTTGTCGCGCATGCTCTCGTAGGTCATACGGGCGAGGTTGACAACCTGGCTGCCTACACGGAAGTTCAGACCGATGTTCAGGCTCATCTTGTCATAGAAGAAGGTGAGACCGCCACCACCGTAGAACTTGGGGTTGGAGTTGCCCAGGTAGACCATATCATAGCGGTCGATCTGGCCGTCGCTGTTCACGTCCTCGTAGATAGCGTCACCACCGTTGAACTGGTAGCGTGTGCCGCCGTCGTTGTTGTAAACGTAGTACATCTTCAGGGGTTCGCCCTTTGCGTCTGTCAGCATGTTGCCGTTCTTGTCGTATGCCACGGGGCAGGTGAAGTTCTCACCACGACGCTCGGCTGCGGCTGCTGTGTTGATGGGGTTACCCTTGATGTCTCTACCGGTAGCTGTGTGCTTGTACTGCAGGAACTCGGCATAGTCCTTGGCGCGGCGCTCCTTGCCGTCAACGATGATGGTCTCGTTGTAGCCGTACTTGCTCCAGGTGTTCAGAGTGTAACCGTTGTGCTCGTAGTCGTAGCGGTAAACGCCCTTGTACTTCAGACCATAGATGGAACCGAGAGCGTTGCCAATCTGTACGCGGCGGTTGTAGCTGAGGTTACCGGGCTGATAGTTCTCGGCACCGTTCACAGACTCAAGATAGAGGCTGTTCAGTTCTTCCACGTTGTTGAAGTTCTGAGACATGTTGAAACGAGCCTTCATGCTGAACTTGCCAACCTTGGCGAACTTGCCTGAAGAGATGTAGACTTCCCAACCCTTGTTGTACATTACACCACCGTTCATCTTGGACAGTGAAGCAAAGCCGTTTGCTGAGGGGATGCGGATGTCGCTGATGAGAAGGTCCTTGGTTCTCTTACCATAGATTTCTGCGTCAACGGTAATCATGTCTTTAAACAGACCCAGATTGAAGCCCATGTTCCAGATAGAACTCTTCTCCCAACGGATGCTCTGCAGAGAGAGGTTCTCGGGGATAATTACGGTGTGGCCGTTGTACATGCCACCGTTGCCGTAACGGTTGTACTGGTTGTTGGCACCGATAGAACTGTTACCATAGATACCGTATGAGGGACGGAAAGAGAGCATTGAGAGCCAACTGTCTGACCAGTCCATCCACTTTTCATCAGAGATGTTCCAACGTGCGGCGAAGTAAGGGAATGTACCGTACTTGTTGCCGGCACCGAAGTTGGTGCTACCGTCTACACGTACGCTGGCATCGAGGTTGTACTTACCGTCGTAAGAATAGTGTGCCTGGAAGAAGAAACTCTGGCCGCGCCATGAACCGTTGCTGGCATTGGCCTGATACAGCATACCGGGAGAAGTGGGATCCTGAACGCCGTCGGGTACGTTCCAAATGCTCTTGCTCTGGCTGGTAGAGTTACCTGAGTACATCTCGAAACGTGCAAGGCCGCTCAGACTGTGCTTGGTGTTCTTGAATGCGCTGTAGAAACGCAGGTCGTGACGGGTAGTGAACTCCAATGACTTGTACTCGCTGTTATATACGGTGTTACGGTTGTTGTTGTATTTTCCGTTGTCAGCGCCGTTATCACCACCGTTTATCCAAGGCATGTTGATGAGTTCTGCGGGGTTGTATGCATCCTCGCTGGTGTTGTAGATGTTCAGCTGAACGTCGCCCACGTAGTTCAGACGCCACTGGTCGCTTTCCTTGCCAAGGAGCTTGTACTCAACGCTGAACTGGGGAGTCAGGTTGTACTGCTTCTGCTTGTTGTCGCTCAGGTTGGCATAAGCCACGGGGTTGCCGTTCTGGAACATATCACGGAGTTCCCAAGAGGTGTGGAAACCGTCGTTCTCTATACCGTTAGTGTAACCGGCGTTTGCAGCCAGGGGCAACATGTTGAAGTACTGGGGATTGCCATACTGGTCATAAACGGGGTTGCCGTTGATGTCGTATGCATAGATGCTCATGTTGGGCATAGCCTTGTAGGCCTTGCTGTTGGCAGCGTTGGCAACGGTGTTGTTATGACGTGTGGTGAAGGTCATGTTGATGTTTGAACTGAACTTGATGCGGTCGCTGACCCAGTAGTCCAGAGCGGTCATCGTGCTGAAACGGTTGAAGTCCTGGTTGATGGTAGTACCGTCGTTCATGTCATAACCTGCACCGATACGGAATGTAGCCTTTTCACCACCACCGGAGAGGGTCAGGTAGTAGTGGTGCTCCTTACCGAAGCGGCTGATAGCGTCCACCCAGTCGGTATTCTTGTTGTAGTTGTGGAAGATACTGCCGTAGGTGTTGTTGTAGTCCAACTCCAGAAGACTCTTGGAAGTGTTTGTGGGGTTGTAATATGACTCCTTCATGTACATGGTGTACTCGTCACCGTTCAGCATCTTGTAGCCGTCGGGCTGCCATGTGCCGGTGAACTTGTAGTTGAAGGTAACGGCAGTCTTACCGCGCTTACCGCGCTTCAGCTTGATTTCGATTACACCGTTAGAACCCTTTGAACCCCACTTTGCAGCGGCACCGTCCTTCAGTACGGTAATGCTCTCGATGTCCTCGGTGTTTACGTTCAGCAGTGTGGAGAACTGTTCCTCGTTGTCCATGTTGGAGAAGTCCACTCCCTGCATGGCATCATCGGGAAGTTCGAAGATGTGGTCGTTAACAACGATAAGGGGCTGTGCGTTACCGTTCAAGGTGCTGGTACCGCGCAGACGCATTGTTGTACCGGCACCGGCGTTACCGGAGTTGGCAACAACGTCCAGACCGGCAATCTGACCTTGCAGAGCCTCGTCGACAGAGGTGAAGGACAGACCGTCGAGGTCGGCCATATCGAATTTCTGTACTGCACCGGAGAACTCGCGTTCAGGAATGTCAAGACCAGTGGTTGCGGCCAGCTTCTTGGCCTTTATCTCTACGGTCTGCATCACCTTGGCATTGTCCTCCATGTGGATCTTGAACACTGTCTTGCCGGCAGTGGGGATGGTAACAGTCTTATAACCGATATAGGAGATGACAAGGTTGCTCTTGTCGTCCTTCAGGGTCATGGTGAAGTTACCGTTGAAGTCGGTTACCGTAGCATTCAGGATACGGTTGTTCTTGTCAACCTCCTTAACATTGGCACCGATAATAACATCGATATCGTCCGATACGGTACCGGAGATACGGCGTTGTGCGTTAGCTGGGAGAGCCATAGTGACCACGGCCCACAGCAAAAATAGCTTTATGATATTATTCATGGTTTATGTTTTTATCGGATTGCGAATTTCTGAATGTATGCGCGTGCGGCCTTGCCACCATTTTCTTCTGCATCTTTCTGGAAGTCGGGGTATTGACCGTTAACAAGGTCTTCATGGTTCAGAACACCGTTAATCAGATGTATTACAGCATAGTTGCTGGCATCTGTGGTCTTGTTGTTCATGCTCTGGTCCTTAACCTTTGAGTTACACTCGCGGTCGCAGGTCATGATGTTCTTCACATCGCGGCCGTCGTCTGTGGTGTACTTAGTGGTAATCCACTGGCCGGTTGTGGTGTTGTCCTTAACCTTGAGCATACCGCCCTCTCTCTGAACGAATGACTTGACGAACAGACCAGTCTCGTTGTTGAAACTGCTGGTAAACATCTCTGCTTTCATGTCAGACTTGTCGGCAAATATGGTGTTGTCGGCAAAGTGAGTGCGGATGAAGTTGGTGAGGTATATGATCTTCTCTTGGATACGGAGACTGTCTGTGGCATTAGTCAGTTCACCTTCTTCGTTGGCGCATGCCTCAAAATCAGCCTCGATGCTTTCCCATGTGGGCAGACCGTTTGCTACGGCCTCTCTGATGGCCTCGTTGGTGGGAGCAAATACAGTGTAGTTGAAGTTGTCCCAGAACTGTATGTTGTAGTCTACGGCATTGTTGTCCACGAAGGTCATGTACTTGTTCACAGCCTTGTTAAGAGCAGTTTCGCCCTGTGTGGTACTTACGTCATACTTGGGGTCGTTCTCATCGACAACGCCAGACTTGACTATCAGGTTCCAGTTAGCCTCGTTACAGAGTCTGAAGAACTCATAGTAGGGGTTAGACTCTATTGTCTCGGGGCTGTTGTAGTCCTGAGGTTCGCCCTTCTGACCGCGCTTGATGTTTGACATCACGCTGAATACGCTTCGTGAAGCGGGAATCAGGGGAGCGTCAACAGTGAAGGTGCAACCGTTCTTGTAGTCACCCTTTTCCAGTACGTTACAGTAGAGGATACCGGGGTGGTTGTGTGCCAGACCTTCGCGCTCGTTCTCGATTTGGAAACCGCCCTGAGCCTTGATAACACCGGTCTCGTCGCGTATAACCTTGATACCCATACCGTTCTTTGAGAGGTAGTACTCGTCCTCTTCGGTATTGATGGCGTTCACACCGTTCTCGTGTACAATGGTGTTGTGCTCAAGCAACTGGCGCAGACGGTTGACAACCTCCTGCTGGTTGGTAGACTGTGTAGACAGGTCACGGCCGATGGTACCTGTGGTCACGTCGAAGTTGGCCAGAACGGAGACACCCTTTGAACTCTTGGTGGCAAAGGGGAAGTTGCCGGAGGTGTAGAGGAAGCGCATTACGCGGGGGTAACGGCTGGTGAAACTCATGGGGTCATAGTAGTACTGCATAGCTTCATCGTTGGGCAGGAAGAAGCTGAAGCGGCTCTGCATGGCCTTGAGGTATGCATAGTAGTTTACGTTCATGATGGGGCTGGTCAGTGTAGCATCGCTGTAGACGGCCCATTTCATAATCTTGTTGGTAGAACGGATGAACGCAGGAGTGGCAACACAGTTGAAGTCGGAGGGTGTGAATACATTATTCATAATATATAGGGCACCGTTACATGTCACGAGGACTGTGTCGATGTTACCGCCATCCTTTGCAAGCCTTGTGTCAGGCTCGGTGAAGATCTGCTCCTGAGTGGTTGTTTCGCGCTGCTTCAGCATCTTGCTGGGCACGGTGGCCACGAAGCTGTCGAACATACCATGGTTGAGAATACTGTAGAATATGCTCAAGGGGATCTGGTCAATGTCCTGATAGAGAAGTTCCAGATCCTGTTCGGTATTAGCACTGTATTGTCCGATGTGATGGTCTTTACAGTACTCCTCAAGCAGTGTCTTACCACCACCGGTGTTGAAGTACTCGATCATCTGTGCGTCGTTGGGAACGAACATTGCGCCCATGTCGGTTTCAGGAGATTCACCGTTGGGATAGTACTCGTTCCATCCCGGGTCGAATTTGAGGATCGCCTCACCGTTGGCAAACAGGTTGCCGCGCTCGTCGTTGGTCAGAGCCACGTCGCTGGTAACGGTTGAACCGTAGGAGCGCTTAGAGTAATAACGCTTAGTGTAGAGAGTGTCGGTTTCCAGGAAGTTAGGGTCCAACTTGGAATACAGACGTGCTACGGTCTTGTTCTGGAAAGGAACAGAGAAGCGGTCCAGTATGTGGCTGTAGATGTTGGTCTTTCCGTTTGTACGGATAGCCTCTGCCATGTTGGCCAGTGGCACGAGGGGCTTTTCTGTCATGTTGATATAACCGTTTTCGCAAACGATGTCGGCGCTGTCCAGAAGGGCGTCATAGATATGTACGTCGCTTGTGATACGCTCGCGACCCATGATGATGCGGAAGTCCTCGTCGGTAATCTGCTTCTTGGCCATGTACTCGTTGGTGAAGTGGATCATCATGGTCAGGGAGCTGTCCATAACCATGTAGATTGAGTCATAACCGAGCAGACCGCAGTTGCGGATACGGCTCCACTGGTCTACCTCGGGTTGTGCAAGACCGTCTTCTGTGGCCTGCTTGTCTGCAGTCCAGTAGCTCTTGGGCAGGTCTGTAACAGCAATCTTTGTGATTGTGTCCACAACCTCGACATCAGTGTAGCGACGCAGATACATACCAGGAGTGGGTGTCTCGCCAGAGTTGCTGGACAGGCTCTCCATGGTGATGGCATTGTTCAGCATGCTGGTGTGAAGCAGAAGTTTCTTCTGGTTCTTGGACAGCTGCTCGTAACTTTGGGCATAGTGCCAAGGGTTGGCCTTGGGCAACTTCTTGTTTGCCTCGAAGAAGTTCTGCCATGCCTGGTCGTTGGCGACAAACACTGTCTTAGAACCGGTCTTTGACAGAATCTGCACCAGAGAACTTTCGTCGTTGTTCTCTCCCGTGTTGACATCGGGGTCACCAATCAGGCGCAGGTAGTTCGTGTAACTTCCGTCGCTCTCAAGAGTCTCGTAGATGCTGGAGTTGAGCCACACGGGTTTTGCATCGTCCAGTGTGTACTCGTCCTGACATGCCGAGAAGCTTCCGCCGAGAGCCAGCATACATGCGGCGAAGGCCACATGCTTGCTACATTTGCTTAAACGGTTTCTCATACGCATAATTTTTGGTTTTATAGATTGTTTAGTTAAAAAATTGTTTTGCCTTTTATCACATTTTTCACGGTTTGTATTTTTTCGGTTCTCTCGATGGGCTCTATTGGCTTTTGAACACAATTTACCCCTTTTATCTGCGCATAATATATGCAGTGTGAAAGCAAATTTAAGATATTTTTTGCGAAAACGGGTCTTCGTGTCCGTATGAATAAGTCCAATTTGCGGAATTTAACACAAAAAATCCCAAAAGTCTTCTTTGAAATGTTAAAATCATGACATGAAACAGATGTGTCTTATGTACACTCATTTGCCGTTGGTGGTCCTGCACCCTCCTTAATTTTTGGGAGGTGCTGATGCCGTCTGTCGCTGGCTGTGGTTCCTTGTTTATGCCTTATCGGGGGCCTTGCTGAGTCGTCGGTGGCGGTAAAATGAGCCGCCCTCGGCGATAAAGTTTACCGCCAGTGGCGGCTCATTTTATCGCCACTGGCGACGAATCATCCCACATCGGTCATTAGCGTTATGATGATAATAGCCTTTATTTTTGCACATGTGTTTTGTTGCTTTGAGGGCGCAATGGGGTTTCATTGTAACCGAGAAGCGAGGAAGCAGATGACAAAAAGATGGTTTCATTAGCGCATAACAGTCTGATGGCCGATTTGGGATTATTCTTCTCTTGAGGACGAATCCTTGTTCTCTGGTGAGGATAAAAAAGGGGGAGTATGCAGTGCTACTCCCCAGTTGTAAGTTTTTTGTCAATGTGTCTGATGATGTTGTCCCTGTCGTCGGGATGGAACCATGTGATGCTGGTGTCGTGTTTGAACCACGTCATCTGCTTTTTGGCATAGACACGTGTGTTCTTTTTCATGCGCTCTGTGGCCATGGGCAGTTCCCAAGTGCCGTCAAGGACGTTGAACATTTCCTTGTAGCCTACGGTGTTCAAGGCGTTTTCGTGGCGGTGGGGCAGGAGGGTCATAGCCTCGTGGAGTAATCCTGAGTCTATCATGTGGTCCACTCTGGCGTTTATACGTGCAAAAAGTTCCTCACGTGGACGCTCGAGGCCGATTTTCAGTATTTTGAACGGGCGGTCTGCCGTTAGCGAGGTTGAAGCACCGCATCGTAGCGTCTTCCTTGTCAGGAAACTGGAATAAGGCTTGCCTGTGGTGTAGTATATCTCCAGTGCGTGTACCACACGTTTGGCATTCATGTGGTCGACAAGGGCATAATGTTTGGGGTCTACCAGTTTCAGTTCGGACAGAAGCGGGTCCAGTCCTTCTTCCTGAAGCCTTCTTGCGAGTGTTGCCCTTACCTCATCGTCGACAGTGGGGATGTCGTCAATGCCGTTGCATACTGCATCGATATACATCATGCTGCCGCCCGACATGATGAGGATGTCGTGAGTCTTGAAGAGTTCGGAAGCAAGCTGTAGGACGTCCTGCTCGTATTTTGCCGCACTGTAATATTCGTCCAATGCGAGCTGCCCGACAAAATAATGTTTGACTTTGGCCAACTGTTCTGGCGTTGGGGCGGCGGTGCCTATCCTCATGCCACGGTAAATTTGTCGGGAGTCGCAGTTGAGGATGGGACAGTTGAAATATTCCGCCAACGAAAGGGTGAGTTCCGTCTTGCCTACTGCAGTTGGACCCAATATTACGATAAGAGTTGGTGTCATTATTTTTGCGCCAATGGCTGTGCCTTACATCTCTGTTACCTCAAAGCCCTCAGTGTCTATTTCGTCCTCGTTGAAGGAATCCTCGGCAAATAGGTCTTCGCTTGCCTGTTCCTCGGAGTCGTTTGCTGTAGGTGCTGTTTCGGTTTGTGCAGATGGAATTGCCGTATCTTTGAATTGTACGGGAACGGTGCCCTTTTGTCTGCGGACAAAGGCTTTTTCTGCCTTTTCACCGAAGATATTTTCTACAAGTTCAATCAGGAACTTCTTTTTGGTGTCTGGTTCATAGATGTAGGCCATGTGTTGTCCCTCTTCTTCGATGAAATCTTCTAAAATGGAGTTATCCATAAGAAAGATGTCCTCGTCGTAGTCCGTGGAGACGACGTCGTTCAGATGTATTTTCTCCTTTATTTTCCAGTCTTCGTTGCAGATGAGGAATAGGTGGTTTCCGCTTTCGACGTATCCACATGAATTCAGTATGAGGGTGTGCAGTTCGTGGAAGGTGGTGGAGGGTGACGCCATGATTTCCATAACAAAATTGGCCTCCTCTTCGCAGAATAATAGGAAACGGTGTGTCATGATAATTCTATCTTATGAAACCTCTCTTGCTGGTGCGGATAAAGTCCAGTATGTATTCAATCTCGGGAGAGTTGGGGATTTCTTCCTCTACCTTTGCAAGCAGGTCTTTCAGCAGTCCTGTGCCTTGAAGTATTATCTGGTATGTGCGGTGTATGTTGTCGATGATGTCTCGCTCGAAACCACGTCGGCGCAGACCAACGGTGTTCAGTCCGCAATATGCGGCAGGGTCGCGTGCTATCATGGCGTATGGCAGGATGTCCTGTGCACTGCGTGTGCCGCCACCTACCATACAATAACTGCCGATACGGCAGAATTGGTGTACAAGAACGTTGGCAGAAAGTATGGCACGGTCATCGATGGTTACTTCTCCTGCCAGTTTTGTACCGTTGCCGATGATGCACTCGTTGCCGACGATGTCGTCATGCGCAATGTGCACGCCCTCCATGAATAGGTTTCCGCTTCCTACAACAGTCTTGTTCTTGGCTGCTGTGCCACGGTTTACAGTGACATTCTCGCGGAAGGTGTTGTTGTCGCCTATTTCCGCAGTGGTCTCCTCGCCACGGAATTTCAGATCCTGGGGGATGGCTCCGATTACAGCGCCTGGGAAGAACTTGTTGCCGTTTCCTATTCTTGCACCATAAAGTATGGTGACGCTGTTCATCAGTATGTTGTTGTCGCCGATTACGACATTCTTGTCGATATAGCAGAAGGGACCAATCTCACAATTTTCTCCAATCTGTGCTTCGGGATGGATGAATGCTAAGGGGCTAATCATAGTATGTTAATAGTTATTGGTTTGTCAATGTTTTTCTTTGTGTTGTCTTGCAGTAGGGACGCGGCATGCCGCGTCCGTTTATTATTGGTATGTTTTTGCTCTCACGCATTTTTGTTCTCACGCAGATTACGCAAAGAACGCAGAGTTTTTTTGTATTCACGCTGGCGCTGGAGGGGTCGCAAGCTTCGCTACGACAGAGGGCGCAGAGGTTGGTGAGGGTGTAACTATATGTGTGTCCCTACGAGTGGGTGAACCGCGTTCTTTGTTTTCTGCTCCCTCCCATGCAGGGGAGAAAAGGCCCTTTAGAGAAAGTATTGAATATACTTTCGTGTCCTTTGAGGGGAGCAATCCCCATTGCGACGCGCGGACTGGTTGGGGAGGGGGCTTTTTCTCCTTATCCCCTCAGCAACCGGGCGAACCTATTGTTGATGGTATGCCCGGGCTTGATGGCTACGATATGCCCCTTGATGGGTTTGCCCACAAGGGCTATGTCGCCGATGATGTCCAGCAATTTGTGTCTGGCAGGTTCGTTGTCCCATACAAGAGGTTTGTGCTGTATGTATCCAAGTTTTGTGGCATCGTGCCATTCTGCCTTGGTCAGTTGGCAGAGTTTGTCCATGCTCTCTTGAGTGGTTTCCCTCTCGTAGATCACTATGGCATTGTCAAGGTCTCCACCCTTTATCAGTCCCAAGGCCAGGAGCTGTTCTATCTCTCTGACAAAAACGAAGGTGCGGGCTGCCGAGAACTCCTTTTCAAAGTCGTTGATCTCCCTCAGCGTTGCCGTCTGTATGGGCATCATCTTAGAATTGAAGTCTATGGTGACGGAAACGGCAAAGTCGTCGGCAGGCATTATGGTGATGTGCGAACCTGTTGCCTCGTCCTTTATCTCTATGGGTTCCGTAACGGTAAACCAATCCTTGTCGGCCTGCTGTTCGGTTATGCCTGCTTCGTGAATTTTCTGCACGTAAGGTGCAGCACTGCCGTCCAAGATGGGGAACTCTGGTCCGTTGACCTGTATCAGCACGTTGTCGATACCGAAGGCATACAGGGCGCTCAGACCATGCTCAATGGTGCTGCAACGTGCATCTCCGATACCAAGTACGGTGCCACGGGTCGTTTCTACTACGTTTTCTGCAATGGCATCAATGATAGGTTGCCCTTCCATGTCTACACGCTGGATCTTGTATCCGTAGTTTTCGGGAGCCGGGCAGAATGTGACTGTGAGGTCCATGCCTGTATGAAGTCCCTTGCCGTGTAGGGTGAAGGATGATGTCAGTGTGCGTTGCTTCATATATATATATATTATATAATGTATGTATTCTGTTGCAGATACTCAGTCTTGCTTTTTCTGCTCCTGCAGTTGTGCCTTCAGTTCCTCTATCTCCTTCTTCATGCGGTTCATGGAGGCCCACATGTCGGGAAGTTGCTTTATTACGGCCTGAGCCTTCCACCATGTGCGAGGCTCAATGGCAGGAGAACCCATAAGTTGCTGGTTGGGCTTCTTCACGCTGTTGGGTATGCCGGACTGTGCGCCGGCCTGGGTCCTGTCCGCTATGGTGGCATGGCCTGCTATGCCCACCTGTCCGCCAAACATGCACCATTCGCCTATTTTTGTGGAACCTGCTACACCCACTTGGGCTGACATGACTGTATGGCTGCCCACTTCGCAGTTGTGGCCAATCTGCACCAGATTGTCTATCTTCGTGCCGCGATGTATGACGGTTTCGCCCATTACGGCACGGTCCACGCAGGAGTTGGCGCCTATCTCCACGTCATCCTCCAGTACGGCAATGCCTATCTGTGCTATCTTCTTGTAGCCCTCTTCGGTAGGTTCGAAACCGAAACCGTCGGCGCCGATGACGGAATTGGCATGGAGGATACACCTTGCGCCAACCCTGCAGTCGTGGTACACCACGCTGCCGGCATACATCTCGGTGTTGGCACCTATGGTGGCCCTTGCTCCTACGGTAGCATGTGGGTGCAGGATACAACCGTCTCCGATTACCGCCTTGGGTCCGATGGCAACGAAGGGGCCAAGATACACGTCCTTGCCAATGGTGGCGGTAGGATCTATGAATGCCGTGGCGTCTATGCCCTTTGGCTTGGGTTTCATGCTGTCGTAGATGTTGATGAGGTTGGCAACGGCCTCACGGGCGTTGGCAACCTTTATCAGTGTCGCCTTTATTTCCTGCTTGGGTTCGAAGGAGTCGTTGACAAGCACGATGCTGCTTTCTGTGGTGTAGATGTAATGCTCGTATTTGTCGTTGGCCAGGAAACTGATGCAGCCGGGGCGGCCTTCCTCTATCTTGGCGAAATCGGAAACAGTGGCTTGGGGGTCGCCAACGATGGTTCCCCCGACAAGTCCTGCTATCATTTGTGCGCTGAATTCCATGTCATTGATGTTGGGTTTATAACGGGTCTTTAGGGTCTTTAAGGTCTTTAAGGTCTTTAGTGTCCTTAGGGGGAGTTAGATGTTTCTGTTGCTCAACTCTGCTGCCATTTCCTGCTGTACGGCCTTTGCCGCCTCAGCCGCTGCATTGGCAAAGTTCTCGGTGTTGTCGGCATAGATGATGGCACGTGAACTGTTTACCAGCAGGCAGCATTCCTGTGTCATGCCGTATTTGCATACTTCGCTGAGTGAACCGCCCTGTGCTCCTACACCGGGGACAAGAAGGAAGTGATCAGGTACAATCTTTCGTATCTCCTCGAAGGCCTGGCCCTGTGTGGCGCCGACAACGTACATCATCTGGTCGTTGCCTGCCCACTCCTGGCTCTTGCGCAGAACCTTCTGGAAAAGTTTTTCTCCGTCGGTGCTTTCGGTCAGCTGGAAGTCGTGGCTACCCTTGTTGCTGGTCAGTGCAAGGAGGATGACCCACTTGCCGTCGTAGCCCAGGAAGGGGGTTACGCTGTCCTCGCCCATGTAGGGCGCTACGGTAACGGAGTCAAGGTTGTATTCCTCGAAGAATGTGCGTGCGTACATGGCAGAGGTGTTGCCGATGTCGCCACGCTTTGCGTCTGCGATGATGAACTGGTCGGGATAATTCTCCTGGATGTACTTTACCGTCTTCTCGAAAGCCATGAGACCTTTCACGCCGAAAGCCTCGTAGAAGGCAAGGTTGGGCTTGTATGCCACGCAGTATGCGGCGGTGGCATCTATGATAGCCTTGTTGAACGCGAAGATGGGGTCCTCTTCGTTCAGAAGGTGGGCGGGGACTTTTTTCAGGTCGGTGTCGAGGCCTACGCAGAGGAAACTGCGCTTTGTCTTGATATTCTGGATAAGTTCTTGTCTGGTCATAGTATTTGGGGTTAAGGGTTAGACTTGGATTATAGATCCTATAGATTCTATAGATTTAATAGTGACTATAGTATTGCTTTACAGTTCGGCTTCTTTGAGTCGTTCGGCATTTTCGGCCACGATGAGGTGGTCTATGCAGTCCTGTATGCTGCCGTCCATGAAGGCACTGAGGTTGTAGATGGTGTAGCCGATGCGGTGATCGGTGATGCGCCCCTGCGGATAGTTGTAGGTGCGTATCTTTGCCGAGCGGTCGCCGGTGGACACCATTGTCTTTCTCTTTGAGGCGATGTCGTCCAGATACTTCTGATGCTCCTTGTCGTAGATGAAGGTGCGCAGGCGAGCCAGGGCGCGCTCCTTGTTCTTGGGCTGGTCGCGTGTCTCTGTACATTCTACCAGTATTTCCTCGTCCTCGTTGGTGAAGGGGTTGCGCCACATGTAGCGGGCACGCACGCCGGACTCCACCTTGTTGACGTTCTGTCCGCCGGCACCGCTTGAGCGGAAGGTATCCCACTTGATGGCACCCTCGTTGATTTCCACGTCGAACTCCTCTGCCTCGGGAAGGACTGCCACTGTGGCGGCGCTGGTGTGCACACGACCCTGTGTTTCTGTGGCAGGTACGCGTTGTACGCGGTGCACGCCGCTCTCGTACTTCATGATGCCGTACACGCCTTCGCCGGTGACGCTGAAGATTATTTCCTTGTATCCGCCCGAGGAACCCTCGCTGAAACTGGACACTGCCATCTTCCATCCCTTGGTCTCGATGTATTTGCTGTACATGCGGAACAGGTCGCCGGCAAACAGTGCAGCCTCGTCACCACCCGTACCGCCGCGTATTTCCATGATGACGTTCTTGTCGTCCTCGGGGTCGGCAGGTACGAGGAGCAGTTTTATCTCGTCCTCGAGTTCGGGGATGCGCTTTTCGCTCTCGGATAGTTCTTCGCGCAGCATCTCCCTGGTTTCGGCGTCCTCCTCCATGGCCAGCATTTCCTTGGCGTCGGCAATGTTCTGCATGCAACCCACGTATTCCTTGCGGGCATCCACTATGCGGCCAAGGTCCTTGTACTCCTTGGTAAGTTTCACATATCTCTTCTGGTCGGCTATGACGCTGGGGTCCGTAATCAGGGTGGATACCTCCTCAAAGCGTGATACCAAGCCTTCCAGTCGTTCAAGCAAGTTGTTTGCCATTTCTCTTACGTCTCTTGGTTTAGTAGTTGAATTCGCCGAACTCGCTCTTTATGGTCAGGCTCTTCTTGCCCTCCTCTATGTGTCCCACGATCTGTGCGTCGATGTTGAAGGACTTGGAGATGGCAATAACCTTTTCTGCCATTTCGGGTGCAACGTAGACCTCCAGGCGGTGGCCCATGTTGAACACCTTGTACATCTCGCTCCAGTCTGTCTGGCTCTCTTCCTGTATGGCGCGGAACAGAGGAGGCACGGGGAACATGTTGTCCTTGATGACGCGGCAGTTGTCGCTGACGAAGTGCAGCACCTTGGTCTGTGCGCCACCCGTGCAGTGCACCATGCCATGGATGTCGGCACGCATCTCGTCCAACAGTCTCTTTACCACAGGAGCATAAGTGCGGGTGGGGGAGAGAACCAGTTTGCCGGCTGTGAGGGGTGCGCCCTCCACATTGTCGGTAAGCCTGTACTTGCCGCTATATACCAGTTCTTCAGGCACCTGGTGGTCATAACTCTCGGGATACTTCTCTGCAAGATACTTGTTGAATACGTCGTGGCGAGCGGAGGTCAGGCCGTTGCTGCCCATGCCACCGTTGTACTCCTTCTCGTAGGTGGCCTGTCCTGTGCTTGAAAGGCCCACGATGACATCGCCGGGACGGATGTTGGCATTGTCGATGACATCGCTGCGCTTCATACGGCAGGTGACGGTGCTGTCTACGATGATGGTACGCACCAGGTCGCCCACATCGGCAGTCTCGCCCCCTGTGCCGTAGATGCCTACACCCATTTCACGCATCTCGGCCATCAGCTCGTCAGTACCGTTGATGATGGCAGAGATGACCTCGCCGGGGATGAGCATCTTGTTGCGCCCGATGGTGGAACTTACCAGAATATTGTCAACAGCACCCACACACAGGAGGTCGTCTGTGTTCATGATCAGTGCATCCTGGGCAATGCCTTTCCATACGCCAAGGTCGCCTGTTTCCTTCCAGTACATGTAGGCCAGAGAAGACTTTGTTCCGGCTCCGTCGGCATGCATGATATTGCAATACTCGGGGTCGCCGCCCAGAATGTCGGGGATTATCTTGCAGAAAGCTTGGGGGAAGAGTCCCTTGTCGATGTTCTTGATGGCATTGTGTACGTCCTCCTTGGCAGCGGATACACCGCGCATCATGTATCTTTGGTTGCTCATAATGATAATGTATTATATTTATGGGCACAAAGATACGAAGAAGTGGGCAAAATATCAAATAAATTAAAGATTTTCAAGTGAAGTGGCTTAAGGCCGATGTTCAGGAATACGGAAAAGTGAGCAATTATGCGAGTCTGCGGCGTGTTTATCTGGATGTCCATAAATCCCAACTGGCAACGGCTTGCAGTTCCAGCATCTCCCGTCCATTCTTCACCTTGGCGCCGTACTGCGCTCCCAGGTGTAGGAACAAGGTCAATTCCGGATTGTAGATGAGGTCGTAGAGAAGGTGGCTGGGGGAAAGGGCCTCATAGGGCAGAACTGGGGCTTCCTCGGTGTGGGGAAACATGCCCACGGGACTGCAGTTTACAATTATGTGGTATTCCTGAAGGGTGCTGGGGGTGATTTCTGTGTAGGCGAGAAGATAGGGGGAGGATAGGTCCTTAGGGTCCTTAGAGGCTCGACGGCTGACGTGGGTACATTGAATGCCCAGTTTTTCCAGTCCGACCTTTATTGCCTTGGCTGCTCCACCGGTGCCTAAAATCAAGGCTTTCCTATGGTGTGGTTCCAGTAAGGGGGCAATGCTGTCGGTAAAGCCTATGATGTCGCTGTTGAAACCCGTCAGCCGTATGCCATCCATGCACCTGCCGCCGGTGTAACTCTCATCACGTTGGATCTTCACCACGTTCACGGCACCTATTTCCCGGGCCTCCGGCGTGATGTCGTCAAGATACGGCAGTATGGACTCTTTGTAGGGAATGGTGCAGTTCAGTCCCTCCAGATTCGGATGCTTGTGAATAATGTCTGCAAGACACCCTATGTCGGGTATCTCGAAGTTGAGGTATTGGGCGTCAATGCCCTCTCGCTGGAATTTCTCTGTAAAGAATTTTCTGCTAAAGCTGTGTCCCAGTGTCAATCCTATGAGTCCGTATTCCTTCATCTTGCTGTAATGTGGAAGCATCCCTGTTTTACTTCATACTTGATGTGACACAGGCCATTTTCGCGTACATCCCTTAATACCTCTGCAAGTATCCATTTGAGGGTGTCGTTCTGCACCGCGCGGCGGTTCTCGTGGGGTGGCTCAACGGTGTGGTATCTGTTGTACGGGATGTCGAAGGTTGTGCCATAGCGGTGGCATGATTCGGGGGATGCGTTGATGTTGGTGCGCCGTAGTCTTTCCACGTCCTCCTCGGTTCGCAGAACACTGCTTACCAGAATCTTATGCAGGGGAATGCCCTTCACGTGGAGAGAGTCCAGATAGTTGCGTGCTATGGTTTCCAGTGCCGATGCGGCGCGTGGCACGAGATAGGGGATGCTGCTGTTCATTCCAGGGTCCATCTTGTAGAAGGGGTTGGAACCTATGAATACCAGTTCGCTTTTCCTCTTTTCTGCCTCTATGCGGTTTCTTACAGGTTTTACACCCCACTGCCTCGCGCTCTCAGCGTGCGTCTCCTGAAGATCGGGGAACGTACCACTGAAAGAAGGGACGGAGTATATGGGATGGCGGTGTGCGGGTTGGGGTAGGGGCTGTTTGACCGTGGCGGGGCTTTCGCCATTCGCCATCCTCACAATTCCCAGTATGCCAACCGTGCAGCAAAACAGTGCTAGGTAATAGTTTTTCTTTAGTCGTCTCATGATTTTCGTGACAAAGTTATTATAAAATGACGTATAATCCAAATATATTATGTAACTTTGTACACGAAACCATTCAATAGATGATAGAAAAGCATATCATACTGGAAGATGTGGACCCCGTAGTGTTCTATGGGGTCAATAATGCCAATATCCAGATGGTGAAGGCCCTCTATCCCAAGTTGCGCATTGTGGCACGTGGCAACGTGCTCCATGTGATGGGCGATGAATTGGAAATGTGCGCTCTGGAGGAGAATATAGAGAAACTCCAGAAACACTGCCTGAAGTACAACAGCCTGACAGAGGAGGATATCCTGCATATCCTGCGTGGCGAACGTGTCAGCAAGGAGGGCGTGGAAGGCGTGGTGGTGTACAGCGTAACGGGCAAACCTATTTCCGCCAGAAGCGAGAACCAGCAGAAACTGGTGCGCCTTTATCAGGAGAACGATATGATATTCGCCACCGGACCTGCCGGTAGCGGCAAGACATACATGAGCATAGCGCTGGCCGTGCGCTCGCTGAAGAACAAGGAAATACGCAAGATAATCCTTTCGCGCCCGGCAGTGGAGGCAGGTGAGAAACTTGGTTTCCTGCCCGGTGACATGAGGGATAAGATAGACCCTTATCTGCAGCCCCTCTACGATGCTCTGGAGGATATGATTCCGGCACAGAAGTTGCGCGAGATGATGGAACAGAACATCGTGCAGATCGCCCCCTTGGCTTTCATGCGAGGACGCACGCTGAACGATGCCGTTGTTATCCTTGATGAGGCGCAGAACACCACTTCGGCACAGATAAAGATGTTCCTGACACGAATGGGCATGAACACCAAGATGATAATCACTGGAGACACATCGCAGGTGGACCTGCCCCGTGGTGTCAGAAGCGGACTTTCCGAGGCCTTGGAAATCCTGGACGGAGTAAGCGGCATAGGATTTGTGCACATGAACCGTAAAGATATAGTGCGCCACCGTCTGGTGTCAAGGATAGTGGAGGCGTATGATAAACGAAAAGGTGAAAACGGACCCCTCCCCGGCCAGTCCGCGCGTCGCAATGGGGATTGCTCCCCTCACAAGGCACAGATGGACATTTAGTCCATCTTCTAAAGACCTCGTTCGCCCCTGAATGGGAGGGAGTAGATAGGGTGGAAAACGGAAATCGGAATCTGTGTAAATCAGTCGTATCAGTGTCGTCTGTGGCCCATGACAACTGGAAAGCCGGGAGTGTATAATAGGTAAAATATAAATTATATAGATATGAAAGCATTAACTCGTACAGACTTTAACCTGCCAGGTCAGGTGAGTGTATATCACGGCAAGGTTCGTGACGTTTATGACATTGATGGTGACCTTCTCGTTATGGTAGCCACCGACCGTATTTCTGCATTCGACGTAATCCTGCCTAAAGGAATTCCTTTCAAGGGTCAGTGCCTGAACCAGATAGCAGCTTCGTTCCTGGATGCTACAGCCGACATCGTTCCCAACTGGAAACTGGCCACTCCCGATCCCATGGTGACGGTGGGCCTCCGTGCCGAGGGCTTCCGCGTGGAAATGATTATCCGTGGTTATCTGACAGGTTCTGCATGGCGCGAGTACAAGAACGGATGCCGTGAGATATGCGGTGTGCGTCTGCCCGAAGGAATGCGCGAGAACGAGCGTTTCCCTGAACCCATCATCACTCCCACCACCAAGGCCGATGAGGGTCATGACGAGAACATCAGCAAGGAGGAAATCATTGCTCAGGGTATAGTAAGCAAGGAAGACTACGAACAGATGGAGCAGTACACGCGTGCTCTCTTCCAGCGCGGCTCGGAGATAGCCGCCAAGATGGGCCTTATCCTCGTGGACACCAAGTATGAATTCGGCAAGCGCGACGGTAAGGTTATCCTGATTGACGAGATACATACCCCAGACAGTTCACGCTACTTCTATGCCGAGGGCTACGAGGAGAAGTTCGAGAAGGGCGAGCCCCAGAAGCAACTCTCCAAAGAGTTCGTGCGCCAGTGGCTCATTGAGCACGACTTCATGAACCGCCCCGGCGACGTTATGCCCGAGATAACAGACGAGTATGCACAGAGTGTGAGCGACCGCTATATCGAGCTGTACGAGCACATTACGGGCACTAAGTTTGTTCCTGCCGATAGCGAAGGCGATATACAGCAGCGTATTGAGCGCAACGTGACGAAGTGGCTGGAGAGTAGGAAGTAGAAGAAAAACATATACCCCGGCCCTCCCAGCGAGGGAGGGGATCTGTAATGTACAATCAAGAGCAGATAAAGCCATACTCCCAGCAGGGAGAGAAGGTAGAGCAGGTGGAGGCAATGTTTGACGGCATTGCCCCCACTTACGATTTTCTTAACCATGCCCTCAGTATGGGTGTGGACAAGGGCTGGAGGCGCAAGGCTGTGGAGGCCTTGGGCAAGTATACCCCCAAACGTGTCTTGGACATAGCCACTGGTACGGGCGACTTTGCAATTCTGGTAGGACGGTTGCTCAAACCCCAGCAGATTGTCGGCGCAGATATCAGCGAGGGCATGATGGAAGTGGCGCGTCGCAAGGTGGATGCCGTTGCCTCGGAACTGCAGAGCACCGAGATTGTTTTCCAGAAGGAGGACTGTCTGCACCTTACCTTTGACGAAAGTTCTTTTGATGCCGTGACCGTAGCCTATGGTGTAAGGAATTTTCAAGACCTTGACGCCGGTCTGGGTGAAATGTACCGCGTGCTTCGTCCTGGTGGTCATCTGCTCATTGTGGAACTTGCCACACCGCCGCATTTCCCCATGCGCCAACTGTTCTGGCTTTATTCCCATGTGGTTATGCCTCTGGTGGGCTGGATTGTAAGCAGGGACAGCAAGGCCTATTCGTATCTTCCTGCCACAATGGAAGCATTCCCCCAGGGAGAGGTGATGCAGGGAATCCTGCAGAAAGCCGGCTTCCGCTTCGTGCAGTGGAAACGATTTACCTTTGGTATCTGCACCATGTATCTGGCGGAAAAATAACGTCCCTCGTAACAATATCCGACATTTCCCTTTTCTGTTTTAGGAAAAAACACTATCTTTGCTTCGCAATGTAGTGCGTGACGAGCATGTGTCCGTAGCATACGGGCGCATGTGCTCAATTATGAAAATACACAACCAAAACCTAATACTTGATGATGAAGAACAAGAGTCTTAAGCAATTATTCTCGCTTGTGACGTTGATGCTGATGGCATTGCCTATGACGGCAGAGACGGTGAAGGTGAACGTGCAGTTGAACGGCAAGACACGTTCGCCCAAGACCAATCTGTGGATGGGCGTGCTGGAAGTCCGCATAGCAGACAAGGCAAGCCTCTATACGGTAAAGGCCGACGAGGCAGGCAAGACCATTACTTTTGATGTACCCGACGGAGCGTTCTTTGCCTTGAGAGGAGCGCACAAACTGCATGGCTATACACTGCGTTGCATAGAACAGCATCCCGATGCGTGGAATGTTGTTTATGATGCCGACGCAGAGAGCGAGTACCAGTATCTGTGGTTCCACAACGACAAGGAACCTTTCCGCATACCCAGCATCGTGACCATGAAGAACGGCAAACTCCTGGCTATAAACGATGCACGCCCTTGTGGCAATGACATTGGTTACGGACGTGTAGACCAGGTGATGCGCATTGGTTCCAAGGACGGCAGCAAGTGGAGCGAAGGGAAATACGTTATCCAAGGCAGTTACAGCGACGAGGGAGTACGCGATGACGGTTTCGGCGATCCTGCTATGGTGGTAGACCGTGAGACCGGTGCCATACTGCTCATAGACGTCTGCGGACATACTGTATGCTGGCACGGCAACTGGCCCGACGGCGAGCCGAATCCCGTGGCACGCCTGTACAGCACCGACAATGGCAAAACCTGGGGCGATGCGCTGGACGGTAAGCACTCTCCTGCTCCCAAGGGAGCCATGTGTTCGTGGTCTGACATAACGAACGTGTTCTATAGTGCGTTCATGCAGCGTGGCGAGGAAGGCTTTGACAAGTATCGTGTGCAGAGCCTTTTCGTAGGCAGTGGCAAACTGACACAGAGCAAGACCATTAAGGTGGGAACCCATTATCGTGTATATGCCCCCGTGTGGACAAAGAACCATGGCAACCGTGTGCTCTATACCGATGACTTCGGCCAGACATGGCATGCCCTTGGAGGCAAGGCCGCATTGCCCTGTCCCCGTGGCGACGAACCCAAGTGCGAAGAACTGCCCGACGGCAGTGTGGTGCTGAGCAGCCGCAAGGGTGCCGGACGTTTCTTCAATATCTACAAGTATTCCGATGACCCGAAAAAAGTGGACGGAGCATGGGGCGACGTAGTTGCCAGCGACCAGCAACGTGGTGGCATAAAGGTGGGACGCAACAGTACCAACGGTGAGATACTCATCCTTCAGGCACGGAGAAAGGCAGACGGGGCACAGCGTACCCTTGCCCTGCAGTCTTTGCCAACCGGCGACGGACGTTCGGATGTGAAGATTTACTGGAAAGACATTACCGAGGCCGCATCATACGCCTCACCCAAGGCATTTGCCGAGGATTGGAACCAACAGCCATACCACGTCAGCCATACAGGCAGTGCATATAGCACCATGACCCTGCAGAAGGACGGTCGCATAGGCTTCTTCTATGAGGAAGAACCGGGATGGTATTCCATGGTGTATGTGCCTATTTCTTTAGAGGCAATAACATGCGGACTCTATTCAGTGAAATAAATATATTACTAACCTAAATAAACAACAAATCAAATGAAGAAGATTTATCTTTTGATGTTTGCCCTTCTTTGTTGCACAGTGCAGGGATGGGCTGAAAAGGTGACAGACCTGTCGCAGTTGGATAACGACAAGGTCTACACCATCAGGAGTGAACGCGCATTCTTGCTCTTCAGCGACAAGATGCCGGGTGAATTATGTACAAGTACAGGTAAATCCGTAGGCAGTGTTACTTATAGTCTGGACAATCCTAACTTGCAGTTTAATATCCAGAAGAATGGTAACAACTACTATCTTTTCAGTGTTGGCGCACAGAAGTATGTAGGGCAGGGCGGTAAGTTTACCGATGCTGCAAGTGCAGCTCTTACAATAGAGAAGGTAGACAATGCATCATACCCCTGGAAGATGTGCGTAGGTGGTCAGGGATTGAATACGCAGATTGCTGGTCAGGCAAATAGTGGTATAGCCGTGAACAATTGGACCACAACCGATGCCGGTAACTGTTTCTACATAGAGGAAGCCATTCCCGAGGATAAGGTCTATGCCGTTGTTGTCCTTGGTACAGAAGACGCTTCTGCCGGTTTCACTTATGACGGTCAGGAATACAAGGACGGTGCTACCATAACGACCAAGGCTGTCATCAAGGCGTCTGACGTGCAGGCAACATCTGTGGACGGTACTTTTGCCGTTGTAAATGTGGACGGTTTGACTATCTATGTAAGTTATTTCGATGCTGACACCAAGTTCTACACCATTCAGGGCGGACACGGAGGATTCGTTAGCATGAATTCCGACTATACCGACGGTGGTAATTTGCTGCTGACCAATAGTGCCAAACCTCGTGACAACAAGGGTTTATGGGCATTCGTAAGCCAGAGTACCGGCAAATACAAGGTGTATAACTATTCTACAGGTCTCTCTAAGGTGTTGGGTATCACAGGTACTGAGGCCAATGCACGTGCTACGATGGTTAAAGACGGCACTGATGGTTACAGCACGCTGTTCTCTGGTACTTTCAATTTCAATAGTACACCTTCCTATGTCAAGATAGACGGCGGTAACCATTGGTGGAACAAAAGAGGAAACTTCCTGGCATTGTGGAACACAGGCAGCGTGACAGGTGATACCGGCAGTAAGTTCTTCTTCACCGAGGTTAATCCTGACGATTATCCCGATACATACTACTATGAGGTGCAGAACATCACCGGCGTAACGGAGTTTGCGCCCAAGAATCCCAATACCCTGTGGTACAAGACTTCTGCCGAAGCAAGTGGTGTAAGTTATCCCTGGATGGAGTATGCCCTGCCTTTAGGTAACGGCGAACTGGGATGTATGATATTCGGTGGCGTGCACAACGAGGAAATTCAGTTCAACGAAAAAACTCTCTGGAGTGGTGCTGCCAATGTTGTCGGTGCCGGTGGCGGACAGCGTACATTCATGGACTTCGGTTCTGTTTTCGTGGAGAACAAGGACAAGAGCATAAATGAAGGCGTTACAGACTATGTGCGCTATCTTGATATTGAAGAGGGTATTGCCGGTGTCCAGTTCAAGAACGGCAACGGTTCTCTGTTTACACGCAAATATTTCAGTTCTGCTCCTGATCAGGTAATCGCTGCCCAGTATAAGGCAGAGGGCGAGGACAAGATGAACCTGAACTTTACTATCGAACCGGGTTCGGATATAAGTGCAGGCGGTGTTACTTATGAAAACGGTATGGCGTACTTCACCGGCAAGATGACTGTCAAGTATGCTGCACGTCTGCATGTCGTTGCCGATGAGGGTGCTATCGTGGAATCTTCAAGCAGGGGCATCAGTGTGCAGAATGCAACCGAAGTTACCTTCTACCTCAAGGGGGCAACAAACTTTATCGGTGACGTAGATTCAAAGTCATACTTCCGCGCCGTTACACCAGAAGACGTGAGCGAGGAGGTAAAGGCTACAATCGAAGCCGCTGTTGCAAAGGGTTTTGTGGCTGTTGAGAAGGATCATATTGAAGACTTCACCGCCATCACCAAGCGTATGACCTTCGACCTCGGTCTGCAGACTCCCAGCGTTGACACCAAGACTCTTGTTGACAACTACTATCCCAAGAACACCAATGGTACAAGCACAGCCAACGACCACCTGTTCTTGGAGCAGTTGTACTTCCACTATGGACGCTACCTGGCTATCAGTTCAAACCGCAAGCCCATTGCTGCCCCCAACAACCTGCAGGGTATCTGGAACGACCGTGGTACCAATTCTCCATGGAACTCTGACATCCACACCAACATCAACATCCAGATGAACTACTGGCCCACAGAGATTACCAACCTCTCTGACCTGCACAAGCCTTTCGTCAACTTCATCATTCGTGGTGCAAACAGTGCCGGTTGGAAGGAAGTGGGCACCCGCTATAACGGTGGTTATGGTTGGAGCGTACTTACAGAGACATCTCTCTACAATAGCATGAGCACATGGGGCGACAACTACCTCGTTGCCAACGTATGGTACACCAGTCACCTGTGGACCCACTGGCGTTATACTCAGGACAAGGAGTTCCTGGCCAAGGCCTTCCCCGTAATGTGGGATTGCGCACAGTTCTGGTTCCACCGCTTGATAGAGGACCGCGGTTTCGACAGCACTCAGGACGAACAGGAACGTGTACGCAACTACAAACCTGCATACAAGTTCGATCCCGATGGCACATTCGTTGCTCCAAACGAGTTCAGTGCTGAGCAGCACGACAACCAGACCGAGGACGGTACCGCTCATGCCCAGCAGATGATTTACTATCTGTTCCAGAACCTGAGCGAAGCTATCGGTATCCTTGGCGTGGAGAACACTGGTCTTACCACCGAGGACGTTGCTAAACTGAACCTCTACCTCGAAAAGACCGACAAGGGTCTGCATACAGAGACCTATACCGGCAGTTGGGGTGCAACCTATAATGGTGTGAAGACCGGCGAGAAGTTGCTCCGCGAGTGGAAGTACAGTCCGTTCGACATCAGTAACGACCGTGGTCACCGCCACATGTCTCACATGATGGCTCTCTTCCCCATGGACCAGATTACTCCCGAGAGCGAATACTTCACTCCTGCCGTCAACTCTCTGAAACTCCGTGGCGATGCCGCTACAGGTTGGTCAATGGGCTGGAAGGTTAACCTGTGGGCACGTGCCCAGGATGGCGACCACGCACACATCATCATCAAGAACGCTCTGAAGCACTCTACCGACTATGGTACAAATGCCGGTGCAGGCGGTATCTACTACAATCTGTTCGACAGTCACGCTCCCTTCCAGATTGACGGTAACTTCGGCGTATGCTCAGGTATTGCCGAGATGCTCATGCAGAGTGCACACGGTTACATCAACATCATGCCTGCCGTGCCCACCGTATGGAACAAGCAGGGCAACGTGAAGGGTATGAAGGCCATCGGCAACTTCACAGTAGACTTCAACTGGTCTGCAGGCAAGTGTCAGGCTGTACGCATCCAGAGCCATGCCGGCGCTCCCTTGAAGGTACGTTGTGCTAAGGGTGCTATGGCACTGAACGAGGCAAGTGTGAAGGTTAATGGCGTGGAAGTGTATGTAACACTCGACGAGAACGGCGTTGCCGAGATACCTTGTGAAAAGGATGACGTAGTGGAGATTGACTTCACCACAGCCACAGGCATTTCTTCTGTTGGCGGTGCAGGTACAGAAAACGGTGAGGCTCCCATCTATGACCTCAGCGGCCGTCGTCTGCCCGATACTCCTGCCGGTCAGGTCTATATCCAGAACGGACAGAAGAAGGTGTCTAAGTAATGACATGACTGCAACAAGGGTGTGAACCCTGAAGATAACCATTCCGTCCGAAGCATCATCAACTTCGGACGGAATGTTTTTGATAACAAGACATACTCCTGGCATGAAAGACATTACTGGACCGTGGATTGCTTGGCAGCTTTCCTCCCCTGAGACAGGGGAGGTGTCGCATAGCGACGGAGGGGTATGAATGATTTTTGTTACTATAAGCAATGAACCGAATACTGACATTATTTCTATGCATCTCGCTGTATTCCATGTTGCCGCTTTATTCTCAAAGCGGGGAGCATGCCCTCTTCCTCGGTCTGCCGTTGGGAGGCAACCTTGAAACCTTTGTGGACAGTCTGGAGGACAAGGGCTACGAGGTGCAGACGATGTCAGAAACGATAGCTTCGTTCACCGGCATGTTCGATGGTGTGCAATGTATCATTGAGGTGCATGCCACCCCAAAGAGCCATACGGTGCATCAGGTAAGTGTATGCTTTTCCGAGTTCATGGAGAACGAGATTGCCCGCATGCTGAAGTACAGGCAGATAAAGAAGCAACTGAAGCGCAAATACTCCAAATGGGACTACCGTCGTGAAAAGACCTTGGACGAATGGTCCTCCACCTTTGCACGCATTTCGCTTGGTACCCGTCGTTTCCCCGGACAGCGTTACAAGACACTATACGTTTGGTGGCAGGATAGGACAGGGTGGGAGACTCTCCAAAGAGAGTTAGAGGAGTAAGAATGTAAAAACAATGTGGTTGTCATTAGACTCGTTGCCACCTTTGTGTATAACAATGTTGTTATTTAGGTAGTTCTTTTTTGAAAAAAGTTTGCATGTTTGAAGGAAATGTTATACCTTTGCATTCGAAATTAGAAATGGCGATTTCGTCTAGGGGTTAGGACACATGCCTCTCACGCATGGAACACGGGTTCGATTCCCGTAGTCGCTACAATAAGTGAGGGAGATGCAATTGCATCTCCCTCACTTATTGTTTTTGTCTGTTCCCCAAATCAGTTTGCCCATTTGTGGGCTCAGTAGTTAATTAGTGTGGAAAAGCAAAAAGTTTGGCTATTCTGAACAGGAAAAATTTTTTGTCTATCACTCCTCTAAGATTAGCTCTG